>CAZFIV010000008.1:0-127865 GCA_964519665.1 uncultured Myxococcales bacterium
GCGTTTGAGTTCGCCACCGGCTGCGCCGACCCGAGAGGACGAAACAAACCGATGTGTGGTTACGAGAGGTAATGCCGTTGTTTCTAACCAGGCGCAGCCTCGCTAACTCTCTAGAGTCCAAAGAAGATCGCCATCTGGACCACCCAATAGAGCACCGGAAGGAATACGGCCGGCCCTAGCACCAACGCGAGCCCGACCGACTTCCAGGGCACCCGGCCCCGGCTGAGGTCCAAGATATGAGGTAAGCCGAGAATGGTCGTCACGACCGCGCCAGCGCTGGCGCCGGCAAGCCCCGTCAACAGCACCGGCGCCGGATGCAAGTCGAAGCCCAACAGCGCGATCGTGGTCAAGCTGGCCACCGCAGCGGTCGAGCCTCCCCAGATCGCACCGTCGCGACCGAGCCGCATCAATAGCGATCCGACCGAACGGCGCTCTCGCTCCCGGGCGATCAGGCGATACCAGCTACGCCCGATCAACCCCCCCAGCGAGGCGGCCACGAGCCACGCTGAGAGCCCGACCACCTTGACCTCGACCGGTGCTTCCAACAACGCGAACATCACCACCGGTGCCGTCGCCGACGCTCCGAAGAACGCCCCGAACACCTTCCATCGGATGGGACTGTCGAGCCCCGGGACGGCGACGGAGGACGGAAAGGTGGGTACGAGCTCCTTGGGGTCGGCGGACATGATGCAGGGGCAACACGCTCGCGCCTCCGATTGCTCCCTTACCTTGCGCCGGTGTTCTTGCCCCCCGTTTGCGCCCCTGGCGTGGTTGGGGGCCGGTGACCGACGCATCACACTTCTTCGCTGTCAGGCGCCGACGTACCCAGAAGGTATGACTCCATGAATGAGTCGAGGTCGCCGTCGAGAACGCCATCGATCTGCGAAGTCTCGGTACCCGTTCGATGGTCTTTGACCATCCGATAGGGATGCAAAACGTACGACCGGATCTGATTACCCCACTCGATCTTGAGCTTGTCGCCGGCGAGCTTCGAGCGCTCTTCGTCGCGCTGCGCTTCGAAATACTCGAAGAGCCGGGCGCTCATGATCTTGCGCGCCGTCGCCCGGTTCTTGTGCTGGGACCGCTCGGACTGGCAGTTGACGACGATACCGGTCGGGATATGGGTCAGTCGGATCGCCGACTCCGTCTTGTTGACGTGCTGGCCACCCGCCCCGCTCGCGCGGAGGGTGTCTTCGCGCACGTCTTTTTCCCAATCGATGTCGATGTCGATGTCGTCGTCGAGCTCGGGAAACACGTGGACCGCCGCGAAAGCGGTCTGGCGCCTCGCGTTGGCGTCGAACGGTGAGATCCGGACGAGCCGGTGCACGCCGTTTTCGGCCCGCAGCCAGCCGTAGGCGAATTCGCCGCGGCAGAAGAACGTCGCTCCCTTGAGTCCGGCTTCTTCTCCGGGTTGGGTGTCCGCCTCCTCGACCTCGAAGCCGGCCCGGTCACACCACCGCGTATACATGCGGAGGAGCATTTGGGCCCAGTCTTGGGCGTCGGTGCCGCCGGCTCCGGAGTGGACCTCGACGATCGCATTGGCACCGTCGTGAGGCCCCGACATCATCCGACGGAGCTCGAGTTTCGATAGGCCAGACTGAGCCTTCTCCAGCAGCTCGGTGAGTTCCGATTCAACCGACTCATCGTCGGCCTCGAGCCCGAGTTCGAGCAAGACCTCGGCTTCTTCGACTGCCCTTTCGTGCCCTTTGAATTCCTCGAGCAGCTTCTCGAGGCTAACGCGCTCTTTGTTGAGCTTTTGCGCTCTTTGTTGGTCGTCCCAAAAGCCGGGCTGTGCGCTCAGCGATTCGAGCTCGGAGATGCGTGCTTCACGGGCTGGGACGTCAAAGATAGCTCCGCAAAGAGTTGAGGCGTGCTCGTAAGTCGGCAACAACGTCTTTTTGCTCGGACAGCGCCATGGGGCCGAACTAGCTATCAGATGTCAGCCGGCGCTCCAAGGGCTTTCTTGTTTTGACACCGAGCACAGGGCTGCGGGAAGGTACGCGCCGCGATGGATTACCGTCATGCGGTGTACGCCGGTAGCTTTGATCCCGTCACCCTCGGACACACCGCAATCATTGAACGGTCCGCGAAGCTCTTCGATCGTGTCACCGTGGCAATCGGCCACAACCCCGCCAAGAAGCGCACGGGGCTGTTTTCCGTCGACGAGCGGGTCGCCCTGCTCCAACAGTCCGTCGAAGGGGCCGAACACGTATTGGTGCAGCCATTTCAGGGCTTGCTCATCGAATTTTGCCGACGGCTTCAAGCCGGAGTGATCATTCGAGGTCTCCGGGTATTGACCGATTTCGAGTACGAGCTCCAGCTTGGGATGGCCAACCGTGACCTCGCGCCGGAGATCGAGACCGTATTCTTGTTTACCCGCGCCGAGCACGTCTACGTATCCAGTTCGCTCGTCAAGGAGATCGCCGCCAACGGAGGTGATACTTCTCTCTACGTCTCCCGACACGTCAAGGAAGCCCTAGAGCGCAAATGCGCCGCCCTCGAGACGAAAACCTAGGGCCGGGAACGCCTGCGACAAGGAACTCGAAAAGATCGTGGCGGAGGCCCGACTTGCGGCCTGATCCGACTGTTGGCTAGAGCACCTGATGACTGAAGGCCCCTGCGGTGGACCGGAGCGCCCAAAGTCGGCTTCTTGGTCACGCGTCGCTCGGAGCAAGTTTCCTACCCGCTTCGCCCCAAGTTATCCCGATCGTCGCCTTCGGTCGCCTTCGGTCGCCTTCGTTCGCCTTCGGACCGAGGATGTCCCCCTCGCCCTCGCCCGCCCCCAGGTTGGAGTGGCGCCGATCCCTACGATCCGCGTCGGCCCCGGGAGCGTATTGTCGTATTGGTGAACGGTTGGTGACGGTTACGGATGTACAGGAAGAAGTGTGCTATTTTTCTGACCCGTGGATGGCCCAGACAGTGCCAGGGCACTGAGGCGCCTGCCCGCGGTCCACTCGCTCCTGCGGGACCCGGAGGTAGCCGCCTTAGTGCCGTCTTTCGGCCGCCGAGCGGTCACCGACGCCGTCCGCGAGACCCTTCATCAAGCCAGGGTCGATATCCAAAGGGGAGGGGTGGCGAGCGTGGGCTCGGCGGCGGTGCAGGCGCAGCTCCGTCGCCGAGAAACCCCCTCACTGCGCCGCGTCATTAACGCCACCGGCGTCATCCTTCATACCAATCTGGGTCGCGCCCCTCTCGCGAACACGGCCCGGCAAGCGATCCTCGACGCTGCAGGCTACTGCTCGGTCGAGCTCGACATGGCGACCGGCCAGCGCGGCAACCGGCACGAACACACGTCCGGCCTGTTTGCGGAACTGCTGGGCTGCGACGGGGCCCTGGTTTTCAACAACTGCGCGGGCGCCGTGTTCCTGATGCTCGCGGCGCTGTGCCGAGGGCGCGAGGTGATCGTCGCGCGCGGTCAGCTCGTCGAGATCGGAGGCGGCTTCCGCATTCCTGACGTCATGTCCGAGTCCGGGGCGTCGCTGGTCGAGGTCGGCACGACCAACAAAGTGTACGACCGCGACTACCGGGCCCGGTTGAACGACCGCACGGCGGCCATTCTCTCGGTTCATCGCTCGAACTTCGCCCTGGTGGGCTTCACGCACGAGCCGACCTACGCGGAGCTAGCGACGGTCGCCGCCGAGGGCGGGGTGCCCCTGCTGGTCGACATCGGCTCCGGGCTACTGGCTGAAGAGAAGGACCTCGGTGCGGCGTGGCCTCAGCTCGCAAATGAGCCCCGCCCCGGCGATGCGCTCGCGCAGGGGGCCGACCTCGTTGCATTCAGCGCCGATAAACTGCTCGGAGGACCCCAGTCCGGCATCTTGGCCGGGCGAGCCGATCTCTTGGAAGCTTGCAAGAAGCATCCGCTGGCCCGCGCCCTGCGCGCCGACAAGCTCACGATCGCCGCGCTGGAGGCAACGCTGCGTCTTTATCGAGACGGACGAGCGGCCGAAATCCCGGGCCTGGCCATGATGCGCCGGTCGATCGACGACCTCGACGCCACGGTACGCGCCCTCGCCGACGCCACTCGAGCCGCGATCCCCGACCTGCCGGTCGACGTGGCCCCCGGCGTTTCGGTTCCGGGGGGCGGCGCCCTGCCTCTGGCCGAGCTTCCGACGCGTTTGATGCTGGTCGGAGCGCCCGGTGCTCCCGCTCGCGCCCTCGCGGCCGCCCTGCGTACTCAAACCCCGCCGATCATGACCCGGGTCGTCGATGATCGGGTCGCCTTGGACGTTCGAACCCTAGGTGAGGCGGACATGAACGAGATCGTCCCACTTTTGCACGAGGCATTTAGGAATCTAACGTTACCCTATCGAGAGGAGCCGTCGCCATGACCGTCTTAGACAGCAGCGTGTTGGTGCTGAATCGGTTCTACCAGCCGATCAACATCACCACCGTTCGCCGCGCCTTCGCGCTGCTCTACCAGGGTACCGCCAAGGCGATCGACCGTGAGTACAAGACATTCGACTTCGAGTCGTGGGCAGCGCTTTCCGCTGAGGTGCATCATGACGGCGAGATCGTCAAAACGGTCTCCAGCGTCCTGCGCGTGCCTCGGGTGATCATGCTGCAGGTCTACGACCGGCTGCCCCGGATGCACGTCAGGTTCTCACGTCAAAATATCTATCTGCGCGACCAAAATACCTGTCAGTACTGCGCGAAGCGGTTCAGCCGGTCCGATCTCAACCTCGACCATGTGATCCCGCGGTCTCAGGGCGGCCGAACGACGTGGGACAACGTGGTGTGCAGCTGCATCCGGTGCAACCTGCACAAGGGGGGCCGAACGCCCGAAGAGGCCGGGATGCAGCTGCTGCGGGAGCCGACGCGTCCCAAGTGGTCACCGTTTGTTCGAAGCCGGGACGGTGGACGGTACACTTACGACGATTGGCGTCCTTTCCTGACGCTGACCGACGCTTCTTACTGGAACGCCGAGCTGAAGGAAGATTAAAGTTCGCGGCATGACCGGTGAGGACGACGACGAACCGACCGCCTTCCTCGATGAACTTCCGAGGCCTACGCCGGCGCCCGAGCCCGAAGCACCGGGGGCCTATCTACGCCGGCTTCGCGAGCAACGGGGGTTGTCGCTCACCGAGCTGTCCGATCGGACCAAAATCACCAAGGCGATCCTCTCGGCCTTGGAGGACGAGCGGTACGAAGAGCTCCCCAACGCCCGCATCTACGTGTGGGGCTTCGTTCGGTGCTACGCCCGCGAACTCGAGCTCGACATGGACGAAATGGCCGCTGCCTACGTTCCGCGGTGGGAGAAATGGGTCGTCGACAACGACATTCCCATCGACTGACTGACCCGCGAGCCCAGGCTTGACGCGGTGAGCGTTCTGAAGGAGGTCAAAGGGCCGTGGCACTCGTCGAAACGCCGGAAAAAGCGATGCGGCTCGCCCGGGCCATCGCGGGCGATATCGCCCTGTACAACGAAGAGAAAATCATTCAGGGCATCCAGGACGACAATCTCTTCGAGGTGCTCGAAACCGAGATCGAAGAGGGACTCAACCTCTATAAGAGCCGGGTAACGCCGGAGCTCTTCGAGACCACGAATTTCTTCAATCTGGCCCTCGTCGACGTGATCCTGAAGGGTAAAGGTCACGTCAAGTCGTCCATCTGGTGACCTCGGTCGACGAGCCGTTCGACGAACTCGAAGACGAGGAGGCGCTCGCAGCCCCCGCGCCGCTCCCTCAGCGGCTGACCCTGGGCCCCGAAGACGACGGCGAACGTCTCGACCGCGCCTTGGCCCGGCATCTACCGGAGCTCTCACGTAGCGCCATCCAACGGCATATCCGGGACGGCCGGGTCACGCTCAGCGGTGATCCTCCGCCTCGCGGGGTCAAGACGACGGTCCGGGCGGGAGAAGTCTGGGCATTCGTACCGGCGCCGCCCGAAGCGCCCGACGTCGAGGCGGAGCCCATCCCTCTCGACATCCTGTACGAAGACGAAGACCTGGTCGCGATCAACAAGGAGGCCGGCATGGTCGTTCACCCATCGGCCGGTCACCCGAACGGCACGCTCGTCAACGCGGTGCTCCACCACGTCCGGGAGCTGCCCAGAGACCATGACGATCCCAGACCGGGCATCGTACACCGACTGGACCGCGAGACTTCAGGTGTCATATTGGTGGCCAAGCACCCCGAAGCGCACCGAGCGCTCCAAGACATCTTTCGGGCCCGCCAGATCGAAAAGCGCTATTTGGCCGTGTTGAAAGGCGTCCCCGAGCCGTTGCACGGCACTTTCGAAACGCTCTACGGTCGACACCCACATCAGCGGAAGAAGTTCAGCTCCCGGGTCACCCAGGGCAAATCTGCAGTCACCCACTTCGTGGTGGTCGAGACCTATCCGGGCGTGTCGTTGGCCGAAGTCGTGATCGAAACGGGTCGCACCCATCAGATCCGCGTTCATTTTTCGGATCACGGATACGCGCTGGTCGGGGACCAGACGTACGGCAGTCGGCGAACGCTTCGCGATCCCGAGGTCAAAGCCATCGCGTACGCCTTCGAACGCACGGCGCTGCACGCTTGGCAAGTACGATTGCGACACCCGCTCCGCCCGCACAAGAAACTGCGCATCGAGGCGCCCATCCCTGAGGATTTGTGTTCTCTTCTCGAGAGCTTGCGAACGATCAGCCGAAGTCGCGGAAAAGACCCCGAGGTCAACTGGGGTCGCTGAGGGCCGACGGGCCCGCCACGCCAGCGACGTGACCCCGCACTAAATTTAATCCTTCCGACTTCGGTTCCCGGACCTAGCGGACCCGGGTAGTCTGTCGGAAGTCCGATGCTTGAAACGAGCCCGCTTCTGAGTCGCGTGCCGGGGGTGCGTCATGGTTTCGCCACCCGGCGAGGGGGAGTATCCGAAGGCCCCTTCGCCAGCTGGAATTTCGGGCCCGATGATGCGCCCTCCGCTCTCGTCGAGAATCGGCGTCGCTTCAACGCCGCGCTGCAGCTCGACGCCGAGACAGCCGTAGTCCAGGTACGGCAAGTCCACGGGGCGCGGGTCGTGGATGCGGGGATGGTGGACCCCGAAACCGAGGCCGACGCGATCATCACGACCGACCCCGGACGGCCGATCGGCGTCCGCACCGCCGATTGCGCTCCGCTCCTCATCGCGGGCGTCGACGAAGACGGCCGGCCCCACGTCGCGGCCGTCCACGCCGGCTGGCGGGGCGCGGTGGCCAACATTCCGGCGGCGGCGGTCGCGGCCCTCGAATCGCGCGGCGTCCGCGCAGACTTCCAGATGGCCGCCATCGGCCCCACGATCGGCATTGGAGCGTTCGAAGTCGGCGACGAAGTGGTGGCGGCGGCCCGCCATGTGTTGTTGGGCGAGGCGCCGAATACGAAGGTCAACGCCCGCGGCCGACACCATCTTGACCTCGTCGACCTCGTGCGCCGCCTGCTCGTCCGAGCGGGTGTCCCATCCGACAACATCGACGTCGTGGGCGGCTGCACCTTTGAAGACGACGGTCGGTACTTTTCCCACCGACGAGACAAGGGGCGTACGGGCCGGCATCTTTCGGCGATCGTCATCAGCAAGGATTCGCGGCCTTGATCACGCCTCCTCGCGACGACCCCGGTTTCGGTCAACTCGGTCGGCACATCGAGGACTTCGCGAACCACACCCGCAAGGCGGTTCGAGCGAGCCAGAAGTATCGCTCGCTCCTCAATGCCGCCGCCGAATGGAGTGAAGGCGCGGCGCCGATCACTACCACACCCACCGATCCGGCCGTGGCGATGCAGGCGGTCGACCAATTTGCCCGCTCGCAACGGCACGATCGAGCGGAGCTGGTGGGCGCGTACTTCGCGCACCACCACCTGCGCTGCCAGGCCGAAATGGCGGAGTCGCTTCTTCAGATGCAGGACGGCGACCCGGGCCAGAGCATCACCCGCTATCACCAAGTCTATGCCTTCGCCGACGAGACACGCCGCAAATGGGTCGCCAGCCTTCTCGACTTGACGATGAAGGCGGCAGCCCCCGACCTCGTGGCTCGCGACTTCGTGGCCTTCAATGTCGGGGCCCTCATCGACCATGAAGACGTCGATCTGGCCGTCGTCGCCCGCAACCCAGAGGCACGAGAAGCGATCGCCGGGTCTTTCGCGTCGGTCACGCGGACCTTCCTTCGTTTCGCGTCGAAGATTCAGCTCTTTTTGACCGAACAACTGTCGACCCCTCGGGTGAGCGCCCTCGTCGAAGAGTACGAGGAGCTGCTCGAAAGACCGCACCGAAACGTCGTTTCGGTCATGCAGCTGCTCGGTTCCCAGTACCTGTGTGGCGACAAGAGCCTGGCCAAGGCGCTCGATGAGCGAGTCATCCATCGATACTACGCCGGCCAGGGCAGCCCGATCGCACACGAGGGCTTTCTGCGGGCGGTGACCCAAGAGCTGCGCTTCTTTCTGCAGCCGAATCCAGTGCCCGGCGTGCTTTCGCCGAAGCGCGAGATCTACATTCCGAGCAAACTTGCGACGACGGCGGTACGCGTCATTCACGGCGTGCACGACCCCCGCCCCTCGTCCGCCCTGCGAGCGGTGGCCGAGATCGACTCCGATCTTCGCGAGACCTACTTCAACCTCGCCGATGCTTTCGTTCAAAACGAAGTGCTTCGGGCCTTGATGTTTCTTTACGTATTTCAGACCGACGAATTCGACCTGCTGGACCCCGACATCCGGGCCGCGTCGGGTCGCGTCGCCCAGCTGCTCGGTCTAGGGGAGTCCGCGCGTCGGACCGCCGATGACCGGCTCATGGGCATGTACGCCGAGGTCCGAACCCGCGCTCTTCGGGCCCTGGCGACCCTGCTGTCGAAGATCGACCTGCACATCGTCCGGGTGTCGACCTTTCGGCGCCTCGTCAAGCACCACGAAGAGCTCCGCAACGAGGGACAGAACCTGGCCGTTCGTCTCCTCGAGGCGCTCGAAGACTACAAAGGTAGCGTCTTTTGGGACGAAGTGGTCGAGTTGTTGACCGCCGATCGAGATCTCGGCGACCGCTTCGTCGCGGATTTCCAGAGCCTTCCTCACTCCGAGGCGCGCAAGGTCGCCGCTCGGTACGTTCAGGCGATGACCGAGGACGCCACCTCGCTCGTCGAGTTTCTCTGTCTTTTGGCTCTGAAAGACCGCGACGCGGCAGGGAAGACCGGAAAGGGGCAAGCCGGCCCGACCGCCCTCGCTTTTTGGGATCAGCTGCTCGGGCTTCTCACCCAGGACCGGCGCATTCTCGAGCGGCTCGCGCACCGGCTCGACGCGGAGACGTCGACCGAGTCTCTGTTCCGGCTCAGCTATGCGTTCGCCCCCAGCCATACCGGCGCCCTCGCCGACCTCATCGAGAACACCCTCGACAGCAAGCGGTCGGCGCGGGTGGCTCGGTCGCTGCGCTCGATGATCGTACTGGCCCATCATCGCTCCCGTGCCATGGGGCGGATCGCGAGCCGAGTGTTGGCGCGTAGCCCCGAGTTCATCGGCCGAGTCAACGACATCCGCCGAGTCAAAGACCTGTCGACCGAGCTCGTTCGTCAGGCTTCGCGCGAGCCTTCTCCGCGCCAGCAGGTCGAAAGGCTCGGCGACGCCTTCGATGTGGTCACGCTCGGGTCCGCTCTGGTCGCGATCCTGGAAGGAGCACCGGCCGCCCGCGACACCGAATTTACCCACGCGGTCGACCAGTACGTACGGGAGCTGTTCAAGGCTTGCTTTCGCGAGGTTCGCGACAACTCGCCGATGTTTCGACGTTTCCGGCCCGGTTCGAAGGTGGCGGTTTATACCACCGGGGGCTATGGGCGCAAGGAGGCTTTCGGCGGCGACTGGGACTACATCGCCGTGGTCGACGAGCCGGACCGCGGCCTCAAGAAGTTCTTCGGCAAAGTCATGCAGCGAGTCTCCGCGGCGATGACCCGCCGCGCGCTCCACCCTCACAACCGGCTGTCGGACTTCTTCAACGAGTACGTCGTCAGTATTCCGGAGCTCAAAGCTCACCTTCAGCGGCGGACGGCGGAGACCTTCATCGATGAGGCGGAGGTGCTCGAAGCGAGGTTTTTCCTCGGCGACCCGGTCACCGATCGGCGGTTCAACGAAGAAGTCCGAAGCCTGGTCACGGAAGACCACGCGGACGTCTTCATCCGAGAGGTCCTCACCGAGCTTCGAGCTCGTCGTCACCAACCACCGGTGGGGCTGAATCTCAAGTTGGCCCCGGGGGGACTGCGCGAAATCCACTTGTTGTGGCTAGCGATTCGAGTGTTCGCGGATCTGCCGGGGCCGCTGACTCCGGAGCTGATCTCGACCGCCGCCGCTGCGCTTCCCGATTCTCGGGGCGACCTGCGATTTTTGATGGTGGCGAACGCCGAGCTGCGACGGGCTCGGGAGCTGTACCGACTCGCGGTGGCCTTCGACGACACGATCGAGCCGGAGACGATGGTTCAAACCGCGAGCGACCTCGCCCCTCTTCGGCGCGCCGGGGTCCGCGGCGATTATCAGCGCGAGCTGACCAAGCTCTTGCAAGCAGCCTCGATCCGGGTCGACCGCGTGATCCTCGAAATCGAGAGCAAACTGCCCCGCCATTGATCCTGCGCCGACGAAGGCGCAACCGACCCCGCCGGCCTGCCGCATCGGCGCGGACTTGCGGCCATCAGGTGAAGTGGCGGACCAACCGGCGCATGTCGCTTGGCTCCGTAGCGATGCCCTCCGGGTCGCAGAGCGACGGCAGATCGGCTTGCGCCCACCAGCGTTGGGCCGCTGTCTGGTCCCAGACCGTGGGAAGATGGAGCTCACGAAGACGAACGAGCACCTCGTCCGCGGATGCCGGCCGGTCATTCCGCCGCTTGGCGAGCATGTCCATGACCAGCGCCTCGAACTCGGGATCGATCTGGAGGTTGGCTTGACGTCTGGTCATCGGCTCCGGCGGCGTGTTGACCTGGTGCATGAGCACGATAAGCGGATTCTCGTGAGAAAACGGCTCGGACCCGGTCAGCAGAAAGTACGCAACACACCCCAGGGCATAGATGTCGGCGCGACGATCGAGATCGTCAGCCCCTTCGGCCTGCTCGGGCGACATGAAGCTGGGGCTCCCTGAGATGATCCCATGTCGAGTAAGCCGGGGGAGCGTATCGACATCGTCGGGCTTAGCGCCGGGGTCACTTCGAACCAGCCCGAAGTCGAGCACCTTCACGTGATCGAGGGTTTTGCCGCTTCGACACAAGAAGAGATTGGCCGGCTTGATGTCTCGATGAACCATGCCTTGGTCGTGCGCTTCCGCCAAAGAATCGCAGGCCTGCAGCAAGATGTGCCGGACCCGGGCTTCGGGTTGAGGTCCGTAGTTGAGCACCAAAGAGTGAAGATCGAGGCCGTCGAGCAGCTCCATCACGTAGAAAAAAGTGCTGTTGGGCCCGCGGCCAAAGTCGAACACGCGGATCGTATGCGCCGAGGTGAGCTGGGCGGTCGCCTTCGCCTCTCGCTCCAAACGCCCGAGCGCGAGCTTCGCCCGGTCGCGTTCAACCTCATCGACAGCGTTCAGGCCCCCGACCACCTCGGGACGAATGATCTTCACGGCCGCCGGGCGGGCCAAGAAGGCGTGCCGCGCTCGCCACACCTCGCCCATCCCGCCTTCGCCGAGCTTGCCCTGTAGGGTGTAGCTCCCGAGCTTCTCCAGCTCGCGCACGGCCTTTTCGTATCTCATGCGCTGAAACTCGGTGCGCTGAACGGCGACCAGCGAGATCGCTCCGCATAGCCACGTCGGCACGGACGCCGTCAACGCGGCCAGCCCCACCGCCTCGGAGCTCGCCTCAGCGTACAAGCCGAGCGCGTATCCGACGATCGCCCCAAGCGGAAGGTAGGCCATCGAAATGCCGATCAAGATCGCGGGTTGCCAACTCGGCGCGGGCACCAAAAGCGCGTAGGTGAGCATGACAACGCAGATCCAGCTCGGCCGGGGAACCGCCGTCCCCACTCTCAGAAACGCGATGTCGGTAAAGGCCGCAACAACGCCAACGCCGAGGAAGACGGCCGCACTCGCGATCAACAGCCGGTCCGCCGGCCACTGCGTCCGCTCCACAGTCAAATAGAGCGCCGCGGGCAATCCCAGCGCGACCAGGCCTCCGACCACGATGAGCATCCAAGACGTCTGTGGTGCGCCGGGGAGGATGCGAAGCAGGAGAACGACCATCAGCCCGACCACGTTCAATGCGCCGAGCAGCAGCGCGAAGGTCCGGACACCACGAAGAGCCTCCCGGTCGCGTTCGTTGCCCGTCCCTGGGTTGTCGGCGCGTCTTACCAAGCCGCACCCACCGTAGGCCGCGCCCTGCCCGCCCGCAATGCTCAGGATAAAGTCACGAGCCGCTGCTTACCTTGACAGGGTCGCCGAAAGCCGGAGAACTCCCGGGTGTGCCGCATCCCCTTGAAGATCCACGTCTTGACCGCAAACTCCTTCAACGATTCGACTTCGACGAGGCCGGTATCCGCCCCTTGATCGACCGAATCCGCGCCAAAGAGCTAACAACGGATAGCGCGCGGGTCACCGGCACCATCGAACCCGCCCCGGAGGTTTACGACCTAGACTTCGACCCGGCCGCCGCCCCCGAACTCACCAAATGGGGTGAGGCCGCCCTCAAAAATGGAGAGGTCGCGGCGATCGTCCTCAACGGTGGAATGGCCACCCGATTCGGCGGCGTCGTCAAGGGCGTCGTCGAGGTCTTCGACGGATTGACGTTCATCGCCCTGAAGGCCCGCGACGTCCGGCGAGCCGCGGAACGATTCGGTGCTTCGATTCCATTGCTGCTCATGAACAGCTTCGCAACTCGAGACAAAACGGCCGAGCACGTGGCTGCAAACGATCGGTTCGGTCTGGCTGAAGCCGATCTCTTAGCGTTCAACCAGTCGATCTCGGTCCGCTTAACGCCCGACGGCGACCTGTTCATTGGCGACGACGGCTTACCCAGTTATCATGCCCCCGGTCATGGGGATTTTTTCCGCGCAATTCGAGTATCAGGGGTCCTCGGACAACTCCGCAGTCGCGGCATTAAATATCTGCTGTTCTCGAACGTCGATAATCTCGGGGCCACCATCGAGCCGCTCGTGGTCGGGCACCATATTGCGAGTGGACGAGCGATGACCGCCGAAGTGACCCAGAAAAGGCGCACTGCGTCAGGTTCGTGGGACAAGGGCGGCGCCCCGGCGCTCGTCGACGGTCGCCTCCAGGTCGTCGAAGGCTTCCGCTTTCCACCCGATTTTGCGCAGGAGACCCTGCCGGACTTCTCGACCAACAATATGATCTTCACCGCGGCCGAGATCGACCGCGACATTCCCCTCGAGCGTCACGCGGTCACCAAGACGGTTGACGGTCGACCGGCGCTGCAGCTGGAGTCGATCACCTGTGAGGCGAGCGGCGTGTACATCGACGGCGAGCCCGTTCTTCCTCTCAACCTGCTTCGCGTGCCACGAGATGGCCCGCGAGGGCGCTTCTTCCCGGTCAAGGAGCCGGTGGACCTCGAACAACTTCGACCGGTCCTAAAGGAACGACTCAACTGATCTCCGTACGCCCCACCAGTCTCTCGGACATCGGGCACGCGCGCTCGATGCGCGGGCACCTCGACAACCGCGCCCCAACGCCGCCGCGCGTGTTCTGGGTCCCTTTCTTCGCCGTTTTTCTGTCTCGACTGCCGTTCGTGGGTCTCGACTACGGGGTTGAGCCCGATGGGTGGCGGGTCGCCCTCAGCGCTGCCCGGATCGCAGCCACCGGCGTCTATTCGCCATCCCGGCTTGGTAGTAACCCGATACATGAAATGAGCGTGGCCCTCCTCGGAGGGGGAGTCTGGGCCGTCACCTTGCTCTCCGCGCTGGCCGCGGCCCTGGCCGCCGGTGGGCTCGCCCGAATCATCTGGCGGATCCGGGGCGGTCAGTCGGTGTGGCTGGGCATCGCCTTAGGCTTCGTTCCGGTGGTGTTTATCGCCAGCACGGGCGGCAAGGACTACGTTTGGACCCTCGCCGCGCTCGTGTGGTGCACTTGGTTCGCCCTGGAAGATCGGCCGATTCGGGCCGGTCTGGCCCTCGGCGTAGCGATCGGCTGCCGCCTCAGCGTCGCTCCGATGGGCCTTATCCCGTTGCTCTTGGTGGCGGGGCGCGCCGCGCCCCAACGCAATATCCAGGTCGCCAAGCTCGTCGGCTTTTCGGCCCTGACCACCGGATTGGCTTACTTTCCAGTCGTTCGCGCAGTCGGCTGGGACTTCATGGGGTACACGTGGGCGCCGGCGCTGACGATGACCCGGTTCGTCGACAAGGGCCTTCTTCAGGTCTGGGGCCTCGTCGGCTTGCTCGGGTGGGCGGCGGCTGCGGCCTCCGCTCTCCGCCTGACCAACCCACCTGCCATTTTCGTCGATCGAAGTCTTCTCGCCGGGCCCGGATGGCGCTGGACCGCGTGGAGCCTCGGCTTGCTCGTCCCCGCAAGCCTGTTTCTCATCTTTCCGTCGCACGCGGGCTACTGGATCCCGGCGATCCCATTCGTCATCCTGATCGCCGCGGAGCGACTCACCCGCGGCGCCGCCCTCGTCCTCGCGGGCGCCTTGATCATCTCGCCGTTCATCATGGGTGTCCGTCCGGTCAATACCCACGAAGCGATCCCCCTCGCCTGGGGACGAACGATCCGGTCGGCGCACATCGAGTACTTGCGCGGGCCGATTCTGTACGACCAGGCGCGCCGGCGCGCCCGACTCCGCATCGCTCGCCAGACCCTGGTCGAAATACCGTCGCTACCCTCCGAAGCCGTCGTGGTTGCCGGCGCCTGGCACCCGATGCTGCAGACGATGACTTCGTCGTCTTCCGAGGTGCGCAACCAGCTCCGATACGATCTGTCAGCCGCTGAACTGACGACCACATCGACCCGAGCCATCTACTACTTCATGCCAGGTGTCTTGCGAAACCTGGAGTCTCGGCTTGGCGTCCGAAGCGCCACCTACGGCCGCCCTTTGCCCTCCGGAGCGCCCTGAAGTACACGTCGGTGCATGTTGCTCCGGATCGCTAGCGCCGCCCGCTGGCTCAGTTTCATTGCCATTGTCGTGTTCGCGGCCGGCCAGCCGGCCACCGCGTGGAGCCAGGAGCCTCCGCCCGATTCTTCCGAACTTCGGGTGGGAATCAGCCCGTTCGCCCCCTTCGTGGTGGATGGTCCATCGCCCGAAGGCTACAGCATCGATCTCTGGGAAGAGATCTCCCGCCGGATCGACCGAAAGTACAAGTTTGTCATGTGCAAAGGGGCCGCCGACAAGCTCGAGCGACTTCAGCGCGGCGAGCTCGACGTCGCCATCGGCGGGTTGACCACGTCTCGCGAGCGCGAGAGTCAGATCGACTTCACCCACGCGACGTACCGCTCCGGCCTGGGGATCATGCTGGCCGGCCAACCGACCCCGCCGACGGTCTGGGATCGCATCTCCGGCGCCCTCAGTCGGGCCAACTCGACGATCGTCATTGCGTTCATCCTATTCGTGGTCGTCGCGGGCAACCTGGTCTGGCTCTTCGAACGAGGCAAAGACAGCTTCGACCGGCGTTATCTGCCGGGGCTGTTTGAAGGCATGTACTGGGTCGTCGTCACCGCCAGCACCGTCGGCTACGGCGACAAAGCGCCGCTGAAGTACTCAGGCCGCATCCTAGCCATGATCATCATCATCATTTCCTTGCCCATGTTTGCCCTCTTTACGGCCGAGCTCGCGTCGGCGTTCACTCTTCAGAGCATCACCGCGGCGGTCAGTGGGCCCGAAGATTTGATCGGAAAGAAGGTTGGCGTCATCCGTGGCACGTCATCGGCCAGGTTCGCCGCCGAACGGGGCCTATCGCTCCGCCAAGTCGACAACGCCGAGCAGATGTATGAAACGCTCCTCGATAACAAGGTCGCGGCGGTCATCTACGATGCACCCAGCCTCAAGTATTTCGAGCAAACGGAAGGACAAGACAAAGTGTATCTCGCGGAGCGCACCTTCGACATCCGAGACCTCGCGATCGCCACCCGACAGGGCAGCGCGCTGCGCGAACAGATCAATCGGGCCATTCTCGATTTGGAAGCCACCGGCGAGATGACCGAGCTGCGAGTAAAGTGGTTCGGAAGCCAGTGACGTCAACGCACCCGGCAAGCCCGGTAGGTCGACCGCGTCGGGTCACACCAGCAGACCGCCACCCGACGACTCAACAGGTCGAGCGCATGGGCGAAGGCCGTTCCCTCCGTCTTTCGAGCTTCGATGAGTAGAGCGCTGCGATCGGCTTCAGCCCACCGAAAACGAGTCTGCTGTTGGGCCAGCTTGCGCCGCAACGAGCGGCAACGTCGCTCGTGGGGCCGGTCGTCGCAGTGCTCGGCCCTCTTCGCCTCACTCTTGGCGATGTCCTTGACCACCTTGCAGCGCGCCTTTTCGGCCTTCGCCATTTTACGGATGTACTGACGCCGGTGGCGGGTCTCGCCCAGCCGGCGGGCGAATGCGAGCAGCGATCCCGACGTGGACGACGGCACGTCCCAGTGATGCTCATCGACTTCCACCGCATCGGCCTTCCATTGCGCGGTTTGCGATTCGCCCAACACCGTCTTCGGGCTGACATCCGGTGCCGCGTCTGAATCGGCTACCCCCTCGGCGAGCCGGTTCTCGCCGGCGGCGACCGATGCTGGCGCCCCGGTCAGTTGACCGATGGCTTGATCCAGCGAGCGAAGAACTTCCAACCCGGTGCACGCCCCGCGGGCGGTTCCGGCACCTTCCGACGCCGACGTGGCCAGATCGAACAGACGGAGGTTCACCAAACACAACCCGCCGAACTTGCGGATACTCCCCACGACGACCTTTTCGGCGGCGAGCTCTTTGCCGACCTCGATCTGGCAACTCTCGTCGTAGCAGGCCTCGAAGCTCACCTTCTTCTGGGCCGCGAGGGTCCGCTTGATCTCGGAGCGCGGGACGACCTTGAAACGCCCCGAAGCCGCGACCTGGGTCGACACATACTCGCTCAGATACTCAAACTCGTCGGACTTGAACTCGGACGCGTCGCCTTGAAGATTGAACACCGCGACCACCGGCGTTCGTTCGGATTCACCAGGCGCGCCCATCAGGGTGAAGGCCAGGGCCGCGATTCCCGTGAGCATGACGCCAAGGTGTCCGGTCGGGCCGATTCAGGCAAGGGACCACCGCGGTCACATTCGTTCGATCACGGCCTCGGTGACCGTCGACATCGACGCGGCCCGATCATCTCCGGCGAGATCGAAGGTTAGGGGCTCTCCAGCGCGTAAAACGGCTCGAATCGCTTCTTCGACGCTGGAGGCGGCCAGCTGCAGCTCTCGCAGCTGACGCCGTCCGCCCAACCATCGAAGGCCCTCCGCCACCGCACCGATCATGGCCATGGGGTTGAGCTTGTCCTGGCCCGCGAAAGGAGGCGCCGTTCCGTGTATCGGTTCGAACATGCCGTGCTGGTCGCCCACGTTGCATCCGACGGCCAAACCCATGCCCCCCTGTAGGACGGAGGCGAGGTCGGTCACGATGTCGCCGAACATGTTCGTCGTCACGATGACGTCGTAGCGCTCGGGCTCGGTGATCAACCACTGGGTAAAAGCGTCGACGATCGCGACGTCCGGCTCGACGTCTGGAAACTCCCGCGAGACCTCGAAAAAAATCTCCACGAACATGCGACAGCCCTCCAGCACGTTGTTCTTCACGACCGCCGTCACCCGTTTTTGGCCGTCTTTGGGCGCTCCGAGCCGGCGATGGGCCGTCTGAAACGCGAGTCGAATGATCCGTTCGGACGCTCTTCGAGTGACCACCCGCGTGTCGGTCGCCACGTGGGCCACCCCCGCTGGCCGAAGGATCGCGCCCGCGCCGACGTAGAGGTCTTCGGTGTTCTCGCGCAGGAAGACCATATCGACGTTGGCCGGCTCCCAGACGGGGCGCCGACGGCCCGAGATCCGGTGCTGAACCCCTTCGTAGAGGCGGACCGGCCGAATATTCGCGTATAGGTCGAGGCGCATCCGGTTGCCGATGACCGGATTCCAGCCGGCCATGCGTCCGTCTTTCATCGTGATCGGGCCTCGTCCGGTTGGATCCGGCCATCCGACCGCGCCGAGGAGGATGAGGTCGGCCTCCGCGCAGCGAACCTCGCTGCCCTCGGGCCAGTCCCGGCCGTGCTGCAGATAATACTGCCCCCCGCACGGGATCTCATCGAGGTCGAAGCGGAGCGCGAATCGTTGAGTCACCCGGGCCAGGACGCGCTTGGCCATTTCGATGACTTCAACCCCGGCGCCGTCGCCCGGCAGCAGCACGAATCTGAATGGCTTCATCGCTGCGACTCGACCGAAACTGCGGCCCGGCCCCCCTGGAGGCTTCGATACCTCGGATAGCTCTGGGTGCGAAGTACTCGAGCAAAGCGTCAGCGGATCGGCTCTCTAGCCCACGGGTATGAGGGGCGCGACCCCAACGAGCTCGGCGTCGTCGAAGATGCCATCGACGAAGGCGTCGGGTCCTTTGACATCAAACACCTGCTCGACCAGGCGCTTGGCGTTCCCCAGTTTCTCGCTGAACAAGCGTGCCTGGTCATCGAGATGCCTGGCGACAACCGCTCGCGCGTACCAAGGCGGCTCCCAGTAGTTGATGTCGACCACTTCCGTCGCCGCACCGTAGTGCGCCGGCTCGAAGGTCTGGACGTGGCGAGCGCCTTTGAGCGGCCAGCTCGTGAAATGGTCTTCATACTCCCGATGAACCCGGATGTTGTGCGTGCGGAACCTCAGTTGCAGGCTGTGACGGCCCTGCCGAATCTGCACCGGATACTCGACACCGCATTTCCGAACGCAACCCGTCTGGGGGCACCACTCCTGACGACCTTCGGTGCTGATGAACCGAAGATGATCGAGTTGGGCAAAGAACCGAAAAACCACCTCTGGGGGCGCTTCGATTGTGATGACGGACTCGAGCTTCACGAGCCGTCCGGATGCTAACACGCCACCATGCCCGTGCGCCTCGCCTCATTTTTGTTCGGCACTACCGGGCTTTCTCTAAGCGCATCAGGGCGACGTCGATCTGCGATAGGGCCTCTCGTGTTCGAGCTCGGCTCAGTCGCGCTCCGAGCGCCGTCAGGCGCCGCTGCCACTCAACATCGTATTTCACCTTACGGAGCTGCTTGATGCGGACCAGCAGCGCCTCCTTTTCGGCTCGTAGCGCCGGAGTCAGCGTCGGTACCGATCGCTCCGGGGTCGCTGACTCGCTCGGCGCTTCATCGTCGCGGTCGCTCGATGGGACGATTTCGGCCACTGGTGACAGGGGAATCGATGTCGATGAAGGAGTCTCGGTCGGGACTCGAATCGACTCGACGTAGACCACGGCATGAGAGGGAAGCATCAGCCAAACCGTCATCCCGGCAACCGCGCAGACCACCCCCACGAAGGTCGAGAAAACGGCGACGACGCCGGTGACCGTCCGATTCTGAAAGGCCTCGAACATATCCGCGGGGACCGCCACGAGGGCCCTGAGAGCTTCCCGCAGGAGCCCCTCTCGAGGTCCGGCTGGCGACGATGCCGCCGAAGAACCGGGCGAAGACCGATCGTCGAGCTCACCGACGAAGATCTCGACCTGCGAAGACGCCCCCCCGAAGACTGGGACCTGCTGCCGTACCTGCTGCCCTAGCTGCTGCCCTAGCTGCTGCCCTAGCTTCTGCCCTACCTGCTGCCGAACCTGCTGGAGCGCCCGGCGCTCGCGGGCAATGATCGTCGCGCAAGCCGCGTCCAGCCAGCCACGAACGGAGGTCGGGTGCTGAAACCGACGAACTCGCCGCAGCTCGTTCTCCAGACCGACCCGAAGCTCGTGGGCCGACGCCAGGCGCCGCTCGGGCTCCGGATCCATCCCCTGCTGAAGAAGCTGTTCGAGGCTTGCCGGCGCGTCCGGGCGACGGTCGCGCAGAGTTTCAGGCCGCGCTTCGAGCGCTCGCCGCACGCGGTCGGCCAGGTTGTCTTCGCGGACTCTCTTGACGCCCGCAAGGAGCTCCCAGATCGAAACGGCGGCCGCGTACACGTCGGCCCGGGCATCGACGACCGCCCCTAGCGCCTGTTCGGGTGGCATGTAATCCGGGGACCCGGCGAGCACTTCGACCGCGGTGTGCCAATCGGCGAGGATCGACTTACCGAGGCCGAGATCGATGAGGCAGACCTGCCCATCGAAGCCGACCAACACATTGCGGGCCCCGACGTCGCGATGCACCAGTCCGAGCGCCGCCCCGGTCGTGAGGTGCCGGGCGCCGTGCACCGCCTCGAGGCCTGATGCCAGTTTTATTGCCACTTGCAGGGCGACCTGCACGGGTACGGGTTCGATCGCGGCTCGGTGGACCCGGTCCACGATTTGGCTAAGCTGGATCCCAAACACGAACTCGGTCGCGAGAAACGGTTCTCCGTCGACGGTGCCCATGGCCACGAGTGCGGCAACGTTGCGGTGGCGCACATGACTAGCGACCTCGGCTTCATGTACGAACCGTTTGAAGAGTGTGGGCTCCCGCACCATGCCGGGGTGCATCCGCTTGACGACGAGGAGGCCGTCGGTGCCCGGGTGGGCGGCCAAATAGGCCGAGCCCATCCCGCCGGCGCCGAGGCGTTTGAGCAAAATGAAGGGGCCGAAGGACTCGGGACTGTCGGCGACGGAGCCCACGCGGGTTCAAATTACCTCGACGCTGCGGGTAGGCCAAACCACGCCTGACTATGCGGCCACTACGACGGTGGGGTCTTCATGGTATTCGTTGAGCCACTCCGGCTCTTCGAGGGGCAGACAAGCGGCCATAATCCGGTCGATGGCGCCCATCCACGCCCGAGCGCAGGTGGGACGCCGGTCGGGGTCCAGATCGAGGCTCTTCACCACCACCGGTGCCAACCGAGCCAGCTCCTCAGAATGCGGAACGGCCGCATCGGCGAGCGCGTCGAGAAAATCAGCCGGGGG
This sequence comes from uncultured Myxococcales bacterium, assembly GCA_964519665.1. Classification (GTDB taxonomy): domain Bacteria; phylum Myxococcota; class Kuafuiibacteriia; order Kuafuiibacteriales; family Kuafuiibacteriaceae; genus JANQQN01. Next base: position 20,897 of record CAZFIV010000008.1, read on the forward strand.
GCGCTCAGCGATCGCCAGGGCGACGGCGGCCAACACCGAGGCCTCCCACGGCCTCCGCGTCGCGAAAAGGTCGTAGGCGAGCACCCCGAGCTGAAAAACGTCCGCTCGGTGGGTCACCGGCGCCTGCTGGAGCTGCTCGGGGGCCATGATGTGCGGGGTGCCCAGAACACAACTCGGCTTGGCCCCCTCCTTCATCGCGATCCCGAAATCGATGAGCCACGGACGCCCCTCCTCATCGATGATGATGTTCGCGGGCTTGATATCGCCGTGGACGATGCCATCGAGTCGAAGGTGATCCACGGTCTCGGCGATGTCGCGAATGATCCGAAGGCGCTGTTGCATCGACAACTCGCCTTTGGCCAAAGCGATGGCCAGCGACTCGCCTTCTATCAGGTCCATCGCGATCCACACCTGGTCATCGAAATGCCCGTACTCGTGCACACGCGGCACCCTCGGGGCCGAAGTGCCGCCCAGCAGCTCGGCCTCTTGCCGATGCTGGTCGAGCAAGCCTTCCGGCAATCCCTGGAAGGTGACCTTGAGGGCCGCCCGGCGACCCGTGTGGCGGTGGGTCGCTGCGAACACTCGTCCCATCCCGCCAGAGCCGATCTGGCGACCGAGGACGTACTGCGGGAGCTTCTGCCTCAGCGACATGTCCCGTTCGTCTGCACGTTTCGTGCCGACGACCGAGACATGCGAGACTCGCCGGAGCACCGTCTGGCCCCGAAGACGGGCCGCCCGGAAATTAGTCGTACTCCGTCTCGTCGAAGAGACAGGTCAGGCGGCCCGAGCCTCCAACTCGCGAGCGAGCTGGATATAACTTTGAGACCCTCGGCTCGCCAGATCGTAACTAATGCATGGCTTGCCGTGTGAAGGCGCCTCCGACAGCCGGATATTTCGAGGGATCATCGTCTCGAAGCACTGGTCGGTGTAGAAGCCCTTCACTTCGGTGACGACCTGATGGGACAGGTTGTTCCGGGGGTCATACATCGTGAATAGAATGCCCTCGATCCTGAGCTCAGGATTCAGAGAGTCCCGGACCATCTCGATGGTGTCCATCAGCTTCGAGAGCCCTTCCATCGCGTAGTACTCGCATTGAACGGGCACGAGGACGGTATCGGCGGCCGAAAGACCATTGATGGTCAAAAGGTCGAGCGAAGGTGGGCTGTCTACCACAAGGTAGTCATAGTGCTCCTTGATGGGGGCCAAGACATCGCGAAGTCGCAGATGGGGCTGTTCCAGCTGCGCCAATTCGAGACCCGCGCCCGCGAGGTCACGGTTCGAAGGGGCGATGAACAGGGTCTCGATCTCCGTGCTGCGCACGATCTCCCCCAGCGACCGGTTCCCCAGCAGGGCATCGTACACCCCGCTGGATAGCTCATGAACCGCTATTCCGACGCCGGAAGAAGCGTTGCCCTGAGGGTCCATATCGACGATGAGGACCCGTCGACCGTCAGCGGCCAGCGAAGCACCAAGGTTCACGGCCGTAGTTGTCTTGCCAACCCCACCCTTTTGGTTGGCGATCGAGATAACGCGTCCCACGATAAACGTTGCACGCGGTAGCACGTAGTGACTCACACCGGCAACGGTTGACAGCCACCTCGGTGAAGCCTAGGTCCCAATATACACCGGGGGTGACACGCCGCGCCACTCGCTTCGGTGCTGCGCTCGTTTCCTACGGCTGCATAGAAGGAGAACCCGTCATGAAAATTCTCGCCACCGTGAAGCGCGTCACGGACTATGAGCGGAAGGTCAAGATCGCCCCTGATGGCGCGAGCCTCATCACCGACGGCATGAACTTCGTGCCGAATCCTTTCGACGAGATCGCCGTCGAGGAGGCGCTTCGGCTGGTGAAAGCCCATGGCGGCGAAGTCGTCGCCGTCAGCGTCGGTCCGAAGGAAGCGACCCAACAGATTCGACAAGCCCTCGCCATGGGGGCCCAGCGCGGTATTCTGGTTGTCGCCGAGGAGACCGATTCCGACGCGTATGCTCGCGTTCTGGTCAAGCTGGTCGAAAAAGAGTCCCCTGATTTGGTCCTGATGGGCAAGCAGGCGACCGACGACGATGCGAACCAAGAAGGTCAGCTTCTCGCTGGCTATCTCGGCTGGCCGCAGGCCACCTTCGCTTCAAAGGAAGTCGGCCTCGACTCCGCGGAAGAGAAGGCTCAAAAGCCCGGCGTAGTGGTTGAAGGCAGCTCGGCGGTGGTGGTTCGCGAAGTCGATGGAGGCCTCGAACACGTCAAGTTCGACCTCCCCGCAGTGATCACCACCGACCTGCGTCTCAACCATCCCCGGTTCGCCTCGCTGCCGGGCATCATGAAGGCCAAGAAGAAAAAGATCGAAGAGATCCCGGTCGATAGCCTGGGTATCGACGTGGCGCCGAAGGTTCGGATGGTCAAGTTCGCCGAGCCGCCGACCCGAAGCGCTGGCCAAACAGTGGCCGATGTGGACGAGCTTCTCGCGAAGCTCAAGAACGAAGCGAAGGTGCTCTGATCATGTCCAATATTCTCGTAGTCGCCGAAGTCGCTGATGGTGGTCTCAAGAAGGCCACCCTCACCACCGTCACGTTCGCCCGACAAGCGTCCGTCCGTCAGGGCGGCGATGTCTTAGGCCTGGTCATCGGGGCCGATGTGGGGGGAGCCGCCGAAGAGCTGGCAAAGTACGTCTCGACCGTCCACGTCGTCGACAACGCCGCCCTCGCAAGCCCTACCGCTGAGGCCTACGCCGCGGTCGTGAAGGCGGCGGCCGAAGCGAGCAACGCCAATCTGATCTGCATGGCCGCGACCGCTCACGGCAAAGACATCATGCCCCGAACCGCAGCCCTCCTAAACGCGGGCATGGCGTCCGATATCCTCGGCTTCGCGGAGGACGACGGCCTGCACATGCTGCGCCCGATCCAAGCCGGCAATGTCATCGCCACGGTCGAGATCACCACTGACGTGAAGCTGGTGACCACGCGGCCCACCGAATTCGACGCTGCCCAGCCCGCCGACGCGGCCGGTGCCGTCCAGGCGCTCGCGTTCAGCCTGCCGGAGACCAAGACCGCCTTCTTGAAGTTCGATAAGGTCGCCTCCGAGCGTCCTGAGCTCAGCGACGCCGAGGTGGTCATTGCCGGCGGGCGGGGCCTCAAAGAGCCGAGCAACTTCGGTCAGGTCATCGAACCCCTCGCCGACAAGCTGAACGCGGCGATCGGCGCCACTCGAGCCGTCGTCGACGCCGGTTGGGTGCCCAACGACATGCAGGTCGGTCAGACCGGTAAGGTCGTCGCACCCAATCTGTACGTCGCCGTCGGCATCTCCGGCGCGATTCAGCATATCGCCGGCATGAAAGGGTCGAAGACCATCGTAGCCATCAACAAAGACCCGGAAGCGCCCATCTTCCAGATCTCGGACTACGGGCTGGTGGCCGACCTGTTCAAAGTGGTTCCCGAGCTGACCGAGAAGGTCTAACGACGACTCCGCCGCCCCCGGTTATAGATCCTCATCGCCTCGTGTCCCGGACTAGAGCGCCGATTCACTTGGAGCGTGCTGTTGTCGCGCCGGAATCGGCCCGTCGGGTCGTCGCGTGAGGAGGGCGCGTATCGGGAATACGCAACCGACGAAAGCCGAAGGCGGCGCGGCGAGCAGATGGGGTGAGAACCAGCGACAATAGTGCGATCCAAGTGAATCGGCGCTAGGGAGCGCGACATCGTTCAGCGTCCTCTCCAATCCATCCGATCCCGGCCCCTTTCGCCGGTCGAAATCGCGAGCAGGTACAGCAGACGGGGCCGAGCTCGTCGAGCGCGCCGCGCCGTCGGGTTACCGACTATCGGTGGCGATAGTCGGTGGCTTAAGGTTGCCTACTACCTGCCGATCGGTGTGGGCTAGAGAGCTGCGTGCAGTCTTGGGGAGAAAGCCTCGTCCCGCAGGCGAGTCAAGACCTCGCCCGCCGCGCCGGGCCGGGCATCGCTCTGCTCCCCCTCGTCTTCGTAGCGATGGCCCTGCCGGCGGTTCCTCTGTGGCCGTCGATGCTGTGGTCGGTGGGCATCTCGATCGGCTTGGTCTCGGCCTTGCGAATCGCTCTGACCCGCTCGCTCTTGGCTCGACCCGCGAGCCCCGCTGGTGACCGCCGCCTTTGGGCGTTCGGAGCCCTCACTACGCTCGCCGCCATTCTGTGGTCTTTCGGAACAATAACTGTCGTCTTGAGGTACGGGTACACACCGGAGACCTACCTGATGATCATCGGTACGGCCGGGGTGTCGGCGGGCGCCGTGACCTCCCTGAACGTCTCGCGCTGGATGGTCCTCAGCTATTGTTTGGTGTTGATGGTCCCGCTGCTCGTGGCCACCGTCTGGATGACCATCTACCACGACGGCTACATCAGCATGCCGTTCATGGGCGTCCTGTACATCGTCCTGATCTTGGTCACGGCGGAGCGCGCCAACCGCGAATACTGGAGCCGGTTGCTGGCCCGACACCAGATCGAGCTGCAACAGCGCGTCCTCGCAAAGGCTCACCGCGACGCCCGAGCGGCGGCAGTGGCCAAGACTCAGTTTCTCGCGTCGATGTCTCACGAAATTCGGACCCCGATGAATGGCGTCATGGGCGCTGCTCAGCTTCTCCGAGATACCCGGCTGTCGCCGGAGCAAGCCCAACTGGTCCGAATGCTCGAGTCGTCCGGCAGAGCGCTCCTTCACATCATCGATGACATCCTCGACTTCTCGAAGATCGAAGCTGGCCGGATGAAGGTCGAGGATATTCCGTTCGACTTGTTCGAGCTGGTCGACGACGCGGCGATGATGATGGGCAGCCAGGCGACCACCAAGGGGCTGAGCCTCGAAGTCGACTACGCCACCGGAACTCCTCAACATGTCCGAGGGGACCCGACGCGCATCCGCCAGATCCTGCTGAATCTGCTGTCCAACGCGATCAAGTTCACCGAAGTCGGCGGCATCGAGGTCAAAGTCATGGAGTCGCTGGGGCCATCCGCGCCTCCGGCGAGCCGCGAGAGCACCGACGACCCGCCCTCCGCCGAAAGCGAAGAAGAACGTCGGCACATCGTCCGGCTCGAGGTCCATGATACCGGCCCTGGGGTTCCCCCCGAGAGTCGTAGCCATCTCTTCAAAGCGTTTAGCCAAGCCGATGCATCCACGACCCGTCGGCACGGCGGGACCGGACTCGGCCTCGCGATCAGCAAACGGCTATGCCTGCTGATGAATGGGACCATCGGCTTTTCACCTCGACCGGGGGGCGGGTCCGTATTCTGGTTCAGCATCGGGTTTGCGCAGGCACCGGCCCCCGTGGTCGTGCCCAAGGCCGCCGTCGAGCCGCCTACCGGGCGACCCGGGTCGGAAGAGCGACCCCGAATCCTGATCGTCGAGGATAATCAGGTCAATCAGCTCCTCGCGGCCCGGTTCCTCGAACGGGCGGGATTCGGGTGCGAAGTCGCCTCGTCGGGGGAGCAGGCGCTGCGGGTGCTCGAGAATCACCGGTTCGACGCCGTCCTGATGGACTGCCAGATGCCAGGCATGGACGGCTTGGCGACCACTCGCGCCATCCGCCAACAAGAGGCACCGAACGGCCCTCGACTGCCGATCGTCGCCCTCACCGCCGACGCTATGGACGGCACCCGGGAACGCTGCCTGGACGCCGGCATGGACGATTTTCTGACCAAACCCGTGCAGGCCGACGAGATGGCCGAGGTGCTCCACCGCGTGCTCAGCCAGGACACCGCGGCCACTTACCCCTCCCAAGCCGTCGAAGAAAGTGCCCGTCTCGGCCGCGCCCCTTGACCCGCGAACCTCGAGGCTCCTGAATAACGGGTACGCCCGACGATGGAGCTCCACTTGTGCCCGCCCATGCATCGTCAGATGCAGCAGGATCTCGGGGTCTACGCCCAGCCCGGCCTCTACATGTTTCCGGGATTGATAGCCGGCTTCGCCGCGCTCAGCCCGGACGTGCGCGAGCTGGGGCCGACCTTCTGGGCGCCCGCGACCGTGATGACGTTGTTGGTCGTGGCCCGCCTCCCGCTCGCGCGACGACTGGCCTCGAACCCGCCCACCGCCCACCGACACCCGATCGGATGCGCGTTCGTCTGGCTGGCCTGGATCGGAGCCGCCGGTTGGGGCCTGACCGTCGCGGTCACCCTCCACCAAGCAGGGTACAGCGAGGGCACCTATCTGCTCATCATGGCGACCGCGGGCGTCGCCGCCGGGGCGACCGCCGCCCTGTCGGTGTCGGAACGCATCATCGTGCCCTACGTGGTCGTGCTCCAGGCCCCGCTGTGCGTAGCGACGACCATCCTCGGCCTGAGTGGACGCGGTACCCTGGTCATGCCGCTGATGTACGTCATGTTCACCGGCTACATCGTCTTCATGGGGGCGCGTCTCAGCCGGGCCTACCAGAGCAAACTCAGCGTCATCGTCGATGCGCAAGCCGCAGTGATGGCCGCGGAGGCCAAGCGGCGTTTCCTGGCATCGGTCGCGCACGAACTAAGAACACCGATGAACGGAATCATGGGCGTTTCGGACCTCCTCAAGGAGACCGAGGTCCGCCCCGAGCAAGTAGAATTGCTGGCGACATTCGACGAAGCGTCGAAGGCCCTGCTTCGGATTATCGACGAGGTCCTGGACTTCGCCAAGGCCGAGGATGGCCACGTCGAGATCATCAACGCTCCGTTCAGCCCTACGGACTGCGTCGAAGAGGTCGTCGGCGTCATGGAACCGGTGGCCCGGAGTAAGCAACTCGAGCTGTCGATGTGGTTCGCCCAGGACCTACCCGAGTTAGTGATCGGCGATCAGGGCCGACTTCGACAGATCCTGATCAACTTGGCCGGTAACGCCATCAAGTTCAGTCGGGTCGGCGGGGTTCACTTCCAGGTTCGCCGCCGAGCGGCCGGCCCCGGTCTTCGGTTGTCGGTCACCGACACCGGTCCCGGGCTCGAAGCAGGCTTTCAACCGTTCGAGCCTTTCGCCCAGGGCGCCGCCGGTGCCGAGCACGGAGGAACGGGGCTCGGCCTCGCCATTTGCGACCGATTGACGAAGCTGATGGGCGGTGCGATCGGCTTTGAACAAGCTGACCGGGGCGGTACGACGTTCTGGCTCGAGGTGCCTTTCGAAACGCACACACCGCGACGAGACCCGCCCCGCTTCGGCCGCGCGGCTTGGGTCATCGACCGTTGGGCCCCCGGCCGGTCGGCCACCGTCCAGCTTCTTCGGCGGTGCGGCGTCCACGCCGAGGCGGTGGCCCATGATGCGGGTCCGCCGCCCCCCGGCATCGACGTGTGGCTGGCCATCGACGACGCAACCCCCGACACGCAGGATGAATTGACACGACTGCGAGGCCCGGACACCCGGCTCGTCGTGATGACCACCCGCGAGCGTCACGCTGCCATGAGTGATGTCCTCGGCGGTCGGGCCGACTTCGTCACGACGCGGCCGTTGACCCATCGCCTGGTCGAGCGAGTGTTGGACCGCCACCCATCGCCCGACGTCTCGAGGGCCGGTCCCCGGCCTCGCGTGGAGCTCGACTCGCCTCGGCGCGTCCTGATCGTCGAAGACAATCGGGTCAACCGAATGGTCGCCGAACGATTCGTGCGCGAAGCCGGCTTCGACAGCGAGGTCGCTCATTCGGGCCGGGAGGCTCTTCTTCGATTCTCGGAGACCTCGTGGGACGCGATTCTGCTCGACTGTCGGATGCCGGAGATGGACGGATGGGAAACCGCCCGGGCCATTCGCCGCCTGGAAGCCGACTCCGAGCGTCGGGTTTCGATCATTGCCATGACCGCCGACGTGGAAGACCTCACCCGCGAGCGCTGCTTCGAGGCGGGCATGGATGCATACCTCCCGAAGCCGGTCGACCCCGCGGCGTTGGTGAACCTTCTGCGGCAGGTCACAAAAGCCTGAGGTCACGGCATGAGACGCCGCCGAATCGACCGATTCGGCTCGACGATGTACGACACTGCCGCCAACTAGATCGTGCGGAAGACGAACTTCTCTTCGAACTCGGCTTCGGGAGCAGTAAGCTAGCCCCGAATGGAGGTTGAAATCCTCGTCAGCCGCGCGCACGGCGAAACACGGGTCGCTGTGCTCGAAAACGAAGTCATTCAAGAGATCCACGTCGAACGTGATCATCGCCGCGGGGTCGTCGGCAACATCTACGCCGGTCGAGTCAGTCGGGTCTTGCCCGGCATGCAGGCCGCATTCGTCGAAGTCGGGCTTGATCGGGCTGCGTTCCTATATGTCGACGACGTCGTCCTTCCTGGGGAGCTTCAGGAAGATGACAGCGACGAAGGGCCGGAGCTCGATGACGATGAAGGCGATCCCGAGGCGCTACCGACCGTCTCGGAGGCCGCACAAACACCCGCCGAAGAAGTCCCCGAACGCCCCCCCATCGAGCAGCTCCTTCGAGAAGGCCAGCCCGTGACGGTGCAGGTAGCCAAAGCCCCAATCGGGACCAAGGGCGCCCGGGTCACGACCTACATTACCCTGCCCGGCCGTTACGTGGTGTATATGCCCACCATGCGCCGGATCGGCGTCTCTCGGAAAATCACGTCCGACGTCGAACGCAAGCGGCTCAAGGACCTTCTGACCGAGATCCGCCAGCCCGGCGAAGGCGGCTTCATCGCTCGCACGGTTTGCCAAGGCCTCGATGAGACCCGCATTCGGCAAGATGTCGAGTTTCTCCGCTCATTGTGGGCCGAGGTCCTCGCGAAGACCCGCAACCAGACCGAGGCCGGTCTCGTCATGCCCGATCTCGATCTGGTCCTGCGAGCGACCCGGGACTTCTTCAACGACGACGTCGGCCGGATGCTGCTCGATGACACCCAGGAGGCCGAGCGTGTCCGCCGGCTCCTCGATTCGAGCGCCCCGCACCTCGCCGACCGAGTCGAACTCTACGAGGGCCCTTCGTTGTTCGACGAAAGAGGCGTCGAAGCCGCCCTCCGTCGCGCGCTTTCGCGGGAGATCCATTTGAAGAGCGGCGCGGCCATCGTGGTCGACGAGGCCGAAGCATTGACCGCGATCGATATCAACACGGCCAGCTTCGTCGGCTCCAGGGACCTCGAAGCCACGATCCTCAAGACGAATCTTGAATCCATCGACACCATCGTCGAGCAGATCCGGCTGCGCAACCTCGGCGGAATCATCATCGTCGACTTCATCGACATGCAGCGTCCGGAGTCGCGGGAGCTGGTCTACAATCAGTTCCTGGAGGCCCTGGGGCGAGATCGCTCGCGGACTCACGTGCAGCCGATGAGCGGTCTGGGCCTCGTCGAAATGACCCGCAAGCGGGTCCGACCGTCGCTGGGGCGGCTGCTGACGGAACCGTGCCCCTACTGTTCGGGGCGAGGCCGGGTGCGGTCGACACGGACGATCTGCAAGGAGATCTTCCGGGAAATCGAGCGACAAGCACTCTTGCATCCCGACGCCGGCCTGGTGGTCACCGCCATGCCCGAGGTCGTCACGATGCTGAGCGGAGAAGAAGAGCTGCACCTGCTGGCCCTCGAAAGACGGCTCGGACGGCCGGTGGTGATCGAAGCCCGCAGCGATTTTCACCAAGAAACGTATCAGGTCGCGGCGCGACCATCGACGGCGCGACCATGACCGCTCACCTCTTGCCGATCTCGCTCATGGGCATCGCGCGAGCCGTGCTCGACCGAGGTGGGATCAGAGCCGCGTGGGCAGGTCGACCGGTGCATCCGGTCGCCGGTCGGGCGGTGACTCGAGGGCCTGCCCGGGCGGCCGGGGCGGTCCCCCAAGCGGGCTTCGGGTTTTACCAAAAAGGATGGGCACTCTCATGGGCGGCGGGGATCGGAGCACCACGCCGGAGCGGAGCCCTTCCCGGCTGTCGAGGTGAGCTTGGGTACCGTCACGGGGCGTGAATCGCGACCTCGGCTCGAGCGTCGGTTTTGGGTGGGGGGGCCGGCAATGGATCGACGGTGGTTACGTCGGGCTCGGGTCTTGGAACCGAGGTTCTCCAACCAAGAACGTCTGGTTCTTCGATCCCGCTCACTCGCCCCGCTGGCCGCTTTCGTTCTCGTATTGGGAGGAGGCTTCGGGGCGGTCCCGACCGGGCTCGCATCGGCCGCACCGACAACCACGACGGCCGACAGTGCGGCCCAGGTCTTCGATGACCCGTCCGCTTTCGACCGCCTGTTCGATGAGCGGGGTCAACCTTTCGACGAGGTCCGGGCGCAGTTCATCGAAGGCATCGACCTGGTCGGCAATATCAAGACCAGCCGCACGGTCATCGAGCGACGACTCCTCGTCGCGCCGGGCGACCTTCTCGACGAGGAGAAGCTGGAAGAGTCTCGCCTCCGCCTGCTGAATACAGGCTTCTTCAAGCGGGTCGAATTCAGTCTGCGACGGGGGTCCCGGCGGGGTCAGGTGCTGTTGATCCTAGAGGTCGAGGAACGGAACACGCTCGTCATCGACCAGGTGTATTTCGGTCATTCCCAGGTCGCGCCGTTCTTCGGCGGATTGGGGCTGGCCGATACCAATTTCCTTGGTCGCGGGGTCACGGTCGGCGGCCGTTTCGTCGTGGGCGCTGACCGACGGGGCGTTGAAGCGAGGCTCTTTGTGCCTCACCTGTCGGACACCTCGCTGCAGCTTTCGGCGTCCGCCATATTCGTGCAGGGCGCGGAGGCCGTCGATGACAGTGACCCTGAAGGCGCCCAACTTTTTTACAGTCGCTGGGGGGGCACCCTCGGCATCGGGGTGGGCGTCGCGCCCGCCCAACGGGTGTCGCTGACCTATCGACTGGAGGCGGTGCAAGCCGACCGACTCCCAAACCTCAACCCATCGATCCTCCGCCGGGCACCGTCGATCCTGTTCGATGAGTCGGTCCTGTCGACCTTGGCCTTGACGTACGAGCGAGACACCCGCGATGACCCCTTCGTTCCCCATCAGGGCCATCGGGTGGCGCTCGCGGTGGAAGTCGGCACGACGCTGTTGGGCTCGAGCTACGAATTCAGTAAGTACACCGGCGAAGTACAGCTCGCATCTTCACCGTTCGGAGAGCACAGCGTCATCGTCCGCGGTTTCGGAGGCCTCATTCAGGGCCAGACGCCGTTCTTCAACCAGTTCTTCATCAGCGACTTCGCCTACTTCGCCTGGAATCGAGATTCCTTGCCCCGAAGCTCGCAGATCAACTTCTCCGAGTCGAACGACTACGACGACCTCGTCATCAGCGTCGGCGCCGACTACAGCATTCCGGTCGTATCGGGCGGCGACGTTCTCTACCGAATGTATGTCTACGGCGGCCTCGACCTGACGATGACCGCATCGCTCGACGAACTCCAGGAAGATCGGACGGGCCGGGGAATCGGGGGCAACTTCCCGGTTTCTTTCGATACCGGGCTCAAGTTCGATACCTCGTTCGGCTATTTTACCCTCTCGCTGTCCTACTTGCTGGACCTGGGCTATTAACCGTGAGCGCGCGGCGCGGTTTGCAGGTCAGCTTTCTGCTGGCCGGGATTTTCTCCATGGCGGCCGCGGAGGCACAGGTCGAGCCTTTGAAGGCGCGTCTTGTGTCGGATGGCACGCACTTGCGCGCCCAGTTCAGCATCACCAATGCTTTTACGGAGTCGTTTCGGAAACGGATGGCCGGCGGTCTGACGAATCGAGCCGTGCTGGCCATCGAACTGCTCGACATGAGTTCAGATGTGTTCGTCGTTCGACAACGCAAGTGTGAGCTACGGGTAGACGTCTGGGACGATCGGGTATACGCGCGCGTCACCGATGAAGACCGGGAGCGGCGGCGGATTTACGCCCTCATCGATGATGGACTTCGGGCCTGCGGCCTGGTCGACGTCCCCCTGACGACGGTCGACAGGCTCACCGCCCCGACATACCGACTCCGCGTTCAGATCGCCCTCAACCCGATTTCACCGGAGCTTCGCGAACGAAGTCGGGAGTTCATGTCGAACCCCCAAGGCACCGCATCCAGCCGTACCCCGGCATTCTTTGGCGCCGTCGCGCGTTTGTTCCGGTCGGAATCCGCTGCCGGTGGCACGGTGTTCGTGTTCCAATCCGGCCGATTGAAGAATCCGGTGAGCGAGGAGACGCCGCGGTGAGGTGGCCGAGGTTTTCGAGGTTCGAGGGTCGAATCTTGGGCGCTATTTTCTTATGCGCCACCACCCCCTTCGTCATCTCGATCATGTTCATCCCCGGGATTATCCAGTCGCGCCTGGCTCTCGCCATGCACGATGACGTTCGCAGCCAGCTGGAGCGGTCCGCGGTCTTCTTCAAAGATTTTTTTGACGCCAAAAAGGCCGAGTACTCCGCTCGCGCCGAGACGATCTCCCGGGATCCGGTCCTCATTCGGGCGGCGCGGGCGGGTGAAGCCGACGACGTCTCGGCCCGGCTTCAGCAGTTCGTCGCCGACCACGAGGCCATTCGGGAGCTGCGAGTCTACGATCCGATCGGTGCACTGCTCGCTCGCGCCGAAGGACCACCGGAGCGCCAGGGCGATCGGTTCGTTCCCAAAACCATCGCGTTGCCGCTCGGTGTGGGCGACGCGCCCCGACTCGAAGCGGTGTTCATCCTGTCGCGCGTCTATCTGAACGAACGCGACAAGGCGGAGTCGATCTCCCTATTGTACAGCGTGTCGCTGCGTGACGAGAGCAGTCGGGCGAATGGTTTCTATCGCGCCTACGTGGCCATCGCCCTCGTGGTGATGCTGGTGGCGGTGGCGATCGGCTACTTCCTCGCGCGAGGCGTGACCAAACGCATCGCGGAGCTCGCCCACGCCACCGAGCGGGTGGCCCAAGGCGAATACGGCTTCACGGTACCCGTGGGCGGCAATGATGAAATCACCGAGCTGACCGACGGCTTCAACCGAATGATTCACGAGGTGGCGCAAGCCCGCGACCGGATCGTCTACCTCGAGAAGGTCTCGGGCTGGCAGGAGCTCGCCCGTCGACTCGCGCACGAAATCAAAAACCCGCTGACCCCGATCCGGTTGGCCATCCAGGAGCTTCGACGCCGTGCGCCAGAGGGCGATGGTCGCTTCCGGCGACTGGTCGACGAGTCGACCGACATGGTCGAGGAAGAGATCGGGGCCCTGACCCGACTGGTCGACGAGTTCTCACGCTTCGCCAAGCTTCCCGAAGTCATGCCCGTCCATGTCGAAGTCCGCGAGTTCCTGGCCGACTTCCTCGGTGCGTACAACAACTTCGAGCCCGACGCGCGAGTGACCTTCGAGACCCCAAACGAACCGCTCGTCGCAGGGATCGACCGGGTCCTCATGCGACGCGTTCTGCACAATCTGGTCACCAACGCCATTCAGGCGGCGGGTCCGGGCCAAGCCGAGTTGAGCATCCGGTGCTTCGGCGCCGAAAAGGAGCGCATCGAGCTTCGGGTGGAAGACAACGGACCGGGTGTGCCCGACGACCAGGCGCACAAGGTTTTCGAACCTTATTTCACGACCAAGGCCACCGGCACCGGCCTCGGCCTGGCGATCGTCAAGAAGATCGTTCTGCAGCATCGCGGCACCATTGTCCTCACCCGCTCCGAGGCGGGCGGAGCGGCCTTCGTCATCACCCTTCCCGCGGCGCCCGCGGGCGTCACCCCCGAGCGCGGCGATGCGCCGCCTTCCCGGCCGATCTAGATCGCCTTGCCGCAACGGCGACGGCCGCATAGGGTCGGCGTGGTGCGCATCCCCACCGGTCTACTGCTATGCGTCATCGCGGCCTGTGCCGCGGGGGACCAACGGGGGCCCGAGCGTCCGAATGCAGGGACCGCTGATCGACGCCCTTCCGGTCCTCCGAGCGGTAGTCATGGCCCCGCCGGGCATCTCGAGCTCAAAGCCGCGGCGGCCGCCGCGGGGGCCGGCAATCTACCGTTGGCTTATCAACACTGTCTGGACGCCATCCGGAAGAATCCCCAGCTGGAACATGCGTACCGGCTAGCGGCCAGCATCTGCGCCATGCAGGGCAATGCGGAATGCGAACGGCAGAACTACGATGATGGTCTGACGGCGCTTCCCCGATCACCGGCCCTGCTGCGAGACCGCGCCTTGTTACATCTCGAGCAAGGCCAGTACGCGGCCGCGGTCAACCGATATGAACGAGCCCTGGCCATCACCGGCGAGACCTCCCCCGAGGCGATGGCCGATCTCGCGTACGCCTACGTCTATGTCGATCGACTCGACGAAGCCGATCGACTCGCCCGGCGGGCGGTCGAAATCGACGACGCGTGTTTCTCATGCCAAATGGCCCTCGGGCAGGTGTGCTTATCCAGCAACGACTTCCCCGACGCGGTCACCGCGTTTAGCCAGGCCCGAAACCTGTCGCCTCGCGACCCGGACGCGCGCCGGTCCGAAGCCAAAGCACGCTTCTTGGCCGGTGAGGTGCGGACCGCACACCAGCTGTATGAGGCGCTGGTCGTCGAATATCCGGACGACGCGCGGCTGCGAGTTCAGGCCGCCCAGGTCGCAATGGGCGCCAAAGCATACGATGCCGCGGTGACCCACCTTGAGGTGGTCGCGGCCGCCAACCCCGATCAAGAACAACTGCTGCGCCTGTTGGCCAAGGCCCGAACGAAGGCAAAGAACGCGCGCAGGGCGACGTCCAGGTCGCGCACAAGCGAGTGAGGTCAAGTGAACGACAAGCCGAACCCCAGCCAGATCAAGGTCAACATCGATCTCGATTCAGTGTCCTTGAAGAAGTTCCGAGGCCTTGCTAAGGCCGCGCGCCGACCGGCGTCGCTTTGAGCGCGGCCTTGCCGTCCTTCTTGTAGACCTGAAAACGTACCGTTCGACAATTGTACTTCTTCATGAGGCTGTCGCGGTTCTTGACCAGCTTCGCGAGGAAGCGCTCGAAGGCGAGATCGTTCGTCGGCTCCCCACAGCGGCGCCGGAGATCGATGAAGCGTTCATACACTTCCTTGAAGTGCTCGTGGTCCTCGGGATCGAGGGTGGCGGACGGCGGCGCGGCCGCCCGAGACGTCGGGTCCCTTGCCGCCGACTGCGCCAGCAGGTCGGCCGGAACGGTCGCCACGACCGTAGCGTCGGGCTTGTCGTCCTGAGAGAAGGTATGGCGACCGGTCAGGTCTTCGCGGGCCGATTGCGCGAGCAGCTCCGATGCGACCGGGGCGACGACGGTCTCCTCCGGTCCGAAGGCGGCCCGCTCCTCCTCGTTCACATGAGGCAAGGCCGCCGGTTGGCGGAGGTCGAGGCTGCCCCCCCCTCGAACACCGGGCCTGGGAGCGACGGGCCCGGAAGGAGGAATGCTGACTTCCTCGACCGGTCCGGCCGCCTCGAGACTGCCGGCCATGGGTCGCCCTCGGATGTCCGCGGCTGATCTTCGGCTGCCTGCCGAGGCATCCGCCGGTCCGCCTTCGAGTTGCGCGATCGCCTCGGCGATCGCTTCTTCCGCCCCTGGCGTCGAGGGTACACCGAGCGCGGCCATATCCGACGGGTGGGTATCAGCGGGAGGGGCGAGCGCTTCCGTCTGCTCGCTGAGTTCGAACTGCGATCGTGCGGGCGTCGTATTGACCACCGGAGTGGGCACCGACGGAGGAACCGGCGACGGCGGTAAGCTCTCGAAAGACAGGCTGTCGAGACCATCGGCGCCGAGCACTAGGTCGGGGCCCTTGTCGTCGCCGGCCGACGGCGGGGGTGGGGGCGGCGCGGCCAGAGGCGGCGCCGGCGGAGGCGACGCAGGCGGAGGAGAAATCGGTTGAGGAGGCGAACGCAGCGACGAGATCCCGGACGGCCCGCCCGGCGCCCCCGGCGGATTGGTTCCGAGAGGACCTAGATCGCCCAACGAGAGCTCCTCTTCGGGCCCGACCATCCCCGGCGGCCGGGTCGACATGCTCCCGATGTCCGCCGTGGGAACGAGGGCGCGGTTCGGGATCTTCAGCACGGTCATGTTGACCAGCTTCACGATGCGGCGAAAGGGACGGCTCACCTCGTTCTCGGGCATCTGGAGGTCGCCCTTGCCCATATTGAGGTCAGACAAGTGCTCGGCGATCTTGTGAATCGGCACCACGAAACCTCGGAAGTTCAGAATCCCCACCAACAGCGCGACCAGAAACGCCGCCACCATCGCCCCCAACACGCCGCTCTGACGCTCGGCGATCTCGTCGAGCCCGGCCGTCGCATCGACCGAAACCACCCAGCTGAATTGGGGCGGCGCGCCCTCCACATGGGTCGAATAGGACACCAGCGCATGCCCGGTGGCTCGATGGTCGACGAAAAGCGGCAGTAGCGGAATGGTGTCGTCGGTGAGAGGTTCTTCGCTCTGCCCCGAGAAGTTGACGACCTCTTTCTTGGACGCCTCGACGACGGTCTTTGCGAGGGCGTCGGGCGCCGAACTCACGAGGACGCGCTTGTCGGAGGATAGCGTCACGTGGCCTCCGAGGCTCCCGCCCCAGGCGGTCACGGCCTCTTTGTCGATCGGCCGCCCGAGCACGATCGCGCCGAGGATGTCGCCGTCGTCATCGACCAGGGGTGCTCCCACGGCCACGACGAACTCGGGACGGGCGCTCCACAGTCCGTCCAGAGCGTAACCGAGCTGCGTTGAAACGAAGATCGGGTGGCCGTCGATCGACGGAGGGTTCTCGTCGATGTTCGATCGACCGGCCGACAAGAGAACGCGGCCCCGCCGATCGACCAGCCAGGCGAACCCGCGTTTTGGCTTCGCGGCTTCGAGCAACTTCAGGAGCCCCGTCAGGGCTCGTTCGCCCCGGGAGCCGGAGCGGCCGAGGTCGGCGACCTTGTTGCCGATGACCGCTTCGTGCGCGGTCGCCATCACTTCCGTGAGCGAGTCGTAGGCGTCTTTCTCGACCATCCGGAGCAGACGGGGCACCGCCTGCTGCACGTAATCTCGACTTCTCTTTTGCGCCTGCTCGACCACCGAGGTCGTGTCGATGTACAGCGCAACCCCGAACGGTGTGAGGACCGTCAGGACCAACAAGGCCGCGTGTCGAGTCCAAAAGCTCATTGGTCGTTACTCACCCTGGGGGATAACGGTCACCCCCACATCCAGTTGACCGAGGTTGAGGTCGTTATTGGCGACCGTCACCTTTTGCCGCAAAACGATGCCGTCGCGTCCGATGACGCGAAGCTCGTAGTCACCCTGCGGAGCATCGAACGTGAAGCGCCCCCTGTCATCGGGAACGGCGGCCACCCCCACCTCTCCGACGTAGACCAGCGCCTGCATATGCGGCCATTGCTCGACCCGAATGACTCTCAGCGGCTGACCGGGGCTGCACACGTAGGTCTTCTGAGCGCCCGGCTCGACCGTGGCGAACGCTTCGCCATCGACCGTCACCGTGACCGCGTCGCGATCGGCATTCACGAAGCTGACCTGGGCGTCCGATGCACACGATGCGATGTTGGGGGAGAACTTCAGCCCCTCGATGGTGATCGACTGGTGCGCGGTCGGAGCCGGAATCGGAAGCGAGTTGCCGTCTTCAACGGCCAGGAACAGGGCGACAGCCGGCTTGCTGAGGGTCGCCGATGGAGGTAGCGTGACGATCCGCTTGCGAGCGAAGCCGATCCGGTTACCGACCCGCGAGGTTTCGGCGACGGATATCGTTCCCTTGACCCGAGCCGCCCAAGCCACTCCCATGGCGGCGGTCATCAGCACCGTTGCCAACACGAGCCCGCCGGCACAAACACCGCCCCAGCGAGAATTGCGGCGGGAAACGAAACGACCCAAAAGGCGAAAAAGCGTACGCATCACAAGGCCTTCGGCTTGATCGCAGGTTGATAATCACGTGTCAAACAACCGTCCCGCAGCCCATGCATTTCCGACGCAAATCGCGCTACTCAGTGCGATTTGGCTGGTGGGTCTTCTCTGGTGCCTGAGCCTCGATGATCCTCGCCTGCGCTACGGATCATTTCTGGGCGGCATGGCCGTCGCCAATCTGGGTTGGCTCGGCTTGATTCGCGCCGTCAATCATCCCCGCATCCTGGGCGCCTCCGACGATATCCGGGCCGCACGTACGACGCGGATCTTCGGGGCCCTGATCGTGCTCGGGCTCGGGGCAAGGTTCGCTGCCTGGTGGTTACCACCCGCATTCTCGGAAGACGTCTTTCGCTACGTGTACGAAGGACGCGTCGTTTGGTTCTATGGCTGGGCATTTCCATTCACGCACCCGCCTGCCGATGCGCCCTCGTTGGGGGTCGCGCCCGAGCTGCTCGACCACGCGTGGCTGCGCATCAACCATCCCGAGCTGTCCACGATCTATCCCCCACTGGCCCAGATCACATTCGCGGTCGCCGGTGGATTGGGCGAGCTCGCGGGAGGTGGGCATCTCGGCTTCCTCAAAGCACTGTTGGTGGGCGCGGATCTGCTGACTTGGCTCCTGGTCACGCTCAGTCTGCGGGCCGTGGGCCGGTCGGCGCTCGAATCCGTGGGGTGGGGTCTCAATCCGCTGGTCGTCCTCGAAGTGGCACGCGAGGGCCACGCCGATAGCCTGAGCGCACTCGGACTCGGGCTTGGCCTGTACGGGTTCGTAGTGGCCCGGCCCCGTCTCGGCTACCTCGGCTTCGCCGCCGCAGCGATCGCCAAGCTCAACGGCCTCATCGTGTTGCCGGCGGCGGCGCGCACGACGCGGCGAGGATTGGGCCTCGCGATCGCGGTGTGCACCCTGGTGACCCTTCCCTATCTGTTCGCTGGCGGCACCGCCGGCGATGGATTGAGCGCGTACGCCTCGAAGTGGCGAGCCGGTGATGGTGCATTCTCGGTCCTGCTATCCGGAGCCGAGCTCATCCTCGGCGGCGATTGGGCCCGTTTGCCGGGCTGGAGCTCGACGGGCGAAATAACATTGACTCGACATCAGCTCGCCCGTTGGATGGTCGCGGGGCTGTTCGGAGGTTGGGCGCTGCTGGTCATCGTTCGGCCCGCGCCGATGAGCGCGGTCCCCGGACGAGCGGGGATGCTTCTTCTCGGCGTGCTGCTCCTGTCGCCGACCCTTCATCCTTGGTACGTTCTGTGGCTCCTGCCGTTCGTGGCCGCCGCCCCCAACTTCGAAGGCCGACGAGCGGCGGTGGCGCTCGCGGTACTCGCCCCCGCCCTTCATCATCCCGGGTGGATCGAGCTGACCACCGGGCAATGGAGCGACCTCGGATGGGTTCGAGGCCTGGTCCACCTACCGGTCTGGGTGATGCTGAGCGCTGACCTGGCGATACCCCGCCGAACCCGGTAGCCTGGTCACCGACCATGCCTCTGCAAGACGGTCTGCTCATCGCCGTGAAGGACGGCGTCGTCGAGCTCACGGCAAACCTCGTCGAACCCCACGGGGACGACCCGGCCAGCTTCACGGAGGCGCTTCAGCAACGCCTCGCAGAACACCAACACCAAGCGATGACCGATGACACGATCATGGGCGACGAACTCGCACTGGCGAGCTGCATCGTGTGTCGGGACCCCATCCCCGATGCGTTGAAAGATCCGCTGCTCGGTCTCGGGTTTGCACCGGAAGATACCCCCCCAGGGGGACAACAACCGCGCTCGCTCTTCGGTCGGCTCGGCAGCAGCAAGCAACGGTCCCGCCTCGAGAAGTGGACGCTCCGATATCATCGAAGCGATGAACTCGATCCGAGACTAGCCGCCTTCGAAGCCGCGTTGGTCGACGAAGTGCCGGCGGGCGCGCTTCCCGAGGTCGCTCTCGAAGGCGCGCACCGAGTCATCGACGGGGCGCGAACCTACCTGCAACTGCTGCTCGCTCCCGGGCTCGCCGGTCTCGAGGCCCTGGAACGTCAGCTCGATCAACTTCGGCGAGCCAAGAGCGGACGGTGGATTCTTCATGCGCGGGCCGTGCGGGGACTCGCCGGATTCACCGTTCAAAGCATCGCCGCCGAAGCGCCCGACACCCAATGGGGCCCCGACGAAGATGACAGTCCGCTGTGGGTTCGAGCGCCCCACGGGATCACGGTCGCGACCGACCCCGAGTATCGAACCGTCGAATTCATTCGCCGAGGCCTGCGAGCGTCCCTCTCCGACTACGTTCGCGACGTCCTTCGACAGTCGAAGAATCATTGACCGAGGCCCTTCGAACGGCATGCTATGGTCGACAGGGATGACCGCACTCCGTTCTGCCTTTGCTTCGGCCATCGGCGTGGCTCTGCTCACCTCGGCCACCGCAGCGTCGGCTGCACCCGACCCGGTGCCCGACGAGCAGCGCGGGTCGACGGCGACCGAACCCGTTGCGGTGTTGGTGCTTCCGTACCAACCCATTCTGCGGTCGGTGCCTCAGGCGAAGGTGAAGCAAGCGACCGAGTACTTGCTCAAGGAGCTGAAAGCGACCGAAGGGCTCAGGGTGCTTCAAGGCGGCGTCGCCACGAGCCAGGGCGCCCCCGCCTCGCTCGAAGCGGCGGTAAAGCATAAGAACCAGGCGCTCGAGGCGGAAACCGCCAAGAAGATCAAGCAGGCGATCCACCACCACCGAGAGGCGATCGCCGCTTTCGAAAAGAACGCGTCGGCGCTGCAGGACGCCAGCGTCTATATCCGTACCCATCACGAGCTGGCGCGGGCCCTGATGTGGTCCGGCGCCGACGACGATGCGAAGGCGACGATCGACGTCGCGGCTCGACTCGATCCGAGTTTCGAGCTCAAGCCGGACCAGTACTCCCGCCTGTACCGCGCTTGGTTTTTCGCAGCGGCCCAAAAGGTCGTTCGGGAGCGACCGGGCGCACTGATGGTGAAGAGCGCGCTGCCGGGAGCAACGGTCCAACTCGATGGCCGGCCGATGGATGTCGCGCCCGTCCTCATCGACCGAGTGGTTCCCGGTAAGCACCTCGTCACCGCCTCCGTCGATGGAGTGCCTCCCTTTGGCATCGTCGTTACGGTCGAGAGCCGGAAGCGATCCGAACTCGGGCTCGACTTCGCCGGGGTATTGGGGGGGCTAGAAGTGGGCGACGTGACCGATGCGGTCGCTCGCAACGAGCTGCCTCGGGAAGCCGTGGCCCAGGCGGCACAGGCCGGAGAAAACGCCAGGGCCGAGTACGTCGTCGCGGGTGGTCTTGCCAATGACCGAGTGGGCAACGACCTCAACGTGCACACGTTTGTTGTCCGGGTCGCCGACAGGCGGGTCATGAGCCTGAACCCGGTCGATTTCGACAGCGAGCTCCTGACCGCCGAGTCGGACGTGATCCGGGTCGTCCGCCAGGTCGCAGCGGCGATCGAGGAGTTCAGCGACGCCTCGACGAGCATCGCGGTGATCGAAAAGCGAACCAGCGGATTTGCCCGCACCACGCTCAATCAGGTCAACGGCGCACCCGAACCACCCTCTCGTCGAGCCGCGGCTCGTCGTTCGACCGGCCCCCGTAAGGTCTTCAAAGCGCTCGAAGGCGGGACGATCCGCATTCAAGACGAAGAAGAGTGACGTGGCTACTTCTTGAAAGCGCCGCCCACGGCGCCGTTGCCCCGGCTGCCTGGCGAACTCGACCGCTGTTGATTGGCCAGGAGCCGTAACCCCCGCGCCGCCTCAACGTTGTTGGGTTCCCACTCCAGGCACCGCTGCCACCACTTTTGCGCCTCGACCGGATTGCTGCGAGCATACGAAATATTGCCGAGGTACTGGTACGCCACCGGCAGGTTCTCTTGCTCCTGCACGGCCTTTTTCAGCAGCTGTACGGCCTTCGAAAGGTTCACCGGAGAGTTCGGGTCGAGGCTGAAGGTGACCCAGCCCAGGGTGGCGAAGTAGATAGGGTCTGGGTTGAGACGTACGGCTTCGGCCAAGACTTGCTGCGCGTTCGGAAAGTCTTTGCGCCGGATCATGTTCATCGCCTGGTCAAAGAGCTGCTCGCCTCGCAGGATTTCATTCACATCGGTCGGCAAGCCTTTGGCTTTACGGTCGAGGTAAATGATGTACTCGGGTCGCTTGGTCGGATCGGTGATCGTTTCGTAGGCTTCGGTGATGCGCGCGAAGATCTCATTGAGCTTTTGCTGCGCCGGGCCGAGGTCGACATCGGAAAACCCGTCTATGTGCCACTTTTTGGCGAGCTCGAAGTAGGCAGCCTTAATGTCGGCCTCGGGCGTGCGGCGGGTCGCCCGAAAGATTTGAAAGAAGTCCTGCGACATAATTTCCGCGTGAAACCGGTTGACCCGCGCCTGGGCCCGCTGATCGGCACCGAGCGCTCCCCGAGCGGTGCCATCGTCAGGACCGTCGTCGAGCTCGAGCACCAGACTGCCGTTATCGCGGTCGAGGTTCTCGATTTCGGCCGCCGCCACGTTGACCGCGACCTCCATCGCGTTGTCGTCGTTGACTTCGGGCAGAACGGTCATGCCGCTGGTGACCAGCCCGAATAGTTGCGGCACGATCGTGGCCGCTTCGGAAGCACGAACCCGGGAGAGCTGCCGATACGTCTTGCTCCCGTCGATGTGACCAGCGACGGTCACCCCACCGAACACCCGCTGAAAGTACGGCAACAACCGCTCGAACTCGGTCGTCGGCACCAGCGGCACATCTTCGCGTCCGACGAAGAACTTCAGGATCTGAGGCGGATGCACGTGCTGCTTGATGCCTTCGAAGAGGACCTGGACAGGTTCGAAGCGACCTTCCGGCACTCGACCCACGAAGGCATCGGTTTCGCGCCAGCGATAATTCCCGAACGCCATCCCCAGAGCGAGCGGCAGGAGCTGCCCCGCCAGCAACTTGTAGGCCGTCGCAAGGTCGGCCTCGGTCACGAGCCGCAGCTCGAGCAGACTCTGCTGCAAGGTTCGGGCGCGGTCTTTCATGAACCGGAGGCACCGTTCGAAATCGGGCTCGGTAATGCGACCGCGGTGCAAGAGCAACGCGCCGACGTTTTCGCTCTCGGCGTTCGACTGCATGAAAGTCGGGTTGCCGTCGATGATGTAGATGCGGCGGTGGGTTCCCGCATCGTTGTTCATGTCGAGCATGCCCGTTCCCCGGTCGTATCGAACCGTCGACAGCAGGAGGGCGACCGGCAACTCCTCGAGGGACCCGGCCTCCGCGAGTCTCGGAAAGGGCCGCCCATGAAAGACCCCATCGACGATCTCGCCCGCCTGGTCGGCCACCGAGGCGCCCGAAACGCCGGACAAGGCCGAGGTCACGGAGTACCCCCGCCCGGACACCGGGCGAGCCGCGTGGGCGGTCGCCAGTTCGGCCGGGTCGGCGTTGTGCAGCCGTAAAGAGGCGTGGCGCGCCGGCGGTTCCGACTCGAAGGCGCTCGTGGGTACGTCGAGCAACGCGTCCGCAATGATCTCCTCGAGTCTGCGCAGGTCGAGCGGCTTCGAGAGGAAATCCACGACCTGATACTTGTCGCGAGCTTCAACGGCGGTCTTCGGATTCTTGAATACCCCGCTCATCATCACGATCGCCGTGTGGGGCGCATCGCTCGAACGGATCGCCTCCGCCACCGCGAAGCCGTTTTTCTTCGGCAGCAGAAAATCGATGAGCGCGAGGTCGGGTCGAGACCGCTGGAAGGCCTCGATGCCATCCTCGCCATCCACCGCGACGGTCACCCGATATCCGCGGCCCTCCAGGTACTCGTGCAGCAAGTCCCGGATGGCCTCCTCGTCGTCTACGACCAGCACCCGATGCGGCATCGCGTTTTGTCGGCCCCAGGAGGGCCCACCCTTCTCCCGTGATGGCCCTACCACGCGCCCCGACGGTCAGTCGACCGAGACGCTCCACGGGAACCAGGCGAGCGGCTCGGGGGCGCCGGATCGAGTCGTCTCGAACGACAGCAGCGGGCCGAAGAGCTGTTCGACACCATCGGGCCATATCGGCGCCTCGTCGGGCTGCGCCGAGATGACACCGGCGTCTTGGGCCAACCGGATGGCGACGGGTAACGGTTCGATACTCTCCGGGAAATTGCTGATCCGGAACTCCGCATGGTCAGCCAAACCCGCTTCCTGGCGCGCCCGACGGATCGCGTCGACCAGGCCGCCGATCTCGTCGACCAGCCCCCGTTCCTGGGCATCGAGCCCCGTCCACACGCGCCCCCTCGCGATCTTCTCGACTTGAGCTCGCTCGAGCTTTCGCCCCTCGGCGACCGTGGTCAGGAACCGCCGATAGGCGGCATCGACCCCCAGCCGCGCGATGCGACGCTCGGCCGCAGTCGAGTCCAGGAACGGGCTCGGGCTACCGATGCCGGGCCCGAGCCGCTCCGAGTTGATCCCGAACCGACGGACGAGTCCCTCGACCGAAAAGCGGAGCGAGAACACCCCGATCGATCCGGTCAGCGTGGTCGGCTCGGCATAGATGACCTGCGCCCCGGAAGCCGCGTAGTAACCTCCGCTCGCCGCCACGTCCCCAAAGCTGGCGATCACCGGCTTCTCTTCGGCGACCTTCCGTACGCCGCGGGCGATCAGGTCTGACGCGAACGCACCACCCCCAGGGCTGTCGACCCGCAGCACCACCGCCTTGATGTCGGGGCGGCGCCGAGCCTCTTCCAGCGCGCGAAGGATCGAAGTGGCGCCAACGTTCCGTCCAAATCCGAAAGGTAGATTGCGAGACGAGCCGGACACGATCGTGGCGTCGATGTGGATGACCGCGATCGTGGGAGGGGGAGCCCACCGGGGACGTTCCGGTTGAAGCGCCCGTTCGCCCTGCGCGAAGGTTATGCGCCCTCGGTGCCGCTCGCGAACCCACTTCTCGACTTCATCCGGGTAGAGAACAGCATCGACCATATCGAGGGCGACCGCCTGCGTCGCAGTGACCGCCCCCCGCCGCAGGATCTTCCTGACCTCGGCATCGGGCAGCCCCCGACCTTCCGCCATCGCGAGCTCGAGCGTCGCCTGAATCCGGTCGAGCACCCGTCCCAGGCTCTCTCGCTGGGCCGAACTGATGCCGGACCGGGTAAAGGTCTCGGGGCTGGTCTTGTACTCTTCGCGACGGTGGACTTCGGCCTCGACACCGTAGCGCTCGAGCGCATCGCCGAAGAACAGCAGCTTGGCCTGCACTCCGTTGACGGCGAGGACCATCGCTGGCGGGATGATGATCGTCGAACAAGCGGTCGCGACGAAATACGACTTGTCGTCGGCCCCGGTAAGCTGGCAGTCGACACGACGGCCGGCTTGACGCAGCCTCTCAAGGCCGGCTCGGACCTCTTGTAGAGTTGCCCAGCCGACCTTCAGGTTTCCGATCCGCGCGAGCACGCCGACGACTTCGTCGTCTTGCCGCAACCGTTCGAGATACACGGGCAGCCCGCCGTAGGGGGCCGGCCGAAAGCCTCCGCGAAGCAGCGAAAAGGTCGGCTGGGGCCGGAGCCGGCCGGAGAGGTCGAGGACGGCGACGCGCTGGCTCCTTAGCACCGACGGCCGACGATAGCCGCGAAGGGCCAGCTCCGCCGTGAACCCGATCTGGTCGTCGTCGACGACGTCGACCTGACCGGAGACCGACCCATATTCTCGCTGAAGGGTCAGTTGGACGAGGAACCGGCCGTCGAGGTCGCCCAACGCCCCGACCAAGAGCCCGGGGATCGGCTCGACCTCGCCGCGAAACGCTAGGTCGAGGCTGTCGCCGTCGAGCACCTCGTTCTCTTCGTAGCGCCACCGAACCCCCAAAGTGAGCCGAGGCGAGGGCCGAATGGCGAGCCCGGTGTCGTATTGCCGGTCGGAAACCGATTGGGAAAGGTCGCGACTCGTGAAGCCGAGCGAAAGCCACCGGGACGGCCGAAGTTGGGCGCCGAGCGACCATACACCTCGGTCCTCGCCCTCGATCGGCCAGTCGATGGTGTACGAAAAGCCGAGGCTCAACGGCCCTCGGCCGGTCCCCAAACCCAACGAGAGCGCCCGGCGGAAGTCTCCGTTTTCGGCGTCCGCCTCGACGCCGAGACCGACCGTAGCGGCTCCGAACACGGGGAGAGCCGCGTAGCCGCCAAATCCGTAATCCGTATTCGAGAGGTCGGGCACAGAACGGTCGCGGCCCGCGAACAGCCGCAGCTCGGGGCCGTCGAGACGCCCCAGTCCCGCGGGGTTGAATCGCAGGGCGTATGCATCGTCGACCTCGGCCGGGAGTCGGACCGGTACCGGGGCCGTCATCAGGAGGGCGGCCAACCCAAGCGCGGCGCTCATCTGGCCCGGAAGGTACGGGGGTGTGCTCTTTGGAGCAACTACAGACCCTGGACGCCGATACAAAGAAGGCGTGAGACCCCCGCCCCATCCGGCCACCGCGGCCACTGCGAGTGCCAACCCGCAGCGAGCGGAGCGAGCGAAGACGGCCGGTGAGGTCGACCTTCAGGCTTCGCAGTGCACCCGTCGAGGGCCCGAGGCGTCGGAGCGCGGGCGGCGATTCGCGTACGTCGAAGCCCAGCGGGCCGAAGAAATGGCTGCCTTGCGCAGCTCGCTGCGTCTGCTCGACCTCCTGGCGCGCAACGGGCGGGCCGACGGTGAAGACCAGGCCGAGGCGATGTTCCACCGCCACCGACTTCCGTCGGGCAACGTGACGGCGACCATGGCCCTCGCGAGCCACCTCCGGCGGCAAGCGCGCAAGCGGGTCGGCAGTAAACCGGGCCCCCGCAAAAGGCGAAAGTGGTCGAAAGGGCTGCACCCCGGCTTATGGGCAGTCAGCGAAACCGGCACCAACCCGAACGAACGCGCCTATCAGCCGCGGGCCGTTCGCCGCGACGACACGATGTCCAATGTTGGCGTCGTTGCCATCCGTTAACGACCCGACACAGCGACGATCAGACCACGGCCGGGCGGCTCGATTCATCGAGCCCTTCGGCCTCCACCGGCGCCGCGACCCGCACCAATTCGAGCAGATTGGTCGTTCCGAGGGCGTCGGTGCGCGCTTGGTCGCCTCGTTGGAGACGTGCTCGAGCCAGCCGACCCGCTGGGTCGTCCTGTCGGCCCGCCACTTCCGCTTGAGTGCCGGCGGTCTGCAATACGTTGACGACGTCAGCGAGGGTCATCGACTCGAGCGGCCGACCAGGCACGTACGCGGTGTCTCGACCGTCGCGGGTCGACGTTTCCGCCAACAGCTCGGCCTCCACCAAGGCGCCGAGCACCAGCCGGGCCAACCGGGCCGAGATCCGTGCCTCGTCGAGCAACATCTCGATCGACATGACGCCTTGCCCTCGGTTGAAGTGATGCGCCACCGCCAACATGAGTCGCGCGGCGACGAGTTCTTTTTCGCGCTGGGAGTTGGGGCGTTCGGGCTCGTAGGTTCCCGCTGACTGGACGGCGAACGTCACGGTCGCTCCCAGCAGCGCGACCGTCCAGCTAACGTACAACCAAATGATGAAGAGCGGAACCGCTCCCAGCGATCCGTAGATCGCGGAGTACGAGATCGCGTTCGCCGCGTACACCGCGTACAGCTGCTGGGCGATCACCCACAGGGTTCCGGCCACCGTGCCCCCGACGCCCGCGGAAGAGATAGCGACCCGCGTGTTGGGCATGAAATGATACAGCAGCGTAAACGATACGCAGGTCAGAAACACCGGCACTACCCGGCCGAACAAGCCCACGATTGGGATCGTGTCGACGACCTGCTTCACCGCATCGCTCGCTTCGAAAGACGCGGTCAGAGACAGCGATAACCCCAGCAGCAGCGGTGCGATCGTGAGCAACGGCCA
Source organism: uncultured Myxococcales bacterium (assembly GCA_964519665.1). Lineage (GTDB taxonomy): Bacteria > Myxococcota > Kuafuiibacteriia > Kuafuiibacteriales > Kuafuiibacteriaceae > JANQQN01. The sequence goes on from CAZFIV010000008.1 coordinate 48,366, forward strand.
ATAGACTTGGAACCGCTCCACCCAGCTCCGCCCCTTGGTGACGCCCCAGATGTCATTAAAGGCGGTCTCGATGTTGGCGAGGGTCGATATGACCGTGAAGAACAGCACAATCAGGCCGATCGCGCCCAGACGGCCTGCGTGCACCTGGCCCACGAACTGGTCGAGATAAGTGAGGACTTCGTCCTGGTTCTGAACCGCCAGCACGTTGACGATGAATCCCCGCAGCTGCTGTTGAACGTCTCGAAGCCCCCCAAACGCGGTAAAGATGGAGAACACCACCGCCAGCGCCGGTACCAGCGACAATAGGGTCATGTACGTGAGCGCGGCCGCTCGCAGCCGAATCCGCTCCCGACGGAACGCGTCTACGACAATGTAAAGAATCCTCGCCAAGAGGTAGAGCACCTCGGTCAATGGAGGCTGATCGGCGCGAAGGCGGTTGGCATCCCATATCTCACGGGTCCAGAAGCGCTTCTGCTTCCGCCAGAGGGCGATCCAGTAATCGGCGCGCGCCATATCCGCACCATAGCAGTCTCGTGTGGTAAACCAACGATCCGATGGTTGCGCGGCCCGATCGACCCATCGACGTCAGTGATCTCGACCTATCCGAGCTTTCCAAGGGCCCCTCGATTCGTCAGGATGCGCAAGCTCCGCTGCACCGCCTGCTGGGTCAGCCAGTGGGTCTCGAAGGCCTCTCCCGACTGTTTCAGCCGTCTTTCCCTGGCGTCCGGACCTTCGCCATCGGAGTCCGCGCAACGCCGGATCAAGCCGTCGAGCTCACGCTGGTCGGCATCGCCCGCGACGGCGTACCGGTATGGACGGGAACCCGCACGTTCAGTCGAGGGCCCAGCGGCGGCCTCGAAATGGACATCGGGTTCGATGAGGTCGATCCCCGCTTTCGCTCCCGCAACATCATCGTCGATGCGGTGACCCGGCAAGTTCAGCTATTGCGTCGACTCGACGGCAGTCCGCCGTGTCGGCTGACGATCGATGCCGACGGAACGGGCCGCTACGTGTGCGCGCTGCACGGCTTCGTCTTCGCCGATGAGACCGAAGAAGGACCGTCGCCGCGCTCACGATGGGCAATGGCGCCGGCCGGCGACCGAGCGCGGATCATCGAAACGGGGCAGACGATCATCAAGGCTCACGCCGACCGACTGGGACTCGGCAAGCTCGCGTTGGAGGACGCGATCGAGCAGCTGCGAGCGGCTCGATCGGGCTGGGACCTGGCTCGGCTCAGCTTTTCGGATTCGTCTTTTCCGCCCGACGCCGACTCCGATGAGGCCCTCGGCATCGGTCCCCTCGGTCGCGCGCTGCTGCTCGACGACTCGACGCCGGGCTGGCGCGGCGCGCTGTACCCCGACGAGCGGTTCTGGGAGCTGAACCAACGCGGCGACGCTTATCGTCGTCATAAAACCGCGCGTTCTCGAGCCAGGCTTCGACTCGAGGTCGAAATGGCGCGACAGGGGCTTTCGAGCCCCCATCGGGCCGAGCGCATTCGCAGTCTGGAGACGCTCGGTCGCGTCGGGGACCCATCGATTGTTCCAGAGCTGAACGCGTTCGCATCCGGCAAAGAACGGCGGATGGCCGCGCTGGCTCGGCGGATGCTGGACCTGATCCATGGCAACGGCCTTGCCGAACGGTTGTTGGAGTACGCAAACGATACGCGACATCCTACGCGGCAGAGGGCGTTGGCCTATCGCGTCTTGGCTGAACATTTCCCGAAGCATCTCGCCGAAAAAACCCCCATGCTTCGTGTTGATCCGGACGCGCGCATCCAGCGGGCCGCCGTTCCTTTGGTCGCGCGGCAGCCGCATGACCCGGGCCCAGCCCTGGCCGCGATGCTGGCCGCAAACCCCCTCGACAGCGCCGACCGACAACGGCCGGGGCTCGCCGCACTGCGGCTCGACATCATCGAGTGGCTCACGATTTTGGCCGACCCACGGACGTTGCTTCCGCTCAGTCTCGCATTTCAAAATCAGCCACCGCCCCCGCCCGCAGAGGCGCTTGCTCTGTCTCGGGCCATCGTCACGTTCAACGATCCTCGCGCCAAGATGGTATTGCGCGCCGGCAGCTTTCCCCTGACCCGCCCCGACGTGCCTTGACCCGCCGCTTGGCCGGTTGGAAACTCTCAGCTCCCAGCGGGTTTACATGCCGACTTACAACTACAAGTCCCGCGAGCTCATCGCGAAAATCGTCTACTACGGCCCCGGTCGGTGCGGTAAGACCACGAACTTGCAGCAGATCCACGCGCGGATGCGTCCGGAAACGCGAAGCGACCTGCTCAGCGTGGCGACCGAAACCGATCGCACGATCTACTTCGACCTGCTGCCTCTCAATCTGGGGACCATCAGCGGGATGAAGTTCATGGTCCGGCTCTTTACGGTTCCGGGTCAGGTCTACTACAGCGAGACGCGCAAGCTAGTCCTAAAGGGCGCTGACGGCATCGTCTTCGTCGCTGATTCCCAAGACCACATGGTAGATGAGAACCGCCAGTCGCTTCATGACTTGAAGACGAACCTGGCGGCCAACGGGCTCGATTACAACACGATCCCGCTGGTGCTGCAGTGGAACAAGCGGGACTTGCCGCATCTCATCCCCGAAGCGGAGCTCGACTCGACCTTGAATGACCGGGGCGTCAAGTCGATCAACGCCGTCGCGTCGCAGGGCACCGGCGTACTCGAAACCCTCCGCCATATTACTCTGGCCGTGTTCAATCACATCAAGGCTGGGGGCCAGGTCGGTCCGGCGCCCCGCGCTCGGCCGGGCCAAGCGATGCCTCCTCCCCCGCCGCCGCCCGAAGGGACCGCGAACGCCAGCGGGCCGACAGCACCGCCCAGTGAAGCCCCCGGAGGCCGGCAGGCGGTCGGCACCGTCGCTCCCGGTTCGTGGTCATCGTCCATCCCGCGCGCGAACCCCGGCCCCGACGCGAGTGGGGCCGCCACACCAGCCGTATCGGCAAGGCAACCTGCACCACCGCCGCCTCCGCCGCGCGAGGGACCTTCGGGCATGGCGATCAGCGCCGATATGGTGGTCGAAGAGTTCAAGCATCTCGCGGTGGTTCAAAGCCAGATGAGCGAGCGCCTGAGCTCACTCGAAAGCGAGCTGGCTCGACTTGGGCGCGAAAATCAAGAGATCCGCGAGATATTGGCACGACACATCCGCGCCTGATCTCCGCGGAACAGCCTATCCGTTCGCCTTCCGTCAAGTGTCAGTTGCCCAACAAACAGTATTCCTAGTTTCGGGACCCACGACTCAACACTGCGACCGACTATCCGATCAATCTGGGTTTGGCATTGGTCGTGGTTCACGATCGACGGTCGTCCGAGGTCCGCGGACAACTTTCAGATGAGCGCTGGTATCGCTTGGCGGACCGCAGGGCTGTGCTAAGATAATTATAGTGGTTGGCCACGACGACCAAACGCTGGCCGTTTCCAGATACTCTGAGGGCGAGCGGCACAACGAGGCCGAGGTCATCGACCTCGTTCGCCTGCCTTTGGGTACCCGGCCGACGCCCATATGCGAGGTCGAATACGACGAAGTCCCTCGGCTGCGGCAGATGGACTGCGACTTCTACCAGCGGTGCCTAGGGTTTGCGGCGCAAGTTCGCTGGCGTAGCTTTCATTGTCGGCAGTGCCCTCGACATCCGGATCGCGTAGCCCGAGATCCGGCTGCCGCCGACGCTGAGCCGCGCCCATTGCCCCACAACGTTATCCCTTTGCGAGAGCTTTGATCGCCCTTTCGGTTCAAGTGAGGTCACCGACGCCATGGGCTGAGTGACAGCTCCGGTGATGCCTGCTAGCGTGGAAGGTCGATGGAGCTCAATGACGTCTTGTCCGTCGCCGTCAAGGGGGGCGCTTCGGATATCCATCTGAAAGCCGGATTGCCCCCGATGTTTCGGGTCAACGGCAAGCTCGTGCCCCTCAAAGACCGTCAACGTCTATCTCCCGAGGAGATGTCTCGGATGGCGTTGGCCATCATGAACAACTACCAGCGAGAGCGATTCAAGCAATACAACGAGATGGACTTGGCGTACGGCGTCCCGGGGCTCGGGCGCTTTCGCGTCAACGTGTTTCAGCAGCGCGGCACCGTCGGCATCGTTCTTCGGGTCATTCCATTCAAGCTCCGTTCGCTCGACGACCTCAAGCTACCGCCGGTCCTCAAAGAGATCGCCATGGAAGAGCGAGGCCTGGTCCTGGTCACCGGCACGACGGGGTCCGGTAAGAGCACCACCCTGGCGGCGATGATCGACCATATCAACACGTCGAAGACGGTCCACGTGATGACGGTTGAAGACCCGATCGAGTTCCTCATTCGCGATAAGCGCTCGGTGATCAATCAGCGTGAGGTCGGGGTCGACACCCTGTCGTTCAGCCAAGCCCTCAAATCCGCGCTGCGCCAGGATCCCGACGTGATCCTCGTGGGTGAGATGCGCGACCTAGAGACGATCGAAACCGCGCTGCTGGCCTCGGAGACCGGTCACCTGGTCATGTCCACCCTGCACACCCTTGACGCCACGGAGACCGTATCCCGGATCGTGGCTGTATTCCCTCCTCACCAGCAGCGGCAGATTCGCCTCCAGCTGGGAGCGACGGTCAAAGCGATCCTGAGCCAGCGGTTGGTCCCGACCCGCGACGGGGCGGGCCGGGTCGCAGCACTCGAAATACTTCGAAGCACGCCCCGAATCCGAGAGATGATCGAGGACAAAGACCGAACCAAAGAGCTACCCGAAGCGGTCGCCGAAGGCGCTTCCACCTACGGCATGCAGACCTTCGACCAAGCCCTTATGGGTCTCTTAAAAGCCAAGATCATCAGCTACGACGAAGCGCTCAAGCAGGCGACCAACCCCAGTAACTTCGCGCTTCGCGTCCAGGGCGTCGAATCATCGTCCGACTCCAAGTGGAACGAGTTCGAGCGAAACGAAGGGACCGGCGTTCATCGGTTGCCGCCGACGCGTCGTCCGTCGCGAACCTGACCCGATGCGACGGGGTCCACGGTCCCAAACCCCGCTTGCCGCAGCCATGCAGCTGCTGGCCCGTCGCTCCCATGGGCGCGCCGAGCTCAGCAGAAAGTTGCGACAGAAAGGATTCGACTCGGCCGCAGTCGATGAAGCGATCGACCGAGCTCTGGAGCTCGGTCTCACCGAAGCCGATGATCGAGTGGCCCTGCGATACGCCACCGAGTTGGCCGATAAGAGCGGGTCTACGCCCCGCTGGGCGGAGCATAAGCTCCGTTCTAGGGGATTTTCAGACTCCTCGATCCGAGCCGCGATCGATGCCGCCTTCGCCGACTGGGATGCCCGGGGTGCGGCACTTTCGTACGTCGGCAGCGACGAAAATGCCCCTCGGGTAGCCCGAAGGCTCGAGAGAAGGGGCTTTCCTGCCGATGTGGTAGGGTGGATGGTCCGGCATCTGCAGTCGGACCCCGAGGAGATGTGAAGTTGGGTGCTTTTGCGGATGTGCCAGTAGGAAGGAACAAAGGGACGCCGGTGCCCGACCATCCGAGATCGCCGCCCCAGGGCCGTCGCCCCCGCTACGAGCTGCTTCGGGTCGTCAACCGAGGAGGCATGGGGGAGATCGCGCTCGCCAAGGCGGTCGGGACCAAGGGCTTCGAAAAGCTCGTCGTGCTCAAGCGCCTGCGGGCCGATGCTGAACGCGACGATCACGTCGCGATGTTCGACGTCGAGCAGGAGGTCATGTCCCGCATCGAGCACCCGAACATCGTCAAGGTCTTCGACCAACCGATCGTCGACGGCGTTCCTTACATGGCGATGGAGTACGTACGGGGCCGCAACCTCGACCAGGTCGTGCGGTCCGCCAATCACGCCGGCGATGCGCTTCCGTACCAGTACTGTTTGACCGTGGTGAGCGAGGTCCTCCGAGGCCTCGCCTTTGTGCACCGCCTCAAGGACGCCGAAGGTCGAGCGTTGGGCGTCGTTCACCAGGACATGACGCCCAGCAACGTGATGGTCTCGTTCTTCGGCGAGGTCAAAATCACGGACTTCGGAATCAGCTACGTCACGTCCCGCGATGGCGGCCTTCGCCGCGGCGTGCTCAAGGGCAAACCCCGATACGTCGCACCTGAAGTGCTCGCCGGTAAACGGGTCAACAATACAGCGGACATCTACGGAGTCGGGGTCGTTCTGTTCGAAATGCTCACCGGGCGCGCCCTGTTCGCCCGGCCGTCGGTCAAAGAAACGCTCTCCGCCGTCGCCCGCAACGAGCTACCGAATCTGGCCGAGGAGCTGGCCGATTTCGGTCCCGGCATCGTTGCCGTCATGGAGCGAGCCCTGAAGAAGGCGCCGAGCGAGCGCTACCGGACGGCCGAAGAAATGGCCGCCCACATCCTGAACGAGCTCGCCAAACTTGGCGGCCCGATGCCGCCCGCGAATCTGGGCTTTCTGACGCGCAAGTACTTCAGCAACGATCCCGACGTTCCGGAGATCGACCCGGCGCTCGAGCAAGCCATCCGGCATGGCTCGGCATCCACTCCCGAGCTGGCGCCCAAAGACCTCGAATCCACCTTGCTCGAGCTCGACAAGCTGCTCGGCAAGGACGACTCGGTCGACCTCTTCTCGGTGCCCGAAGACATCATGCCGGAGCTCCGAGAGCTGCCGGACATGGATCCTTTTCAGGCGCATACCCCCCTGCCGGAATTCGTGCGCGACGCGAAGAGCGACGAAGAAATCCTCGCTAGGGCCGGCGTTCACCTCACGACGAACGCCGTCGAGTCGATGTTCGATGCTCCGCCCCGGGGCGGCGGCCTCACGAAAAAAGACCCGCCCTTTCCCTATGCCCCTCAGCAGCTCAAGCTGGCTCCGTTCGACTTTGCACCGGCGCCCACGTCGCCCTCCTCGGCGTGGACACCGGCCGAGCTCCTGCCACAAGTCGACGATGGTCCCACCATCGACCAGGCCACCGAGGCGCCAGAACCACTCGACGGCCGCCCGTCGTTATTGGAGCCCGGTCCCCACTCGCCTGCCCAACCGAGACCGGAAACCCCACCGTGTGAGGCCCCCGAGCCCAGCCTGGACCACGAAGGACCCAACGCCAAACCGGCAACTTCGGAATTTCTTGAACCCGACCCCCACCCCACACCCGCGCATGTGATCCAGACTGACAGTTGGTCTGGAGTCTGGGTGGGGTTCGCGTTCGGATTTGCAACCGGACTGGCCGCCGGCGCCATCCTGTACGCCGCGTTGACTCACTGAGCGCTCGTATCGAGCTCGATCAGTCGAGTTCGAATCGAAGAACGACCGTCTCGCTATCTCTGGGGAGCGGGCTGGGCTGAATGGTCGTCAGCTTGAAAGTACCACTGGGCGACGTCTTCTGCTTCTGCGGCATCGTCCAGAATGCGGAGGCAGAACCCATAGACCCGGTCTTCTCGACCAAGGCCATGGGGTCGTGCGACTCAGGCGCTCACCCGTTCGATGTAGGCCAGGAGCGTCCGGACCGCGAAACCCGTCCCTCCTTTGTTGACGTAGCCAGATTCTTTGGCCGCGCTGACCGGGCCCGCGATATCGAGATGGGCCCATCGCACGTCATCGTCGATGAACGCCTTGAGGAACAGCGCGGCCGTGATCGCGCCGCCCCAGCGCTCACCGATGTTCTTGATGTCGGCCGTCTCACTCTTCAGCTGCTCTTGAAGCTCGGCATTGAGCGGCATCCGCCAAAAAGACTCGCCCGAGTCGGCCCACGCGGCCGCGAGGTCGGCCGCCATCTGGTCGTCATCGGTGAACGCGGCCGCCATGAGGCGGCCCAGAGCGACCATGCAAGCGCCGGTCAGCGTCGCCAGGTCGATCAGGTCGGTCGGCTTGAGCTCTTGAGCGTACGCGAGCGCATCGGCCAACACCAAGCGACCTTCCGCGTCGGTGTTGAGCACCTCGACCGTAATACCTTTCTTTCCTTCGATGATGTCTCCGGGCCGAATCGCGGCGCCGTCGGGCATGTTCTCGGCCGCACCGACGATGCCGTGCACGACACAGGGCGGACGAATCTGGGCGACCGCTTCCATCGCCCCGAGAACCGCGGCCGCTCCACCCATGTCGATCTTCATGTCCATCATGCCCTCGGACGTCTTGAGCGACAGGCCACCCGCGTCGAAGGTTATCCCCTTGCCGACGAGGCAGACGACGCGATCGGACCGACCGCGGTCTTCAGGGCTGTAGGTCACGTGGATCAGGCGCGGCTCGTTGCGGCTGCCCTGCCCGACGCCGAGGTGAAGACGCATCTTCTGGCGTTCGAGGTCGCGCACGCCGAGCACTTTGCAGGCGAGCTCGTTCTTCTTGGCCATCGCACGGGCGCGATCGGCCAGCTCGTTCGGGGTCAGCTCGTTGGGGGGCATATTGACGAGGTCGCGAGCGAACGCGACCGCCGCGGCCACCCGTTGCCCCTTTCGGAGCGCGTCGCGAAGCGCGGCACCCTTGAGCCCTTGAACGTCTTCGGCGGCGAAGACGACGTGAACCTCATTCAGCTTGTTCTCGGTCTTCTCTTTGCGCCGGTAAGCGTCGAATCGATAGTAGCCGAGCTCGGCTCCCTCGGCGAGACTCTGCATGAGCATCAACACGCGCTCTTCGGGCGCCGGTACGTCGAGGACGCTGAGTTGAAGGGCCATCGATTCGGCGCCGACCTTGCGCGCGAGCCTCGCCGCGCTCCCTGCGAAACGACGCGCCGACTCGGCGGTGTACGCTTCACGGGGGCCGTAGCCGTAGATCATGATTCGACGGGCGCCCTGCTCGGCGGCGACGTTCACGACGACCGTCTGCCCAGGCTTGCCCTTAAAGTCTTCATCTTTGCACGCCTGCGCGAGGGTCCCGTTCAGCGCCGTGTTCAGCTGGGAAAAGGCTAAGCCGCGGTCGGGCTCGTCGGAGAAGACGCCCAGGGCGACGAGGTCGACCGGGGCCTCGCGTAGATCGTCCGTGTACAAAGACAGCTTCATCGGAGCGGTCCTTATCGAACGGGCGACCAGGGCTGGCAAGAGGGGAATGCCGCTGCTACGATCCGCGCGCCTTGGCCACTCGGGCGCCGGACACTTTCGTCAAGACCCTCGTCCTGGCCCTCTGGGTCGGGACCGTCGCTTTGGGATCATTCTCTCAGGCGCACGCCCAAGCCGCGCCTGACCCCGCACCCGACGGCGCATCGGAGGACAAGCGTCCGCGAAGCCGAGATCCTCGGCGGGTAGCGATCGACGCCCGGCTGCAAACCATCCGGCCGAGCTCGACCCAACTCTCGATGGCTCCGGGAGACACCGTTTTCCTCGAATCATCCTTGCGCGTACCGGCGGGCCGGCTTCGAGGTCCCAAGTCGGATTACGAGGCCGTCGTCAGCGGTATCATCGCTCCCGAGGGGGTGGTCGTGCACCGCCGGGCCCATCGGTTCAGCCTCCGGACCCGAGGCACTGACGTGGAGGTACGGTTCGTCTACGCGGTCCACGTCGAACCGGGCACGCTGGTCGGGGGGCCGGTCCAGCTCGACCTGACCGTCGTCGAGCGGCGCGGTCTCGCCAACACCATGGCCAAAAAGGCGATCAAACATCGAATCCGATTGGACCCGGTTCGGCCCGCACCCGAAGACCTGGCCGCCGATTTCTACGGGTACCGGTTCTATAAGCGACGGGCCGAGCGACGTCGCAAAGCCCTGCTCCGGGCGGGTTTGCGCCTGCCGATGCCCGATGAGAAACGCCTCCCGCCCCTCGACCGCGCGTCGGCGAAGGTCGCGGCCCAGGTTTATCAATTCGCTCGAGAGCGCCGGTTGCTGTGGGTCGCGCACCGGCATTTGGTCGCCGCGCGCCAGCACCCCGACCCGGAAGTTCAGCGACTTGCGCAGGCTTTCCTGCAGAACCTCGATCGTCCGCGCCAGGCCTGGGATGGGGTCCCGTCGATCCCGCTGGTCGCCCGACCACCTGACCGGGCCGAAGGGGCGGACGCTTTCACGCCCTCGGCGAGGGCCGAAGGAGCGGACGCTTTCACGCCCTCGGCGAGGGCCGAAGCAGCCGGCGAGCCCCCGTCGTCAGCCGACCCGAGTCGACCGAAAAGGCTCGAACCGAGCCTCGAGTACGAGCTGGGCACCGAGCGAACACCGCCTCCAGCAGAGCCGCCTCGCCGTCCGATCGAGCCGGAGCCACCGGTCGAAGTCGAGCCACCGAAGAACCCCGAGCCGACCGACGAGGAAGAGAACCTTGACGAGGTCATCTACGAGGACGATCCGTTCTCGGATCAGCCCCGCCGACGCCTGACGCCGATTCCTAGCTATTACCGTGGATTGCTGCTCGACGACGGCAACATCGGTCACGGAGGTGGCATTCGGGCCTTGTTCGCATCGATCGAAACGAGAGAGTCGGCCGACACCGTCTCTCTATTCTTCTTCGCGCAAGCGGCGGTGACTCGCGATCTGGGCATCGAGCTGACCGTCCCCACTCAGTATCTCGACATCACGAGCTTCCCGGGGGATCGCAATCCGCCCGCGCAGTACGAATTTGGCAACCCGCTGCTGGCCGTGAAGTACCGGTTTCATCTTCCTAAAGTGCAGGGGCGGCGCCCCGCCCTCACCGTGAGGGCGCGGTGGGGCGTGCCCGTTGCGCCTTTGCACGGGATCCCGGCCACCGAGCTGAACGTCGAGGAGTTCACCCGCGAGGTGAACTTTGCGGACACCTACGCTTTTTTCCTGGAGAACCACTCCCTCGGGCTCGGGGCCAACTTCGCCTGGCGGTGGAAGTGGCTGTACACCGGCGTCCAGCTCTACGGGGATGCGTTCATCCCCGTAGGCGAATCCAGCCAGAACACCGCGTTCACCTCGGTGAGCTACGGTGCGTCGGTCGGTGTACTGCCGTTCGGTGACTGGGTGGGCTTCTTCGCCGAAGGACGGGGCACCAGCCTGTTCATCGGCGGCGGCCGTAACGAGTTCTTTACGTATCTAGGCGCGCGAGGCCGCGTGTTCGACCGCTTCGAACCCGCGGTCTGGATAGCGGTGCCGGTCGGCTCCGTACAAGACGTGAGCCCCATTCAGTTCGGCTTCGAGCTGCGCTTCGCGTACGACATCGACGGCGTCGAGGAACCCGACCGAATCCGGCGCGAACAGGATATTCTGGAATAGCCATGAACACGAACAACGCGTCCGTTGCGGGCCGGTGGATAAAGTGGTTGGGCTGGCTCGGGGCGCCGGTCGCGCTGGTCGGTCTCGCCATCGCCATCGCGCAACCCGGCTGCGCCGACAATTCGTGCACGCCCAGCGACGGCGACAACACCTCGCCGGGCCCCGCGTTCGAATGCTCCGCCCGCGAGGTCTGCTATCTCGGCGTGTGCCGGGCAACCTGCAGCGCAGGCGGCGAGTGCACGAACGACGACGACTGCGGCGGCGCCCGCCCCAATTGTGTCGCCGGCTTCTGTTCATCGTGCCAGGCCAACGAAACCTGCGTTCCGACCCTCAACATTTGCCAACCGGTCGGCGAGGTCGAGCGTCCGTCAGAGCTCGATCGACCGGTCGATGGGCCGCGCTCCGTACCGCGCCCCCTCGATGCGGGCTTTACGCCGGGCGGGGTCGTGCGCCCGGAGAGAGACGCCGGAAACGCCGAGCAGCCCCAAAACCAACCGGTCACCGTCGCTGCCGTCGTCGACCTCGGCCGGGAGTTCGACTACACGCTCGCCTCTCCCGGCGAACGAGCGATCACCATCGTTCGGGCCTTCGACACCGCAAGCGACACCCGCGCCGGGCTCAAGTGGCGAGCCGACGTCCTCCCGCCTCGGATCGAAGAACCCTTCTCGCCCGAGGAGCTCGAACCTACGACCAACCCGATCGACGAATTTTGCGAGGTCCGTAAGCTCGCCCAACCGCAGAGCGCCCCGGCCCCGACCAATCTCGGAGAGATCCGCATGGTGAACCCCGCCGACTTTCAGGGTTCGATCGATCCCGAGCTGACCGCGCGCTACGACGTTGCTTCCAGTGCCTACGTCGTGACGCCCGGGCCTCTGCCGCCCGAATTCCTGACCTTCAGCGTATCGGTGCCGACCGATCCGCACTTCGTGTTCGTGAGCGGCAGCGCCCTACCCGGCGTCGTGGAGCGGGGATGGCCCGAAACGGTCGACTTTGGGCACCACGTACCCTTCGAACTCGTCCCGAGCGCGGCGACTCGCGAACGCCTGGCCGCCGGCTATGAGGTCGCCGAAGCCGCCGACCAAGATCTGATCTTCCGCTACGACCGCATCGAGACAGGCAACGATGGCTTCGAGGCCGTGTTCGTGCGGGTGGAGGGCGCCCGAAGCGAGATCTTCTGTGAGCAACGGGAAGGACCCGGCCTCGGAGGTGAGCTTAGAGTTCGGGCGGCTATCCTCGATGCGTTCCGAGACGCGGAAGACCTCGCGCAAACGGCGACGTACGAGCTCTTCTTCGAGCGGGCCAGCCGCGAACGACTGCAGCCGGCGTCCCCCGAAGGCGAGTTGGTACTGGTCACGATCCGGATCCGACACTCCCTGAAGACATCGATCGTCTTTCGATAAACGGGGACGTCGGTCCTCTCGCCGTCGCCTATAGCAGCAGAAAAGCGACGAACGCCGCGGCGGCGAGAAAGAAGACCGCTCCTAGGATCAGAATCATGAGCTCCCAAGCGGCGCCCTTTCGGGTGACCTTCTCGATCTCACTGTTCATCGCCCGAAGGACTTCGGGGTCGACGCCGTCGTCGATGACGGGAGGCGGCCCGGTGTTGGGAGGCGACAGTTCCAGGCCGTCGTCGACGGGGGCCGGAGGTTCATCGACGTATAGGTCGGACGCGGCGTCCGGTACGTCGGAGACCTCAGGCATCGCATGGTCGAACTCGCGACTATCCCCGGCCGCCGTATCGTCGGTGGCGCGGGGACCAAGGCCCGTTTCTTCCGGTCCGCCCATCTGATCAAGAAGCCGAGAGGGAGGATCGATGAAGATGAGTTTCACCCCACCGACCTGCAGTTCGTCGCCGTCCTTGAGCATTGGAGCGCCGTCGATCTGCTTACCGTTGAGCAGGACACCGTTCTTACTTGCCAGGTCTTGGGCAGTAAAACCGTGCCAGTTGCGCTTGATCAGGCAGTGCCGGCGCGAGGTGTTCTGGTCATTGAGGGTGATGTCGCAGTCAGGGCTCCGACCGATCGTGATCTCCGCGGCGTCCTCCGACAGCTCGAAGCGGCGCCCCTCATCGGTGCCGTTCATGATGCGCAGCGCGGGCGGATCCGCCTGATTGGAGCCCAGCGACGCTAGCACTTCCTGGACCATCCGGCGGGCGAGCGCCTCGGTCTTCTCGCCGGGCTTGCGGTCGAGCATCGTGCCGACCGTGGTCTTGAAGGTGATGTGAAACGACATGATTTTGATCATGTCGCCGTCGCGAAGGAGGCGCTTTTCGCCAGGCGCAACCTTGCGGCCATTGTGTTCAGTGCCGTGGGTAGAGCCGAGGTCTTCGAGGAAGTAGTCCCCCATCTCGAAAAAGATTCGCGCATGACGCCGAGAAACCGTCGTTAGGGGCACTTGAATGTCGTTGGCGGGGTCGCGGCCGAGCGAGATGACCGACTGCTGAAAGTCGTAGGAAAACGCGCGGGGCTCCCGTTGGGGGAGCGTCAGTTCGACTTTCAGATGAACTGGCGGGGTTTGCCTAGCAGCCGACTCGCCCATAGGTACCGACGCGGTGTTCTACTCCATCTGAAGCTTCTTCACGAGTTGCTTGCACTCGCCGACCTGAGATGGCCACTGGGGGACCGTTCGGTCTTTGTTCACCTCGGTTGCACAGGTGATGAAGTCCTGGCACAGGCGGATGGTTTTGGCCGTCTCGAAGTTCTTGTCGGCGGCCTTCGCGAGCTCGTAATAAGCCGGGCAGTAGTAGGGGTCGAGCTTCACGGTGTTTTCCCATTCATTGACCGCCTGGTCAGGCAGTCCTTTCTCCGCGTAGATATTGCCCAAATCGAAGTGGTTGGTCGGGTTGCCCGGATCCAAGCGGATACGGTCCAAGAACTGCTTGATGGCCGCGTCGTTGCGGGCGCACCGCTCGTACGCCACGCCGAGGTTTTGGCGCGCGCCGACGGCGACATCGTTCGCTCCCTTGCTCCGCAGCGCGGTGATGTAAGACTGGATGGCTTCCCCACATCGTGAGGTCTCGAGATAGGTGTTTCCGAGATTGTAAGCGCAGATGGGGTTCTCGGGATCGATCTCCAGGCATCGCTTGAAGTTCTGTTCCGCCGAGGCGAACTTCTTTTCGATCAGGTCCATGAACCCCAGATGATGGCGGGCGTTGAAGTTCTCGGGGTTCATCTCGAGGAGCCGGATCAAGTGTCGGCGAGCCTCGCGGTAGTGTTCGCGCCGCCCTTCGGTATCCCCCTGATCGCCGATGATGGTGCCCTGGCGCATCAGGCACATCCCCCGGTTTTCGCGCGCGTCGAAATAGCCCGGATCGATCTCCAACGCGGCCAAGTACTCATCGCACGCCGCCGAGTAGTTCGGGGGGTTCTGGCGGAAGAACACGGTACCGAGGTTGTTGTGGGCCTGAGCGAAGTCGGCGTTCACCGCGAGTGCGTCTTTGAAGTGCTGCGCTGCCTGCTCGAGATCACCGTGGCAAGACAGCGCGACCATTCCGAGGCAGTTGTAGGGATGCTCGAAGTTTGGACCGTACTCGAGGGCCAGGCGACACCGCTCTTCGGCCTGCACGCATAGGCCTTGCTCGAGGTAGGTGACGCCGAGGTCATGGTGCTTGATGGCCTCGCGATGAACCCCCCGGTCGGTGCACGACGCGCAGTCCGCGGTCATGAACGCCGCGACCAACAGGAACCCGAAGGTGCGGCGATGACCAGGGAGCGGGGCCCAGCCGAGGCTACGGCGCTCCGCGCCGGATACGTGTGGTCTTTGGTGGGGCCGTTTTTTCACAGCGAATCTCCGTCATCCAAGCTTTGGCAGGTCAGAGCGATAACGTCGATGGCGAGCGCAGACCAGGACCGGTTGGTGATGGCTTCGTGTCGGTCGACGCTTGCCAACGCGCGGTTGACTCCCGTCGCCGCCGCGGAAAGCCTCTCACCGTCGTGCGTCATTTCAGCCTCTCTCTGCTGCTCGCGGCCAGCGCCGCGGCCGCGTTGGCCGGACTCACCGTCCCGACGTCGGCCCACGCCCAATACAAGAACAACCAATTCGGGTTCGAGGGCGGATACATGTACATCGGCGACGGCACCGGTCTCGATTCCAGCGGGGCGCTGATCGGCATGCGCGCCGCATACAAAGCCAGCGACCATTGGTGGTTTTCGGCTCGAGCGGGTCTTTCGTTTCGTGGAGACGAGATTCCGGGCGTCGGCAGCACTCGCGATAACACCGTCGTATTGTTCCATTTGGTACCGGTGGCGGCTCGCTATTACTTCCTGACCGACTTCACGCGACCCTTCGTGGGCGTCACCAACTCGCTATTGTTTCTGACCAATCAAGAGGTCGATACGAGCGTGCTGTGGGGGCCCGGCGTCAGCGCAGGGATAGAATTTCGGCTGCGCCGCGACCTGTTTTTAGGCTTTCAGGCCGACGCGTATTACATGATTTCCCTAGATATCGACGACGCCCCGCTGGTGACTTTCACCACGCAGATCAACTTCTTTCTCTAAATGTAGCATTGGCACCTACCAAAGCTGCGCCGAAAACCAGGGATCGTCCGGGGCTCCTCAGAAATCCCTAGGCGGCAACGGGCTACGAGGTAGACAAGCCGTCCGTGCTTGAGTGATACGGTACTCCTCTATGGTGTTGCGGTCCTCTCTCGACCTCGAACTGCGACCCTTGCTGAAAGCTCTGCGAAACCGAATCGACGGGCTGCGGGGTACGGTAATGGAGCCTAAGGACCGGCTCGAGGTGTTCAGCCGCGACGGGGTGCCGTTCATGCAGCTCGAGATTCGACGAGACCACATGAACGTCGACCTATGGCTGTCCGAGGATAAGCTGAGAGAGGCTCGAGCTACGGATCTCGCCCGGCCCCACCCGTTCGACCCGGAGCACGCGGTGGTCGTCCGCTTCGAGCGCGCGACCGACCTCACAAAAGTCGCGCGATGGCTCGAAGACGCTCACGCGTACGCGAAAGTTCGCAAAAAGACTTATTCGAGTGGTCCCGCCGCCCCGGCGGAACCGAAACGGGCCCCGAGCAAATCCCGACCGCCGGTGGTCGTCGAAGCCAAGCCCGCCAAGAAGGCTGCCGCTCCCAAGAAGAAGACCGCCCGAAGCTCGAAGGCTGCCCGGAGCGCGAAGCCCCCCGCCACGGTGACCAAGGCCAAGAAGACGCCGGTCAAGAAGGCGACCGCCGGCGCGGCCAAGCGACCGAGCGCAAAGCGATCGACCGCCGCCCGCCGAGCGTGAGTTACCCGCCGCCCAGTCAGCCTCCCGTTGAATGACCCGCCGAGTCGGATTCGCTCGGCTTGGTGAAGTTGATCTCCGGTTTGAGACACGCGGCCGCCCCAAGCAAACTTGAGGCCGTTCCGTGGCCGCTGAGGGCTCGGGTGAGGAGCAACACTTTCGATGGTACGACCCGCTCCTCTCGACCACAACATCTAGTGCCGGTGATTGACACCGCCAAAGTGCCGACTCTACCGTTTGGAACCCATGCAAGCCCCTGAGACCGCCCCCCCTTTCCCACCCAACGGCGAGCCCGTCGATATCCAAGCCGGCGACCGGGTGCAGCACCTCGCGGTGCGAGCCCCCGAGATTCAGCGCCGCGGTGTCGAGGTCGACCGGATGTTCACGCAGCCCGGGGAGCAGGTCTGGGACACCGTCCAATGGGAGAAGCGAACCGCGACGATCACCGACGGCAAGGGTCAGGTGGTCTTCGAGCAAACGAACGTCGATGCGCCATCCTCCTGGAGCCCGCTCGCGGTCAACGTCGTCGCGTCGAAGTATTTCCGGGGGCACCTGGGAACCAAGGAGCGCGAGACGTCGGTCAAGCAGCTCATCAAGCGGGTGGCCCACACCATCTACGAATGGGGTCGCGCCGACGGGTACTTCGAGACACAAGCGGACGCCGAGGCGTTTCGCGACGAACTGACGTTCATGCTCCTTCACCAGTACTACGCCTTCAACTCGCCAGTCTGGTTCAACGTGGGCGTCGAGCCTCATCCGCAGTGTTCAGCCTGCTTCATCAACTCCGTGGACGACTCCATGGAGTCGATCATGGAGCTTGCGAAGACTGAAGCGCGCCTCTTCAAGGGCGGGTCGGGCGCCGGCGCCAATCTCTCGAAGATTCGGGGCAGCATGGAAAAGCTGAACGGCGGGGGAACCGCCTCCGGCCCGGTGAGCTTCATGCGCGGGTTCGACGCGTTCGCGGGGGTCATCAAGTCGGGCGGCAAGACCCGCCGGGCGGCGAAAATGGTCATCCTGGACTGCGACCATCCAGACATTCAGGCCTTCATCGATTGCAAGGCCGACGAAGAGAAGAAGGCGTGGGCCCTGATCGAGCAAGGGTACGACGGCTCCTTCACCGGCGAAGCGTATGGTTCGGTCTTCTTTCAGAACGCCAATCACTCGATCCGAGCGACCGATGACTTCATGCGGGCCGCCGTCGAAGACCGCAAGTGGACGCTTCACGGTCGCCATGACGCGAGCATCACTTCCGAGGTCTCGGCCCGGCAGCTGCTGATGTCGGCGGCCGAGGCCACCCATGTGTGTGGCGACCCCGGCATCCAGTACGACTCGACGATCAACCTTTGGCACACGTGCCAGGCGACCGACCGCATCAACGCCTCGAATCCGTGCTCCGAGTACATGTTCCTCGACGACTCGGCCTGCAACCTGGGGTCGCTCAATCTCCTGCGATTCGCCGACGAAAACGGCGAGTTCCAGACCGAACGCTTCCGCCATGCGTGCGTGATCGCCACGATGGCGCAGGAGATCATCGTCGACAACGCGAGCTACCCGACCGCTCTCATCGCGCAGAACAGCCACGACTACCGGCCACTGGGGTTGGGGTACGCCAACCTGGGCGCCCTCTTGATGGCGCGCGGTGCTCCCTACGACGCCGACAGCGGGCGAAACCTGGCCGCGGGCATCACGGCGCTCATGACCGGTACGGCGTACGCGACCAGCGCGGAGATCGCCCAAGCGCGCGGGCCGTTCACCGGTTACCTCGCGAATCGGTCCTCGTTCCTCAGCGTCATGAACATGCACCGCGACCACGCGTACGCCCTCGATGACGCCATGATTCCGGCCGACCTTCGCACCGCGGCGCTGCGCGCCTGGGACGAGGTCGTCCGGCGCGGCGAAGTCCACGGCTTCCGAAACGCCCAGGTCAGCGTCCTCGCTCCCACGGGCACCATCGCCTTTATGATGGACTGCGATACGACGGGCATCGAACCGGATATCGCCCTCATCAAATACAAGCGCCTCGTCGGCGGCGGCATGCTGAAGATCGTCAACCAGACGGTTCCGCGGGCCCTGCACCGGCTCGGCTACTCCGAAAAAGAGATGGCCGGGATTCTCGAGTATATCGAGAAGGAAGAGACGATCGAAGGCGCTCCATTCCTCAAGGACGAGCACCTGCCGGTGTTCGACTGCGCCTTCCGGGCCCAAAAGGGCACTCGCTCGATCGCTCCGATGGGCCATATCAAGATGATGGCGGCCGTGCAGCCCTTCCTGTCCGGCGCTATCTCGAAGACCGTCAACGTGCCGGAAGACGCGAGCGCCGACGACATCTTCGAAATGTACGTGCAGGCGTGGCGGCTGGGCCTGAAGGCGGTCGCCGTCTATCGCGACAACTCGAAGCGCTCGCAACCACTCGCGACCAACAAAGACAAACAGTCAGGCCCGCAAAACGCCTCGACCCCGACCGGCACGGATGCAAAGCCCTGGCGCCGGCCGCTGCCCACCGAGCGGGCCGCCATTACCCACAAGTTCGCGGTCGGCGGTCACGAAGGCTACCTCACGGTCGGCCTCTACGACGACGGCACCCCAGGAGAACTGTTCATCACGATGTCCAAGGAGGGGTCCACGATCTCCGGCTTGATGGACACCATCTCCACATCGATTTCGCTGGCGCTCCAATATGGTGTTCCTGTGGGCGTGCTGGTCGATAAGTTCAGCCACATGCGGTTCGAGCCATCGGGCTTTACGGGCAACCCGAACATCCCGATTGCGAAGTCGATCGTCGATTACATCTTCCGCTGGATCGGTCAGAAATTCATCAAGACCGAAGAGGCTGTCGACTCGACGATGAGCACCCAGGCGGAGCGAGCGCTTCAGGCGGCTCTCGGCCAAAATCAGATGTCGCTGCCGATGGAGAGCTACGAAAAAGAGGTCTTTCGAACCCAAGCCGACGCTCCGCCCTGCCCTCAGTGCGGAAGCATCACTGTGCGGTCGGGGGCCTGCTACGCGTGCACCAACTGCGGCGCGACCACCGGGTGTAGTTAAACTGCAGCCGCCCCGCTGGGGTCACGCGGCGTGGATTTCCGCCCCCACCATCTTCTCCCAGTAGGGAACCAAGTCGAGCTGCAGGTCGAGGCGCTTCAGCATGTTGAAGATGCCCCCAAGCTTGCGATGCAGAAAGATGAGCTTTCTCGGCGGCGGCGAATACTGAAGGCTCTGCGAAAAGTTGTACCCAATCTCGCGGGCCTGCTGAGAGTAATCGCTGTTACTGAACTTGAAGGGCTGCCGGTGCGGGGTGAAAGGCACCATCGCCGACTGCAAGAGGTCCGCAAAGAGGTTGCGAGCTTCGTCGCCTTCCCGCGCATCCAAGAGATCGAACTCGATCCCGGCCTCGATGATCGCTTCGCGATTGCCCGTCCCGAGTACGGTCAACAGGCGCACGTAGTTTTGTCGGAAGCTGTCGTCGTAGGACATCGCAGCTCCGAGATCGAGCAGCACCAATCGCCGCTCGGCCCCCCGAACCAGGAAGTTTGATGGATTGGGGTCGGTCTGCACGAATCCCCACTCGAAGAATTCAAGGCAGTACAGATCGAGGATCGTCCTCCCCAGCCACTCACGGTCGGCGTACGAAGGGTCGGTGCCCAGCCATTGCCGCATCGATACGCCCTCTTCCCAAGTCATGGTCAGGACACGTTGACTGGACACATCGGCGAACGGGCGAGGCACGATGAATCGATGTTCCCCGCTCAGCAGTCGACGATAGTGCTCGAGATGCTTTGCCTCCTCGCGGTAGTCGGCCTCCTGTAGCAGGAGGGTCTTCATCTCTTCGAAGATCCCCGCGAGGTCGATCTTCTTGCCGGTGAGCGACATCCAGCTCTGCGAGACCCGCTGGAGCATCGCGACATCCGACTCGATCGACTTGTCGATGCCGGGATACTGGACCTTCACCGCCACCGGCGTCCCTTCGAAGCGAGCCTGGTGGACCTGTCCGATGCTCGCGGAAGCGGCGGGCGTCGTGGAGAAGCCTTCGAGACGATCCGGCCACTCGGGCCCCAGCTCGCTGTCGAGGACGCCCTTGATGACCTCGAAGTCGACCGGCTCAGCGTCGGACTGGAGCTTGCCCAGAATCTCGATCGCTTCCCGGGGCAGATAGTCGCTCGCATCGAGGCTCAGTAGCTGTCCGGCCTTCATGGCCGCGCCCTTCAACTGGCTGAGATTCTCGGTGATGATTTGGGCTTGGCGGATCTTCGTCTTCAACGTGTCGGACGCCAGCGCGTCGACCGATCGACTAAGGGTCTTTTTGACCTTATGGGTGACTTCATGACCAGCGATCTGCGCCGCCATGTTGAGGATTTTGCTCGACCGGCTGAAGATCCCGGTTTTCGGTCCTTTGTTTGCCACGACGACTACATCGATGTAGGGCTCGACCGGGGGTCCGTTCAAGGATCAAATAAGGATCAAATAAGGATCAAATCGCTCCCCAATCCAACGAACGGTCGTCTAGCCAATGCCCGTACCGCTGAAACCACCAGGGGTAAACTTGGACCGGCCCCACGCCCGGCACAAGCTCCCGGAACCATCGTCGCATCTGTCGCGCCCCCGCTAGCCGATCCACCCGCTCCGTCGGCAAGATACGAAGCCGCTCATGGGTCCGATGACAGCCGTAGGGTTCGCCTCGCGCCTCGTCGCGGGCTTGTCCGAAGGTCCGGGCATTGAGCTCGCGCACGGGATAGACCGAACACTTTCCCCCCTGCGCCAATAGTGGACACCGAAAACGGATCCGAGCAGCCACTTCGTCTCGCTCCGGTCCGGGCTCAATCCAATCCAGAAGGGCGAGTTCATCCTCGAACTGCCCAGCGATCTGACGCATCTCGTCGGAGATCCGCCGGCGCTCATCGACGGTCCTGGATCGGAGCAGGTCGTCGGCGACGAGCAGGAACTCGGGCGCTGAAACGAAGACCGCCTCGTGACAACAGTCATCGCAGCCCGCCCGGCACGGCAGACTCAGGCCGAGGGCCCCGGACTCCACGGCGGCGTCGATCATTCGGTAGACCTGTCGGACCGCGGCCAAAACGGGCCCTGGTTCAGCCCCGAGCCCCATCTCGCGGCTCAGTCCTCGTACCGCGGCGCGATGCTCACCCGACGACCGACGGTCGTCGCTATCGCCCGCTGGCTTCATCGGCGCCCACCACGATATCGAAGTGGTCCTGGGGCGTTATCAGCAACGCTCGCTGTGGCCGGTAGTGCACATCGGGCGGCAAGCCTTGAGGATCTCGAAAGTCGCGTAAGTCAATGCCGTGGGGACCGACCTCCAGCCGAGAAATCGGGTAGCGATACTTCCCATCAAGCACGAGTTGGGCGTTCGTCAGCACCCGAGTCCGGTTGCGGACGACGACGAGCCGAGTCTCGTACTCGGCCCGGTAGGAGACCGCGACCGACCCATCGCCCAGACTCAACATGAACACGAACACCCCGGTGGCGATGACATCGACCACCAAGAACGAGATGATCATGATCCGGAGGCGCTGAAAACGTCCGAGGTCACGGTAGGCTTCCCGGGCCTCGCGAAAGGCCCGATCGAGGCGCCGTTTGATATCGTCGAAGCCAGCCATTCAGAAGACGCCGCCTAAGCTGATGAGCGGCGACGGTGCGCCGACCACCCCGGGATCGTCCGGTGCTTGGGTCTTCGTACGGAGCAACGGGATCGTCAAGCCCAACGCGGTCCCCAGGAACGCACCCACGACGACGTCCGTCAGGAAGTGCTTGCCGGCGACGACCCGGGTCGTCCCAACGCCGATCGCCCCGAAGTCAGCCCAGCTGCACCGACGACCAATGCCCCATCTCGCACGGATGAAAGACCGGCTCACGATGCCTCCAAAATCTTGGTGATCCGAAGCGCCATCGGATGGCTGAGGTCGGGCGTCTGGTCCATGATCATCGCGGCCGCGCGAAACTCACCGTCCTCGGCCAGCGCCAGCGCCATGCAGAGCTTCAGTCGCCAATCGTAGGCGTTCAACTCGACCTGCTCCTGCAGCATCCCGAGGAGAGCGCGCGCGTCAGCCGCTCGCTGCCCATCCGGAGCCCGGATGACGTCGAGCACGCCGAAGTACGCGCTGAGGTCGCTGCGGGAAGGATCGAGTCGCTCGGCCCAGCTCAGCAGGAGCGTCGCTTCGCCGGTTCGACCCGCCCCCATCGCGCGCACGGCGCGGTCGACCTTCGGCTCCGCTTCGACCGCCCGCCGCTCCCGATCGATGGGAGAGAGCTTCTCTCCACGCTCGACCAGATGTGCGTACCGACGCGCCGATTCTCCGTCTTTGAGGACTTCGTAGGCCTCGTGCAGCAGGTCGAGAACCGGGCCTGCGCCCTGTCGATCGATATCCTCTTCGAACCGTCGGACCAAGAACCGGTACGCTCGGTCGAGCTGAGCGGCGTCGGTATCCGCCGACACGCGGAGAATCTGGAAGTAGTTCTGCCCGAAGTACGGCGTCAGTCGGTCGCGTACCGCTACGTATTCTCGGTCGTGAGCGTTGCCTCCGACCGCGGCCTCGGTTCGAATCTGCGAGGTTACCCGAACGACCGGCGGACGGGTATCGATCGCGCCACTGCTACGCCGGTGCACGACCAATCCTTCCCCACCGCCAGCAACCCCTCCGGGCCCTCCGGACGGCGAACTCGGCGAGGCGGTGCCCGGCGGAGCCCGTTCGCTCGCCGACCACGCGGGCTCGGCGACCCCGGGAGATGCTGCTTCATCGACGTCGGCGGCCACGTTCGGCGACGATGGGAGCGCTCCGCCGGCGGACGCCAGCCCCGCGGCGGGACCGCTGGGCGCCGCGGTGGGCCGGACCGCCGAAGCGCCCGCCGGTGCGTCGAGGGGATCGCTCGGGGACGACGTCGCCTCGATCCGACGGCCTTGATGCCCGGATTTGGGGCCGCTCATCGAAGCCGAAGCCGAAGAAGCGGACGAAGTCGTGAGCCCGCGAGGCCGGCCCGCCTCGCGCAGGTCGACCATGTCGGTCAGATGAAGGGCGGTCAGCACCGCCGCCGCGCAGTCGGGCTCCAGCCCGGCTCGCTCGAGATCCGCGAGCCGCGCCGGAAAGTGCAGGGACTCCAACGCGGTCTCGACCGAAGGCCCCCATTCGAAGGGATCGACGTTCCGTGGATAGGTCGCCGAGAGAGTGAATCTGCTCTCGATGTGCTTGGCCAGGAAACGCTGAACCACCGACCGGTCGCGCGCGTGGCGCAAGCCTTCGTACACTATGGGCAAGGGCTGCAAAATGGTGAGGATGCCATCCTCCAGCGCTTGAATGCCTTCGACGAACCGAAACTCGATTGGGCCGGCGTCGAACAGCTTCACCAGCTGCCTACGGGCCCATCGAACTTGCGCCTGGTGCAAATCAACTTGCGATAAGAGCTCGGCGCGCCGGATCACGTCGGCCGCCGAATGGCCCGACGATTCGCCTTCCCGCAGGAGCTCGAGACCCGTATCCTCCCGGATGCGGTCCTCGCTGATGAGCAGCTGAATCAGTGAAAGCGGACCGTCGGGCAGATCGACCACGATCGGAACGCCGTCCCGGAAGTGGACGCGGTTTCTTGGCTCCGGATGAAGGAAAACATCGAGCCGCCCCGTGAGATTGCCGCGCAGAATCCCCAGCAGCAGCTCGGCGAGCGGATAGGTTGCAAACGTCGCATCCAGCGTGCCGCCCGGACGGATACTCTCAATCTTGGGCATGGTACGTCGTCGACCGGCCGCCGGCTCTCGACGGCCCATCTCCTTTGCTCGCTGCGCAGCTCCGCCCAAGACGGAGCAGCGCCGGTTCTGCGCAATCGGGTCTCTTCAGCCACGATATCACATCCCGATGCTTCGGAAGACGGTCGACCAAGGCCGTCCGGGCGACCTCACCGACCGCATCGGACCCATCGTGCAGAAGATCAAAGACGTCGGGTTCTTCGCGTTCGTGAACCCGATGACCGTTGCCCTCGTCGGCCGGAGCCTCAACCCAGAGGTCCGGCAGCCTTCGGATGTGTCGTGGGGATTGGGGGCTCGAGTTCCAGGAACGCCCAAAGCTTCGAATCCATGAGCGACTCGACCACCAGGTCGGCCCCCGCCGCCAAGAGCGCGTCTCGGTGGCGGGAGCCCGCCAAGACTCCGATCGCCCGAGCTCCGGCCGCGTGTGCAGCGGCGACGTCTTTTTCGGTGTCCCCGAGCACGACGATCTCATCGGGCACGAACCGCCGGTTGTACCGCTGTTCGGCGATCGTTTGCCCGCGCTCGATGCCACGGCGCACCAGCTCTGTGCGGTCACTGGCGTCGGACCCGTATCCGCCGAAATCGAAGAGCGACCAGAGTCCGCCGTGAGAGAGCTTGAGCTCCGCCCCCGCCTCGACGTTGCCGGTCGCCAAGCCGACCGCATATCGACCGGCGCTCCGAGCGGCCAAGGGGAGGGCTTCGGCACCCGGAAGGACCGTGTACTCGGGCCCCGAATTCTCCAGTTCGATCTCCAGCTCCGCCAGATAGGCCCCGATGACTCGACGCCACTCGTCGTCGCCCGCCAGCGGCCGCCCCAAGTGCTGCCGAAATGCGTCGTCGAGGATGACCGGGTCGGTGCTACCGTGTAGGCGCACGCCTTTCAGGGCACCATCGACGCCCGCTACCTTGTGAATCGCCGTGCTCAGAGCGCGTCGGCCGGCACCTCCCGTGTCTACGAGGGTCCCGTCGATATCGAATAACAGCAACATGCTTCATCTCCTGGTGGTCCGTTGAGATCGGACCGCTGAGGCCGTCCGGGTGCGCTCGACGGCCCAGCTCGGCAAGCGGCCTTCGAAAGCCCAGCGGGGCTGCGCACGGGCTGGGCTCCACCCAACGCCCTCCGCCGCCCCGCCCGGCCCTCCGAACGCTCGCCGGGGGCGCCCGTGTGTTTTCGCTGGTCGGCGCTGCATGACCAGGAAAGGCCTCATGACGTTGAATCTTGATCCTTCGCGGATGCTTCGACCTCAGCGCTAGACTCTTCGGAGCTGGACTCGACCTCATCGCCTGACTCGACTTCGCGGCGGACCACACCGGGGGACGCATCGGCGTTCGGGGGCCCATCGGCGGTTGGAGCGTCCGTCTCCGGCGATTCGAGGTCCGAGGATTCGGACGCGGCCGAGACTTCGGACGAAGGCGCGAGCACCCCGCCCGACGGCACCCACGAGACCGGAACGCCCGCCGCATCGGCGCTCGGACCCGGCAACTCGGTCGCCGCCCGGAACCCGTGCGCGCGTGAGCTCGCGATTGAGAGATCGACACCCTCAGGCTCCTCGGGCTGCTCCAATGGAAGGTCGAGGACCGTTCGGAGGCCGGGGGCCATCGATACCACCACGGAGACCGCGGACAGAACCGTGGCCACGGTACATTGGTCCCCTGGAAGCTCCCCTTCAAAGTGCAGAGGAGGTTCTCCCACGATATCGATCGTATCACGGGGTTCGGGCTCATCGACCGCGATGATCAGTTCGAGCGTGATGACTTCCCGGTCGCCGCGATAGCCACGAGCGACCTGATGAATGCCACGGACCCGGCCCGAGGGCACCGCTCCGATCGTGGAGGTCGTGGGACTGGCCGCGAGCACCGGCGTGAACACCTCAGCCGTCTTATCCAACGGAACGCCGACCCCCCGGGCGATCAACTTCAGCGAGGCGGCCAAACCCACGTGGCCCACGTGGCCATGTCGAATCGCCTCACTGAAGCCGTGGGGAGTAAGGCCCACGCCCGCCTTCTGCTGCAGCTGGGCCCGTCGAGTTCCGGCATCCACGAAGCGGGCGACGCGGATTCGCCGAATGTTCCGGGTCGCTTGGGCGAGCACGACCGGCAGCCGATCCATCGCGAACCCTGGATTGACGCCCGTCGCGAGCACCACGACGCCCGCCCCGCGGGCTCGGTCGTCGAAATCGGCCGCCAGCTGACCGCGGCCCAGGTCGGGGTCGACCAGATTTTCGCAGGTGGTCAGCACGTGGGCGCCCTGAGCGACGCAGGCGTCCAAGATCGGAGCCACCGTTTCGATGTCGGTCTCAGTGCACACGACGGCGACCTCCGGTCGCGCGCGCGCCAACATGCCCTCCGCGGTGGACTCGATCGGAAGGCCCAGGCGCCCCTCGCCAATGAGCTCTCCGAGGTCGCGTCCCGCTTTCATGGGGTCGGAATCGGCGATTCCTACGAGCTTGACCCGCGGATCTTCCAGGGCCGCCCGGGCCACTTCCTGCCCGACCCAACCCAGGCCGACGATCCCGAACCGGATCCGCTCCTTCAGCCGCCCCATCGCGCCGAGGCTAACCCGATGTGGGCACGCCGACCATGGTGCGATCGCCGGCGAGCCGGCCTTGACGTTCGTCCCTCTTCCGATGAGCGTACGGGCCGTGCCGAGCCAAGCCTATGGGTCCGAAGAGACCTCCCGCGTCTCGGCCAATGTCTCGGCCAATGTCTCGGCCAACGTCTGGGCTGGTCGGGAGGTCGCACCCGCGCAGCCCATACCCGACGGCGCCTCGCCGACTCCGGGACCCGAATCGAGTGACCGTGCCCCCCATCAGCCGGCACTCTCGCCCGCCCACCTTCGTCAGGCCGTGATGTTTGCCGTTTCACCGATGACGCGGTTGTGGGTCGCGACGACCCTGGGGCTGGGTGGCGCATTCTTGGGGGTGGCGCTCTTTCGCAGCTTGGGCGCGGTTCTGATGTCGCTCGAACACCGTGCCCTCGAGGCGCTCTTGCTGCCCTGACCCATGATTGCCTTCGAGATGTTAGTGGCGGAACCAGCGATGCTCGCGCTGGTCGTCGCGGGGGTTGGATTCGCGCTGGTCGTCGTACTGCTGGCCGCCCGGGCCCAACAGCGTCTCGACGAGCAGAGTCAGTTGCTGCTCGGCCTCGCCTTGACGGGCCGAGCTGACGAAGCACGAATTCAGGCCCGGCAAAACCCCCGCGACCTCGGTCCCATGTTGTCGGCCTTGGGCGGTCGACTGACTCCACCGTCCCCCCGGCCCGTGGCGCGGGACCTCGTCGCGGTGATCGGCGTTTCGACCTTCCCGCTCCTCGCCGTAGTTGGAGGGTGGCAAGCCTCACTGTCACCGAGCGCTGGCGCCCGCGTGACGGGGATAGCCGCGAGTTTCGCCGCTTTCGCAGTCCTGCTGCCCACCGCGGTGGCGGCGACGACGCTCGTGATCAGCCTCGGACGCCGAGCCGCCCGCGTCGTTCGCGGGGCCGCGGTTCAGCTCTTGGCGAGAGGCGTCAAGGCGGCCGTCGACGCCGAGCTGCTCGACAACCTTCGACGGAGATCCTCGCGCGACCCGCGAGGCGAGTGAGCCATGGTCGAATCGATGGCCTGGGGGATCGTCGCCCTCATCGTTCTGCTGGCGCTTTCTCAGAGCCTCGTCGAGTGGAGCACCCTGCGACGACTGGTGATCCTCGCCGATCGGCCGGATCGTCTTCACCGGGCCATTCGTTCACTCGGCAACCCCTACCGCCGCGTGTTCAGTACCTTCGTCGACAGTCATGAGCGCGCGGCATCGATCGACGAAGCCTTGGCGAGAGCGCTCGTCCAGGGCGCTCAGTCTCCATTTTCGGCCCCGCTGTTCTTTCATATCTTCGCCGTCATACTGACCGTGGGCGCCATCTTCGCCCCGGCCGTCTCGGCTCTCTTGCAAGCAGCCACGACGGTGGTCGAATTATTCGACGAAGGTCGGACTCAGTCCGTGCGCTCTCGGTACCTATACGGCGCCACCGGTTTGCATCCGGCGTTCGTCGAGCTCGGCGAGGCGTTCGAGACCACGGCCTGGCTCACCGCTGCTCTCGCGGTGGCGTGGGCCCTTCGGTGGTGGCTCCTGCGCCCCGAGGTCCGCGAAGCCCGCCTGACCCGTGCCCTGATCGAATGCGCCGGACGCATGAAACCCGGCGCCAGTGCACCGGTCAGCACCCGGCTGGCGGAGCTCATCGCGCCCGACCGGGGCCTTGCCCGCCCCGTTCTGGCGACGGCAATGTGGACCGTTGCCGTCACGGTCGGTTGGCTCGCCCTGATCGGGGGCGCACAGATTCGAATCGCGAGCCAGCGGCCGCGCCCCTTCGCGGTCTGGCCACCGGAGAGCGCGCGGCGAATCGAGATCTACCACGGGGTGGTGCTGCCCCGGGCTCACGCCGGAGCGCCGCTCGTGCGGACGGAAAGACCCTCCCTGACTTTCGGCCCGTCGGAGGTCTTTTTTCACAACGTTTCGATGATGCGGCTGGTCGACGGTCGTACGCCCGCCAACTGGGCCGAGTCCGCCCCCGAACTCGCGCGGAGCCTCGCTGATTTTCCGCGCCCCCTCGAAGTGACCGTCCTGGCCCACCGATCGGTGAAACTCGACGTCGTGGTGCCCGTGTTGCGCCGACTGGCCGCCCGATACGACATCGCCAAGTACCACCTGATTCTCGAGCGCGACGTCGGCACTCCGGACGGAGGCCGTTTGCAATCTGTCCTGCCGCTCGAAGTCCGATCGGAACGGGAGTCAACGCTGCTGAAGATGCACATCGAGGCGACCGGGGTCCAGATTTCGCCGACGGGGGCCTTCGTTCCCTTCGAGTCGAAGGACTGGCGCACCGACCTTCGAGACGAGATCCGGGCGTCGCCGGCTCTTCGGGAGAGCCCGCAGGCGCCGGTCGTTGCCCTCGCGGTGGGTTCCGAGATGCTGGCCCAAGGCGACTATCGGCGCCTCATTGGCGCTATGAGCGCGGCGGACTCCTCGTGCGCCGATCGCTTCGATTGCGGGCTCCCCGGCCTCGGGCTCCGGTTCACCATCGCGCCTTAGGCGTCATCCAGGTACTTCCAGTCGGTCAGGATGTCGTACCCGGTCGCGGTGACGAGCACGGTGTGCTCAAACTGGGCCGACAGCCGTCCGTCCTGAGTCCGGACCGTCCAGCGATCGAGAGGGTCGAGCACCGTCTCGTGGGTGCCCAGATTGATCATGGGTTCCACTGTGAAAATCATGCCTTCGCGCAAGCGAAGGGTGGGCCCCGGGTTCCGCCAATGGGGAATCTGGGGCGCTTCGTGAAAGCTCCGGCCGATGCCATGTCCGACGTACTCCCGAACCACTCCGTAGCCAAACTGCTCAGCGTACGTCTGAATGGCGACACCAATATCGCGAACCCGGCTCTTCGGCTTGATGGTCTCGATACCGCGGTACATGCAGGACCAGGTCACTTCGACGAGCTGCTGCGCTTCCGGGCTCACTTCGCCTACCAGAAAGGTCCGCGAGGTATCGCCGTGAAAGCCATCAAGGATGCTAGTGACATCG
This sequence comes from uncultured Myxococcales bacterium, assembly GCA_964519665.1. Lineage (GTDB taxonomy): Bacteria > Myxococcota > Kuafuiibacteriia > Kuafuiibacteriales > Kuafuiibacteriaceae > JANQQN01. Next base: position 77,972 of record CAZFIV010000008.1, read on the forward strand.
ATATTGATAATGTCGCCGTCGCGGAGAATCTCGTCGCGACTCGGAATACCGTGACAAATGACATCATTCAGCGAGGTGCAGACGGACTTCGGGAAGGGCGGAATGCCCCGGTCCGGGTCCTCACCGTAGTTGAGCGGCGCCGGCGTAGCACCATGATCGAGGGTGTACTGATGAACCGCTTCGTTGATCTCTTCGGTCGAAATGCCGGGCTTGACCAGCTCGCCGGCCATCCGAAGCGTCCGGGCGGCGAGCTTGCACGCCTCCCGCATGGCGTCGATTTCGGCGGCACTCTTGACGATCGGATGCTTACTCACGTGAGCCTCCACAGTAGCCACTACCACCCACAACGACAATCTGTACTCACCACCGACCGTTGATTTGGCGGTACCATGCTGCGGTGAGCGACGAGCGGGAGGACCAGCAAGCCAAGCGGAGAGTGCGCCAAGCGAGCGGGGCCGGAGATGACGACGACGCCCAGCCCGCGTCGAAGCACCCGCAAGCGCCGTCCGATCAGGCCTCAGCGAGTGTGAGCGATGGGTGCGACGGCGCCCGAGCCGAGCTCGACAGGCACACGAGACGCGCCGTCGATCATCGCTTCGTGGCTACCCAGCGAGTCCGGTGGCCGGAGAAAAACCCGCAAATAGAGAGGAAGGCTACCTTGCGCCAAGATAGCCACACCGTCGCGAACCCGGACTCATCGCCCCCCGCTTCAGCGGACGAGCCCTCCCGCGACGACGCGTTCGCGGGCTCTTCGATACAGCCGCAGAACGCGCTCCCCGCGGACGCGTCCCTATACGACCGATTGGAGCAAACCGATGAACCCGGAGAGCTCGATGAAGTGCGAGCGCAGCTCGAAGCGGCCCTTTGGAATGACGGGACCGAGCCGTCGGCTGCACCCGCCCTCATCGAAGATACCCTGAATCGTTCGTCCGGCCACCCATCGCTTTCGTCAGGGTTGGCGCGGCCGTCTGAGTTGGCCGACGAGGAGGCTCGGCTTCCGCGCCTCGTTCGCCCGGCTCGAGGAGAAGACGCTTTGGACGCACCGCCCAACCGATCGAATACGCGGCGCGCCCGGCCACCGGGCCCCGATGCCGCCCCCGCCGGACAGACCGCCCCCGAGCCTTCTCCGCGATGCGTCCCCGACCTGCTGGCGACCGAGAGGTTGGCGACCGAGAGGTTGGCGACCGAACGCGTAGGTCATGAGCTGCGCGTCACGCCCGCAAAGGCGCCCTTCGACGACGATGAAACGGAACTCGGGGCATCGGCGACCCCCGCGGTCCGTTCCCCCGAACCGGTCGGCCCGACGGCCGCGGCAACCCCATCGGTCCTTGCCCCCACGAAAGGAGTGCTTCCCCGGTCGCGGCTGGTCGGAGGGGGCACGAAAGCAGCCGCGGTCGAGGTGCGGCGACAGCAGATCCTGAAGGACGCCGAGCTCCCGGAGCTGAGAAGCGGTCCGCTCAAACTCTTCACTGGCCGAATCGAACCGTCTTGGTTGGCGCGACTCGATGACATTTGCGCCGGAGAGTTTGATGATCCCGATGGCAGCGGGTCCGTCTCCGCCAAGCGAACACTGGAGCACCTGCTGCACGACCGTGCGTTCACGGAGCTCGAAGTCGACGACCAGGCCGCGTTTCTGCGCACGATCGCCGCCTCGGAGGGCGACCTCACGACCACCAAGGCGGCCGGGGCCCTGGTGAGAACCACCGTGCTCAGCCGGCTATCGAGAGCTGACCGAAGCACCCTGCACGACGTGTTTCGGGCCGCGACCGCCGAAGACCGCACTCGGCTTGCGCATCTGGGCGGCCGGCGTCTGGCCGGCCGCTCCGCGTTGGAAGATGAAGCCCCCAAGCGCGGCCGATTGCTCGACCATCTGCGCACCATCGTCGCGCAGTCGGACCTCGATGCTCGCTGGTTGGCGAACGGACTGAGGATGGATGCGGTCACCAGCCTCGTGCTCGGCACCCTTGCTCAGCCCTCCCGGCTCGCCCCAGAGACCGATTTCGATTCGGTCGTCAGCACCATCGAGTTTGCTCTGGCCACCGTCCGGCCCGCCGAATACGCGGGCCTATGGCGTCGCATACTCAGCACCTCGAATGAGTTGGAGCTGGCAGGGGGTGCGAAGTGGCCGTCGGGTCGGCCAAAGCCCGGTCGACGGGCTTCCACCCCCCTCCGTGAGCTCTTGGCTCGGGTCTTGGCGCCCGCGCGGGGAGGTGGACCGGAGAAAGACAACGGCCCGCACGGTCGAGTCGGCTTCGCCGCCCCGATCCTCCGACCCGAAGGTCTCGGCCAAGCCGTAGGAGCGCTGTTCGACGCTCGGTACAGCGTCGTCGTGGGAGGACCCGCAATCATCCAAGCCCTCGACCGGCTCCCCCTCGATGGCCAGCGACGGCCCCCCGCTTTCCTGACTCTCCTGCACGACCGGGGCGAGCGCCTGTTCGTCTTCGACCGGGTCGATGACCGATACTTATACGTGAGGGGGCCGGTCGGCCGAAGCCTCAAACGGACCGGCGAAATCCGCCCTGCGCCCACGCGGGAAGTCGTAGACCCCGAAGTGGGCATCGACCGGATCGACCGCGTCGCATTTCAGGGCGTGGCCGGAGCGGCGGTGGTTCCCGCCGTCTGAGCTTCGACGGCTTGTTTACGCTGGCGGTAGGCCGCAACCCAACATGCGCCAGCATATATCGAATATATCGTTGACGTCGTCACCGCGGCCGCCTGGTGCAGCAACTGTGCTCGAAGAATACTCGGAAGCTTCTCGAACAACGTATCCGGATCGGTCACTTGCATCGGGATCGACGGAAACAGCGACCCGACCAGCAGCAGCAGCCCCGACTGCACGGCCATCAACAGTAGGATGAGGGCGATAACCGGAAGGTAGGCCCCCCTCATGAGCTGCGCGGACCGAGAAAAGCTGCCCATGGGGGGCTTTTCAGGCTCGCCCACCACTTCGGTCAGGCAAAAGCCGAACCGCAGCATGAACCACACCGTTGTCGGGAAAGTCACCAAGGATACGAACCCGCCCCCGAGCGAGAGAACGAGGGCGAGCACCGTTTCTCCTTGGAGAGCGACGAGCACGGCCGACCCGACGGCGAAGAGGCCGCCGACGCAGAGGCCGGCCAAGCCGTAGACGCCACCGTAGTAAAGCGCGCCAACTCCGAAGATGGGTCCGAATCGCCGGAGGGTTTCCATCAAGAGTTCCCCCATTGTGGATCTTCGGCCCTGAAAGCAGCGTTCGGCGGCAATATAGGTAGCCCCGACGGATAGGGGCTCAGCGAGGGTTTGAAAAATCGCGAACCCGCAGAGAGCTCCCACGAGGGTCCAAGCAAACCAGTAGGGGTCGATATCGACCGCAGCGCCACTATCCAGTGCCAAGTACCCGATCCCCAGCGATAGAAGTCCGGGACTATGAGTGAGCAGAGTCACCCCGAGCATCGGCCAGAATATCTTCTTGGCTACTCGGAAGCCCTCCTCCAAGACCACATTGAGGCGAAGGGGCAGCGCCGACGGGCTCTGCGGTCCGGCGGCTTCCGGAATCACTTCGGTCACGCCCTCTCTTTACCAGCTCTACCGGCTGTTCAGCCACCGAGCCCCAACTTTGGCGCGGATGCTCTGATCTACCAATATCCGCGTGCGGAGCGCTTCGGTCATTTCGTGCCCGGAGGAGAGTACGGCTCGTTTTCGTCGGCTTATCGATTCCACGCCGGCGTCGATCTGACTCGATACTCTCATTTGAAGCGAGTCATGGTGACCGCCGGCCAGATCGTTCGACAAGCCGACACGATCGTCTTACGGAGTCGAGCGGTCCCCACTTACTCATCGAAGTACGAACCGCCAACGTTCCGATCGGCCCTCTCGAGCCTCTCTTGGACCATCAGCCCACCCCCCGGAGTCCGAAAAAGCCTGTCTCGATCGCCCAAAGTCCGTTAACCGGGATTTTCGGACGGTGCATCCGACTTTCGGTGTAACGTGAAGTCCCGACCGACACCGAGCCTATCTATGACGATCGCTGTATGGCACTCGGCATGCAGTTCCGGCGCGGATGATATCGAAGGTCCATGCTGCGACCCTCATCGGGGTCGAGGCGCACCCGATCGAAGTCGAAACGGAGCTGAGCCAAGGGCTACCCCTGTTTTCGATCATTGGGCTAGGCGACGCGGCGGTCAAAGAAGCGAGGTTTCGGATCCAGGCCGCCCTGCGCGCGTGCGACATATACCTGCCCCATAAACGCGTCACCATCAATCTCGCGCCCGCAGACATACGGAAAGACGGCGCGGCCCTCGATTTGCCGATGGCCCTGTCACTGCTCGTCGCCGCCGATCAGCTCGACGCCTACGTCGTTCAGAATACTGTCGCCGTCGGCGAGCTGGCGCTCTCAGGCGCGGTTCGAAGCGTCAGAGGCACCCTCCCCATCGCCGCCATGGCCCGAAGCATCGGTGTCGAAAAGATCATCGTGCCATGGGTCAACGCGCATGAAGCGACCGAGGTCGATGGCTTGACGGTACTGGGCGCGCCCAGCCTCGGCCAGCTCGTCGCCCACCTTCGTGATGGCACACCGTTACCCAGACCCTCCTCGCCAACGACCGTCCCGCGCGCCAACCCACTCGACCTCGCCGACGTTCGCGGCCAACCCTTCGCCCGCCGCGCCCTCGAAATCGCTGCTGCCGGGGGCCATAACTTACTCCTCATCGGAAGTCCGGGTGCGGGTAAGACGATGCTCGCTCGCCGGCTGCCCGGTATACTTCCGAGCCTCGACGCCGACGAACGGCTCGAGGTCAGCAAAGTATGGTCGGCGGCGGGCCTCACCCCCCAGGGCAGTGGCCTCCTCAACGAGCGTCCGTTCCGAGCTCCTCATCACAGCCTTACCGAGGTTGCGCTGGTTGGGGGAGGACATCCTATTCGACCCGGCGAAGTATCCCTGGCTCATAGAGGGGTTTTATTCCTCGACGAGGCTCCCGAGCTTCCTCGACGAGCACTCGAGAGCCTACGGCAGCCCCTGGAAGATCGAGAAGTGGTCATCGCCCGGGCCCGTCAGGTCGTTAACATGCCGGCGGCTTTCATGCTGGTAGCCGCCGCGAATCCATGCCCTTGTGGCTGGAACGGCCACGAGTCCGACCGCTGCTGGTGTCGACCCGACGAAATCAATAGATACTTGGGACGCCTTTCCGGCCCACTCTTGGACCGAATCGACATGACCGTCAATACCCCGGCGCTCACGCCGGTCGAGATCATGGGTCAGAGCACCGGCGAAGACTCCGCTAGCGTTCGAGCCAGGGTCGTGGATGCTCGCGAGCGAGCAAAGGCGAGAGGGGCGAGACCCAACGCCGAGCTAAGCGGACGAGTTCTTCGCGAAAAAGCGAATCTTGACCACGAATCAGAAAGACTACTGGAACGTGTCCTTCAAAAACTGTTGTTGACGGCACGCAGCGTGGAACGGGTGCTTCGAGTCGCGCGAACGATCGCCGACCTGAGCCAATCGCCGCGGGTCATGAGCGAACACCTGGCAGAAGCGCTTCAGTATCGTCCATCGGCCGATCTCACCCAGCCTTTGTGGCGCAACCGCCGCGAAACGTAGCCCCGTTGGAGCCCGTCAGCGACCGGACGGAGTCCGGAACTCCAGCTACACTATCATTGCCGTATTCCGGCGGCCTTACTTGGTGGCTTCCAATGCGTGTGGGGGCCCGACGGAAGGTCAAAACCTTACAAGAACTGAAGAAGCGGGGGTCGAAGAAAAGGTTGCCGTAGCAGAGGCGCAGACGGTTTAGCCTCTTCTCTCAGCTCGCTTCTTATTGGCCCAGTATTTCCGCATGCGCTCACGGGCTGCTTCCCGGGCTTCGGGTGTCCAATTTCGGACCGCTTTCTTCTTCGTTGCACTGCTTGGTGAGGCCGACGCGCCGTTTTTCTTTCCCGAGCCCCGAGGCCGTCCCGGCCCGCGCTTCACGCCCAGCTCTCGGAGAGCTTGCTCCATGGCCCCGATCTGATTGTTGATTTCATCACGCTCGGTCCTGAGTTCGTCGATAGCCGAGCGAAGCTCACGCGCTATTCGTGCAGTATCCACAGAACTAAGATAAGAATAAAAGGAAGCGATGTAAACGTAATTCTGAGTTGTCGAAATGACTGTGGCCGGCTGATACGATCGCGCAGGCTTACTTGCGACGAGCGTGACTGCCATCGCTTCAATGGGTCCCCGAATCATGCCGCTCCTGACCGCGCGCGTCGTGGGTCGGCGCAACGAGCCGGCGGTGGGTACGGAAAAACCTCCACCGGTCGACTTGAGACGATTTCACCGTGCGACCCTTATGACGGGAATAATCGAGGGATATGCCGGGGGCGACGATTCTCTCTGGGCACGGTCGTGGCCCTGCACTAAGCTGAGGCTGTGGTCGCAATTCTCAGCCGAAAGCTGGAATTCCCACCCGCTAGTAGCGCCGATCGCGACGGGTTGGTCGCCGTCGGCGGAGACCTTTCCGTCGACCGACTGTTGCTCGCTTACCGCAGTGGCATCTTTCCGTGGCCGATCTTCCATGACGATCTGATGACCTGGTTTTCTCCCGACCCGCGAGCCATCCTAGAGCTCGACCAGCTGCATATCTCCAAGAGCCTCCGCAAAGTCCTGCGTCGAGGTACATTCCAAATCACGGTCAATCAGGAATTTAGCGAGGTCATCGACGGTTGTGGCGCGCCCGCACCGGATCGCCCGTCGACGTGGATCACCAGAGAAATGAAGCAGGCGTACCTGCGGCTCCACGAAGACGGACATGCCCACTCGGTGGAGACGCGTCTGGACGGTGAGCTCGTCGGAGGCCTCTATGGCGTCGCCATCGGCGGTTTCTTTGCAGGTGAGTCGATGTTCAGTCAGGTCACCGACGCGTCTAAGGTTGCGCTCGTGGCCCTCGTCGAGCGCCTTCGCGAACGTGGGTACCGACTCCTCGATATTCAGCAGGCGACCCCGCACCTTGTTTCTATGGGCGCCAACGAAGTCCCGCGGAAGCGATACCTTCAGCGCTTGAACGAGGCTTTAGGCATCGACTGTCGCTTCGTTTAGTCCGGTTCGATAACCGGACCAACGTCGAAAATCGCCGGCCGCCGATCCTCGTCGATGCTGTATCGGCGGCAAGGGGCCCCTCCAGAAGCGCGGAGTACTCGCTTGCACGTGGCATGTGCCTTGCTCACGGCCCGTCCGTCCGTCTTCGCTATCGGGGCAGCCTGAGGGCAACAGAAGGCGAATAGAAAGCGAGCATACGATTGAGCGAAACAATCGCGGCAAGTATCAAGAACACCATCAGCGAAATTGAGAAACAGTTTGGTCGGGGAGCGATCATGCTGCTGGGAGGCGACCCGAAGGTCGACGAGCCGATTGAGGTGTTTCCATCCGGTAGCGTGACCCTCGACCGGGCGGTAGGGGTTGGCGGTCTCCCTAAAGGTCGCATCGTGGAGATCTACGGTCCCGAAGCCTCCGGAAAGACGACACTGGCCTTGCACGCGATCGCCTCGGTGCAGGCGACCGGAGGAACCGCGGCCTTTATCGACGCCGAGCACGCGATCGACGCTCGATACACCCGCTCGTTGGGCATTAAACTGGATGACCTGCTGGTCTCCCAGCCTGACCATGGCGAGCAGGCATTGGAGATCACTGAGACCCTTATTCGAAGCAGCTCCGTCGATCTCGTAGTTATCGACTCGGTCGCGGCTTTGGTTCCCAAGGCCGAGTTGGAGGGCGAAATGGGCGATAGCCACGTCGGCTTACAGGCACGACTGATGTCGCAAGCTATGCGGAAACTGACCGGCCACGCCTCTCGTTGCCGAACGACGGTCATCTTCATCAATCAAACCCGGCACAAAATCGGAGTGATGTTCGGCTCACCGGAAACAACCACCGGCGGCAATGCCCTCAAGTTTTACGCGACCATTCGAGTAGAAGTGCGTCGCATCGGCGCGGTCAAGGCCGGTGACGATGTCATCGGCAGTCGAGTGCGCGCCAAAGTCGTCAAGAACAAGGTCGCTCCCCCCTTTCAGGAGGCCGAGTTCGACATTTTGTATGGTAAGGGCATCAGTTCGGCCGGCGAGCTTCTCGATATGGGTCTCGATCGGGGCGTCATCGAAAAGTCGGGCGCCTGGTACGCGCTCCAGGGAGAGCGAATGGGCCAAGGGCGGGAACGCGCCCGCGAATGGCTCGACGAACGGCCCGGACTCAGAGAAAAGCTTCGACGGGTGCTGCTGAGCGAAAGCCCCCGCCTCGAAGACCTCGGCGCGCCATCGACCTGGGCGCCCTCAGTGGCGCCCGCGACAACGGAAAATCAGGCCAAAGAGCAGGCGTCCCAGAGTCCAAGTACCAAACCCGCGAAGGCGGATGCTGCAAAACCCCCGAGGCCCAAAGACAAGTCCGCGGCGAAGGCCGCGTAGTGTGTCCGGAACGGGCAGAGAAATCGGAAGGCCGCACTACACCTACTCGGTACGATTCGCGGTCACCCCGCGGCGGGTGGATTCGCGCCTTCGCATCCAACGCACACCCGATGATCGCTTAGCTGGTTGACTCGACTTCGCTGGTTGACTCGACTTCGCTTGTTGATTCGAGGTTGGGATCTGCCGGATGGCTTGGACTCCGCGACCGACGCGACAGGGCATCAGAAACTCCCGAGGCACCTCGCCGGCGCCCGTCGCGCGGCTGGCCGAGCCGGCTTCGCCTCTCGTCTTATCGACCATCTACCGTTGCTGCAGGTCAGCGGCGGTTCGCATGAGGGCGATGAACTCAGCGCGATCCGCTCGCTGCCCGAACTCCTGGCCGGTCTGACCCGAGCCTGGCACGTCGTTGGCGTCCTCGGCGACATCGATGATCCGCTCGAACGTCCGCCCTTGGCCCTTGAGACCGGTAGCGAGATGGCAGCGCTGAGCCTTATCGGACCCCAGCATGCACCAAGCCCAGCGGTGGCCTATCTCGAGTGCGAATGGAAGCGAGGTGTAGGAAGGGACTCAAGCATTCACGCGCGACCTGGCGAAGGCTCCAACTGCCGAGATCCTTGCTGCACAGGAGCAGGTCGTCGGTCTCGCTCAGCGAGCCCTCGCCTGCGACGACGCGGAGACGCTTCAGACGATCTGCGATAGCTTCAGCGCCGGGCACATCGAGACGTTCTTTCGCAAGTGGCTCCGCCGATTGCCGCCCCCCTTCACGGCCGAGGACCGCAAGGCGGATTTCAGGTACGAGCTGTCGATCCTCCAGCCCCCCCTCAGGAGGGCCTGGAACGCCTGCGAAAAGGAACTCGAAAAGATCGTGGTGCAGGCCCGACTTGCGGCCTGATCCGACTGTTGGCTAGCACGCGATGACTGCAGGCCCCTGCGGTGGACCGGAGCGCCGTCATGAGCGAAGACCGGGCGACGACGCGTCTGGATCTGCTGGTTCCGGTGGGTGATGCTCCTCTCATGAACCGAGCCAACCTACGGGATGTCCTGAGCCTGGCCCTCGCGGCCTGCTCTGCTCTGTCGTGCCAATCTACATCCTGTATCTCGGCCGCCCCTCACGAAAGATCGACCATGACCGAAACATCCCTCATCCGACTCCCGGGCGCGGAGCCCTTCGGCACCGACCTGTCCGCCGCTCTGCGAGAGGCCCTCGCCGAGCAGGGGCCTAAGTACCAACCCCGCACCCATCACTGGAGCCCCAGTGGTGAGCCAAAGTATATCAACCGGCTCATTTTTGAGACGAGCCCATACCTGCTCCAGCACGCGCATAACCCCGTAAACTGGCGCCCTTGGGGCGACGAGGCCTTCGACGCTGCGCGTAAACTAGGCCGGCCCGTCCTTCTGAGCGTTGGATACAGCACCTGTCACTGGTGCCACGTCATGGAACGGGAGTCGTTCGAAGACGAGGAGATCGCCGAGTTCATCAATCGCCACTATGTCGCGATCAAGGTCGATCGGGAGGAGCGGCCCGACGTCGACAGCGTTTACATGACGGCGCTTCAAATCATGACCCGACGCGGCGGCGGCTGGCCGATGACCGTTTTCATGACGCCGGACGGTGAACCCTACTTCGCGGGGACTTACTTTGCGCCCCGGGATGGCGACCGGGACATGCCGATCGGATTCCTATCGGTGCTGCGACGACTGCACGAAGCTTACGTGAAAGAGCCCGATCGAATCGCCGCCGCAACCGGCGACCTATCCAGAATGCTCCATCAGGCCACTCAGCGCCGACCTCCAGAGGGATTCCCGTCCCCCGATATTTTTCACGAGGCCGCTCAGTATCTTGCTCGGCAATTTGACCAAGAGGCTGGAGGATTCGGTCGAGCCCCGAAGTTCCCCCGGCCGTCCACGTACGAACTTCTGCTTCGCTACTGGCGGCGGTCCGGCGACGAAAGAGCCCTACACGTCGTTTCCCATTCACTTCGAAAAATGATGCGCGGCGGCATCTACGACCACTTGGCCGGTGGCTTCGCTCGGTATTCGACCGACCGGCAATGGCTGGTCCCGCACTTCGAAAAGATGCTCTACGACAATGCTCAGCTCGTCGTCCTGCTGATCGAAACCTACCAGGCCACCCAGGATCCCGATTTCGCCGAGGTCGCCCGAGAGACCCTCGATTATGTCCTCCGAGAGATGACCAGCACCGACGGAGGTTTCTATTCCGCGACCGACGCGGACAGTGAGGGCGAGGAAGGAAAGTTCTTCGTATGGACGCCAGCCGAGATCCGGGCCGTCGTCGGCGAATCGCGAGCCCGTGCGGTGCTGGCGTACTTCGCGGTCACCGATTCCGGCAACTTCGAGGGCCGCAACATTCTTCACCGCCCGCGAATCGACGCCGAAGTCGCCTCCGAACTCGAAGTATCGGTCGACGCCCTTCGGGCCGAAATCGCAGCAGCCAAGCCGCTGCTTTACGCGGCTCGGCAACGACGAGTTCCGCCGCTGCTGGATGACAAGGTCATTACTGAATGGAACGGGCAGATGATCTCGGCCTTCGCGCGGGCCGGATTCGTGCTTGACGAGCCTCGGTACGTGCAAGCCGCTGAACGAGCCGCCGATTTCGTACTGACCAAACTCACCGCCGACGGCCGATTGCTTCGTGCCTACCGGAACGGACGAGCTCGGCACCGAGCGGTTCTCGAGGACTATGCATTCGTCATCGCGGCGCTCCTCGACGTCTTCGAAGCAACCAGCGCCGCCCGGTGGCTCGATGAGGCCGTGCGCCTGCAAGCGGTGCTCGACGAGCACTATCGGGACGCAAGCGATGGCGCGTATTTCGCGACCGCCGACGACGGTCCCAAGCTGCTGGTCCGCGAAAAACCGGTCTCCGACGGCGCCCAGCCGTCTGGGAACTCGGTCACCGCACTCAACCTATTGCGCCTGCACACCCTTACAACGGAAGAAAAATACCGAAAGGCGGCCGAGATGATCTTGTTCGCCTTCGGTCGACCGCTCACCGATGACCCCTTCGAGACACCGAAACTGGTGACCGCGCTCGATTTCTACCACGACGAAGCCAAGGAGATCGCGCTGGTCGGCGACGGCCCGGCCCGCGCCGACCTCGAAGCGGCCCTGCGGACCGCCTTCGTGCCCAACCGGGCGATCGTCCGGCGAGGGCCGATCGAACGAGTACCCTGGAGCATCGACAAGCGTGCGATCGGAGGCCAACCAACCGCCTACGTGTGCCTGCAGCAGATCTGCAATCGACCGACGTCGGACCCCGTGGAATTGACCCGACAGCTCTCCGAAGTTCAACCCATCTCCGCTCCACCGCTGGTGTTCAAAACGACACCCGTCCCCGCGGCCAGCGACCCGCACTGACGCCCCACGGTCATACCGATCGGGGCGGCTGGCGACCTCGTCGTCGCACCGGACCGAAGGCCTTCGGTTGCGGAACCTTACAAAGAAACCGTCGTACCCCATCGCCCCGGGTGGACCAAAGCTTCCTCGACCTGACCGGGTGAAAGCCGACCAATGATCACCACTCGCCCCACGCCCGCGTTCACAGCCCCGAGCGCGGATTCGACTTTCGGAATCATGCCCCCCTTGACGACGCCCGCAGCGATGGCCTCTTGCGCCTGGTCGACCGTTAGGGTTGGTAGGCGGGTCGTCGGATCATCCTTGTCGCCGAGAACGCCCGGCGTCGACGTCACCAAGATCAGGACGTCGGCCGCGAGCGCCGCTGCCAAGGCATGGGCGACGTCGTCCGCGTTGACGTTGTAGACCTGTCCGGACGCATCGGCACCGATGCAGGCCACCACGGGCACGTATCCAGCCCCGAACAGCGCTTCCAAAAGGTCTCGGCGGACCGAGGCGACCTCGCCGACGTAGCCCAAGTCGACGGGCTCCGGCCCCTCTCCCGGGACCACGGACGGCGGACGGCGGACGCACGCCAGCAGCGGTCCGCCGACGCCCGTCATCCCCACCGCGGTTATTCCGGCGCGGGTCAAGGCTCGGCACAGGTCGATATTGACCTGCCCCCCGACGACCATCTTGAGGACTCGGATGGTCGCTTCATCGGTGACCCGCCGCCCCCCCGACATTCGAGGGGTCTGGCCGAGCTCCGACTGCAGCGCAGACATCTGCGGTCCACCGCCGTGCACGAGCGCGATCCGCTCACCGCCCTTCCAGAGGTGGCGCACGCTGTCGAGAATGGCGTCCAGCTCGCTTGACCTCGCCTCGGTCATGAGTTCCCCGCCCAGCTTCATGACGATCGTCATGGCCAGCTGCCGGGGTCCTGCAGCGACAGCCGCTCGTCGAGCCCCAGCATCAGATTCATGTTCTGAATGCCTTGCCCCGCGCCTCCTTTGATCAGGTTGTCGAGGGCCGAGATGCAGGTGACCATCCGTCGGCCGTCGAACACATCGCCCCATACGAAGCCAACTTCGACGTAGTGGGACCCGGCCACGGCCGCGACCTCCGGCAGGCGACCGTCTGGAATGCGCACGAAGGGTTCATCGTGATAGGTCGCGGCGTAGGCCGCACGAACGTCGGATTCGCGGATCGATGCGTCGATGTGAGCGAAGGACGATGCGAACAACCCGCGCGTCAGCGGGCCCGAAACCGGAACCAGTTGCACGCTCACATCCTCAGCTCCAACCGAGTTCAGGGTATCGTTGATCTCGGGCACGTGCTGATGAGTCAGCGTCTTGTAAGTCTTGATATTGATCGCCCGCACGGCGTGATGAGTCACCGCGCTCGGAACGACCCCGCTCCCCGACGACCCGGTGATCGCGACCGTCTCCACCACGCCCGCGAGCCAGCCTCGGTGCGCAAGGGGCAAGAGCCCCAGCTCGACCGTCGTCGCGAAGCAGCCGGGATTGGCGACGTATTCGGAGGTCCGAATCCGGTCTCGAAACACCTCGGGCAACCCGTACGTGAATCGTTCGATCAACTCGGGACTCGCGTGAGGTCCGCCGTAGAAGCGCTCGTAGGCCGCGAGCGTCGTGAGGCGAAACGCCCCCGACAAATCGACGATCTTGGCCCCGGTGGGGAGGATTTCGGGCACCTTCGCGGCCGAGACGGCGCTCGGGAGCCCGAGCAGCACGATGTCCATTCCGTCGGCCGCCTCGAACGCCGAAAGGTCTTCGAAGCGCAGGGAAGTCAGACCGGTAAGATTGGGGTGAGCAACCGACAGAGGTTGGTCCACATAGTCGATGCTCGAGACGCGCACGAGTTCGACTTCGGGATGTATCAAGAGACGACGGATCATCTCGCCGCCGCCGTAACCGCTTCCGCCAATGACGGCGGCCTTGAACCGCTTGGGCACGCCGAAGCCTAGCTCAAGCCCTAGGGTCCTGGAACCCGATATTTTTGCGCCTTCGGTCCGAATGGTCCGAAGGGTCCGGATGAGGGCCGGTCACGCCTCCGCGATCGAAACGGAGACCGGCTCGGGCACTGGTTTGCCGGGCATGACCAGTCGAAAGATCGCTTGCTTGACCGACGATACCGCCTCGTCGGGCACCGCCGCGTCATCCAAGAATCCCTGGATGAACAGTCCATCGAACACCGCCAAAGTGATGGCCGACAAATGCTCCACCGGAAATGAGGCCGTAAAATGTCCGGACGCCTGGCCTTCTTCCAAAATGATCTGAATCGATGTGCGGTATCCCTGGTACATGCGCTGAAAGCGTCGGCGAACTTCCGGGTTGGCATCGCCGGTCTCAAGGAGAAGACCGAGCAGTAGTCGCAAAGTGTCAGGGCGCTCCCGAGCGAGTTCCCGATACAGCTCGACGAGCTTGGCCAGCTGTCGCGCCGGGTCGGGTTGGGCCAAAAGCTCGGCGCCGGCCCGCGACTCCCACGCGCTCATCGCGCGGTCGACGACGGTAAACAACAGGTCTTCCTTGTTCTCGAAGTGCCAAAATATCGAGCTCTTGCTGGTCTTGGCTTCTTTGGCGATGAGATCGAGCGAAGTGCCCGCATAGCCCTTCGTGGCGAAGAGCCGGGTCGTAACCTCGATGATCGACTGTCGAGTCTGCTCTCCCTGTTCTTTCCGCTGCCGCTGCGCCATGTCACCACTGTACTGAGGGGCTCCAAGACCCGGCAACCAACGATTCTTCTTTCAACGATTCCTCCTTCATGGATTCGGCAGGCCCAGCCCACGAGTATGGGGGCCATTTCGCGAAAGGTTCGCGAAATTTTAGGTCGGCGCGAGTTGAAGCGCATCCGGAACATGCCATGATGGCTGCCATCGGCCGTCCGTCCTCAAGGTAGCGGGTCGATACGCAGGAGTTCGGCGGTCCAAGGGAGCACGGAGCGCAGAAAATGCGCAGCGATCCACGATCGCTCCGACAGCGCGCCGGGGACCGCGTTCGCGCCGTCGACCCACTGCACACGTCGAACATCGAAAGGCGGCGGAAGCGAACGCGCGTCGCTGTACACGTGCAACCGGCATTCCGGGTCGGCAGCGGCGCCGCAGGTCAAACTCGCCAGCGCGTATTCATCCGTCGTCTGCCGGCAATCCGGATTGCGTCCGCTGGCCTCGATACACGCCTCACCCTCGACGTCGATCGTGATCCGCAGATCTCCGCCACCGCAGGCGTCGAGACCAAGGCGCGCCGAGCATGGCCCGACGACCGAAACGGTGTCCTGTCGACGGCCTCACGCCGCTACGGGCCGGCCGCGCGAACTGTGCGCCCTCACTCGGCGCCACGGCTGCGGGGTTTCGCGCCCGTCGTCAATTCAGGGCCGCACTGAGCGCTTTGAGCGCTTCATCGAGACCGTCGGCGTCGCCAAGCATCGCGGAGGACCGGGCGATTCGCCGAACTCGCGCCCGCTCCGACCGGTTCTTGATGTCTCCGGCGCGCGCTTCGATCGCCTTGCCCAAGCGGGTCAAGAGGGCGAGGTCTTCCGGGCGAGACCGAGCTTCGCGCATCATCCGATGGAGCTCGGCCAGCGGTCGCTCCGGCTTCTCGGGGACTGCGGCGGCGGTCCGACGACGTCGGCGACGACGACGCGCCTCCGGCTCGGCCGACTTTGGCCGGGGCTCGAGCAGGTCGGGCTCATCCCCCGTCGCCCGGTGACCGTCCGTTCTGTCCGTTCTGTCCGTTCTGTCCGATCTGTCCGTTCTGTCCGTTCGTTTGGCACCGAAGGCGGACTCCTCGGCGCGGGGGACCGCCCGTTCTTCCATATCCGGAACCGGCACGACCTCCGGGCGAGGATCTCGGGCCGGCTCTGAAGACAGAATTTCCGGCGCCGGCGCGCGGGGGGCCGTTTGGCGACCCAACTGGTAACCGGCCAGCAGCAACAGGGCGCCTGCGGTCAACAGCGACACCGCGATAACCGCGACCTTCAGCAGCTGGGTGCCGTCCGACCAGGGCGTCGGCAACATTGGCGACAGCGACAGAACGCTCGCCGTGCGCATCTGCGGGGCGCCCAGGGCCGAAGGATCGACGAACGTCGGCTTCGGCGTGCGGCCCGGAGCGGAATGAACAATCGGCGAAGACCCGGTCGCCGCGGGGCCCGCCTTTCGACTGGAGCCGCGCCCTCCAGCCTCGTTGGCCGACCGACTCGTACCGAGCGAGGCCGCCCCCCGCCGGGGGACTTCGGTGGAGTTCATCGGCGGCACCAGGGTCAGGTCGGCGGCCAGACTCTCGGCGGGGTCGCTGACCGTCCGGGTCTTGTCGAGCGGCTCGTCAGGGGGCTCATCCGACAAACGAGGCAACCGCCCCTCGGAGGGCGTCTCATTGACCACCGTCCCGACGTCGTCCCACGGAAGGTCCGCGTCGGGCGCGTCTTCGGTAGGCGGTGGGCTGGCTCCGAGAGGTGTCGGCTTGTTGTCGACCATCTCGGCCTGGACCCGACGGTCCGAAGCCATCGGGGACGGCATCGATGCACCGTCGGAGCGCTCGAACACCGCGAGCGCCGCCGCACCGACCCCCGACCGGGCCCAGGTACTGCTGACGGGGAGGCGCGCGTCCCCCTTCCCGGCCATCGCGGCCACCGTCGCGGCCTCATGGTCGTCGAGCTCCACCGCCGCGACCGCCGCCGCCAGCTCGTCGAAGAAAGCCTTCGCGCTCGGAGGGCGGTCGTCCGGCTCGATCGCCAATGCCCAAGTAATCGCGCTGTCGAGCGCCGCCGACAGCCCGGGACGAAAGTCGGAAGCGCGCGGTCGCGTCTCCCGAGCGATCCGACTCAAGATCGCGCTTGGGGTATTGAATTCGTTGCGACGCGCGGCCTCCGCGAACGCGCGAACCGGGCCCCCTCGGTCGGAACGAACCCACGCCCGCCGCAGCGTGACCATCTCGAAGACGACCACCCCCAACGAGAAGAGATCGGCCCGCCGATCGAGAGGGTCCCCCCGGGCCTGCTCGGGAGCCATGTAAAAGCCCGTGCCCATCACTCGGCCCTGCGTGGTGGGGTGCTGAGAAACGCCGCCAAGAAGCTTGGCGATCCCAAAGTCGAGCACGCGGACGTCGGGCGGGGCGGTGGTGCTGTCCAGCATGATGTTGCTGGGCTTCAGGTCGCGATGCACGACCTCGTGGGCGTGAGCATAGTCGACCGCGCTGCAGATCTGACCCACCACGCGCAGGAGCTCGCCCCATCCAAAGAAGTCGTCGACCGTCGAGCGGGCGGCGAGCTCGTCTTCGAGGCTCTCGCCTTGGATCAAGGTCATCACGAAGTAAGGCTGGGCTCGGTCGAGCTCGAAGGCCTGGGCTCGGGCGATGTGCGGGTGAGTAAAGCTGGCCAGAAGCGACGCCTCCCGGGCCAATCGCTCGTGCGCTTCGGCAATGCCTCGGTATCGTGGATGCAGCAGCTTGAGGGCGACGTCTCGGTTGTGGTGCAGGTCGGTCGCCGCCCATACGGTCGCCGCGCCTCCGCCTCCGAGCTGGTGTTTGAGCAGGAAGCGGCCGTCGACCAGACCTCCCGGCTGCGTCCTGCCGTCGGTCATCCGGGCCTAGTCCTTGAGCGTAACGATCTCGAAGCGGGATGTCCCGAGTCGACGCCGACCCCGCCGAGTCTGGATCACGCCGGCCGCACCCTCGAGCCCGGTCTTCGCCAGCTGCTGGCGGGCCCGATGAATGGACACGTTCAGGGCGTTGGGATCGAGCTTCAGCATTCGGGTCAGCGTTTCGACATCGCGCCATCCTTGGTCGGCGGATTGGTCGGCGGATTGGTCGGCGGACGGCTTTTGGGCATCCTCGATGCGCGCCCGAGCCAGGACGAGCATCAGATAGCTGTGCTCCCTCGGCTCCAGAACGTGCGTGACCTCTCCTCGGAGCATGGTGCTGATCACTACCTTCTCTTCGTCCGGTGATACCGCCAAACGTAGATGAACGTTATCGAGCGTACGGGCGATGTCGACCATGGGCGTCGACTCGTTCAGCACCGGCAGGTCGAGGCGCCAGGCATCTCGCCCGACTGCCAAAACTGTTTGGTCTTGAACGACACGGATTTCACCTTCGGCATCTTCCACGACCCATCCGGGACCCTGTGGCGCTGGATAGATCGATACTTCGGGCATCTCGTCGTCGGGGAGGATAAGAAGGTCACCGACCGCGAAGCGCTGGACGCCGTCGGCGGTCGAAGTCGCCATCGCGCTTGGGGCCGCGGCGTCGATCAGCTCCCAGCCGACCTCCGACTCACCGAACCCCAGTTGAGAACCGAGCATAATCGAGACCGGGCGGCCCGGCTCCACCCGGCGGCCATCCACGAATGTGCCGTTTCGGCTCCCTAGGTCGCGGACCTGCCACTTGGTACCCGTCCACACGATCTTCGCGTGTTCGCTGGAGACGTAGCGGTCGTCGATGCGGATCTGGCAGGCGGCGGACCTGCCGATCAGACACTGGGCGGCAAGGGGGAAGGTCTCGCCGTCCCCGATTCGGCGGAGTGTTCCCACCGGGGGCAGCATAGGAGCACCCGCCTCGGCGCATCAAGCCGGCGCGGCCCCGAACCGCGCCCGCCCCCGAACCGCGCCCCGCCCGTTCACCCGCCTCCCAGGGTCGGCGCTCGGTGTTTCGGCCGAGCACAGAGGCACCCGGACCGGCATTTCGATCATGCCCGACCGAGCCGAGGCTTGTTTTCGAGAGCACCGCCGACGTATCTCCAGGGGGTGAGCACGGCCCGTAAACTGAGCCGTGAAGACAAGCGTCGGCGAATCATCGATGCCGCGGTTCATGTCTTCGCGGCAAAAGGGTTCTTTGGCGCGCGCGTTTCCGAGATCGCCGAAGCCGCCGGCGTCGCCGACGGCACCATCTACCTGTACTTCAAGAGCAAGGATGACGTCCTCATCTCGCTGTTCGAAGAAAAGATGCACGACATCATCGAGCGGTTGTCGGCGACCTTGACCGAACACGAAGGCGATCCCGAATCCAAGATTCGCCGGTACATCGTCGAACATCTCAAGCTCGTCGCCGAACAGCCTCGGCTCATGCAGGTCCTCACCATCGAACTCCGTCAGAGCGCTCGGTTCATCAAGGAATACCACCCTCGCGCCTTTCGGCGTTACCTGGAGCTGCTCCAGAGCATCGTCGAAGACGGCCAAAAACAGGGCGTCTTCCGTCGGGACCTCGACCCCTTGGTCTTTCGAAGGGCGCTGTTCGGAGCGGTCGACGAGATCTCTCTCGAATGGATTCTGAAGCAGATCGAGGAGTCCCGCGGCGAGAGCAAAGCGCCTCGGGATCCCGTGATGGTCGCCGAACAGTTCAGCGACTTCATCATTCGAGGGTTGAAATCGCGCTAGGGGGCGCCGAAGGCTACCGCTTCGACTTGGTCTTGCGAGCCTTGGACTTCGTGGTCTTGGTCTTCGTCTTTTGGGTCGTCTTGGACGCGGTCACGGCCTTGGTTTTTTCCGCCTTCTTCTTCGTCGCCTTCTTCTTCGGCGGCTCGACGCTTCCGGTCTTGACCTTCGGAGGCGGCTTTACCCCGGCGACGGTGCGGATCTTTTGGTCGCCGACCCGCATGTTCGTCATATCGACCAGTTGGGCCTTCGTGTAGGTCGCGAGCTTGACCTTGAAGTCGTCGTCAGCGGTCGCGCCGGCCTTCACGCGGGCGTCGACGATCGCCGCTTCAAGCTTCGCCCGGTCGCCGTAGCCCTCTCGAACGACCTGCTCCACCCGGTACAGGCGCAGCAGCTTGGCGTTCGACAGCCCCATCAGCCGCGACTTGACGTCGTCGGTGCTGCTGTCGCCGTGTTGCTTGTCGACGAGCTTGGCCAGCTCAGCGACCAAAGATGCGCGGTCTCCGAAGTTGTCCTTCACCTGCTGCATCGGCGTTTTTTTCATCCGTCAACTCCTGCTCGCGGGCCGAGTCATCGTCTGGCGAGCCTCTCGCGGGACCGCCCGGCATGGCGAGGACGTGGGTGGTACCGTGGGCGAGAGGGGTTAACAAGCGCAAAAGGCAAAACTTCGACCGGTCAAGGGGACCTCCGTTGAGTCGATGCAGCCGGGTCGCTAGCATTCGGACCAGGTATGAAGCGAGCGATTATCTCCACTTTGGGCCGGCTTTCGCGCCCCGCGACCGGCGTTGGGACGGGCGCCGCCTCGCGCTGGCGCGGGTTGGTCACGCTGGTCGCCGCCAGCGGGGCCGTCGGGTGCTCCAGCGCCGCCTCGATCCCGGATTTCGGACAGCCGCAACTGGACCGGATCGTCGTGTTCTTCCCGGTGGGCGGTCTGGTGACCGGCCGAGGCCTCAGCGAAGCCGCTCCCGCCGGAGCAAGCCATGTATTCATCAAGGCCCACCCCAACGGGAGCGAGACCATCCGCGAAGTCGAATCCGACGGAAGCTTCGAGTTTACGATCCTGGCGCTGGGAGGGAACATCCTCGAGGTCGCGGGCGCGACCGATCGGAGCGGTGCGCGCCGGGGCGAACCCGTATTCATCACGGTGCCCGACCTTCGATTCTCGGACCGCGACTTCATTTGCTGCTTCACGGCCGGGCAGGCGCGCGGCACCTGCCAGACCACCGTCGAACGGGATACCCAGCTCGAAGAAGACGGCGTCGTAGAGTGTCCGAGCCCTCAAACCGGCCGCACCCGGTGCGTCACGGACGCCGAATGCGGGTTCGAAGAGGGTGAATGGCTCGAGATCGACGTCCAGGCGATCGACGTCACGCCGCCCGACGAGCGCGGCCTGGTGGTCGTGAGCGGCAATGCCCCGCCCACCGCCCTCGTCACGCTTCAGAACCGAGGTTTCGCGGGCATCGGTGAGCCCCGACAGCAGTTGGTGCTCCGCCGGTTGTCCGACGAACAGGGACGGTTCGCTTTCCCGCCGATCCAAGCGCGGGGCGATGACGAGCTCATCGTCCAGTTCCAAGACCTCAACGGCTTCCGGAGCCCGGCCGCGTCGATCCTGGTACCGGATGCCAGCCTGGCGGGCATCGACGTGGTCGGCGCCTTCGCCTGGCAGCCGCTTCGGGACGGAGCCGCGGGCACGGTCGCGATTCAGATTTCCCCGTACGGCATCGACGGGCGCGGTATGTGCCCCGACCACAACGAGACGCCGCAAACCTGCTTCACCGGGGGGCTTCTGCACAGCATGGTGAACCTCACCGACGTTCGCATCGATGGACGGCCCGACCCCATTACCTTGTCGCCGACCCCGCTGTCGGTCGATGTATCTGCCAATCGCGGATACGACGGGAACGTGCGGGCGGGCCCGCTCGACGTCATCCTGGTGATCGACAGCTCGGCGAGCGCTGACGGCAAGATTCTCCAAAACGAAGCCACCGTGCGCGCAGTGACGTCTTTCTTGCAGGGCCTTCGTCAGCGCGACCGAGTGGGCGCGGTCTCCTTCGGCTCCCAAATCCGACGCCTCGGTGTTCAATACGACACCAACGGAAATCCCATCGGCGAGAGCTTATTCTCGGGCCCGGGCCGGGGCGCCCTGGACATCTCCGTTCAGAATGCCCTCCGGCAGCCCGGAGCAGGGGACGCGCGGTTGTTCGACGCGATCAGCGAGGCCGCGGAGATGCTCGACGAAGCGAATCGCAATGTGGCGGGCATCGCACCCGCCGGTCGAATCATCGTGATTACGGGTTCTGAGCACGTGGGAACCGAGGAAGAATCCGCGCTGGCTTTCTTCGAGGCCCTGGACGACGTCGACACCTCGGTCGATGCGGCTCGACCCCTGACCCAAGTCGACATGATTGGGGTTTCGCTCGCTCGGTCCCAGAAGTTCGATGACCTGCAGTCGATCACCGCGTTTACCGGCGGCGCCTACTTCGACGTCTCGGCCGTCCAGGTGAACCAGGTCAACCAGTTGGAGCTTGCGCTCTCCGACATCCGGGGCACCTTGTCCGGCAGCTTCCTGCTATTATACGACATTACAATCCCCAACGGCGTCGGTAAGGCTGCTCTGCTCGAGTTCGACGCCGAAATGATCGGCGTCCAACAGGTGGTTCAGTACTCAGGGCTGTTGAGGGTCGACCTGGCAGCAAACTGACAGAAGGCGAGAACACATAGAGATGACGAAACTCCGAGCGATTGCCCTCGCCGCCGCCTGCGGCGGGTTTGCCCTGGCTGGCTATCAACTCTCTCATTTGCGGGCCGGCGGCGAAAAGCCTCCGTTGCTGTCCGACGTCATCGCGGCGGCGGGCGGCGAATCGGGATTGTTCGCCAGCGCCGGCAATGAAGAGGGCGACCGCGGTTATCGGATTTCGGCGCTCAGTGTGTTCTCGAACGTCGCGCTGCACGTCAAAGACAACTACGTCGAGCCCGACCGCATTCGGCCTCGCGAAATGCTCGAGGCCGCACTCAACGAGATCGAACGGCAAACCGCCGAGGTTATCGTCGAAGACTTGGGCGATGGTCGCCTGCGCATTCGGGTCGTCGACGAAGAGAAGACGATCTCGATCGACGACGTGGAGAGCCTCTGGGAGATCAACCTGAAGCTGCGCGAGGTGTTTCGTTTCTTCGAAAAGACGCTCCCGCTCCAGGAAGACATGCGGGCGATCGAGTACGCAGCGATCAACGGCGCCCTCTCGACCCTCGACCCGCATTCGGTGCTCCTGAAGCCCGAAGCGTTTCAAGAGATGAAGACGTCGACCAAGGGCGAGTTCGGGGGCCTCGGTATCGTCATCTCGATCCGCGACGCAAAGCTGACCGTCATCTCTCCGATCGACGACACGCCCGCGTCCCGAGCCGGTCTCAAGGCCGGCGATGTCATCTCTCGAATCGGCGATGTCTCGACCGTCTCGATGCCGATCGAGGAGGCCGTCCGAATGCTCCGGGGCCCCGAAGGTTCGAAGGTCACGATCTGGGTCGACCGCAAGGGCTGGACCGACGCCCGGCGGTACGACATCGTGCGGGAGCGCATCAAGATCGAGTCGGTTGAGAGCAAGCTCCTGTCGGGCAACGTCGGCTACATCAAGATCAAGAACTTCCAGCAGAACACCGGCCAAGATCTGGAGGAGCATCTCGGCAAACTCACTCAAAAGGCCGGCGGACCGCTCAAGGGTCTGGTGCTCGACCTTCGCAACAACCCCGGGGGGCTTCTTGAACAGGCGATCCAGGTCAGCGACAAGTTCCTGACATCCGGCGACATCGTGACGACGGTCGGGTACGGGAACAAGTTGCGCGAGCCGAAGCGGGCCCGATGGGCCGACACCGAGTCGGAGCTTCCGATCGCGGTTTTGGTCAACAAAGGCTCGGCCTCGGCTTCGGAGATCGTGGCGGGTGCGCTGAAGAACCTCGACCGCTCGGTCATCATCGGCGAAACGACCTTCGGAAAGGGCTCCGTGCAGGTGCTGTACGACTTCGCCGACAGTTCCGCGCTCAAGCTCACCATCGCGCAGTATCTTACGCCGGGCGGCATCTCCATTCAAAACACCGGCGTCGCGCCCGACATCGAGCTGACCCCGGCCTGGGTCCGCGAAGAGGGCGTGCGTCTGTTCTACCGGCCGGAAGGGCACCGCGAAAAGCACCTTGCACAGCACCTCGACCGGGCGAGTGAGAGCCCCGAGCGAAGCGATGCCCCGTTTTTCTCGCTCACCTACCTCGTCGAGGAGACCGACGACGAAGAGCCACCTGCCGACGGCTTCGTCGAGGATTATCCCATCAAGTTCAGCCGAGAGTTCCTGTTGGCCGCCGGCAGCAACAAACGCACCCGAATGCTGCGCGACGGCAGCAGCTTCATGCGGAGTCGGAAGGCTGCCCAGGGCCAACGGGTTGCGGCACAACTGGGTGAGCTCAGCGTCGATTGGCGGGCCCGTCCCGATGACGAGCTGCTTTCTCCACCCCGGGTAGAGGTCAAGCTGTCGGTCCACGACGCGCCTCCCGAGGCCGACACTGAGACAAAAGACGGTGCGGCCAAGAAAGTTGCCCCCCTGGGCCCCCCCAAAACCGAAGTCGATGCCGGCTCGTCGTTGCTCGTCGAGGCCACGGTTCGCAACCTCTCGGACGCCCCCATGTACCGGGTTCACGGTACCCTGGAGACGGAGCACCCGGCCTTCAAGGGGCGAGAGCTCTTGTTCGGGTTCATCGGGCCTGGCGAGCGCAAGACCTGGCAGGTCAAGACCAAGGTGCCCAAAGATGCTTCGTCGCGTTCCGACATTCTGACGCTCGAACTCGAAGACGATCGAGGCCCTACCGGGTCGGCAGGCACGGCACCGGTCGTCACCAAGTACGTGCCACATCCTCAGCTCGCGTATCACTTCATGATCGACGACCGCGAACGGGGCGACGGTGATGGTGTGCTCGAGGTTGGAGAAGGCGTCGAGTTCGTCGTGCTGGTGACCAACACCGGTCCCGGACCGGCTGACGACGTGTCGCTGCGGCTGAAATCCGGCGCTGATGAAGACCTGTTCTTGGAGCGCGGACGCGCGGTGGTGGGCCCGATCGCTCCCGGCGAGACGAAGAGCGGCCGCCTCAAGTTCCGGGTTCCCAAGGCTCAAAGCGGCCGGGACGTTCTGCCCGTTGAGCTGACGATCTACGACTCCGGCACCGGCGAATGGCTCGAAGACCAGATCGACCTCAAGGCGATGCCGGCCGCCGCTACTCCGGTCAAGACCTACGTTCGCCGGGCGGTCGCCACTCGGCGAGCGAAGATCCGAGCTTCCGTTGCCGCTGACGGCCCCGTCATCGCCACCCTACCCCGCGGAAAAGCGTTGGTCGCCACGGCGAAGGCCGGCGACGCCATCCGTGTTCAGCTCGCCGACGAGCTGACCGGGTGGGTGTCGCGGAAAGACGTTCGCCTGGTCCGACAGCGTAAGGTGAAGGCATCGGGGCAGGTGGTGGCATACCATCCGCGACGCCGGCCCCCTACTATCAAGCTTCACGGACAACTTGCGGGCAGCGTCGTAACGGCGGACAAGGTTCTGCTCAGCGGAATCGTCCACGGACGCAAGCTGCGCGACATGTATGTGGTTCTGAACGATGACAAGGTCTTTTTCGCCAGTGGTCCGGCCGCGGCCGCTCCGGTGGGCGAAACCGCTTCATCCGGATGGACGGTTCCGAATGAACGGGCGGCGGAGCTTCCTTTCGAAGTGCCGTTGCAGCTGAAGGAAGGTCTGAATAAGATCCTCGTCGTGGCCCGGCTCGACGAGCAGATCGTGAGTTATCGCAGCCTCTACGTGTCCCGCCAACCGACGCGAGGATCCGAGGTCGCGGAAGCCGCGCAGCCGGACCCGGCCGCCAAACCGGCGGCAAAGCCGTAGATTCGCCGGCCAGGATGCGCTTCCAGACAGGCTCGGGTTGGCGAAGTCCGGCATCCAAAGTCCTCACCCGATGGCTCGGGCTCTGGGGCTGCCTGGGACTCAGCGCATGCGCAACTTTCGGCCTGGCTCCCGATTCCGACGTTCCGAGTGACCGTGCCCACGCCGCAAGCGCAGACTGGCGACCGCAGTCGCGGGCCCGCGTCGCCCATCGAAGCTTCGAGGCGTTCCGACTGGGTCAGGGCCCCCGGCTGGTTTGGATTCCAACCGAAGGAGGGCGGGCCGTTTCCATCCAAACCTGGGTGCGCCATCAGCAGCGTGGTGAAGCACTTCCGAGGGTCGGCTTGCTCGACGCGGCGGTGGCCGCCCTTCGGCTCGCCACCCAATCGGGCCCGCAACCGCTGGACGCGTCGGTTGGGCGGGATGCGACCCGCCTCAATATTCGGACCACGGCAGCCCTCGATCGATGGTCTCAACACCTCGGCGCACACGCCGATTGGTTGTGTCGTCCGGTCTGGTCCGACGACCAACTCACCCAGGCCATCGACCGCATCGAACGGGTGATCGGCTGGGAAAGTGTGAGCCATCGACTCGTTCGCTCTGCGTGGCGTGCTCGAACGGGTGCGTCTCGAAGCAGCCGGGGGCCCATCGTCTCCGATGACCTTAGGCTCGCTTTGGCGGCGTGGCTCCGACCATCGCGGGCGGTGGTGGTGGTGACCGGGCCCGTCGAACGGCAGGCGGTGCTCGATGCAGCGGCGGCGCACTACAGAGGTTGTCGACAGGAGCGCCGGGACGAGGAGGCCGATGTTCCTCGGCTTCGGCACCCGGACCGGATCAAAATCCGCGTTCCCGGCCCGCACCGGCACCTGCTCCTGAGCTGGTCTGTCCCCCGCCTGCCACCGCGCACCCGGGCCGCCCTAGACGCGATCGCGCTGGCCCTCGGAGATCCGATCACCAGCCCCCTTGGCCCGTCCTTGACGCCCGAACTGGCCCAGGGCATCGCGGTTCGCCATCGCCACCATACGGCGGGCGCGGATCTCGAGATTCTGATGACCTTGGCGCCGACCGCAACCGCGTCGGCGGCCGTCACTCGAACCCAGCGGGTTCTTCGGACCCTCGCCGTCGGGGATCACGAGAGCCTCCGTCGAGCACTGGCCGGCATCCGAAATCGAACCCTGCGCCGTCTGAGCACACTGGACGGGCCTGGAGACTTCGCGGCCCATGCTCTGCTCAACGGCGAGACTCTGGACGACATGGCCCGCCGGCTTTCCGTCCTGACGAACTCGACCCCCAATCGCGCTGAACAGGTCCAGCGACTGGCCGAAGAGTACCTTCTTCGACGGCCTCCGCTGGTGATTCTGGGCGTCCCCCGGGGGCGACGATGAACCTCATCTGTACCGCCTGCTGGGCCACCGTGATCTTCGCCCAGCCCAACGAGGTCGTGTCGGTCGAACGGTGGCCGGGACCCCCGTGGGTCGAGATCGGATGGAAGGTCGACACGGATTTCGATCCTGAAACGCAAGCTGGCCTGACGTCGGCGGCCGCTTACGTGTGGTGGGCTCGGGCCAACCGGATTCCCGCACTGGCGCAGACCGTGCACGTGTCCGCGCAGCCCGGCGAGATATGGCTGACCGCTGGGGTTCCTCCGTCCGAGCTCGCGAACGTTCTGCCGCGGCTGGCGCGAAGTCTTCAGGAGACGCGAGTGTCCGACGCCGAAGCTGACGCGGCCTTGGCGCGCGCCCAAGACCACCGGCGCCGCGAAAAGCTGGACGAGCTGGCGCTCGCCCGTCAGGCGAGCCGTTCCGAGCTCTTCCGAGGAACCCAATACGCTCGGCCCGCCTCCGGGAACCTGCAAGGTCTCGCAACGGTCTCCGCGGCCGACTTGTCTGCGTTTTGGCGTCATCACTGGGTGCGTTCAAGGATTCGGATTCGACTGGTCGGCGCCGTGCCGGCCGAATTCGACTGGCCAGGGCCCCCCCTACGCGAACGGGCGAGTCGCCGTGCCATCGGCCCCGGTTCGCCACCACTCGGTCGACGACTGATCGTGGTCGACAAACCGGAAACGGAGCTGGCGGTGGTCGCGGTGAGCCAGTGGCCTGCCGCGCGCTTGCACCGATTGTGCGGGGATCGAGCGGAGGTCGAGCGTCTGGGGTTCCGCAGGGTCATGTGGTGGCGTCGGGCGCCTGCCGACCAGGTCGAGGCCGAGGCTCACGACCTGCTCACCCGACTCGATGAGAACCGAAGGTCGCCGGACGGCTGTGCGGCGGACCACCAGGCGCTCGAGGGCTCGGACCTTCGGCGAGCCCTCGAGCAGTGGGCTCATCCTGCCGACGCTGACCGCTCGCGTGACGCACCTCGGGCCACGGTCGTCGTGGTGGTCACCGGCCTCAAAGCTGGCCTCGCGCCCAGGCTGGCCCGTCGGCTGGGCATGGCGGAGGTATCGGTCGTGCCGTACGACTTGCCCTCCCCTTTGAAGCGACCCTAGGATCGGAGAAGCTGGGCCCATGCACCTGTCTGTGCTTCTGTCGGTCCTGGCGCTTCCCGCAGATTGCCCTCCGCCCGAGCGCCCCCACTTGTTGGTGCTGACCGCTGCCGACCCAGCGTTGCGCGAACAGGTACCGCGGGTGGAGCCAAGGGTTCGGTCGGTGCTCGCCGAGCGCGTACCGTTGCTCTCGGCGAGCCACACGGAGCGCGTCCTGACGGCCGAGGGCGGCGCCGCGGTACGCCGGAAGACGCTTCTAGACGCCCGGATCGCCATGAAGCGCGCGCACCAGCAATTCCGCAGCCTGGAAGACGGAGCCGCTATCGAGTCAGCGGCCGAGATCACCGCCCGGCTGACCGCGATCAGCCAAACACCGGGGGCCATCGAGCTGCTCGCCGAAGCTCACCTTTTGGCCGGTGCGATCTTTCTGGCTCGTGGCCGGATCGATGCGGCGCACCTCCGCCTCCGACGCGCCCTGCAGCTCGCTCCCGATCTCGAAGCCCCGGCCGACCGATACGTGCCGCAGGTCCGAGCGGAGCTCGCCGGCCTGCGAGGTGATCCGGGCCCCCTCGGTCGCCTCGACGTGCAGCTTGCGGAGCCGTACGTGGACACCGAGGTATTCGTCGACGGTCGCTCCCGAGGGACGGCCCCCGTAAGACTCCGCAACATTTCGGTCGGGCGGCACTTGGTTCGGGTCTCGGCCCCCGGCCATCGCTCTTTTCATACCACCGTGCGGATCGGTCGCGATCGACCGACATCCATCACCGCCCGCCTCTCCGTCGACGACGAGACTCGGGAGCTCCGAGACCTCTCCAAGAGCCTGCAGCCCGACGCAGTACGGGAATCGGTTCTGACGCTCCTCGCGCGACGCGCAGACGACGCCCCGGTGGTTCTTGGCGAGCTGCGACTGGGCGCGGAACGGACCCCAACGGCCACCGCGTCGGCGGCGGTGGTGCTGCACATGGCCGGACGCTCGTCGCAGGCATCGAGCCTCGACCCGGAAGACCTCGGGCGAAGTATCGAGGCCCTGCTGCGATGTGAACCGAACGAGGTCGCGTTGACCGCTGCCCCCGCCCTGCTCGAATGGCCGCCCGCCCGATCGACCGCGACCACCGTCGAGCAAGAGCCCCCTTTATGGACTCGACCGTGGGTGTGGGCCGTCTTCGCGATCGTTTTGGTAGGGACGGCAAGCGCGCTGGCCGCCACCCGACAGGCTGAAGGCCCCCCCGACGCGGTCGATATCACGTTGGTTCCGCGACCCTGATCCGACGTGGTCGAGTTGGCGTCGCGCTTTTTTTCAGCCGGTGAAGAGCAGGTAATACGCCGCTGCAGCCGCGATACCGAGCACGACCAACCAACCCCACGGGATGCTCCGGTCCGACGGGCCCATGATCGAATCGTTCCGCCGCGACTGCCTTGCCGCGCGACGGCTCGCCGGAGCGGCAGGAACCGAAATTTTGTTATCTCGACGGACCGGGTGGCGAACCACGGGACGAGCCCGCCCGCTCTCGGGACCCGGGCTGCTCGAGGTTTGGCGACGCGGGCGGGTTGACCGCCTGGAAGAGCTGACGTTCGATGATCCTTCCGGGGGAGAACCACGGGGACCGACCAGGTCTTCGCGGCGGACCGGCACGGGGATGGTCATGGTCGTAGCGTCGACTTCGCCCTCGGGCGACCGAAGCTCTGGAGCCGGATCTTCGACGTTCGCGCGTGGCGAGTCCGACTTATCGGCCTGCCTGAGGTCCGACAGCGGACCGGTGAACGTCACATCGACGGCTATGGTCCGTTTCCGGATCGGATCGGTCGGGACGTCGGCTTGGGACTTCGGCCCGAGCCCGAGCAAGGGCGCCATCAACGCCCCGTTCGGGGGAATCGTCTCGAGGTCGTGCAACGTGTCATCGTCGTCGTCGCTCGGCTCCTCTTCGGGGGCCGAACTGTACCGACCTGATGAAACATCAGCGACCGCCGAAGCCTCTATGGATGGAGTGGGCATCGCCTCCTGGGTTGGACGCGTATCATCGAACTCCGGCTCCGCGTCCGTATACGCCGGCGGTGCTTGCTCGTTCGGTCCCTGGTCGACCGCGAACTCCGGGAACGGCTCCAAGACCGGCGCTGGCTTGGTTGAACCCTGGACGGTAGCTTCGGGCTCGGCCGACGACGGTGCCAGGTCGGGCGAGGACACCGCACCCTCGTCTGCGGAACCGGTCACCGCCAGGTCTACTGCGGGCGATGCGGCTTCGACCGCCTTGACTGCTTCAGCCGACTCGACCGGCTCGGCGGACGCGACCGGCTCGGCGGACGCGACCGGCTCGGCGGACGCGACCGCCTTGACTGCTTCAGCCGACTCGACCGGCTCGGCGGACGCGACCGGCTCGGCGGACTCGACCGGCTCGGCGGACTCGACCGGCTCGGCGGACGCGACCGGCTCGACCGATGTTGCCCGAAGCAACCCCGCGTGGCTCTCAGCGTTCGCACCGACGTCGTCCTCGCCTACCGGATCCGGCACCGGCAGCGGTTTCGCTACGGACGAGACCAACGAAGCGACCTCGGCTCGATCGGCCGGTTGCCCGAGAGCGTCTTTCAACCAGGCTCGAAGCTGTTCCGTATCGGCCGGCTGATCTTCGGGGACCGCGCTCTCAAGCCGCTCGATCAGCCAGCGCCCGGAGCTGGGCACCTCATCGCGGAGGGCTTCGACCAGAAGCTGCGCGATCGAAGCCAGGTCAGCGGCCAGCTCGAGGCGCGCGACCCCCGTCGTGTCGATGACCACATCATCGAGCTCCGGGGGGCGTTCGCCAGGCGGATCTTCCTTCGCCGCTAGAAGGTCATCAAAAATCGAAACCACCGCGGCGACAACGAGCGGTTTGCCAGCGTCTCGGCTGGCGCGCACGACGTGCCCCAGGGTTCCAGCCACCGGCGGGGCCAACTCGTCACGATGCCCCTGATTGGCCTGCGTCCGTTCCATGCGTCTCCTCGCTGGATAAGTGGCGAGCCAGCGTCATCAGTCTCGACATTTCTCCCGGGTCGGGGTCGAGGAAAGTCAATTCCATCCCCCGAGTACGCGACGTCACCTTAGATCCGGTTCCGACGCGTTCTTCTTCGACCCCGGCCACCTGTGCCTGCACCCGGATCGCCCTCGAGCCAGGGCTCGGAGAGACCTCGAGCACTACTCTCGTACCCTTATCTAATACCACAGTGGTGTCGATGAAGACCCCACCGGCTCTCAGACTCTTGGTCAGGTCGGCGAATGTCTCCCGGGGCCGGCCCAAGTGTCGGAACTCGACGTGCAGCTCTACGGGCAGCTTCGCAACCCATCCCCGGTCTGGGAGTTCCGCCATGAATGTCCAGAGCTTAGAGCAGCCCCGATCGGAACTCCACACCCCGACCCAAGGGGTGTTCACATCTGCGTTCTGCGGGCGACGCGCGGGCTCGCCTGACCGTTCAGGTCTTACACCAACGCCACGCGACAGCCGCCAACGTCAGGTGCCCACGGCGGAATACTCGGAATACTCGAGCTCCGAAGGAGCGGTCTGCGGCGACGGCTCAGCCACCACCGCGTTCGCCCATCCCTCGACCGACTGTCGGAACGACACCATGTGGGTCAGGGACAGGCCATGGCTTACGTAGTCCGCTCGAAAGATCAGAACCGCAACCCAGCCCCGCGGACGAACGTGCCCCAGGACATATCGACGTCCGCCGAAGGTCATCACTGTCTGGCCTTCTTCCGCGTTTGCCGCCGCGGGAGTCTCGGGAAGGACCTTTTGGATCTCTGACAAGACGTCGTCGAAGTACGGCGCCGCGAGCGTGCTCATGAACGAGGTACTCACGAGCTTGGTCCACAGCGCTGGCGAATCGCAGGCCACGACAAACTGCTGTCGCGGATCGATCAGCGCCGCGTGGTCGACGTCGGGCCGGTCGTCGACCCACTCGACCAGTCGCTGCTCGAGCAAGGTCACCCGGGGCGGCGGCCCCCATGCCTCGGGCAGATCTCCAGTGTCGCGATCAAACTCGTCTTGGCGGCGCAACAGATCGAGTACAACGGCCCCGAAAGTGCGGCGCACGGTTCGAGGCGGCGGCTGTTCGAGAGCGGTCGCCCGCACCCGGACCACCCTCTGAGCGAGCAAGATCGCCAGCGCGTCTTCTCCGCGTCGACCGTCGCACTCGGAATCGTGGATCTCACCGTCGACCATCGCCACGGTACCGGGTCGCGAGCCGCACACGTGAAGTTGGATGCTTTTGCGCGCGAAGTTGAGCAGTTGCAGTAGGTCAGCGAGCGAAACGTCTTCGACAGTTCCCGATAGCTTCGCGTCGAAATGCACCATACGGGCTCACCCCCCAGCGACTCATTTGTACTGGCTCAGCGCTGTGATTCCGTCAAGGAAGACCGGCTCGTACTTCTTCATGATCACGCGAGCGAGCCCGAGATTGCCGTCTTTGCCGATCGCTAGGCCGTGGTAGTACTCGCGGCCCAACAGTCGGATCAACAGGTAGGACACGTTGGTCGTAATTAGGATGTCTTCGGTTGAATCTGGATCAAGACCCAGCAGTCGGAGAGCGCGAGCATTCGCTTTTACGACTTCCGCGTAGGAGGCAGACGCCACCGTCGCGTCGAACTTCGGGTCGACGCTCCCCCCACCGATCGACATGCCGGAAGCGATACTGACGATATCGGTCGAGACGAATGACGGTATTTCGGCCTTGAAGCGTTCGATGGCATCGTGAAGGGACATGAGTTTCTCCGAACCTCGGGTGCTTTACCGCGCGTGTCGAGTCCTTCCGTTCGTGCTGTAGCGAGCTCTGGAGCGGGCTTTTTCGCGGGCTCATCAGCTATTCTCATCAGCTAGGAACGGCGGCGGTCACGAGGGTAGCGGGAGTATTCGCATAGAGCGCCGGACCGTCAACGTCCCCTCGATCGAAAGATGTACGGAGTCGACTTGCTAGGTGTGGGCGCTTGTGTCATCGGCTAGCCGCGTACTTTTGCGCCCTCAGGGCGGAGGTGAAAGCAATGGTAGATCCGCTACGGCGTGCCATCGAAGAAACACGGCGAATGCAAGACAGACGGGAGCGCGCCCAGTACGAAGTCTACGACCGACTGTGGGAAACGGAAGAAGCGCTCTCAAATCGGGTGAGGTTCTTCGCTGTTGGCGTGTTGGCGGTCAGTTGGGGCTTGTTGGTGCAGGAGCAGGGCACCCAGAACTCCAACTTCGACATGCTCACGGTTCTCGGAGCGGCGGTCATGTCGGTCGTGAGCCTCGTCTGCGACTTTCTGTACATCTCTTTCCGACGGTGGGCGCTGATTCACGCGGCCCGCAACAATCCTTCTCAGGTCGACGGGTCCGGTCCGGGCGTCGGGCTGGCAAGGATGGCGAACGGTGCTCGGATCCTGTTTTTCTGTCTTGCCGCCACCATGCTCGTTTTCGCCGCGATCACCGCCCTTTTGCCGGTCATCATGAGCGGGGGTCGGTAGGTAGGCTCACCCGCCGACAGCATGTTATGACCAGCTCCTATGACCACGTTTCACGAACTCGAAATGAAGACCATCGCCGGAGAGACGCAGCCGTTCTCCGCGTATGAGGGCGTTCGCTGCCTGATCGTCAACGTCGCCAGCCGTTGAGGGCTGACGCCTCAGTACGCAGGTCTGCGTGCCCTACAAGAAAAGCACGGTCCCAACGGCTTTACCGTTCTCGCCTTCCCCTGCAATCAGTTCGGAGCTCAAGAGCCCGGCACAGATGCTGAGATCCTCGAATTCGCGACGACGAAGTACGACGTGAATTTTCCGATGTTCTCCAAGATCGAGGTCAACGGACCGGGCGCGGCCCCGCTCTATAAGTGGCTCACCGGCGAGCGAGCGGGCCCCGACGGCCAGCCCGACATCGCCTGGAACTTCACGAAGTTCTTGGTCGATGGAGACGGACGAGTCGTAGAGCGGTTCGAGCCACGAGTGACTCCGGAGGAGATCGACGAGAAGCTCTGAGCTCCGGCCCATCATCCCGAAGCGTCTACCGTTCAGAGGTCGCTCCGGCGGCCTCCATCGGCCACCCAGCCCTCCTCGTAGTGTCCGTGAAACCCGGGCGGCTGAGCATGGGGCAATCGAGCCCGAGCCACCAGCGCGAGCGTGCTCGAGTCCCGAAGCTGCATCTCGCTGACCCGTTGTTCGGCTCGATACACGACGGTCGCCAGCACCCCGTCGGCCTCGGCCGGCCCCGTCGGCAAGAATACCGGCTCTCCCGGCAGGTCGGGGGCCAGATCGACGGTCGAGATGTCCCCGGTCTCGAAGTCGATTCGGCTCAGACCGGTATAGATCGGGGGTCCATCCCGGAGCCTGGCCGTGGCGTACCCATAGCGATGGCCACGGGCGGTCCTTCGGCGGTCGATGGTCGGTAACTCCATCGGCACATCGATGATCCGCTCTTCGTCAACACGACCGGCGAGCGGGTCGATCCGCCAGCGGGTCGGGAAACCGGGATCCAGACTGACCTGACGAACACTCTCGACATCGGACAGGTCGACTGTTCCGCCGGGGAAGTCGTCCATTCGGCAGCCATCGACGACGATCTTCCCGTCCGCCTGAAACCCGTTGAAGAAGTGGAAGAGGAAGAATCCATCGGCGAGGGGAATGCGCCGAACCGGCCCCCCATCGCGGGGCACGAGCAAAGCGACGGGCGGCGCGTCAGGCGCGCGGTGAATGCTCTCGACTGGACTCGTCAGACCAAGCAGGGCGCGTGCCACGTCGAAAGCTACCGGCGTGACGAAGAAGACCGCGTACTCACCGGTGAGGACGAAGTCGTGCATGAACGCCATGGCGGGCAGCACGATGTCTCGGGTGGAGACCAGCCGGCCCTGAGGATCGATTCGATAAAGCCGAAGCGTGGGCCTCGGCGCCACCTGAAGTCCGAAGTTGAAGACCTCCCCCGAGACCGAGCAGCGGCGGGGATGCGCGGAGAAGGGCGGCTCCGGCGCCAGCCAACGGGCCAAACCGGTGCTCTTCAGGCGCCCCTCGAAGTCGAACCGACCGATCGTGTCCAACGTCTGCGGATCGATCGCGTGGGGCTGTCCGCCCTCCCAAAGCGCCAGCAGGCGACCGCCGTGGTAAAGCACGCTCGTGTTAGCGGGATTCTTGAACCGAAGCCGGAGCAGGTTGGACCGCAGGCCTCCCGGCAGGTTCGTTCCGAAGTTCCGAAAGAGCGGCCGACCGGCCCGGGCCTCCGCCCTAAACTCGTTCGTCCGAACGTATCGGTTTCGGTAGCGAATCTGGCCGTCATCGAACACGAATCGACTGACCATGCCATCGCCGTCGAAGGGATGAGTGAGCTGCATTCCGTGAACCGACAGCCGACCTGGCCCGTTGCGATAAAGCGTACCTCTCAGGCCGCGCGGCACGGCGCCATCGACCACCTCGAGGCTCGCCTCGACCTCGTCGATGACCGGTCGAAAAGCGTCCACCACCACTTGGGCAGGGTCGAGCGATCGGGTCGGGGACGAGGCATCCATGCGTTCCTCATTAGTGGGCGGACCCAGGGAAGCAACCATGGCGACGGTCGCGCTCATCCGGGGTGAACGTCGCTTGTCGCGGTGAGGTGACAGCGTACAATGGTTTAATCATGGCGGATCGCGGCCCGGAGCACGGTCTGCTCGCCCCCGCGCGGGTCCCGAGCAGCGAGGACTCCCCGAGTTTTCGGAACCATCTGGAGCGAACGGCTCCGGTAGCTGTTGCGGCCGCGACCGTGCATACCCTTCTTTTGCCGATCATCTTCGCCTCCGTGGGCTGGGCGGTCTTCGGCACCGGCGGATTCCTTCCGGTCGGGGCCATGGGCCTGCTGGTCGCGCTCTCATGCTTGAACTGGATTCCGGTGATCGGGAATCAGACCCTTCGCGACAACCTCGTCAAGTCGTTGGGCAGGAAGCCGGGCGCGACCTTCGTCGGGTTACGGGCGGTTCAGGGCAACGGGGTGCAGGAGGCGCTTCGGGTCGAAACCGACGACAACGTCGGCTTCCTTTACACCACCGACCGCTCTCTCGAGGTTGTGACGGAGGGCGGATCCCTGTCCGTGCCTCGCGACCGTATCCGCGGCTTCGATACCGAGCGGATGCGCGGCCTCCCCTACCTGCACTACATCCGGGTCGAGTTCGAGGAGGACCACATGCTCAAGGCGTTCCTGGTGGTCTCTCGGGAAGGACGATCGATCAAACAGCATCGTAAGACGACCGAAAGGCTGAGAGCCCGATTGGTCGAATGGCACGCCGAGCATCAGCTGCGATGGCTGGAAGAGCGGGGCCGATAGGCCTCTGACCGGCGGCCCGACGGCTGGGCCACGAATCCCGTATGACCGGCTCGGGTGGCGGTTCCGACCGATGGGGTCGTCGTCGGTACCCTAGGTCCGATTCAACAGCGAGCGGGTCAGCTCCACCAGTTGGGGCCCGCTGGTCTGCCACGTAAAGGGCAACGCTCGCCGCCGGAGCGTTGCGCCGTCGAACTGTCGACCCAAAACATCGTCGATCGCCCGGGCCAGCGTAGTCGGGTCGGCGTGGTGCACGAGCGCACCGACCTGTTCATCGACCAACTCGCTGACTCCACCGACCGCCGTCGCGACCACCGGCCGACCAGTGAGCAGCGACTCGACAAGAACGCAGGGCAGGCCTTCACCGCGGGAGGGAAGCACCAGGCAAGCGCTCTGGTAGTATCGAAGCGGCAGTTCGTCCTGCGGGACCTCGCCATCGAGACGCACTCGCCCTTCGAGACCGAGAGCAGCCACCATCGCAGAGACATCGAGGTCGCCCACCGGAGGGCCCACGATTCGAAGGGAGGTACGCGGATGGGAGACCCGAGCGAAGGCTTCGAGCAACCGGTCCACGCCCTTGCCCCGACCGACTCGGCCCACGAACAAGACCTCCGGAGCCCCGTCGAATGGCGGCATCAACA
Organism: uncultured Myxococcales bacterium; assembly: GCA_964519665.1. Lineage (GTDB taxonomy): Bacteria > Myxococcota > Kuafuiibacteriia > Kuafuiibacteriales > Kuafuiibacteriaceae > JANQQN01. The sequence continues at coordinate 114,412 of CAZFIV010000008.1, forward strand.
TGAATCGATTCGCGTCGGACGTGAACGGCACGACCTCGGCTCGAATGCCCAAGACGGCGAGTTCCTGAGCCAACTGATGGCTGACCGCGATGACCCGGCTCGCGCGGCCGAGCGCAGTCCGAGCCCGCCGCCGGCGATTGACGCCTTTGCCAGCTTTGGCCCGCACGACCCGAACGTCGGTTCCATGAGCGACAGCCACCGATGGAACGTCGAGGACCCGGCCGATGGTGACCGCCGCGTACCCGCCCTCGTCTAGAAAGCTCCCCTGCACGACCTGGGGTCGGCTGGCGCGAGGGCGAGCCACGAGGTAAGCGGCCATGGCGAGGGCCGCCGATTCGGTGGAGCGGCGCGGGATGGGCACGTACGGCACCAAAACCGGAGCCGGCGATAGCCTCTTCAACCGGTCTTCGAGGTCCTCGGGCCAGCCGTCGGCGCCTCGAAGTCGGCGAGCCCACCCGTGTAGGCGCCGCATCGGTTTGACCGGGACCGGCATCAACACCGTGACGTCGAGGTCAGGCGTTTCCGTGAGGGCGGTCGCCGCCTGCCACGCGAACTCGGGTACGGGACGGGTTTCACTCGGCCGAGGAAAAATGACGTGGGCCACCGGCGTCCGCTTCACGGTCGTGGGGTGTCTGCCCAAACGCCGACAGTCAAGGCTCGACTGCGTTCCCGACGGTTGGCGCTCCAATTTGCCAAGTCGGGCTGCACTGACAGCCGGCCGGCGGGGCCGTACAGTGCCGACATGGCTGAAGTCGACCTTTCCCACGCTCTCGAGATCGCTCGCCGCGCCGCCGCGGCGGCCGATGCCGCCGCCTTGCCGTTCTTCGAACGCGGAGTGCTCGTCGAAACCAAACCCGACCGCAGCCCGGTGACCGAGGCGGACCGCGCGTCGGAGCAGGCCATCTTGTCGGTGATCACGGAAGCGTTTCCTACCCACAGCATCCTCGCCGAGGAATCCGGCACCATCGAAGGCGACCCCGGCTGCCGATGGATCATCGACCCGATCGACGGCACCCGAGGCTTCACCCGCGGCGGCCAGTTTTGGGGCTCCCTCATCGCGCTGGAGGTCGATGGCGACGTCGAGGTCGGAACGTTATCCCTGCCCGCCTTGGGCGAGACTTACTTCGCAGCTCGCGGCCATGGATGTTTCGTCAACGACCGGCACCTGAAGATCGACCCGGCCGAAAGGCCGCTTCAAGACGCGACGCTCAGCGTCGGTGAGCTGCGCGCGCTCCTTCGCGACCCCTGGGGCCCCGTGGTCCGAGCTCTGATCGCCGAAGCCGCCAGCACGCGCTGCTACGGTGACGTCATGGGTGTCGCCCTCGTTTTGCAAGGGGTTGCGGACATTTGGCTGGAGGCCGGGGTGCAGGCTTGGGACCTCGCGCCCGCCTCGATCCTGGTCTCGGAAGCCGGGGGCGTGTTGACAAGCTTTCGAGGCGATACCGACCTGAGTCTCGGCAACGCCGTGGCGGCCGCGCCCGGCCTGCACCGTGAAGTGCTGCGGCGTCTTCACGAGGCTACGCCCCACACCGCCTAAGCTTGGCAACGCCGTGGCGGCCGCGCCCGGCCTGCACCGTGAAGTGCTGCCGCGTCTTCACGAGGCTACTCCCCACACCGCCTAAGCTTGGTCCGCGCTAAAACCAGGGGGTCAAAAAGTCGGACATTGACTGGTCGTTACCGGGAAGATCAGCGGCCCCACCGCGGGATCGAAGTCTTGGAGTTCGGGCAGACCAGCGCACACGGTACGGCACCCGGCGGCCGACCCGAATGTTCCCGGACACTCGCGGGCCACGATGTCGCAGAAGGTCAGGCACGGCCAATCGTCCGGCTGCTGGGGTACGTCGGGATCGATGCCGCACTGCTCGATGTTGTAAACGCGTGTATGCGGGCAGTGGGTCGACGGCACCGCCTCGGCCGGCGGCCCGGCGTGCCAAGACCGGCACTGCACGGAATCAGCTTGGATCTCGAAGTCCCAGTCGTTGAACCGACCGGCCCCGTCCATGAAACGGCAGACTCGCAGGCACTCGGCCCGATCGGGGTAGATCTCGTTCGACCCCGTGCAGTTGCGCAGCACGAGATCACAGTATGGGTCACAGGGCTCATCGCCGCAGACCCCACCGCCATTCAAACTTGCGGCATCACAGGCGGGCCCCCCCTGGTCATCGGCGGCCGCTTCGGCGTACCCGAAACGACACTCGACCGTGTTGGCGTCGATTCCGGGCTCTCCTCGAGGTAGAAGATCGCAGTTCTGCTGGCACACCGAGGCGTCCGGATAGGCGCCGGGACAATTGGTCAGCATCAAGCTGCAGTACTCCGCGCAGCTCGCGCCCGTGCACGTGGGGCTGTCGACGAGCCCCACATTCTCGCACTGTCCGCGCCGCAGATAGGTCAATCGGCACGAGAATGTGTTGTTCTCTTCCTCACCGAAAACGCCGTCGGCGATCGTCGGATTGACCGGTTCGGCGGAACAGTCGGTGATGCACTCTCCCCGGCCTCCCGGGAAGGTTTGGGGACAGGTCTCGATGACCGCGTCGCAGTAAACATCACAGGGCTCGCCGCAGCCCTCGGTGCCAAGGGGAAACTCGGCGCAGGTCTTAAGCTCGGGGTCTCCAAGGCATCCAAGCCCGATAAGCAGGCCCGAAACCGCCGCGACCCCAACCAGTAGCAGTCTGGTATTCATCATCATCCCTCGCAGCTCGAAGGTCAGAATTGGACTTCCAGGCCCATTGGGCCCGGTCGGATGCCGACCCCGTCGGACGCCAGCTCCGGTTCGTCGAGCAACCACCAGATGAAGCCGCCGATGATCAACGCGGTACCGGTTCCGTACATCACGTAGGAGAAGGTTCGGTTAAATTCAAAATCGTCTTGCAGAGCATCGCGCTCCGCGCCGGGGGGCAATCGTTCGGCATCCCGACGGTTGTCGATGGCCGACAGGGTAAAGAAGCCGCCGGACGCGCTGATGGCGAGACCCGCCCCCATCGTCATCCATGGCCATAGATTCGGGGGCGGGGTCTGGACGAACTCCACTGCCGTCGGCGGGGGCGCCAACGACTTCAATGTGACCTGGACGGTATATGGCTGTCCCGCAGATACGTCGATCGTCTCGATCTTCGATTCGTACCCAGGGTGACTGATCTTCACCGCGTAAGCGCCTGGAAGCACCTGATCACTCTGCCACGGGCAGCTGACCGCCCCCTGCGTGACGCCCGAGATTTCGATGAGGGAACCGGGCGGCGAGCAGACGATCGACAGGGTCGCGTAGACGCGTTCACGGAGCGCCTTCATCGCTTCCCAAGCCCGCTGCTTGCGGTGCGATTCGTCGGGAAGTTCGTTGTAGCGTTGGTATGCGGCGAGCGCCTGTTTGAGCTGTCCGAGCTCCTCTAGGCACCTCGCGATGTTGAAACGAATCAAGGGCAGGGACTGATCCTCGGCCGCCTCCGCCAACGGCTCCGCGTTGCGAAGCGCACCTAATGCCGTTTCATAGTCTTTCGCGCTGAAGGCGCGCCCGGCGCGGTCGACCAGCAATTGGGCCTGGGCGACCAACGCCGCCCGTTCGACCGGAGACGGCGGCGCTCGCTCGGGCGCCGCCGCCGACGAAGCCGCCGGCTCGCCGCTCGAAGGCCCACTCCCGGGCCGACCATCAGAAGCCCCGCCCGGAGGCGGTACAGATTGGGCCGTCGCGACGGTGGACCAGAACCCCAGGGCCACTGTCGCGACGATACGAACCGTACGAATCACTTTGTTCTCCTAAAACTCCGGAACCTTGATCTTGGTGGGCGGCGGTGGCGGCTCGACCAGCGGTGGCTCCACCGGCGGTGGCTGGACGGGCCGCTTGACCGGCGGTGGGGACCCGACTTCGGTCGGCGGAGGGGCCGCGACTTTGGTCGGCGGAGGGGCCGCGACTTTGGTGGGCGGTGGCGACGCCGCTGGGGGCCCGACCTCGACCTGCCGTTCGCGGGACCCCGATGAGTCGACGTCCGGCGGCGAGGAGCCTGTATCGACCTCTGCGCCGGCGCTCGAGGCCCTGTCGACAACGTCGGACGAACCTGGCGAAGGCGAGCCGAGCGAGTCCGGCTGCCCGATCGAACCCTCTTCGGAAGTGATCGGACTCACTACCGCCGGCGAGGAGGTGAGGTTTTGGCCCAAGACCAGGCCGCCGACGACCAACAGCGCCAAGACGCTGATCGCGGCCAGCGCGAGAGAGCCATGCGAAGACCGGGGACGGGGCAAAGCCTCAACGTTGGTTGGGCCACCGGCCACCTCGGCCTGGGTCGGCTCGTTGAGGCCGTCGGCTTCAAGACCGGTGAAAGGCCGCGGTGTCGCCATGGCCGGACGGGGAGTGGGCGTGGCGAGCCCGGAGATCGAAGACCCCAGGGGCCCCCGCACTACCCTGGGCGGCGCAGAGACCGATGAAGAAACCGACGAAGAAACCGATGAAGGTACGGCATCTTCAAAGGCGGCGTGTATCGCCGCCGCCATCTCCGCGGCCGATTGAAAACGATCGGCGGGTTCCTTCTCCAGCGCTCTTTTCAGCGCCGCTTCGAACCGCGCCGGTACTCCGAGGTTCGGGTCAAGGTCGGGGGCGGGCATCGACACGTGGGCCATGATCGTTTCAACGACCGACTTCTTCTCGAAAGGGTTCTTGCCTGAGAGCATCGCGTACCCGAGCACCGCGAGCGAGTACAGGTCGGAGCGGGCGTCGATGTCGGCGCTGCCCCGGGCTTGCTCGGGCGACATGTAACGCGGAGTTCCGAGGACCAGGCCCTCTTTCGTCTCGAGGGATGAATCGCCGTCGTCGCGAGCCATGACTTTGGCAATGCCGAAATCGAGCAGCCGAGCGCGCTGACGCCCGTTGGCATCTTCGACCACAATCACGTTTCCCGGTTTAATGTCGCGATGGAAGATCCCCATCCGGTGCGCTTCTTCGAGCGCACCGAGAAGTTGGAGCAGAATGTGGGCGGTCCAGACTGAATCTTGCGGCCCGGCCTTGATCACCTGGTGAACCGTCTGCCCCCTCACCAGCTCGAACACCATGTACAAGCCGCGCTCTTTCTCGTCGCCGTAGTCGTACAGGGTCACGACGGTCGGATCCGTGAGCTGAGCTACGACCTTGGCCTCGCGGAAGAACCGCTGGCGTAGATGGTCATCGGCCAGGTGACGTTGATGAACGAGCTTGAGGGCGACCGGACGCCCGACCGGCTCTTGGACGGCCTCGTACACACATCCGAACCCTCCAACCCCGAGGACGTCGATGAGCCCATATTTGCCGCCGATCACGGTGCCCAAGAGTCGGTCGTGCCCGTGCTTCTCGACGACCGACTGCGCAACCACCACCGCTCGCAAGCAGCGAACGCATCGAGTGCCAGGAGAGCTGCTTTCTTCCGTGTAGCCGCATGCCTGACACACGACCGCGGTGGACTGCTTCGAGTTCATATCTTTGAGTGCACGGCTGGGGTCGCCCGTGATCCTTCCGTCCTTAGTTGCACTGGACGGTAACTCAAGGCCAACGAATCACCAACCGTTTGCTGTTCGCGAGCCGGACCTACCCCGCTGTTGAGGGATACCAAGGCGCTATGGTCGCCTCGGCTCTCTAGTCGACCTGCAGCAGCGCCATCCGGTCGAGGAGAAGCAACAGACCAGCCGTCTCGGCGCTCGACAACCCGGGCAGAGCCATGTCGCCCTCCATGCGATGCCCCCGTTCGAGGGACCTCAAGGCCGCCACCACTGGCGGCGGCAGACCATAGCTATTTCGGCGTTCGTCATAGGGCGTCACGATACGCGCGGTTCTGCCCCGAACCTTGGCCAGCATCCCGGATCGGCGCTCCGGGTCGGCGCGGACGACCATGCCGAAGGCCACGATGGGCCGAACGTCGATCGGAACGGGCCAAAACCCCGCGACGTGCTCGATTCCTTCTCGGATTCGAATGGGCGTCGGGCGCGTCAGATCGTAAAGCGCGAACAGGCGTCGTCGGGTGTGCTCTTCGATGGCTCGCCGCAGATCGCGTTCTTCGAGCAGCCGCTGCTCGACCAGCGACTTGGCCAGGGATCGAGGCTCGCGGGTGCCGTCGTCGCTCAGCGCGGAAAGGGTCTCGGGGGTCAGCATCCGCAACGCCAGGAGAGTCTCCGTAAAGCCCCGGGCGTCGGCGCTGGGACGCGGTTTCATGCCGACGAACGCGCCGTCCCGAAAGCAGAGCCGGTCACTCTCCGGCGGCTCACCGACCCGCACCGCCCCGGTGAATCGGCCGGTGTGAACGGTCAACAAGAGCTCATCCAAGGCGACCTCGCCCAGCGTGAGCGTGACTTCCGCTCCGCGGACCATCACGGCTTCGCTGAGAGCCCCAACGTCCATCGCCGAGAGCATACATGTTTTGCAGGCCCCGGTCGGGCGTGCTAACCCGCCCAGCAATGAATCGTGTCGACGCCCGGCCACTGGCTGTCCTCGCCTTGGTCGCATGCAGCCCAGCCCCTTCGGCGAGCCCGAAATCGGAGTCTGCGGCCATGCCCTATCCCCAGGTTCCGCTGAGCGATAAAGGTGAGACCCTCGCGGTGATCGGTCCCGTCACGCTGACGACCGGAGAAATCGAACGACGGATCATGGCGCTGCCCGCGTTGACACGCATGCAGCTGCAAGACCAGAAACGACGGCGAGAGTTCGTCGAGCGGGAGGTTCAGCTTGAGGTGCTCGCTCAAGAGGCTTGGCGCCGCGGCCTGCAAAACGACCCGCAAGTCATTCAGCAGTTGAAACGTGTTCTTACCCAGCGTCTCATCCAGGATGAGATGACCAAGGTCTCAGCGGACATCGTGGTGACCGATGGCGATGCGCTCAAAGCGTACGAAGAGCGCAAAAGCGAGTTCGTTAAGCCGCCCCGGGTCCGTCTGGCTCAGATCGTCCGATACGTCGAGACGGAGCGCGAAAGAAAGGCAGCCCAGAAGCTGTTGGGTCGAGTGCGAAGTGAAGTGACCGCCAAGGAGCAGAATAACGATGTGCGCGCGTTCGCCAACGCGGTGCGGGGGTACTCGCAAGACGAGGCGACCCGAAAATTGGGAGGGGACTTGCAGTTCTTGACTCGCGAAGAGCTTACGGAACGGTACGGTGAGCAGGTCGCCAGCGAGATGTTCGACGACGCGAGCGTCGGAGACCTATCGATCGCCGATGCGCCTGACGCGGTGGTGCTCTTCAAGAAGACCGGAGTCCGAAGGGGCGTCAATCGAACCTTCGACCAGGTGCGGTCCCAGGTCCGTGGTCAGCTCGCCCAGCAACGCCGCGTCGAAGCCTTCGAGGCTTTCGTCGACAAGCTCCGCGCCGACGGCAACGTCGAAGTTTACCTAGAACGGGCGACCGCGATCACGCTGCCGCCCGCCGGGACCGCCCGACCTCTCGGGTCACAGCCGGATCAGTAACCGTGAAAAAGACTATCCGATTCATCGCCCTCGGCGTCATCGTCCTCTCTGCGGTGACCGCATGTCGTCGGTCGTCATCCCGATCGCCGGCCGCAGTGCTCGTGCCGCTCGACGAAACCCAAGCGCCATTGGAGATCGAGCTTTGGGAGTTTCGAATGGCCGTAGCGCGCTTGCGGTTGACCCGGGAAGACTCCCTGGACGCGAAGCCGTTGCCCCCCGAGCTCAAGACCTATGTTCTCGATCGACTGATCGATGAGCACTTGCTCCTTCGGGAGGCCCAACGCCTACAGGTGCGCGCGTCGACCCTCACGGTCTCTCGAGAGATGGCTCAGCTTCGAAACTCGATGCCCACCAGCCGCTTCCAGCGGATGCTGTTCGACACCTACCAAACCGAGAAGCGCCTCGCCGAGACCATCGAGAGGCATTTGACGGCGATCGCGGCCCTCGAAAGGCTGACCCTCGGCGACATCAAGGTCACCGACGAAGAGGTGCGAGCAGCCTGGGACGCGCTCCCGCCCACCCAGAAGATTCAGCCCGAACGCATTCACGCAGCCCAGATTCTGGTCGCCACCGAAGACCAAGCGCGGACCGTCCTCACGGCGCTTCGGCGGCGGCGCAACTTCGCGACGCTAGCTCGAAAGCACAGCATCAGCCCGGAAGGTGCCCAAGGGGGCGACCTCGGGTGGTTCGCGCGCGGAGAGTTACCATCGGTGTTCGATGAGATGTGTTTCCCTCTTCGCAAGGGCTACTACTCCACGCATATCACGGCCTCAGAATACGGATATCACCTTTGCAAGGTCCTCGACCGCAAGCCGGAGCGGTCCCTGACGTTCGATGAGCTCCGCGAGGAGCTGACGCGGGATATCCACATCGACAAGGCCCGCCAAGCTCGAAACCGTGTGATGGCGAACCTGCGTTCATCGGTGAAAATCAAGAAGAACAAACGCGCGATCGCTCGTGTACAGTAGGAGTCATGGTGAGCGCGATTCTAGTATGTCTAGCGCTGGTGAGCGCCCCCGGCGAACGCGAGCTCCTCGACCGCATCGTCGCCGTGGTCAACGACGATGTGATCATCGCGTCCGAGCTCGATACGGCCAATCAGCAGCGTCTAGGGCTCGCCGGACGCGCGAGCGACCGGCAGGTGCTGGAGCAGCTCATCAACGAGAAGTTGATGATGCAACAGATCTCCGAAGCTCAGGTCGACATCTCCGAGCAAGAGCTGCAGGGCGCCATTCAGGACATCATCCGCAACAACCGGGTCACGATGGCCGAGCTCGAAGCAGCAGTGCGGGCGCAGGGCATGTCGATGGCCGAGTACCGCGAAGACCTCAAGACCCAGTTGATCCGGCTCAAGCTCATCAATATCAAGGTCCGGTCGCGGGTGGTGATCCCGGAGGCCGAGATCAAGTCCGAATACGAGCGGCGTACCCGAAACGAGCCCAAAGAAGAGCTTCTGACGATCCAACACATCTTCTTGCGCTGGGGCGAATCCCCGAACGCGAACGAACGTCAGCGCGTTCTCGCGGCGGCCGAAGCGGCTCGAAAGCGAGTCCTAAACGGTGAACGCTTTGCAAAAGTGGCCAAAGAGATCAGCGAGGGTCCCACGGCCTCGTCGGGAGGTGACCTCGGAGAATTGACCCGTCAGCAGATGCTGCCGGCCCTGGCCAAGGGTACCGAAGGTCTCGCCGCCGGCGAGCTGTCGCAACCGATCGAGACGCCGAACGGCGTCCACGTCGTGTTCGTGAAGTCGGTGCGCGAAAAAGCAGGCAAGACCTTCGAGCAGATGCGGAATCTCATCTACTCCCAGCTCTACGAGCGAGAGGTCGAAGCACAGATGAAGGTGTGGTTGGAAGAGCTGCGCAAACAGGCCGCGGTGACCATCCTACTATAGCCAAGAAAGCCGAACGCCGCTCATCGGTGCTCTTCGAGCCTCGGGTCCACGCTAAATCCCGACTCCGTCTCGGTAAGCGCGAGCGACACTGACCGGGCCCTCCAATCGGATGACTGACCACCCCTGGATGGGTGCCCAGGTCTTGAACCAGGCCTCGAAGAGGTCGCCGCCGACGGCGGGTACGGTCAGAGCGAGCACGGCCTCGGCGTCGGGGTCGCGAACGTTGGCGCGAACGACGTCGACCGCCATCAAGCGAGTATTGCAAGGGTCGGACAGGTGAAGCCAAAAACGCCCCGTCCGATTCTCCGGGGGGTCACCCGGACTCAGCCCTCTCAGTCCTCCCAACGCCCGCATCTCGGCTCGAACCGCGTCCGGCGCTGAACGGGGCGGGTACAACTGCACCGTGAGGTCCAAAACGTCGCGGCTCGCGCTCCGGATCGCCTCCGCTTCAACTGGACCGTGGCTCCGGACCAGGAGTCGCCGGTGCAGCTGAGCCAGTCGCCGGCGCTGGTCGTCATCCAGATAGCAGTGGCATAGATAGGCTTCGAGCTTCTCGAGAGCGCTTCGCGCCTGTCGAACCGCAGTAATGAGGCGGTCGTGGGCTCGGATCAACGGCGGCCCGAATCCAACCTGATAGCTCAGGACCCAAGGATGCGTGAACGCGGTGGTCAGCGCTGAGAACCAAGCCTTGGGCTGCGGCAGAATCAGCGCAAAGCAGACGGTAAGCTGAGAAGACCCATTCACAGAGGATGACGCTTACCTGAACCGTCGACGTAGGCCACCACTTTGAAGTCAAAATCCGCCAACGCGCGCCCCGCCGCCTGCCCGCTAGCCCGCAAGCCCTTGGGATCGGACAATCCCGCATGCAGCTTGATATGGGTCGCGTCTGCGATCTCTTGGCCAAAAGTCGGATCCATGGCCAGCCATTCTTCGCCCGTCCAGACCTCGACCCACTCGTGGTAGCCGAGCACATTCTCCGGGCCGCCTACGTACACCAATCCCGTCACCAATCGCGTCGGGATACCCGAGATCTTGGCGAGCGACGAGAATAGAACCGAGTGCTCGGTACAGTCGCCCTCTTGCGAAGCGAGGGCCTCGGGCGCCGACATGTACGCGCGCGCCAGCGTCTTGTCTTTGATGTGCCGATAGACGAAGGCGTTGATGGCCCGGGCCGCGCCCCAAATTGTCTCTTCGTTGGTCGTCAGCCGTTCGGCGGTCGACCTCAGGCCGGGGTGGTCGAGCGGCTCGTACTCGGTCGACTGCAGGAACGGCTGCCACCGCGGCGCCTTGATCGGGCGGCGCACCGACTTTCGGGGAGGACGCTGAACCCGGATGGTGAGTTCGGCGGCGCGACCGATCTTCCGAACCGTCTGCCGGTCGTCGCCGACCGCGTCGACCTCGTTTCCGCCCTTCGACTCGATGCGCACCACGAGCTGCTCGATATTCTGCCGAGCCGGAAGCGGTCGGGGCAGACGCAGGAGCGCTTGGCTGAAGAGGTCGACGACCTCGCTCGGAAGTTTGGCTTCGCGTTCGGTGACTTTGACCTGCTCCATCCGCAGCTCCGGCAGGACCGAACGAACGACGGTCCCGTCTTTGTTCATCCACATCGTGGCCTTGATGGGTCCGAGCTGCTGGTTGACCTCGAAATGCCCGTCACCGTTCGTTCGGATGACCGCGATCGTGTAAGGCACGACGTCGCCCTGGGACTCCACGATGGCCTGTCCTTTCATGCGGAAACCGACCTTCAGACGCTTCGCCAGCAACAGCTCGAGACTCGACGCCAATCGGAGCTCGTCGGTGATCGGGATCCGGTCGACGACGACGTTGGCGCCGATGGTCTTTCGAACGACGAATTCTTCGCCCTCGCGGTGACCTTCTACGCTCCGCGGCTCGCTGCCTTCCATCCGTCGGTGATCGAAGCGTCGGGGAGAACCGTCAACGTCGACCCAGCCGTCGGTGGTGGCCTCGATGCGAAGAGTCGGACCGAGCCGTTTAATGGTGAGCGTCTCTCGTCGGTAAAGGTGATACACCTCGTGGCCCTGGACTTTGACTCGCTCGTCGATCGACTGCGCAAAGCCGAGCTTCTTTCCAGCCAGCTTTACGTCGTACCAGGTTTCACCGAGTTTAACGGACTCTTCGCCCGTGGCCCCCGAGGACTCGGGACGGTCTTGGCCGGTCGCCGCGACCGAGGCGGTACGGTCTTCGGGTCGCGGCGCGGCCGTGAGCGTCGGCTCGACGGCGGCCGGCTCATCCGAGCGTTCTGCCGGGGGCAGAGGCTCCACGACCGCTGGCGGAGACTCGGCGATGCACGCCCCGAGGGCAAAGACGCTCAGTAGGGCGCCATTCAGCAAATCACTTGGTCGGATCACGGGTGGTCCTTTCGTAGGCACGTACACCGAGACGGGCAATGATCACCAGCATCGAGCCGTCCGGAATCGGGCGTTGGGTGCGACTCGGAGTCAGCGGCCGAGGCCCGGACCGCTCGTCCCCAACAAGCGGTCGAGGCGAGCTTGGTCCATCTCGACCAGGAGCGTCTTGGATTTGGCGATGCCGACCTGACCGGCGGGGGCTCCCTTAGTCTTCTTCACGTGTCGGGCATCGGTATAGATCACCTCGACCTTGCCGTCGTTGCGCGCCGTCGAGAAGTAAGCGGCCAGCACCGCCGCATCGAGGAGCGCCTCGGGATTGGGCGACCTCCCCTTGGCATTGCGAAGGACCACGTGCGCGCCCGTGGTACCGCGAGCGTGCAACCACACATCATCCCCCCGCGCCCCGGTGAAGGTCAGCCGATCGTTGGCCGCCGCGCCCTTGCCGACCCGAATTTCGGTACCGTCTTGGGCCGCGTAGCGACGCGACCAACGATCGAGGGGGTGCGCGGCCGGCGCCGAAGTCCGCACCGGACCGGCTGAACGAACGTCGAGACCGCTCAGATCGAAGCCCTCCTGCTCGGCCAAGCGAACCAGGCCGTCGGCGTCGGCCTCCCGAATGCGGGCGGCCTCGGCCTCGAGCTTCTCGAGCGACTCTTGAATCGCTTGCAGTCGACGCTCGACCACCGGTCGGCCGCGGGTCGCCTTCTTCGCCCTACGGAACAACCGTTCGAGATTCTGCTGCGGGGTCAGACTCGGGTCGAGTTCGATCCGAAGAGGCTGCCCGGTTTGCCAGTCCATCGCGTCGACCGACTTCTGACCACGCTTGATTCGCCCCAGGAACGGCTTGAGCAGCTCCCCCTTCCAGCCGTCCTCCGCCATCGCCTCCAACCGCTGGTGGTCCTTGCGCACATTGGCCTGAAGGCGCTTCAGCTTTTTGGTACGGGCTTTCAGGGCCGTCAGCATCCGGTCCGCCAGCGATGAGGTACGAAGCGCCGGCAGCATGACTTCGTACTTGGCCGCCTCCGCTTCGTTGACCGGGAAGCGATCGGGCAGCGGCGGGCGATCGTCGAGGTCGGGCATCGGCAGCCCGGCCGGACCTTCTACGAGCAGCGCTTTGCGCCCGCCTTCGATACGGAGAGTCAACCGAGCCTGTTGTGAATCGACGATGACCTGGCGTCCTTCGACGGCCAAGCCGAGCAGAGGTCCACCTGCGAGGCGCTGGCGCAGGAAAGACTGCAGTGCGCCACCAGGGATTTCGCGCGGTGGCCGCTCGGGCACCAGATGAACCCGCCCAGCCTGGGGACGGGCACTCAGCAGGAGGCGGAAGGTCTGCCGGGGTACCCGGATAGACAAGAGAAGCTCACGTTCGGCAACGACGTCGACCTGCTGGATACGCCCCCCGATCAGAGGAGTCAGCTCGGCGACGGCAGCGGCGAGATCGGCCGGCGACTGAACAGCCATGCGGCCCGTTGTACCTCAAAAAGAAGACCCGGCCCTCGCGCTGGCGAGACCCGGGTCACACGAGCTCGAGGCGATGGATTGTTCAGGCTTCGATCGCCTCGGGCGTGTCCTCAACAGCGGGGGCCGCTGGGGCCTTGCGACGAGTCGAACCACGCTTCGCGACTTTTTTCTTGGTGGCCTTCTTCTTCGTGGCCTTCTTCTTGGTGGCCGACTTCTTGGTCGTGGCCTTCTTCTTGGTCGCCTTCTTCTTTGTCGCCTTCTTCTTCGCGACTTTTTTCTTGGTGGCCTTCTTCTTGGTCGCCTTCTTCTTGGTGGCCTTCTTGGTGGCGGCT
>CAZFIV010000009.1:0-127473 GCA_964519665.1 uncultured Myxococcales bacterium
TAGATCTTTCCGACCTCCGGCTCGCGGGTGATGTCCTTGATCATCTTGATGGCCCGTTCGACCATGTCGGACTGGGACGACGCGATGTTCACGGTGCCGTCGTCGTCGATGTCGATCGAAACGCCGGTCTTGGCCACGATGTCCTTGATGACCTTGCCGCCGGGCCCGATGACGTCTTTGATGCGCTCCGCCTTGATCTTGAGCTTCGTGATGCGAGGCGCCCATTTCGAGATCTCGGTTCGGGGCGCGTCCAGCGTCTTCTTCATCTCGTTGATGATGTGAAGTCGACCGTCGCGGGCCTGGTTCAGGGCCGACTCGAGGGTCTCGCGACTGACGCCGGTGAGCTTGATGTCCATCTGGACGGCGGTGATGCCCTTTTCCGTCCCGCAGACCTTGAAATCCATGTCGCCCAGATGGTCCTCGTCACCCAGGATATCGGACAGGATGGCGATCTTGCCGTCGTGCTCGATCAGCCCCATCGCGATGCCCGCGGCCATCGCTTTGAGCGGAACGCCGGCATCCATCATGGAAAGCGTCGCCCCGCAGACGGTGGCCATCGACGACGAACCGTTCGACTCCGTGATCTCCGAGACGATGCGAACCGTGTACGGAAAGGCCTCTTGGCTCGGCAAGAGCCCCTCGACGGCCCGCTCGGCGAGGGCGCCGTGGCCGATCTCGCGGCGACCGGGCGACCGCAGAAACTTCGTTTCGCCGACCGAATACGGCGGGAAGTTGTAGTGGAGCAGGAACCGCTTGAAAGAAAAGCCTTCCAGCGTATCGAGCTTCTGCTCATCGGCGCTCGTGCCGAGGGTGGTGGTGACGATCGCCTGTGTTTCGCCCCGTTGGAACAAGGACGAGCCGTGCACTCGGTTGAGGATGCCCGCTTCGCACAGAATGGGCCGAACGTCGGTCATCTGGCGACCGTCGATACGCACCTTCTCGTCGACGATCATTTGACGGACCGCGTTGTACTTGAGGTCGCCGAAGGCCTCTTTGGCGATGCCCGACTTCTCGGCGAACACCTCTTCGCCGAGCTTTTCCGCCACCTTGCTCATGACCTCTTTCTTGAGGTCGTCCTGCGCCTGGTAGCGCTCCGCCTTGTCGCGAACGGTGATCGCGTGGCGAAGGCCGGGGGTCGCCAGTTCGTTGACGAGATCGACGACCGCCTCGTCGGTCACCGGATCGGGTACGGGACGCTTCGTCTTGCCGTGCTCTTCGCGGAGCTGCTCCTGCATTTCGATGAGCGGCATGCAGCTTTCATGGGCGAACAGGAGCGCGTCGACGATCGCCGATTCGGGCACCTCTTCGGCGCCGCCCTCGACCATGGTGATCGCCTCCCGGCTGCATGCGACGAACAGGTCGATATCCGACTTGGCGCGCTGCTCCGAGTCTGGATTCGCGATGAGCTCCCCATCGACCCGTCCCACGCGAACGGCACCGATCGGTCCCTCGAAGGGAACGTCGGACATCGTCAACGCGAGTGAGGTACCCACCAGCCCGCATACGTCGGTCGGGTGATCGCTGTCGAAGCTCATGACCGTCGCGATCACTTGGGTTTCGCACCGCCAGGTCTTGGGGAACAACGGCCGGATGGACCGGTCGATGATGCGGGACATCAGGGTCTCATGGTCACGAGGCCGCCCTTCCCGCTTGTAAAACCCGCCGGGGATTTTGCCGGCGGCGAAGGTCTTTTCGAGGTAGTCGCAGGTGAGGGGCAAGAAATCCACACCAGGTCGGGGCTCCTTGGCCGCGCATACCGTACACAGGACCATCGAATCGCCGAAGTTGACGACGACCGCCCCGTGGGCCTGTTTGGCCACATGTCCCATGGAGAAGTGGATGGTTTTTCCACCCACCTCTGCCGATTTCGAAATTTGCGTCATGACGTCTTTCCTTGTTTGGCACCGGCATTGATGTGCGCGGGCCTAAGCCAGGGGGCAGAGGGTGAAGGGGCCAGCCGGCAGACGAAACGTCGGTAGATCGAGCAATGGGCTGAGCGGGAAAGCAGAAAGCGGTTCGGATGGCTCGTCAGAAGACGCAAAATGCTCGTAAAAACCGCTCAGCCCATTGCTCGACCAACCAACGCTGGCCCCGGAGTCACTCGGCATCATTGACTATCCGGCTCCCGACGTCCACCCCGCCTCGGGCGACAATCGGTTATTCGGCCGGACTGTTCGGTCTGCCAACGCCCCCTAGTAATTACAGTTACTTACGAAGACCAAGGGCTTGGATCAACGACGTATAGCGGTCCTCGTCCTTGCTTTTTAGGTAGTCCAACAACCGGCGCCGCTGGCCGACCAGCTTCAGCAATCCTCGACGGCTGTGGTGGTCTTTTTTATGGGCCGTAAAGTGCTCTTGGAGGTCGTTGATGCGCGCCGTAAGGAGCGCGACCTGGACCTCCGGGCTGCCGGTGTCGCCGTTGCTGCGGCCGTATTGGTCGATGATTTCGGCCTTTCGATCAGTGAGTAGCGCCATTGTTTCAGTCTTTCTTCCGGTGAGTCGGCGGAATCTAGAGACGCGGTTCGAGGCTGTCAAGCAGACAGCACGCACGCATAACGCAGCGCACGGTCCCCCGCCGGATGGGCGGCCCAGCTCGCGCTGGCGCATATCGGATAGGCCACCGCCACCAGCTTGCCCGCATGCAGAAGAACCACCGGCTCGCCCGCCTCGAAGGCGACCCTGGATACGGGCTCCGCCAGCTGGCCGAACACCAGCGGCCGGCCATGGGAGACATCCCCACACAACTCGGCATTGAGCTCGATATGAGCCAAGTGTGAGAGGGCCTCCGGCATGGAGACCAAGTCGTCGGGACCACACTGGTCGGGGGCGACGGCGTCCTCGACCCGATGGGGCCCGACCCGGGTCCGGCGAAGATGCGACAGATGCGCCGGCACCGACAACGCGTCGCCGATCTGAGTGGCAAGAGTGCGGATGTAGGTTCCCTTGCTACACACGACTTCGATGTCGAGGCACGGGTGCGACCACGCGGTGACCCGCAGGTCGTGGATTTGGACGGTCCGGACCGGCGCTTCGAAGACGTCACCTCGCCGAGCCTTCGCATGCAGACGTTCCCCACCCACTTTGACCGCCGAAAAAGCGGGAACCCGCTGCTCCAACGACCCGACCAGAGTGACTGCCGCCGCCGAGACCTCCTCGCGCGAGAGGGCTGGAACCGGCACGGATTCGGTGACCTGTCCTTCGGCGTCGTAGGTGTCGGTCGACGTGCCGAGGACAACTCGACCCTCGTACTCTTTCTCTGCCGCCTCCAAGAAACGACCGAGGCGGGTGGCTTTCCCTAGGGTCAACACCAACAGGCCGGTCGCCATTGGATCCAGGGTGCCGGTGTGCCCGACCTGCCGCTGGCCCATCTGCCGTCGGACCATCTGTACGACGTCGTGGCTGGTCACCCCGCCCGGCTTGTCGATCCGAAGAACGCCCGTGTGCTCGGGCCGCCGTGCCCGCCCCATCGCTCGCTACTCGGGCTCGCCGGTCGCGTCGCCCTCGGGAGGCCGGACTTCCCGGAGGATCGCTTCGATCTTGGCGCCGTAAGCGATGCTGTCGTCGAGGCGGAACGTCAGCTCAGGGGTGTACTTGAGTCGTAGAGCCCGGCCGATAGCCCTTCGGATCTCATTGGCCGCCGACGTCAATCCGGCGAAGACCTCGACGATCACTTCTTCGTCTTCCGGGTAGACGGACACCAGCGCCTGAGCCTGCCGCAGGTCGGGGCTCATTCGAACCTCGGTGACCGTCACCATGCTCGCCGCTTGCAAGCGCGGATCCCGAAATGCGCCCTCGAGGAGCTGCTGCGAGATAAACTGCCGGATCTGCTCGCCGATCTGAGTCGGTCGGCTCGACGGACCCATCGCCCGACTCGGTCCTCGCCTGCGTCCTGCCATCAGAAATGCACCAGTTCCATGCGCGTATCGATAACGTCGGCCCGGCCGGCGGCCGCGCTCTCGAGGGCGCCGAGCGCCTTGTCGAGAATCGCGTTGACCAAGCTCGCGTCGTTCGCCACCGCGCTCATACCGATCTGGGCGCGGTTGTAGAGGTCGTGGTCTCCGACTTCCGCCACCGCAACATTGAATCGATGCCGGGTCCTTTCGATCAGGCTCCGCACGACCTTTCGCTTCTCCTTGAGCGAAAAGGCCGACGGAATGTCGAGGGTCACTTGAAGCATGCCGACCACCATGACTCGGGCGACGAGGCTGCCCGGGTTGCGCATCAGCCAACCGAGCACCTCGTTTCGGCTGACTTCAGGGCGCCTGGGAGCCGATGTCCGCTCTCGTGGCCTGCTTAGGCGTGCGCCTCGGGCTGTTGAGCCGTCGGTTCGTCGAGCTTCGCCTCCGTCATCACGATTTCGTAGGCCTCGATGATATCGCCGATCTTGATGTCGTTGAACCGCTCGATGGCCATACCGCATTCGAAGCCTTCCTTGACCTCGCGGACGTCGTCCTTGAAGCGCTTCAGGCTCGCCAGGCGGCCGTCGTACACCTCTTTGTTGTCGCGAATGAGGCGAATGTTGGCGTTGCGAGTGATGATGCCGTCGACCACCGCACAACCGGCCACCGTGCCGACCCGCGGAACATTGAACGTTTGGCGAACCTCGGCCCGACCCAGGTACTTCTCTTTTTCGACCGGCGACAGGAGACCCTGCATCGCCATCTTCACTTCGTCGACCGCTTCGTAAATGACGCTGTAGGTCCGGATGTCGACGCCCTTGGCCCGGGCGGCCTTCACGGCCTTCGTATCCGGGCGAACCGCGAAGCCGATGATGATCGCCTCGGACGCATATGCAAAGTCGACGTCGGATTCGGTGATCCCGCCGACCCCGCTGCTGATGACCGAGACCTTCACCTTCGCCGTGGAAAGGTTCAGCAACGAGCCCTTCACCGCCTCGGCCGAGCCCTGAACATCGGCCTTGATGATCAGCTTGAGCTCCTTTTGGTCGGTCGGATTCATCCGCGACAGGAAGTCCTGCAGCGATAGCTTGTTGTCGTTGACCAGTTCTTGCGAGCGGCGGCGGTCGCGACGCATCGCGACCAGCTCGCGAGCCGCGTCGAGGTCTTTGGCAACCCGCAGCTCGTCGCCAGGGTTCGGTACCGTGTCGAGACCCAGGATCTCGACCGGAACCGCCGGGCCCGCGGCTTTCGCCTTGCGACCGCCGTCCGCCAACATCGCGCGAACTCGGCCGATCGACTCGCCGACGACGATCGTATCGCCTTGCTTCAAGGTTCCCTCACGCACCAGGACGGTGGCCACCGGCCCGCGTCCGGGGTGCATGTGGCCTTCCACGACGGTGGCGACGGATGGAGCTTCGGGGTTAGCCTTCAGCTCCATCAACTCGGCCTGCAGGGCCACCTGCTCGAGCAGGTCTTCGATACCGTCCCCGGTCTTCGCAGAGACCCGCTGGCTGAGCACTTGGCCGCCCCATTCTTCGAGCAGCAAGTCCAAGTCGGCCAGCTGTTGGATCACCCGGTCGGGGTTTGCTTCCGGCTTATCGATCTTGTTGACGGCCACGATGATCGGCACTCCGGCCGCCTTGGCGTGGTCGATCGCCTCTCGGGTCTGCGGCATGACGCCATCGTCGGCCGCCACCACCAGGATGACGATGTCGGTGATATTGGCCCCCCGCGCTCGCATCTGAGTAAAGGCGGCGTGACCGGGCGTATCGAGGAAGGTGACCAGCCCCCGGCTGGTCTCGACCTGATAACCGGCGATGCGCTGCGTGATACCCCCGGCTTCGCCGGCGGCGACGTTCGTCTTCCGGATCTGGTCGAGCAACGAAGTCTTGCCGTGGTCGACGTGACCCATGACGGTGACCACCGGCGGCCGCGGTTCCGCGTCTTCGTCGGTCTCGATCGTCTTTTTGGCCTCTTCGAGGCTGTGCCCTTGGAGCAGACTCTCTTCGTCGACCAGCTTGGAGTTCACTTCGAAGCCGAACTCCTCGCAGACCATGTTCGCCGTATCGTGGTCGATCGGCTGATTGATGTTGGCCATGACGCCATTGCGCATGAGGAACCCGATCAATTCGGTCGCCTTGCGCCCCATCTGCTGCGAGAGCTCGGCCACCGTGATCGTATCGCCGATCTGGATGGGCTGCTTGTTGGTGGGCGACAGCTGCTCGTTGGCCCGCTTCGGCGCCTTCTTGCCGCGGGTGGTACGCTTGCGGTTGGGGGCCGGGTAGTAGACCTGACCGCGACGATGCTCGAGGAGATCCTTGGCGGTCATCTCCTCTCGCTTGCGCTGACCCGGTCGCTTGCCCCGACCCTGGTCTCGGCGGACGTCCACCAGCTCCTTACGCTTGCCGTCCGGGGTACTGCGAACGACCAGCTCGGTTACCGGAGAGGCTGGCATCTCCGGGGGTTTACCCCAGTTTGCATCCTTGGGCAGCTCTGGTCGCTTCGAGGCCTTGAGGCGGGCCTTGAGTACGTTGGGGTCGATTCGCCCTCGGACCTTGGTCTTTGGCTCTGCTTTCTTTTCGGGAACCACGATCGATGATGGGGGTGGCGGGGCAACCCGCGCTGCCTTTCCGTCGTCTTGTCGCTCTGAGAAGTCAAACTCCGATATGCCGAAGTCCTCGAAATCCGGCTTTTCGTCGTCTTCGTCGTAGTCGTCATCGCGACGTTTGTCGGGTCGGGCGGCTCGCGCCTCCCTTCGCTCCGACTTTGATTCGGACTTGCGAGCCTTGCCGGGTCGACCTTCGGAGTCGTCCCCGTCGCTCGACGCGACATCGACTCGACCACTTTGGCCGTTGACCGCTGCCACTTCGCCGTTGGCCACCGCGGAACCGTCGGCAGCGGGTGACCGGGAGTCGGCATCGGCAACCGGACCGCCGACGCTGACATCAGCGCTGGCATCGGCCGGCGCCTCGGCACGAGCATCACCCGCAAGGGCACCCTCCGCCGAAGCCCTGACCTCGGCGGCTTGCGGTTGCCCATCGTTCCCCTGGTCGGACTTCCGGTCGGCGGTCGGACGGGCGCTCCGGGCCTCGACCGGCTCTGCCGCGTCGGGGGCGGCCGGTTCACGGCTGGGTCGGGCGGAGCGCGCGGCCCTCGGCGGCTCCGGCGTTCGGGCTTCGACTTCGGCGGTCGCTTCGGCGCCTAAGGTGTTCGCGTCGGCTGCCGGCTGGACCTCGGTCGGCTTCGGGCTGGGCGTCGCTGGCTTTTCTGCACCCTCGCGGGCGGCCTTCGCTTCGACCTTGCTGGCCGTCTCGGCGGTCCCACGAGCCTCCGAGGCACTCTTGGGAGGCGCGTCGACCGCGGGCGCGGATGGATCGGTTTTCGCCGCCGGAGCCGCGGCCCCGTTGGCCGGGCCGGCTGCCGGAGTGGCCCGTTCTCCGCGCGGAGACGCCGCTGGCTTCGCCTCGGCGGTCGTGGTCACCGCGGGTCCCCCGGACGGCGGCGAAGTCCGCGCCTGGGCGCTCGGGCCCGGCGCGGGAGGCGATGACGCGGTGTCTGCCGGCGTCGCCGCTCGCGCCGCCGGGGCGGCCGGGGAAGAGGCGGCCGGGGAAGAGGTGACCGTGGACGGGGCGGCCGGCGAGGGACGAGCGGCCGTCGGCGCGCTGTCGCCGCGGGCCGTCGCGGCCGTCGGCGATGGCGTCGAAGGGGGTACGGAGCGACGGACCTCTCCCGACGCGGCCGAACCGTCATCGTTGGGCCGCGCCGCACGGCGGCGGACGATCACCTGGGGTTTCGGCTCGCTCTGCTTCTCCGGAGCCGGAGGCCCGCTTTTGCGCCGGCGAATGACTTTGCTGCCACCGGGGCGACCGTCTCCGTCTTTTTTGACGCGGCGGTCGCCGTCGACCTTCTTGATGGCTCGGCGGGCGTCGTCTTCGTCAACCGTCGACGAATGCGACTTCACGTCGAATCCCGCCTTTTGGAGCCGATTGATAAGGTCTCGATTGGGCAGACCTAGCTCCTTGGCCAACTCGTGTACCCGTTTTTTGCCCATCAGTTGCTACGCCCTCCTGGAGGCTCGCCGTTGTCCCGGATGAGCCCCTCCTTCCGGGCCCGCGATTGAGGCACCGCGTCCAGCCCGTCTCGCCGCACCGCCTCGGCGACGATCCGCGTGGCCAGAGCCGATGGGCGGATGGCTACCACACCAACATCGCTCCGGCCTAGCTTGGATCCAAACTCTGTTTTTCCGACCGCCAGCTCCACGAAGCGCGCGGCCAGGTCGGCGTGCTCCTTCACGCGGCCGAGAGACCGTTCGCTCAGGTCGCGGGCGGTCAGCACTACAACAGGCGCCGATGGAACCGCCGGGGTTTCTGACAACACACCGATCACGGCATCCATTCCGATCGCGGCCACTCCCGCTCGTCGCGCGATCCCGACCATCTCGAGGAGCCGACGGTCCAGACGATCCCGTGCACCGTCGATAAGCGCTTCGACCGCTTCGCTCGACATGGGGCGGACCCGCCCGCGGAAGGTCTTCCCCATGCCCTTGCCGGTGAGCGCCCGATGGAGGGTCGCGCGATCGGCTCGGACGTAAACTCCGCGGCCGGGGGCCCGATCGAGTAGATCGATCGCCACCTGACCCTCGGGATCGACCATCAGCCGCACGAGCTCACCCTTGGGTCGCCGCTCACGAGTCACGACGCACTGCCGCACCCCCGGTTGCCCCCGGCGCCCGCTCGCTCCGCCGCGCCCTGGTGCGGGCGGTCTGTGCGACTCCGTCATCGCGGCCATAGTGACGCTCACTCGGGCGGCCCGTCGACCGCCGCTCAGGCGGTCGCCTCCGACACGACCGGCTCGTCCTCGCTGAGGAGTTCGGACGGCGCGTACCCTTCTTCGGGCCCCGCGTCCTCGCTCGAGGGTTCGATGCTCTCACCGGCCAACTCGCGCTGGATGTATACGGCCGCCGCGTGTCGAAGCTGGTCGAGTTTTTCAGGAGTGATTCCGGCCTGGTCGGACCGCTGTCGAACCTCGGTGAGCCCCGCGATGTCTTCGACCGTATGCAAGCCGGCCGCCTCGAGCTGCAGAGCCACGGCTTGGCTCATGCCGCGGATCCGAACGATGCGGTCGGCCTCGGGAAGCCGACGGCTGCGCGCCGCGGCATCCTCGAACATCTTTCGCGCCTCGTCGCGGGCCCGGACTTCTTGACGCTTTTTTGCGTCGACCTCTTCCTGCTTCTCTTCCTCGACGACCCGAACCGCATCCTCTTTGAGCCGCTTCGCGAAGTCTTCGCCAATGCCCGGGATGTTGCTCAGAAAGGCCCCATCGGTGTTCAGCACGTCCTGAGCCTGCCGAATGCCGTAGTTGTAGAGCGTCTGCAGGTGAAGGTCGTTAACCCCCTTGAGCCGGCCCAAGGACTGAAAGGCGCGCTCTTTGATCTCGTTGACCTTGCTCTCGGAGATGATGTCGAGACGCCAGCCGGTGAGTTGTGAGGCGAGCCGCACGTTCTGGCCGCGGCGGCCGATCGCGAGTGAAAGCTGGTCGTCGGGGACGATGATCTCCATACCGTGGTTGGCTTCGTCGACCAGCACTCGGCTGACCTCCGCTGGCGCGAGGGCGTTGCACACAAAGCGAGCCGTGTCTTCATCGAACGGAACGATGTCGACCTTTTCGCCCCGGAGCTCCTGCACCACCGCCTGAACTCGGGAACCCTTCATCCCCACGCAGGCGCCGACGGGGTCGACGTCCCGGTCCGACGATGACACCGCGATCTTCGACCGAGCGCCGGGCTCTCGAGCCGCGGCCTCGATCTTGACGATGCCCTCGTAGATCTCGGGCACCTCCATCTCGAAGAGCTTGATCAACAGGCCCGGAGAGGTCCGGCTCAGCACGATTTGGGAGCCTCGGGCCTGCTTGTTGACGTCGAGCACGTAAGCCTGAATCCGGTCGTTCACCCGGTAAGACTCGCGGGGGCACTGTTCTCGAACTGGGAGAACCGCCTCTGCTCGCCCCAGGTCGACGATGATGTTTCCGCGCTCGAAGCGGCGTACGACCCCGGTGGCGAGCTCTTCTTTGCGGTCCGAGTACTCGTTGAAGACGTTCTCTCGCTCGGCCTCGCGGACCCGCTGAATGATCACCTGCTTCGCGGTCTGAGCGGCGATCCGGCCCAAACGGCTCTTGTCGATGCGCTGACCGAGCGAGTCACCCACCTGACAATCGGGGTCGAGTTCGACCGCCTCCTCGTACACGATCTGGGTGGAGGCATCGTCGATCGCCTCGACGATGGTCCGGAACTCGAACAGTTCCACCTCTCCGGATTCTTCGCTGAAGTGCGCCTCGATATCGCGGTCGTCACCAAAAACCTTCCGGGCGGCCGTCAGCATGGCCGCTTCGAGGGCTTCGACCAGCAATGACCGAGAGATACCTTTGTCTTTGGCGACCTGGTCGATAATCGAGTTGAGGTTATCCAGCTGCTCCATAAGCGCTCCCTCTTCAAAAATTCAGCTCGGGCTGCAGATTCGCTTTCGCCACGTCCGCGAGCGATAATTCAAACCGCTGGCCGTCCACCTCGACGACGATGGTCTCGGCGTTGATCTCGACCAGCGTGCCGGTGAACACACGCCGGTCTTCGAGCTTTCGATAGGTCTTCACACGAATCCGCTGACCGACAACCCGTTCGTAGTGGGCGGGCTTGGTCAGGGGGCGAAAAAGACCCGGCGAGGACACCTCCAGGTTGTACTGCCCCCCAGGGGCGTCTTCGACATCGAGAAGGTCCGAGATGATCCGCGACAAATGCGAGCAATCATCGACCGTGATGCCGTGCTGCTCGTCGCCGGGGGGCACGGTGTCGACGAACATCCTCAAGATGGCGCGGCCATGTTCCGTGACGAACTCGACGTCTACCAGCTCGTAACCCTCTTGCTCGACCACGGTAGCCACCAGGTCGCGGGCCCGCTCGGCCGTGGACCGGACGGGCAGCGGGCTGGCCGGCGCGACCGACGTTGGGTCGTCGGACTTCGACGCCGGCTGTGACTCCGGCGCATCGGGTGGTGCTGGTGCGGCCGACGCTGATTTCGGTGCCGTCGATTTCGGGATATCGCGCTCGCTCAAGACCCCTCCGTTCAGCGGCGTGGGGGGCCATCGACCCTCAAAAACAAAAAAAGGCGGGTCGCCCCGGCAGCCAGGGCCCCACCTTCTTTCGGCTCACGCCGCGAGAAAGGCTTCTCCTACTTGGTGAACCATCGATGGCGTTCGTGCAAGCAAAAAGCGCCATCACTGCGACCGAGCGTCGATGACGACCTCGATCGCGTCGTAAGGTTCGGCCCGTGGACGTATTCGACGCGATTCGACTCCGCCGGTCGATCAAACCCGAGCACATGAAACCCGACCCGGTCGACCGAGACACCCTCGACCGGTTGTTCGAGGCGGCCAATTGGGCCCCTTCGCATGGCCTGACCGAACCTTGGCGGTTCGTGGTCTTTCAGGGCACCGCACGCCGAGACCTCGCGGAAGCGATCTGTCGGACGATGGCCGACGACGGACAAGACACCCTGCCCCCCGACGATCCGAGGCGAGAGAAAATCACCCGCAAAACGGACACCGCCCCCGTGGTGGCGGCGATCGTTTGCGCCGCCTCCACCAACCCCAAGATCTTCGAGATCGAGGAGGTAGAGGCCACCGCGATGGCGGTTCAGAACCTGCACCTCGCCGCCCGTGCGCTGGGGCTCGCCGGCTTTTGGTCATCCGGAAAGAAGGCCTTCCATCCGAGGATGGCCGAGTTCTTGGGGCTCGAGCCTCCGGCGCGTTGTCTCGGCTTCTTTTACATCGGCTATCCGGCCGTTCCCTGGCCCGAGGGGGCGCGAGGCCCCTATCAAGACAAGATCATCTGGAAGGAAAGCGCAGTATAAGCGTCCAGAACGTTGATCCCGTGTTGTAGTGCGCCGACGTAAGCGCTACATTCAAAGCATCCGGAGCCCGTTCTTCGGATGGCTCGTCGGCCCCGCTCAGTGTTCTCGCTGAGCGGGGCTTTGTTTTTCTTTGGCCCTATCCTTCGCCTGAGAGCCTGCCTGAGAGCCTGTCTTGGAGCCTGCCTGAGAGCCTGTCTTGGAGGCCGAGACGATGATGTCGATGACCAGCGGGTGCCCATCTACCTGCACTTCTATGGGCTCGCCGCCTACCTGTTCGTCGAGGCGCAGGTCGAGGGTCAATGTCTCCGCTTTGAGCTCATCCTGGCGAGCTGAACAAACATCGAGGAGCTCCGCACTCCCGGAGAGCCCGAGCTTGATACGGTCCGCAAAGTCGAGCTTCAGCTGCTTGCGGTGAGCCTGCACGCGCGCGAGCACTTCTCGGAACAGGCCTTCGGCTCGAAGCTCATCCGTGAGCTGAGTGTTGAGCACGACGACGCCGATCGGCGCCGTCGCCGCCGCGAAACCCTCTTTGGCTTCGACCGATACCACCAGCTCCTCGCGGGTCAGCGTCAGCTGGGACCCTTCCACGGTCAATGCGACTTGTCCCGCAGTGTCGAGCGCCCGCTTGAGCCGATCCGGATTCTCGCCGCCGATCGCCTTCTGGGTCGCTTTCATCTTGGGACCGAGCCGGCGGCCAAGCGCCTTGAAGTCTGGCTTCACCTTGTAGCTGACGTACTGGTCGGCCTCCTCGGTGAACTTGACGGCCTTCACGTTCAGCTCTTCCGACATGATGTCCGCGTAGGCGTTCAGGGCCTCCGCCCGCTCGGGCTTCGACAGGATGATTTCGGCCTCCGCCAAGGGCTGGCGGGTCTTGAGCTTGTAGTTCGCCCGCACCTGCAAACCGAGCGAAACGAGGTCGCGGACATCCTGCATGTCGGCGGACAGCTCGTAGTCGATGCGCGATGCGTCACCGGTGGGATAGAGGCGGAGATGAACTGAGTCAGGATGCCCCTCGCCGTACACGTCGACGACCAGCGCCTGATACATGTCTTCGGCCGCGAACGGCAGGAACGGCGCCAGCATCAGCGCGAGGTCGTGCAGGCACTGATACAACGTCCAAAACGCATCGAGCTTGTCTTGCGCTCGGCCCGGCGCCCAAAAGCGATCGCGGGACCTGCGCACGTACCAGTTCGACAGCCCGTCGACGAACGCGTTCAGCACCTGCGTGGCCTCGTAGGAGCGGAACGCGTCCATGTGCTCGACGACCATCAGCTTCGTGCGCTCGAGCTCTGACAACACCCAGCGGTCGAGCAAGGCTCGATCTTTCGATGACCGCTTGCTCGCCTCGTCGGCGACCGGATCGAAGCTGTCGATGTTCGCGTAAGTCGTGAAGAACACGTAGACATTACGAAGTTTGATGGGCAGCTCTTTTTGCAGCGTCCGAACGTTGGGCAACGAGTGGCGCGTGTTGTTCCACGGCGGACCCGACGCGTAGAAGAACCACCGAAACGCATCCGCGCCGGGCGCCGGAACGCCCTCATAGGCAACCAGCACCCTTTGGTTGGGGGGGAGCTTGGGGACTTCGGCCGGCCGAGCATCGGCCGGCCCGAAGCTCAGCTTCAGCGCCTTCTTGTCCGTCGCGCTCATCAGGATGACCCGCCGCGGAAAGACCGGGTCGTTCGCCTTCTTCGGCTTCGGCACTGCGCGCAGCTTCACCTTTCGCCGGGTCTGGGGGCTGTCGCGCCGGTAGAGGACGACCTCCGCCCCCGGCTTGAGATCCAGTCCCTCGAGGTCCTCCTGGGCGATCAGGGCCTCGCCCTTCTTGAGCGCTTCGAGGTGCTTGGCGTACGGCGCCTTACCGGAAATCGGGGCGAACTCCATGCGCACGGAGTCCAGGATGACCTCGGGCGGCGTGTAGTTGCCCCGAGACTTGGACTCCTTCTTGCCCACCTTGTCGAGGACGTGACCGAGCACGATGCACCGCCGATAGGGATGAGGTGACTTCTCTTCGCTGAAGATCAGGTTCGAGATGGTCATCAACGAGTAGAACCAGCCGCGGGTTTGGTCGATCGCTTCACTGATGAAGTCAGCCGGGAACGACCGAGCGAACGCCTCTTCACTGTCCGGAGCGTGCGGGTAGCCCAGCTGAGCGAACGGCATGCACCCCGAGTCGAACCAACAGTCGATGACCTCGGGGACCCGGCGCATGACGCCCCCGCACTCCGAACAGGGATAGCTGACCTGGTCGATCCATGGTTTGTGAATGATCAGGTGCTCGGACAGGGTCGGGTCCTTCTCTCGCGCCTCGCGAAACACCTTGAACGCCTCGGGATTGCGCGCCTCGATGGCGGCGCAGGAATCGGGCGCTTCGGTGTTACCGCAATCCTCGCACTCCCAGATGTTGAGCGGAGTGCCCCAAAACCGTTCTCGCGACAGTGCCCAGTCGACGTTGCCGTCGAGAAAGTCTCCGAACCGTCCATCGCGGATGTGTTCAGGCTGCCAGACGACCTTCTGGTTGTTCTCGATGACCCGGTCGATCAGCGCCGTGGTTCGGATGAACCACGCTTCGC
This sequence comes from uncultured Myxococcales bacterium, assembly GCA_964519665.1. Taxonomy (GTDB): domain Bacteria; phylum Myxococcota; class Kuafuiibacteriia; order Kuafuiibacteriales; family Kuafuiibacteriaceae; genus JANQQN01. Next base: position 14,371 of record CAZFIV010000009.1, read on the forward strand.
GTGCGTACTGGATCAACGGGTCGTCATCCGACCTCCAGCAGAACGGGTAGTCGTGTCGATACAGCTCGCTGTGAACGACGAGCCCCTGTTCTTTCAGGTAACGGATGATGCCTTTATCGGCGTCTTTGACCCAGACCCCCTCGAAGCCGTGCTCCGCCATCCGGTCGGTGAACTTCCCGTCGGGGCCAACCGCGCAGAGCATTTCGATGGCGTCGTTCTTCTGCTTCTCGTTGCGCCAAGCCTTCCAGTCGTCTTCCCCGAACGCCGGCGCCAGGTGGACGACGCCGGTGCCGGCCTCGAGGGTCACGAAATAATCGCGACTCGAAGTGTTGGAGCGGTCGCCGGGAATCACTCGCCAGTACCGATCGTCGGCGGCGGCGACGTCCCGACTGTAGACGTCGAACGGAGGGCGATACCGCTTCCCGAACAGTGACTCGCCCTTGACCGTCTTGACGACCTTCAGGTCACGCTTGAGCTTTTCAGCCAGGCTCTCCACCAGGCCCTCGGCCAACACGAGGGTGTTTCCGGTCTCCGGATCTTCGACGTATGCGTACTCGAATTCGCCGTGGACGCCCACGAACATATTGGAGGGAAGGGTCCAGGGAGTCGTGGTCCATACGACCAGGCTCGCGTCTTCATCGACGAACGGGAACCGGACGTAGACCGAGGGGTCGTCAACCGTCTTGTAAGCGTTGCCGACCTCGCCAGAGCTGAGCGCGGTGCCGCCCTGGGCCCACCACCAAACGACCTTGTGCCCTCGATACAGCAGGCCTTTCTCGAACAGCCGGGACAACGCCCACCACACCGACTCCACGTAGGACTTGTGAAACGTGACGTAGGCTTTATCGAGGTCGACCCAAAACCCGATGCGCTCGGTCAGGTGCTCCCACTCATTGGTGTAGCGGAAGACCGATTCGATGCACTTTCGAGAGAACTGTTCGACCCCGTACTCGACGATCGCTTCTTTGCCGGAGATGCGGAGCTCTTTTTCGACCTCGACCTCGACCGGCAGACCGTGGGTGTCCCACCCGGCCCTACGCTCCACGTGGTAGCCGCGCATGGTCATGTAGCGAGGAAACAAGTCCTTGATCACCCGGGTCAGCACGTGACCGTTGTGCGGAAGACCGTTGGCTGTCGGCGGCCCCTCGTAGAAGACGAAGTCGGGCTTGCCCTCGGTCTCGCCCAGGCTCCGATGGAAGACGTCGCGCTCTTTCCACAGCTCGAGGACCTTTCGTTCGAGCTCCGGGAAGTTGGGAACCGCTTGGTCGAGCTTCGGGAACACCATGGAGGCCCCGGAACGTAGGCGTGTAAGCGGGTGCGCGCAAGCCTAAGCCGCGGGTGCGCCCAACTCGAACCGGTTCTGGTATGGAACGCCCATGTCCTTCGTCGCTGCGGTGGTCCAGCTCACGACCACGGAGGATCCTGCCGCCTCGCTCGCCCGCGCGCTCGAAGCCGTCGACGTGGCGGCCGCCCGAGGCGCCCAGGTGGTGGCGCTGCCCGAAAACGTGGGGTTCATGGGCCCCGAAGCCGACAAACGCCGGCTCGCCGAGCCGCTCGACGGCCCCAGTTTCGGCGCCCTCGCCGAGCGGGCCCGCGCTCGGCAGGTCTACTTGCTCGCAGGGAGCCTGCCCGAAACGAGTCCCGATCCTGAGCGTCCGTTCAACACGTCGGTGCTGTTCGGTCCCGACGGTCGTCAGTGCGCAGTGTACCGAAAGATACACTTGTTCGATGTCGAACTCGGGCGGGACGCGACCCACGCGGAGTCGGCGTCCGTATCCCGCGGGGATCAGGCGGTCGCCGTCGACACCGCGTGGGGCCGCTGGGGACTCAGCATCTGCTACGATCTCCGGTTCCCCGACCTCTTTCGGCAGCTCCGGCGCCAGGACGTCGACCTCGTGTTCGTGCCCTCGGCGTTCACTGTCCCAACCGGCCGCGACCACTGGGAGGTTCTGCTGCGGGCCCGGGCCATCGAGAACCAGTGTTACGTGGTCGCACCGGCCCAGGTCGGGGAGAACACGCCGACCCGGCGCACGTACGGCCGCTCGATGATCGTCGATCCTTGGGGCACGGTCTTGTGTTCGTGCCCCGACGCGCCGTCGGTGGCGCTGGCGGAGATCGACCCCCGTCGGGTCGCCGACTTTCGTCGCAGGTTGCCCTGCATCGCGCACGAGCGACCGGTGACCGTGACCGTCGTATGAGGATCGTGGGCGGGCAGTGGGGGGGCCGACGCTTACACGCTCCGCGCGGGCATGGTACCCGGCCCACGAGCGACCGCGTGCGCGAGGCGCTCTTTTCGATCCTCGGTGACCTGACCGAAGTGCGGTGCCTGGACGTTTTCGCCGGCACCGGCGCGGTCGGCCTCGAAGCGCTGTCTCGTGGCGCCGGCCACGCCACCTTCGTCGAGAAGAACCCCGCTGCACTGCGCGCTCTATCCACCAATCTGATCGAGCTCGCTGTACCGCTCGACCGCTTCTCGCTTCTGAAGGTCGATGTCCGGCGGGCCATGGTCCGCCTCGAGGGACCTTTCGACCTCATCTACGCGGATCCCCCATACGATCAGGTCTCCGTTCTGACCCCGCTCCTGTTCCGCATCGTGCAGGCGACGTTGTCGCCGAACGGAGTGGCGATCATCGAGCACCGGCGGCGAGACCCCCCGCCCGATCCCCCCACCGGGTTGTTCCGCGAGGATGGGCGCGAGTACGGCGAGACGACCCTCGCGTTATACCGACGCTCCGCGTAGAACCGATCGTATGCAGATCTCGGAGCGTCTGTCGCACGTCGCCCCCTCCGCGACCCTAGCCCTGGCCCAACGAGCCCGCGAAATGGCGGCCGCCGGTCAGGACGTCGTCAGTTTGACCGCCGGGGAGCCTGACTTCGATACGCCCCCGCATATCGTCGCCGCCCTCAAGGCCAGCCTCGACGCCGGGCGCACCCGATATACCGCGGTCGCCGGCACCGTTGAGCTGCGAACGGCCATCCAACAGCGGTATGCGGCGCGCGGGGTCCCTTATCGTCTCGATGAGATCGTGGCTTCGACCGGCGCCAAGCAGGCCATCTACAACGGCTTGATGGCCGCCGTCGACCCGGGCCAAGAGGTCGTTTTCGCGGCTCCGTACTGGTTGTCATACATCGACATGGTTCGTCTGGCGGGCGGCCGGCCGGTCATCATCTCCACCGACGAGTCGCAAGGCTTCCGGATGACCGCCGACCAGCTCGCGGGCGCCCTCGGCCCTCAGACCCGGGCGGTCTTGATCAACAGCCCATCCAATCCCACCGGTGCCGTCTACAGCCGGGACGACCTGGCGGCGCTGGCCGAGGTTCTTCGGAACCACCCCGATGTGCTGATCATCGCCGACGAGATCTACGAGCACCTGGTGTACGAAACGCCGGGGTTCTCGTCGATCCTCGACGTGGCGCCGGACTTTCGCGACCGCACGCTGGTGGTCAACGGCTGCTCCAAGAGCTACGCGATGACCGGCTTGCGGCTCGGCTGGGCCGCGGGGCCCCAACCGTTGATTCAAGCGATGACCAAGCTGCAGGGCCAGTGCACTTCGAATCCGAGCGCGCCGGTGCAAGACGCCGCGATCGCGGCGATCACCGGGGATCACGGGCCCGTGGCGTCGATGGTCGCCGCCTTCGACACCCGCCGGCGGCGGGTCGTAGACGAGCTCAACGCGATCGAGGGGCTCAGCTGTTTCGAGCCGCAGGGCGCCTTTTACGCGTTTCCCAACGCAGCGGCGTACGCGGGGCGCCGCCGACCCGACGGCCAAGCCATCGAATCCGCGAGCGACCTTTGCCAGCACCTACTGGAGACCGAGGGCGTGGTCTTGGTGCCGGGAGCCCCGTTTGGCGCGCCCCAGTACTTCCGCTTGTCGTTCGCGGCCGACCAGGCGACCCTCGACGACGGCCTGGCTCGAATTCGTCGCGGCCTGGGGCGGCTCACGTAGCGCCCAGTAGACGGAGTCGCGGTTCACCCCGTGACGCTTGCGAACTCGAGCCGGTGTCGGGCGGCGCCCGACCTCGACCTCAGCGCCGGCGTACCTCGATGCGGTGAATCTTGAGCATGTTGGTGACCTGGTCGTCGGTGAACGGAATCTTGGACGTCAACACGATGGTCTGACCGGACCGCAGAAGGCCCTCATCGACCCCGGCGTTCTCGACGGACGCCAAGAGGCCTTCGACCGACGTCGGGAGAGCAAGCTTTAGCGGGCGCACTCCCCAGTAGAACGCCATCCGGCGGACCTCCTCGTCGGTCTTTGCGCATCCGATGACCAAGCACTTCGGTCGCCAGTGGGAGACCAATCGGGGGCCCAGCCCCTGGTGGGTATAGCTGACGAGCGCGTCAGCCCGGATCTCTTCGGCGGTAACCACCGCGGCGCGGCAGATGGCCCAGGCGTGGCTCGACTTGAGCTCCTCCGAGAAGGTCGGCGCGGTGAACGCTTCGGGATCGCTCTCTGCGGCCTGGGCCAACGCGCTCATGGTCTCGACCGCGCGCACCGGGAACTGGCCAGCGGCCGTCTCTTCGGACAGCATGACCGCATCGGCGCCGCTGAAGACCGCATTGGCCACATCGGACACCTCAGCGTGGGTCGGGCGGGCGTGGTTGGTCATGGACATCAGCATCTGGGTCGCGACCACCGTGATCTTGCCGCGTTCGCGCGCCAACCGAATGCCTTGCCGCTGAACCCGAGGTACTTGCTCGGGGGGCACCTCTACCCCGAGATCGCCCCGAGCGATCATGATCCCGTCGCTGACGTCGATGATGTGCTCCAGATACTCCACGGCCTCCGGCTTTTCGATCTTGGAGATGATCGGCACGACCCGGCCGTGGGCGCGCATGACGTCCTGCAGCCGAGTCACGTCGTGGGGCGTCCGAACGAAGGACAGCGCCACGTAATCGACCCCTAGGTCGAGGCCGAACTTCAGATCGACCCGATCTTTGTCGGTCAGCGCGGGGATCGACAGCACGGTGCCGGGAAGGTTGATGCCCTTGCGGGAGGTGAGGATCCCCCCGACGATCGTGCGGCACCGAACCTCGGCGCCCTCGATGGCCAGCACCTCCAGACGCAGCCGGCCATCGGCCAAAAGGACCATCTCTCCGGGCTGCAGGTCGTTGGCGAGCTGCGGGTAGGTTGACGGAAGCCGTTCCGGAGTGCCGACGAAGTCTTCTTCGGCCGAGATGACGATCTCCTGGCCGGGCTCGAGGTGAACCTCGCCCTCGATCTTGCCAAGTCGGATCTTGGGGCCCTGGAGGTCTTGGAGGATGGCCACCGGTCGCTTCGCTTTGGCCTCGGCCTCCCGGATGCGGGCGAAGGTCTCTCGATGGTCGTCGTGGGTCCCGTGACTAAAGTTGAGGCGAGCGACGTTCAGCCCGGCCCGGATGAGCTGGTCGAGCACCTCGGGAGACCGGGATGCAGGTCCGATGGTGCCAACGATCTTGGTTCGCCGGTGCTCGTTCAAAGGGTGCTCCGGGGACGTCGTGTACCCCAGTCGCGCGCCAAACGCTACGTGGAGCTTGGTCAGAATCGGTCGTCGGCGTCGTCGTCGATGCTGTCATCGTCGTCGTCGTCGAAGTCCTCGTCGAAATCGTCGTCGTCGTCGTCGTCGTCGAAGCCTACGTCTTCGTCGCCGAGATCGTCGTCGGCAGCGGCCAGCCCACCCTCCGCTTCGTCACCGGAGGTGCCGAAGGGTGGCGGTAGCTCTTCGGTATTCAAGCGGAGCTCGAAAGCAACCTTGCTTCGCAGCGCCGCCATGGCCGAGAGGAGCTCCTCTAGACTCTGCGCGAAGGCTCGATTGCGGCTGGCGGTCGGCTTCGCACCGCAGTTCGAGCACTTGAGGGCGTTGGGGCGCTCGAGCAGATGCTCGATGCCGACCTCGAATTCAGTTCCGCAAGACTGGCATTGAAACGTAATGCTACTCATGGCCACGCTCTACGGGGCCCGCGGTCGAGGTCCCGGGCCCGGGAGATTGGTGGCATCGAAAGCCGTTGTCGAGGCCCTTGGTCTGAAAAATATCGACTTCGGCTCATCCCACCGCCTCCTTGGCCATCCGCCAGTAGTTTTCGAGAGCCTCGGCGCTCAGCTCGTCGAGCTCGAATCCATCGGCCGTGGCTTGGGCCTCCATATGCCGAAACCGCGCCTCGAAGCGATCGACGGTGCCCGTCAGGGCATCCTCGGCGTCCGCATCAAGAAACCGAGCGAGATTCACCATACTGAACAAGAGATCGCCCAGTTCATGACGAACTGCGGCGAGCTCGCCCCGAGCGACCGCGGCCCGAAGTTCGCCCAACTCCTCTTCGAGCTTATCGATAGGCCCGGCGATCGCTGGCCAATCGAAACCCACTCGACTCGCCTTTTGGGTGACCCGCTGGGCCCGAAGAAGGGCCGGGAGCGACCTGGGCACGCCGCCGATCGCCGACCGCCCCGCCTTCTCGCGACGCTTGATCGCCTCCCAGCTCCCGGGCCCTGATGGGGCCGGAGGCTCACCGGCAGCGCCCGCTCGCGGGAACACGGCGGGGTGCCGCCGGACCAGCTTGTCGGCCACTCCGTGCGCGACCTCGGCCACGTCGAACGCGCCGACCTCCCGGCGAAGCTCGGCTTGATAGACGACCTGGAGGAGCAGATCCCCGAGCTCCTCTCGATGGTCGTCAAGTGAGCCATGGTCCATAGCCTCCAACACTTCGTAAGCCTCTTCGATCAAGTTCGGCTTGAGCTGCTCGAGAGTCATCTTGCGGTCCCAAGGGCAACCTTCGGGTCCCCTCAAGTAGGCCATAATGCCCACCAAACGCTCGAAGGCAGCGCCATAATCGGCCCTCTCGGACTCGGTGGGGTCCATCATCACGCGCAGACTCATAGTCGGTTCCGGTCGTTCTTTACTCATCAGTGAAACTTTCAGGAACCGGACAGTGCTCATCCGGCTCATCGACGGGCATCCGGAGCAGCCGCGACGACGGCCTCGCTGACTCTGCACAAATTTTAGGCATTGTGCAGAATCCCGGGTGGTCAAGCGGAGGTCCCATCGTAGCGCCCAAGTTTGCCCACAAGTTATCCACAAGCGGGATGCGGTCGCGGCACAGAATCGGGTAAACGGCCGCTCGGGCCCTCAGCCGAGTCAAATTACCGACGCCGGAGGATGCGCCGTCGCACCATCGACCACAGCAGGTCGATCTCCGGGATCCGGAGCAGCCGTCCCAGAACGCCGTACCCGACGACCGCGAAGCCGATCAGGCCGAGCAGCAGCGCGGCTCGCACGAGCTTTCCGCCCTCCAGCCAGTCCAGCTGGGCCGCGAGGAGCCCGATAGCTCCCCCTGCCGGTACGATCGAAGCCAGACATCGGCCCGCATGACCCAGTACCGATGGCGAGGCCGACCGGTCGGGAACCGACGCCGGGGGTGACGGTCGGCGGTCAGGCCCCGTCAACGCGGCGTCGGTTTCCGCGGGCGCCGACGGCTTCGAACCGCCGACCCGCTGCCAGGACAGCAACCAGCTCAGGACCAGAACCTGCGCGATCGCCCCCGCGAAGGTCGCCCACGTCAGCCCTCGAATCTCGAAGTCGAGCAGCATCACCCCGAGAAATCCGGTGGTCACCAACGACGCCATCGCCGCACGCACGGGCGTCTTCGTATCGCCGAGTGCGTAGTAGGTGGGCACGGTCACCCGAACCAGTCCGATGGGGATCAAGGCCGCGGCCATGATTCGAAGAAGGTCGGCGGTCAGAACGGCGCTCTGCACGCTGAATCGCCCATGGGTGAAGACCACCCCCACGATGGGCTCCGCCAGCAGGTACAGGCCCACGGCGGACGGAATGGTGATGAAGTTGGTGGCCCGCAGGGCTCGTCGGTAGGTGGCGATCATGGCCTCCCGGTCGCCGCGGGCGGCGTGCTCCGACAATGTCGGCAGCGCCGCGATCGAGATGCTCACCGCGAACACGCCCAGGGCGAACTCCTGCAGCCGCGTCGCCGAGTAATAGCAGGACAGCTGGCCCTCCTCGAGCAGCGACCCGATCAAGCGAATGACGACGATGTTGAGCTGGTAGACCGCGACCCCGAACACGGCGGGCAGCATGCGGGCCCCGAGGGTGCGCAGGGTCGGATGGGACGGCTCCCATCGCGGAGCGACGAGCAGGCCCACCCTTGCGAGGTAAGGTACCTGCAGCAGGAGCTGGACCCCACCGCCCAGGGTCAGCGCGACCGCCACGATTTGGATGCCCAGGTCGGTATCTTCGACCTGACTGGCTCCCGCGAGCCCGACGATGATGACCAGGTTCAGCAGGATTGGCGCCGCCGCAGGAGGACCGAAGACACCCTGGACGTTGAGGGCCCCGCTCGCGACCGCGGTGAGCGAAACGAAGAGCAGAAATGGCATCATCCACCGGGTCAACGTGGCCGCCAGCTCGGCTCGCGCGGGATCGAAGCCGCCGGCCATCAGCTTGACCGGCACCTCCGGAAACAGCATCGCGGCCCCCACGATGACCAAGAGCAGGGGAATGACGGCGCCCAGCACCGCCGCGGAGAACCGCCGCATGGCGGGTACTCCGCCGGCCGTCTTCTCGACTCCCAACAGCGGGACGAACGCGATCATGAGCGACCCTTCGGCCACCAGGCGGCGAAGGACGTTGGGGATGGTCTGGGCCACCACGAAGGCGTCCATCTCGGCGCCGGCGCCGAAGACCCCCGCCATGACGGCATCCCGGATGGCCCCCGCGATTCGGCTCAAAAAGGTAAAGCTGCCGACCACCCCGGCCCGGCGCGCGATCGTGGCCCCCTCGGAAGGGGCGGGCGACGGCGTCGAGGGCTCGGCCGAGGTCGACTCATCGGTCGCGTCAGTCACGGGCAGTGCCCTGCCCGGTCAGCGGATGCTTGACAAGACCTCTACGTCCGACTAACCAGGCCAACCCTGGCACGAAACCCAGCGGGGCAACCGTCAGTCGTAAGGAACACCAGTGGCCAATCATCCCTCCGCCAAGAAGCGAAACCGGCAGAACATCAAGCGAAATGCCCGTAACGCAGCGCTCCGGTCGCGCATGCGCAAGGCGATCAAAGCCGCCCGGCTGGCCATCGAGAACGACGAAGAAGACAAGCACGAGCTGGTCCTCGAAGCCGTCGCCAGCGTGTACCGCACCAAATCGAAGCGGGTGATCAAGTCGAACAAGGCGAGCCGGACCGTTTCGCGCCTGATGCGGGCGGTCGGCGAGTACGAAGAAGTCGACGCCGAGGAAGAAGAAGAAGAAGCTACGGCGTAACCGAGCGCGAGCCCGATGCTAGGGGGCTCCGTCCGGCTCCATCGGAGCGATGCACCGGCTGAATCGGCCGGCTGCACTCACCGGCTCAATCGGCCGGCTGCACTCACCGGCTCAATCGGCCGGCTGCACTCACCGGCTCAATCGGCCGGCTGCACTCACCGGCTGAATCGGCCGGCTGCACTCACCGGCTGAATCGGCCGGCTCGACTCACCGGCTCAATCGGCCGGCTCGACTCACCGGCTCAATCGGCCGGCTGGACTCACCGGCTCACCGGCTGAATGGAGCCCTCCGCCGCCGACGCTAGGGTTGCCATCGGCCGCCCGGCAGGACATGTTTGAGGGCCGCGGGGAGGTCGGCGACGATGCGGTCCGGTTCCGCCTTCACCTGCAAAGCCTTGTGGCGGTGACCGCCCTCGACCAGAAACACATCGAAGCCGAGGGTTCGGGCCGCGGCCACGTCTGTTTCGGTGTCCCCGATGTAAAGAGCGCTCGTCGGAAGCAGTCGATACCGATCGCCGACGAGCTTGGCTTTGAACGCCCCGCGAACCGTTTTGCTGGGGCGCCGGGGGGTTGGGGGCGAACCAAAGAGCACCGTCACGAAATACTTCGACAAGCCCAGCGACGCCAGCTGGCTCTCGAGCGCGATGCCATCGCGGCGGAGCGTTACCAAGCAGATCGGCGTCTTCGTGTAGACCTTGCCCAAGAAGGTCTCTACCCCCGGGCGAAGCTCGTCTAGCAACAGGAGCTCCGGAATCTCCAACCGCTCATCGAACCGGCGCTGGTACAGCGCGTATTTGGTCGGAAAGACCTTGGACGCCTTCACGATGTCGGCGACCGGCTTGCCTTCCCGTCGCCAGTGCCAGTACTCGGATTCCGGGATGGGGGTCCCCTTCACATCCCTCATCTCACAAACCGACACGTAGGCCGCATAGTGGCGGCGCCGAACGTCGAGGACCGTTCCATCCAGGTCGAGAAACAGCACGGTCTGCCTCTAGTCTTTGACCGCATCAGGTCGGATCCGGTGCCGTCAGGATGCGGAGGACGCACCCAGGGCCCGAAAACCGATATCCTGGCGGTAGTGGACGCCCGCCCAGTGAATCTTGCCCACCGCATCGTAGGCTCGAGCCGCCGCGTCGCGAAGGTCGTCGCCGAGGCCGGTTACCGCCAACACGCGGCCGCCGGCGGTGAACACCGCATCGCCTTCACGGCGGGTGCCCGCGTGATAGATACGAACGTCGGGGTTGGACGCCGCTTCCTCGAGCCCCTCGATCCGGTCGTCTGTCTTCGGCGAGCCCGGATACCCTTCGGCCGCCATGACGACCGTCAGGGCGGCTCGAGAGTCGAACGCCACCGTGCCTGGATCGAGCCTCCCGCGGGCGACCGATGAGAACAGGGCGTAGGCATCGGTTTGGAGGCGCGGCAGGACCGCCTGCGCCTCAGGATCTCCGAACCGAACGTTGTACTCGAGAACCTTGGGACCGGACGCGGTCACCATGATGCCCGCGTACAGAATGCCCGAAAAAGGCCGGCCGTGGCGGTTAAGCGTCTGCAAGGTCGGGCGCAGACAGGCGGTCTCGACCTGCGCCAACAGCGCCGGGGTCGCGACCGGGGCGGGTGAATAGGCCCCCATGCCGCCGGTATTGGGCCCCTGGTCGCCGTCCCGAAGTCGCTTATGGTCTTGCGACGGCGCCAACACCGCCACCGCCTCGCCGTCGGTGAGCGCGATGACCGATACTTCTTCACCCCGCAGCCGCTCTTCGACGACCACCCGCCGCCCGGCCTCTCCGTAAGCTCCGTCAAAGTTGGCGACGATCGCTGCCTGAGCCTCGGCGACCGAATCGGCGACGACCACACCCTTGCCCCCTGCCAAGCCATCCGCCTTGACGACCACCTCGGGGAGCGAGCGGGCGAAGTCGATCGCGGGCCCAGGTTCGTCGAACGACGCCCAGCGGGCCGTCGGTACGCCGGCTTCCGCCATCACCGACTTCGCGTACGTCTTGCTGCCTTCCAGCTCGGCCGCTGCGGCGTTAGGACCCACGACCGGGATGCCTTCTTCTCGTAGCCGGTCGCCCAAACCGGCGACCAGAGGGGCTTCCGGTCCGACCACCACGAGGTCGATGGATCGGGTTCGCGCGAGCTCCACCCATTCGTCGACGTTGCCCGCCGCGGCGACCGACCAGGGCGCAACGATCCCGCCGTTGCCGGGCGAAACGATGATGTGTGGCTGTTCGGCGCTCCGCGAGAAAGCATCCGCCAGGGCATGGGCTCGACCCCCGCCCCCCACGATCAGCACGGAGGGCATTACAGTCCGGCCTTCAGCATGAGTCGGCGCACCGTCAGGCTACCCGAGTTGATCAGATAGGCGTCTTGCAGGGTCTGTACCGCCAACCCTCGTTCTTCGGTCTCGAGATTGAGGCCGGCGAGTTCGACCTTCGCCGGCAGAAGCGCCGGGTCGCTGCGAAGCGCGGCGAGGTAGTGCTCGCGGGCCGCATCGTGGCGTCGTAGGCCGGCCAGCGATCGGGCCAATAACAGATAGCCGAGCGCCGAACCTCGTTCGACCGCCAACACCTTCTGGGCTATCTTCCGGGCGCGTCGATAGTCGCCGCGGTCGAGCGCGATCTGTGCCTTGTAGATCAGCGCCGTGAGGTTGGCATCGTCGAGTCGAAGCGCTCGTTCGACCGACGCTTGAGCCCGAGCTCGGTCTCCCATGTGATAGTGAAGCAATCCGATCGAAGAGTGGGCGACCGAGGCGTTTCGCTCATCGATCGCCGACCGGCGAAACTGCCGGATCGCATCTTGGACCGCCACCGGACTGAGCGACAACAGCCCCGACCGCCGCCGCGAGTCGACCGAGCGCGGATCGACGTCCGCGGCCTTGCGCATCAGTGCGAAAGCCCGGTCGTAGCCGTTTTGCTTGAGATACTCCCCGGCCAGCAGCCCCTTGAGCCTGGGGTCTTGCGGGTCGTTGGTGACCGCCTCGTTCATCTTACGAAGCGCAAGGTCGCGATCGCCCTGCTCGGCGGCCGCGCGACCCGCCAACACCAAGATCGAGGGTTCCCCAGCCCGCTGCGACTCGGCTTGCGCCGCATACAGGGCCGCGGTGGTTGCCGACCCCACGAACAGCGCCGCTTCGCCGCGAATCAAGAGCGCCGCGGGATCGCGATTCGAAAAGGTGAGCGCGGTGCGGGCCAGCTCGACGGACCTCCGGCCCCGCCGACGATCCAGCTCGGCGCGCGCCCAGCCCGTGTAGACCCGAGCCCCACGCCGACCGTACACCTCGCTGCCGGCGACCCGCCGATAGTAGCCGATCGCTTCGGCTGGCTTGCCGTTCTCGAGGGCCAGCTCGGCCATGGCGAGCAAGGTCGCCTGCTCATCGCCTTCCAGGCGAAGGGCGCGCTCGAAGTGGGTCCGCGCCTCTCGGATTTCGCCCAGTTCCTGCGTGATGCGCCCGTAGAGACGGTGGGCGGCCGCATTGCGCGGGTCGACCTTGAGCCGCTCGGAGAGCACCTGCAGCGCCGATGCGTATCGTCCATCTTTCGCGTACGCTTTGCCCCGCACGAGGTCGGCCCGACGCAGCTCGGGCAAGAGCTGCTGGGCGCGCTCGGCGTCGCGAATGGCCAGGGTGACGTTCCCCTCGAGATAACACTGGGCGAGCAGAAGCTTCGCCCGACCGTCGGTGGCGTCTCGCTGGAGCGCCGCATCAGCACCGGCCCGGCATCCGTTCAGGTTGCCCCGATGGTACGCCAACGTCCCCAGAGCCCGATGAGGATCGGGGCTCTCCGGCTGAAGCTGGGCGGCATACCGAGCCGCTTGCTCAGCGACATCCAGCTCTTCGGGCGAAGTCAACGCGAACTTCCAGACCACCAGATTCTCGACGTAGCCGGCGATCGCCTTCGCGTCCTCGTCGTCGAGAAGAATCGCCCGCTGGTAGGCTTGCTCGGCCTGCTGATACCCGCGCCACGTGTCCTCGAGATGGCGAGCCTTCGCGGTCACCAAGTGCTCGGCCGGCGTACCGCTCACGTCCGGATGCGCGAGGGCCCATTTCGCCTTGTAGCGAGCGAGCGGGTTGGGCCCACGAGCCGAGGTACCGGAGGCGCTCGCGCTGAGGCCTTCGGCCAACCGCACCAGCTGGTCTCGCTCGTGATACGCGAGGTATCCGAGTCCGCCGACGATCAGGAGCAAGAGAATCGGGGTCAGGAAACGACCGATCCCCGGTCGAAACGGCGTGTTCGCGAACTGTGGGCCCGGGCCGTACGCCTGACCGTCTCGGGTCAGGCTGGCCAGATAGGCGAGCTCCTTGAATCGGTGAATGGGTCCGAAGTCGATGCCATCCCGAGAAAACTCGTTCGTCGCCGCGATCGACCCGTTGCGAATGCGGGCCCGCATCTCCTCGAGAGTCATCGGACCGGCGACGAGACCATCCGGGCTGCGCGAATGCCACTGCGCGCCGACCCCGGCCGCCATGGCCGGCGCGGGCGCCACCCCGTCGCCCTCTCCGTAGCGACGGTCGCGCTGGTGTTCGTCGCAAAGGCCAATGACCTTGTCGAATTCATCGTCCAAGCGAACGCCGCATACCTGGCAAACGCTCGCGGACGATGCGGCGCTCATGGGCCCCGGAACACCAAGGTCGTTGGAGGGCATCCCGTGCCCTTGAGGACCAAAATCGTCGGAGAGACTGAGATCGAGCGACGCGCCTCCGAACTGCGGTTGCTCGGACTGAACGCCATACATGCCCCCCTCGGCGCCGCTCGCCGTACCTTGGTAAGACGGGGCGGCGGGGAGAGGCCCGGTTCGTTGGATCAGGTTGTCGGTACCGGACTGGAAGGGATTGTTCGCCCCTCCGAGGTCGGGAGTGCCCGTGTGGCCGACGATGTCGCCACTGCGGGTCATCACCCCGTAGCTGGGCCCTCCGGCGCCTGCGGGCGCGCTCCCGGGCGGTACCGCAGGAGGAACGATCGGCGCCGATCCCAGGCCCGCCATCGTCGACGCCGGGGCTAACGCCGGTGCGGCCCCCAGCGCGGACGGAGGTGCAGAGTGAGGCGCGGAGGGCGCTGCCGGGGGGGGGTGGAAGGGTCCCGCGACACTCGACATCGGAAAGTTCGGCGTCCCGCCTCTTTGGACGAGCTTCACGTGCCCACAGTATGGGCACTGAGCACCGATCGGCGTGTCCGACAACTGCGCGTCATCGATGGTGTAGGTCGCGACACAGTTCACATTTTCGCATTCGATCCGCATACGTGCCCCTGGAAGGTGTACCCCGCGTCGACGGCGGCTAGTGTCGAAAGTGTCGCACGCCGGTAAACAGCATCGCTACTCCGTGCTCGTTCGCCGCCTTGATAACCTCATCATCGCGAATGCTGCCGCCGGGCTGAACGATGGCGGTCGCGCCCGCTTCCGCCAGGACGTCGACACCATCTCTGAATGGAAAAAACGCGTCGGAGGCGACCTGCGCCCCCCGCAGCGCGTCCGCGGCCTTGAGACCGCATAGCCGAACGGAATCGACCCGACTCATCTGACCCGCGCCGACCGCGACGACGCGGTCCGGCGCCCCGAACACGATCGCGTTGGAGCGAACGTGTTTGGCCACCACCCACGCGAACCGCAGGCCCTCCCACTCGTCCGGGGTCGGCGGGCGGGCCGTCACCACTCGGGCGCGGGCCAGCTCGAGCCGGAGACCGGGCCCTTCGTCGCGGGACTGGACCAACAGCCCCCCGCGGACTTGCCGCATCTCGAAGCCGGGCCGAGCCGGAAGCGCCCATGCCTCGGGAGCCGGCAACCGCATCGCCCGCAGGTTCTTTTTCGACGCCAGCACCCTCAACCCACCTTCCGTGTAGTCGGGCGCGAGCAACACTTCGAAAAACGCCTCGGTCAGGATTTCGGCCGTATCCGCATCGACCGTTCGATTCACCGCCACCACCGCCCCAAAGGCAGACGTGGGATCGACCGCCCGCGCGGTGCGCACCGCCTCGGCGAGGGACGCGGCCCGGGCGGCGCCGCACGGATTGTTGTGCTTGATGAACACCGCCACCGCCGCTTCCCCGAGGGTCCCCAGGTCGACGCAGAGCCCGAAGGCGCTGTCGAGGTCGAGGATGTTGTTGTAGGACAGAGCCTTGCCCTGTAGCTGCTCCGCCGCGCCGAGCAGGGACGGGGGACGCCCCACGGCTTCGTAGAACGCGGCGGTCTGGTGGGGGTTCTCGCCGTATCGAAGGGCCTGCCGGCGTCGATAGGCCTGAGTCCACCGTTCGGGCGGCTCGAACGCCATCGGGGGCTCGCCTTCACCGCCGGTCGTACCCGTTTGGGCAGTCGCTTGGGCAGTCGCTTGGGCAGTCGCTTGGGCCGCCGCTTCGGCCTCCGCTCGCTCCTCCGCGAGGGTCTCCCGCTCGAAGAAGTGCGCGATCAAGGCGTCGTACTGGGCGGTGTGTTGAAACACTTTGCGCGCGAGTCGGCGACGAAAGGCGCCTTCGTCGGGCGGCGCCGAGCCCTCCGCCTCCGGGTCGCCGTCGGCCGAGCCCGTCTCTCCGTCGGCGCCTTCGCGAAACTTGAGCAGGTCCAGCACATCCGCGTAGTCGACCGGATCGACGACCGGCAGCACGAACGCGTGGTTCTTGGCGGCAGCCCGAAGCAGGGTCGGGCCACCGATATCGATCTGCTCGATCACCGTAGCGAAGTCGGCGTCGGTTCGATCCAGGGCACCCGCAAAGTCGTACAGATTGACCGCCACCAGGTCGAAGTAGCCGAGGTCGTGCCCGGCCATCTGGCGTTGATGCTCAGGAAGATCTCGCCGCGCTAGAATGCCCGCGTGAATCTTCGGATGCAGCGTTTTGACACGCCCATCCAGCATCTCGGGCCAACCGGTGTAGTCGCTGAGGGCGATAACAGGAAGACCAGCGTCTCGCAGGACGGCCGCGGTGCCTCCGGTGGACACCAACTCGAAACCAAGGGCCACCAAACCCTCGGCGAAAGCCGTCAGACCGGTCTTATCTGTCACGCTGAGAAGCGCTCGCAAGGGGGACGCGTGACTCACTCGGGTGCTGTAGCAGAATTGCGCCGCAAGATCAGTCGTCGAGGACCGGCAGACGTTGATGCCCCAGCGTCCCGGGGCCCCCGACTTCGATGCCCTCTCCGTCGAGAAACGCCGAGAGCGATACCTCGCCCGTTCGGAGCTTTCCGAGCCCGCTCGCTTCCACTTGCCGAATTCGCTCCCGGGTAAGGTTCATGATCTCGCCAACCTCTTCGAGCGTGATGCCTCCGCGCTCCGCAACGTCGAGCGCGCAGGTCTCCTCGAGCTGCCAAACCTCGACGTCGGGGAAGTTGATCTTGATCGACCCGGTGATCGGATTGACGTCCAAAAAGAGGTGGTAACGGCACGCGACGTACAAGCAGGGCCGCTTTCCGCCCCGACAATCCGAGCGATGCCGGGGCCGCTCGTACTCGAGAACCTCGGGTAGGCCGCCCGTCGCGATCATTCGCCGCCGGTCGCGCAGCATCTGTTTGCGCGCGATCGTCTGGCTGCGTCGGCGATCCTTGGAACCACCCCCTGTTTGGCCAGAGGGCCCGGAATCTCGGTCGCGGGCGCGCAACCCGGGTATCTCGGTGATCGCTTCCGAGAAGCCGTCGTCTTCATCGCCGTCCTCACCGCCATAATCGATAGGATCGGGTTCGGCGATGTTTTCATCGGGGTCGGAGGGCGCCTCTCCGAGGTCGCTCAGGGCGTCACTCGCCGGCACCGAACTGTCGACGTGCCACGGCTCGGCGTCGGCCGGCTCAGATCCGGTATGGGCCGCGGGTGCCGTCGAGGGCGCAGGAGGCACAGAGGGCGCGGGCAGCGCCGATGGAGGCGATGAGGCAGGCGGCTCCGACGAAGGGTACGTAGAGCCACCGGCGGAACCGCCCTTCGCGTCGTTCACGCCCTACTCCCGCGCCGCCTTGCTCCGGGCGTCGCCCGTCCTGTTCGTGCCCTCGCCTGTCGTGCGCCGGCCTGTTTTCCGTTGCTCACCGACCGGACGGTCCTTGCGGTGCGCGCCTTGGTCGTCTTTCGAGCCTTGGTCGCCCTCGCCTTGGTTGTGGAAGCCGCCGTCACGCGGCCGCCACGGGCGCTCGCCCGACCCGAAGCGGTAGTCGTTCGGCCGGCCGCTTTGGCCCCACTCGGCGCCTTATGGCTGGCCCGGTCGAGGTCTCCGCTCCACTTTTCGAGAGACTTCAACCACGCTTTGGCGTTGCGCTTGAGGTCGCTCAGCTCGGTCCGCAACGGACCCTTCGAACGCCGATCGAGCTCGCGGTGGCTCAGGTCGGCCTCCGCGGCATCGAGAACCTCTTCCATCGACACCCGCACCAAAGCCAGCTTGGCGCGTACGGCCTGCGCGGCCCGGGCGAGCTCCTCGAGCGTATCGCCTTGGACCATGGCCCTCCGGATTTCGTCGACCCGACGAATGACTTCGACGGGATAAATGCCCCTCGACCCCCGGTGCTTGCCTTTTTGGCCGACCCGACGGCTTCGGGGCAGCAACCCCAGCTGGACATATTTTCGGAGGGTCGCTTCGGTCAGAGGCTCACCGACCTCGTCGAGGACAGCCAGAATCTGCTTTGAAGAAAGCCCCTCGGGATACGTTCGCTCGATTTCTTGCAGCTTTCTTGCCGACAGCGCCATGACTTCCCGCCTTCCCAATATAAGGTAGGGGGAGACCGGATCTCTGTCAAGTGCACTGTCTCGCGGGTCCCACTCAAACGATTCCATTGAAAATCTGAGTTTCGGTGGAATCGAGCCCGCCGTCCGGGCCGATCGCCCCCTAAAACTCGAACGTGAGGCTCCGGATCTTACCTTTGGCCACCGTTACCGTCCGTTCCTTGGGCGGCAGGCCCTTGACCTCGACCCGGATCCGGAACGGCCGGCCCGCCGGCACGTCGGTGAGCTTCAGCGGCGTCACCATTCCGTCCGCCTCCCGTCCGTCGATGGTCACCGTGGCCCCCGGGGGCACGGTGTTCACGTTGAGGATGGCGGACGGCTCCAGCGTGAAACGAAGCGCGGCCGGCGCCTCGTGCACATCGGCGGTCACCCTCCGCTCGATGGTAGCCCGCCCCGGCCGCCGCACCAGGATCCGGTGCTCGATCCCGGGCATCAGGTTGACGCTCAACGGCGTGACGCCCTGCTGCTTCTCGCCGTCGACGTAGACGGTCGCCCCGTTCGGCGTCGATTCGATCCGGTAGGCGCTCGTCATCGTCGGGGTCCCGTCGCCCTCGTTCGAGCCCCCCACCATATCGGTCACGAGAGGGACGAGGCTGTCCCGGTACACGAACGCACCGCCGACGAGGCTCGCCAGCAGGAGCAACATCAGGATCGTACGAAGCGATCCGCTCGGCTCCGCCACCGGGGGAGGCGGCAACGGCCGGGACGATACCCGGGACGGTGGGCGTTGACTGGCCAGGTCGAGCTCGATCGACCCCTCACCGCTACCCGCGAGATCGAGCAACCGGGGTGCACCGCCCACCTGCGGACCGTTGGGCCCAGGAGGCGCCGGGACGGGCCTGCCCGAGCGAGACTCGGCACCGAGCAGGATCGGTTCGGCCGGCGGCGGTTCCGACCGAGCGGAAAGATCCCCGGTCCGCTGCGCTGGCGGGGGCTGAACCTCCCAGCTCTTCGGGACGGCCCGCATGGTGGGACGTGGTCGCTTCGATGAGACCGTGACCCCGAAGACCTCCTCGTACCGCTGCGCCTCGTCCATCGATGAGCGCGACGGCCGCTGAGTGGCCGGACGACGTACCGGATCGATCGCCGGCCGAACGAGCTCGCCGGTATTCGGTTGTTCGGGATGCTCGACCCGGCCATCGACCAGATCTTTGATGTACTGCGCCAGGGCCGCCTGACCTGCGTAGTGGGTCCTCGCCGCCTGAAACCGCTCGAGCGCCAGGTGCATATCTTGGGCGGTCTGAAAGCGGTCCTCGGGCTGAATGGAGAGCGCGGTCTCGAGAATCTGGAGGAACTGCCGCGGCATCTCGGCCCGGATCGCTTCCACGCTTCGAACGGGACGGGTCGGCGAGTAGGCGGGCGCGCGGTCGAGGTTGGCGTCGTGGAGCCGCTCGTTGGTCAGCAGCTCCCATAAACAGATCCCGAGGCTGAAGACGTCGGAGCGGCCGTCGACCTGGTCACCCCGGGCCTGCTCGGGGCTCATGTATCCAAACTTGCCGACGGCTCCCTTGGCCTGCACGCGGGTAAGACCGGCTCGCGCCTTCGCAATGCCGAAGTCGACGATCTTCACCCCGCCGTCGACCGAGACGATGAGGTTGTGGGGAGACACGTCTCGATGCACGAGCCCAAGGGGGACACCTTCCCCATCGGTCAGCATGTGGGCGTAGTGAAGACCCTGACACACCTGGCTCGCTATGCATGCGACGTGCTCCAGGGGAAGAAACTGATGAATCGACCGTAGCTTCCGGCGGATGTCGTCGACCGTATACCCGGGCACGTATTCCATCGCGATGTAATACGTGCTGTCGACCATGCCGAAGTCGTAGACCTGCGCGATGTTGGGATGGTTGAGCCGAGCCGAAAGGCGCGCCTCATCCTCGAAGAGCTTGACGAACGCCCGGTCGCTGGCCAGCTGAGGCAGGACGCACTTCAGGACCACCGGCTTGACGAAGCCCTCGGGGCCGATTTTCTCCCCGAGGTACACCTCACCCATGCCGCCCACGGCCAGCCGCTTGCGGAGACGATAAGTGCCGAGGCGGTCCACGCGAGCAGCGTAGCAAGGACGCCGCCGGGAATCATCAGCCGGGTGGTGAAGTCCGACGCTCTCCTGGATCGTAGGCCAGCCGCCCATCCTCGTAGACGATGACGACCCGGCGATACTCGCGAGGCGTGAACAGGAGCAAGCCATTCATCTTGGCCGTTCCCAACGCGCGTTCACACCACTCTTCGGCGTAGGCCTGAGACGGAACGCGCCCGGCCATCCCGATCCCGTAGTCGATACCAGCGACGTTGCGCCGGCGAGACACTTCGTGTGCTCGGATCGCGGTCTCGGTCTGCTGGCTCAAGATGGCCAGGTCGACGTATCGCAGGCCATCCGGATGGAGCTGCTCGGTCTCGAGATCGTTGGCCGCCCGCGCCCGCGTGGCGACCAATTCGTCCCGAGCGCCGTTGAGGCGTTTCTTGAGTTCCTTGAGCGGGCCCTTGCGACTCGCGAGGGCCTCGTCGCCGGCCATCTGGGCGACGCGAGGCGTGCTGACGTTGTTGAGAGCGATCAGGCGTTCACTCAGCTCTTGGATGCGGTGGGCGCCCTGCAAGACCGCGCAGGCCACCAACAATCGAGGGAGATAGGCTTCGTCCTGGGGCGCCGGTCCGAACCGCCTCAGAATCACCGTAGGTCGCCAGTCAAACCCGGTGCGCAGCGGTTCGAGGTCGGCGGCCGTGATCTCGCGAGGTGGCAAGAAGTCTTGCCCACGATCGCGGGGCGGCGGCGGGGCGAGGTCCATCCGCTGAAGGTAGTGCCAGAGTGGGGACAGGCGCGGCGGACCATCCTGAGCCATGCGCCCAGGGTGAAGTCACGCGGCCGCTAAATCAACCGGTGCTCGTACGCACCCCGAACGGCCCGGAACGGCCCCGAACGGCTTCGAAAGGCCCCGAACGGCTTCGAACGGTCCCGAACGGCTTCGAACGGCCCCGAACGGCCACCGTGCACCTTGCTATCATCGCCCGGCGGAGCCTGCGAGGCCTCATCGAGACCGCGAGCCTGAGGGGCTCGCGCCCTGTGAGCTCCTCACTCACGTCGCCGGTCACTGAAGCTGGCAGGCCGCGGTGGCGTCGTTCTCTGGGCAATCCGAAACCACGAAGCCGTCGACGTTGTCGAACAAGCGATCGAGGGTCCTTCCTGACGCGACGCGCCATACGTCGCTGTACGAAACGCCATCCTGCATGTCCACGGTCAGAATGACCGCCCCGGTCGCGTTGCTGATGATCGACTGGCCAGCCTGGATGCCCGACAGATCGATGTTCGCGGCGGCCGGCGCGTACACGAGCCATGATTGGTCGCCCCGGCTGATCTCCGCTCGGGTCACCGTGGTACCGACCAGCGAGCTGGTGAAGTTCACCTGCGCCGTGGCCTTGTTCACGGTGCCTTCAGGGTACGGCAAGAAGGTACCGGTGACGTTGGTCTGGTCGGTGTCGATCCGATCCACTCGATTGATGATCGCCGCTACCTGAAAGCCAGCGCCAGAGCTCGCGATCAGACCGTCGATGTCGAGCGCGATCAGGACGACCAGCAGCTGGCTGCCCTCGAGTCCCGAGTGAGGGGTCGCCATCGATAGAGGCATCCGGCCATCAGGAATGTCTTCGCTGACCCTGTCCAAGGTCGTGCCGAACGGGGCGGCGACGCCCGCCACCTGGCAATCGGTCGGCCCTTTCGCCAGTCCCGCCGACACCCCGAGGGGAATGAGGCCCCGGCCCTCGAGGTTGGCCCCGATCGCCATGATAGCTCCGCTCGAACAGTTGCCCGAGGTCGCCACCGGGAGCGAGGGGACGCCGACCGACGCAAGAATGTCGAAACCCTGGGTCAAGGTCAGATCCTGAGGCTGGTACTGGCTGAAGTCGGCGATGCAGACTTCGTCGAAGTTCGGAATGGTCGGGTCCGCGCAGCTCCCGTTCGATCCGTCGGCTCGCACCTTCGGGAAGCTTTCGATGTTCAGCCTCGCCTCGAGCCCGTGGTTGAACCTCGTGAGGAACGGAAGGATATCGGGCAGGATTTCGGCTAATGGAACCTCGCTGATATCGGCGCCGGTGAGGATCGGAGTCAGCTCGGCCACCAGCGGCGTGAGCTCGAGGAGTGGGATTTGGCCACCGATGGCCCAGCCGGCGGTGAGGCCCGGCGGCGCCCGGGTGACGTAGCAACCGAGCGACTCGATTCCCGGTGTGGCGCCGATGCACCGCTCCGGTACCTCCGTGAACTGGGTCGAATCGTCGGTGCCGAGGGCGAGTATCACGCCGCCCGATAGCGGAACCGGTTCGTCGATCGTCAAGTCGGGCAACGGCACTTCGATCTCGGTCGGAAAGATATCTCCGAGCAGCTCTTCACCACCGAAGTCGAGGACGTTGGTCGGGATGCCCGGCCCCACGAAAGCGAACTTGACCTCGCCGGCTGAGACTTGCGACAGGTCGAGGCTCCCTCGAAAACCGCCCGCCGAAGTCGTCGTAACCGTGGCCGGCAGCGGGATAAAGACGTCGTCGACCCCGGGCTCGATGACCGTGAACAGCTTGAAGCCCTCTTTCTCGACCGTCACCGAGGTGACTTCGCCCGGCAGCAGTTGGAAAGTGACCGCACCGTTCGCTGCGGTCATCGCCGTCTGGGCCCCGGCGGCGGTGGTGACGGTCACCGACGCGTCGCCGACCGGAACGCCGACGCCATCTTGGGCCACGACGACCCGAGTGCTGCCGGCAGACACCGAGGAAACGTTGGTAATGGCGACATCGCCCTCGCAAGCGACCGCGCTGCCGGCCGGACTCGCGGTGATTCTCGCCGTGCCGCCAGCGGCTTCGGCGGTAGCAACACGGCCGCTCACCGACACCACGTTGGCGTCCGAGGAGGTCCAATCGAAGCTGATACCGATGAGCGGGGCGCCGTTCACGTCGGAGGCGACCGCGGTCAACGAGGCGGTTCCGCCGGTGCTCAGGGTGACGTCGGGAGTGACCACCGCGCAGCTCGCGACTTGGGCGCTGGTCGGCGCGGCTTGGCAGGCGCCATCGATGCAGATTTGCCCGCCGGTACATTCGCCGTTCACTTGGCAGATGGGCACCCGGCACTGCTTATCGCGGCCGCAGACCTCGCCGTCTTCGCAGTCGGCGGTCGAATCGCAAGTCACCTGAATGCAGACGGTCAGCGGCTGCGTCTCATCGAAAAACTCGGAGACGGGGCGGTTGCAGATTCGGCCCGGGGCGCAGTTTGCGCTCACTTCGCAGCACTCGCCGTCGGGAACGCAGCTGTCGCAGGGATCCTGGGGCAGGCACGAGCCGTTGTTAAGAGAGTCGGAGTCGCCGCTGCAGCCTGCGAGGACCGCCGCCACCGCGAGGGTCATCGTCAAACCTGACGAGTAACGATTGAGGTCTTTAACCATTCGAAGAAGCTCCTCGGTCCGTCCGGGCAGACCGTGCGTACTAACGCGGACTTTGGGTACTCCAGCGCCGAAAGACGGGTCAACCAGCCACTGGCGGACATCCAACGCCCAACCGTCCTCATCGCCCATGGGTCCGAATCGACGCGATCGTCGTTGCGGCCTCGATCGAATGCTTCGAGACCGGCTCCGCCCGGTGGCGCCTATTTGTCGTGGCGCGTCGAACCTCGACGCTTCGCTTTCCAGCGGTCTTTGGTCCAGTGAGGGCGCTCGCCAACGCCGTGGCCGTACCCGTACGTCAACCCGGGCGGTTCCTCGGCCATTTCGGACGGGGTCCGCCTCGGACCCGGAGGACCCGATATGTTCGGCGAAGCGACCGCGCCCCGGGCCAAGCAGCACGCCGCGGCGCGCTGAACGGCGCGCCTTACCCGCTCGTCCGCGATAGGGGCCGCCCACGCCTGCACGGCTTCGTGTTCTTGCGCCGTCAGCGGCCGAAGGCGCGGGGCCGGCGGCGGGTTTCTCTTCGGCGAACCGAGCCGCAGGCGAACCTCCCGAACGTGCTCGCCCCCCAACATTCGGTTCAAACGATCGATGACCTCGGCTCGCAGGAACGTCAACTCGGTCAGCCACGCGCTGTTGTGGACCGCCAACGTGAGCACTCCGCGTCTGAAGTCGACCGCATCCGCCTGCTCGGTCACCGGCGGCCCGATCCTCGCAAACGCCGAGAGCACCCGACTTACCCGGCCGGCGCGACCGTCGGCGCCGATACCACCCCCACCGGTCGGGGAAGGCTTGCCGTCAAGAAGGGTTGCGAGGATATCGCCAACGGGGACCGGGCGACGGGACCGACGTGCCATGACCGACGGGGCTCCTGCGGATCACGATCAGCGCTGTGGATCCGTGATGGGTCGAGCGGTGATGGTTCGGGGGTTGAGGTCAGCGATGATCCTGCAAGAACTTCTCGAGGCCATCGGCGATCGATAGCAGATTGGGGGTCAGCAGATCGACGATGAACTTCTCGACATGGGGTTTGACAGTGCCCGCCAGAAAGCCCGGCACGCCCGGCATCCCCTTCAGGTCCACGTCGAGCGTGCCTCTGATCTTCAATATCGTGTTCTCGCCATCTTCGAGGTATTCGTTGTGCCCGCTGCAGGTCACGTTCTCGGTGAACATCCGGGTTTCGATACGCCAGTCGCAGGTCCATTTGCTCTGAGTCCAGGTTGCGAAGTCGTTCCAGGCCAGCATCTCGGGCTTGAGCACGCTTTGTGCGACCTTCGGCACCTTGCTCTGGGCCTCCCAGAGGTTATGCAGCTTGGTGATACCTTCTTCGGGTTCTTCTCGGCTCTGAACGGTGATGGCTTTGATGTCCGGAAGGTACGAGAGCATCTCCGGGAGACGGTCGCGGTAGGCCGAGTATACGACCGGGCGCGGGAACGAAATACGAGCATCGGCGTGTAAGTCCATTGCCATTAGGTGGCCCCAAGCGACGGGAGCGCGCAAGCGGCGAACCTAAGTTCCGGCAAAGACTCGCTATTCGATAGGTGTGGTTCGCCGCTGAGACGCCCGAAAACGGGTCTGCCGTTCTGCTTGCGCCCGTACGAGTCCTGGGCTAAGCCCGCCCGCGATGAGCACCACTGCGCAAGGCCACATCTCGCAGGTCATCGGGCCCGTCGTCGACGTCGAGTTTCCACCCGGCGCCCTGCCCGAGATCCTGAGCGCGCTCCGAACCACCAACGTCGCGATCAGCGACGAGGAAAACAACTTGGTTTTGGAAGTCGCGCAGCACCTCGGTGAGAACATGGTCCGCACCATCGCCATGGACTCGACCGAAGGGTTGGTGCGAGGCGCGGGCGTAGTCAACACCGGCAAGCCGATCCAGGTTCCGGTCGGTCCCGAGGTGCTAGGTCGAATTCTCAACGTCGTCGGCGAGCCGGTCGACGACATGGGTCCCGTCGACGGCAAGAAGTTCGAGTCCATTCATAAGGCACCACCGCCCTTCGTCGAGCAGTCGACCGAGGTACAGGCGTTCGAGACCGGCATCAAGGTCATCGACCTGCTCGCCCCCTACATGGATGGCGGAAAGATCGGCCTGTTCGGCGGCGCCGGCGTGGGCAAGACCGTTCTCCTGATGGAGCTCATCCAGAACGTCGCCACCAGCCGGGGCGGGTTCTCGGTCTTCGCCGGCGTCGGGGAGCGGACCCGCGAAGGACGCGACCTCTACGACGAGATGATCGAGTCGAAGGTCATCGCGGTCGAGCGAGACGACGAAGGTGAACCGGTCCGCGACGAGCGGGGTGAAGCCAAGCTCATCCCTGGCGAGTCGAAGGTGGCCCTCATCTACGGCCAAATGAACGAACCGCCCGGCGCCCGGGCCCGGGTCGCGCTGACCGGTCTGACCATCGCCGAGTACTTCCGAGACGTCGAAGGCAAGAAAGTGCTGATGTTCATCGACAACATCTTTCGCTTTACGCAGGCCGGCTCCGAAGTCTCCGCGCTCCTCGGCCGAATCCCGTCGGCGGTCGGTTATCAGCCCACCCTCGCCAACGAGATGGGCGGCCTTCAAGAGCGGATCACCACGACTTCGAAGGGTTCCATCACCTCTGTGCAGGCTATCTACGTGCCCGCCGACGACTTGACCGACCCCGCGCCGGCGACGACCTTCGCCCACCTCGACGCCACTACGGTGCTGTCGCGAGGCATCTCGGAGCTCGGCATCTACCCGGCCGTCGACCCGCTCGACTCGACCAGCCGCATCCTCTCGGCCGAAGTGGTCGGCGAAGAGCACTACCGGGTGGCCCGCGCCGTCCAGCAGATCTTGGCCCGCTACAAGGAGCTGCAGGACATCATCGCCATTCTCGGAATGGACGAGCTGTCTCCCGAAGACCGGGCGACGGTGAATCGAGCGCGACGGATTCAAAAGTTCCTGTCGCAGCCCTTCCACGTCGCCGAGCAGTTCACCGGTACGCCAGGCGTGTACGTGAAACTGGAAGACACCGTTCGCTCGTTTGCCGAGCTCGTCGAAGGTAAGCACGACAGCATTCCAGAGAACTTCTTCATGTACGTTGGCACGATCGACGAGGTCGTCGAAAAGGCCAAAGCCGCGGGGGCCATCTGATCATGGCCCTGCAGCTCGCCATCGTGACGCCGGAAGCGGAGGCCCTCACCATCGAGTGCGACGAGGTCGTCGTTCCCGGAGTGAACGGCGATGTGGGCTTCCTCCCCGGCCACCTTCCGCTGATCACGGGTCTGCGCCCGGGTGTGCTCACCGTGGTCAAGGGAGGTGAGTCGTCGTATTACGCCGTCAGCACCGGGTTTGCGGAGATCGACGACGAGGACCGGGTCAGCGTGCTGACCTCGAGCTTCGAGGCGAGCGAGCAGATCGACCTCGACGTCGCCAAGGCGGCCCTCGCCGAAGCCGAAAAGAAGCTGGTCGAAGTCAGCGGGTATGACGCGAAGTTCCAGGAAGTCGAGCGTTCGCGCCTGCGAGCCCAGGCGCAGATCGATACTTTGGCTCGCTGACCGCCTCCGGCCCCAACGACGCCCTATTCGTTCGTGTAGATGACTTCGACGTCGCCATCGTCGTCGAGACCGTCGTGGTGGGATCGGAGCCGGTGCGCTTCGGGCTCGAACGGATGTTGGCCCACCGTCGGTGAGACCGGATCCGGCGGCTCGGCCCGCCGCGCGTCCACGATGGCTTGCATTTTCCGTACGACGGCATCGACCCCCTCGCCCGTCACCGACGAGACAGCTGCGAATGGGATGCCCTCCCGATCGGCCAACGCTTCGACGTCTTCGGCGTAGGCGACCGCATCCGGCAGGTCGGTCTTGGTGAGGAGCAGAATTCGGGGCTTGCCCAGGAGCGTGGGCGAATAGCGGCCCAGCTCTCGGGTCAACACCGCATAGTCGGACACCGGGTCACGACCCTCTTCATAGGAGACGGTCACCATGAACGCGAGCACGGCCACCCGCTCGATGTGTTTGAGAAACCGGTGACCCAATCCCGCCCCATCGGAAGCGCCCTCGATCAGCCCGGGAATGTCGGCCACGACGAAGCCTTGGTCGACGTCGGTCCGAACCATTCCGAGGTTCGGAGTCAGCGTCGTAAACGGGTAGTCGGCGATCCGAGGCTTTGCCGCGCTGATCCGGCTGATGAAGGTGGACTTGCCAGCGTTGGGGAAGCCGACCAGCCCCACGTCGGCCAGGAGCTTGAGCGTGAGCCGAACCCGCCGCTCCTCGAGCGGCCCGCCCTTTTCGAACTGGCGCGGGGTCTGATTGGTGGAGGTCGCGAAATGCATGTTGCCGCGCCCGCCCTTGCCGCCTCGGGCAGCGACGGCCTGGACTCCGTCGACACTGAGATCCGCGACCAGTTCGCCGGTGTTGTGGTCGGTAATCAGGGTGCCCACCGGCACTCGGAGCACACAGTCGGCCCCCTTGCGCCCGTATTTGTGCCGGCCCATACCGTTTTGGCCGTGCTGGGCGCGAAAGTGCTGATTGAAACGGAAGTCGAGGAGAGTACCGACGTTTCGATCGGCCACGAACACGACGTCGCCGCCCTTACCCCCGTCGCCACCGTCGGGTCCACCCTTGGGCCGGAACTTCTCTCGTAGAAACGAAAGGCCTCCGTCGCCCCCTCGACCGGACTGAATGTAGATCGAAGCTTCGTCTACGAACTTCACGACGAACCTCCGGCGCCATCATCGAGGCCGGCGGATACCGGTCAGTGCGGCCCCGCGGGACCGCTACTCGTCGCTCGCGTCGGCGCCCGAAGTCTCTACGGGGGCGGCGGTCTCCGCGGCGGCGGTGACCGCCGGCACAGGCGCGCCCTCGGCTTGCTGCTGCGGGACGACCGACGCGCGCTTTCGACGACCTCGATATTCATCGAACTTCACGGTGCCGGAAACCAAGGCAAAGAGGGTGTGATCGCGACCGAGGCCCACGTTGCGACCAGGGTACACCTTGGTGCCCCGCTGACGCACGATGATGCCGCCGGCCGAAATGGCCTGGCCGTCGTACACCTTCACGCCCAGGTACTTCGGGTTGGAATCGCGACCGTTGCGGGTAGAACCCTGTCCTTTTTTGTGTGCCATTGTTTCGTTACCTTCAACCGACCCGGATACTCTTGATGCGCAGATGGGTGAACGGCTGCCGATGTCCGTACATTCGGCGGTAGTTCTTGCGGCGCTTCATCTTGAACACCAGCACCTTTTTCGAGCGACCCTGACGCACGATCTCGCCTTCGACTTCGGCGCCGTCGACGACCGGCTTGCCGATCTTGGTCTCGCCGTTGCCACCGACCATGAGAACTCGGCTCCACGTATGAGCATCGCCCACGTCGCCTTCGATCTTCTCAACCTTGATGAGGTCGCCCTCGGCGACCCGGTGCTGCTTTCCACCCGACTCGATGACCGCGTACATCGTTCTGTTCCTTGAAATCTCGAAGAGCCGTCGCTCGGGCCTCCCGGCCGGAACCTCTCTTCGGTTCATTCCGTTCGTCCCGTTCGTCCCGTTCGTCCCCGACGCGTCGTCATGACCCCTCGCGGGGCACTGACGGGGCAGTGCCGGGATGGGCCGGAGTAATGAAATAGAGGTAGGTAGTCAAGCCGTTTCGCCGATGCTCGCGTTTTCAACCACCTTTGGCACAACCACGGGAGCGCTTTGACGATAACCTATCTCGAGATGATGAATGCCGTCTCCGCCGGAACCGCGCTCCTCGCTCGTATCGGGCTCAAGCCTTCGACCCTGAGCAAGGCAGGCACCCTGATCAAAACCGGGCTCCACAAGCACGGCCCGGCCCTGGGCACCGCCGCGACGATCGCGTCGTTTCTTCCCACGGGCGGCCGCGGCGGGGCCGTCCGCACCGCCGCGACCCGCTCCGACGCCGGCGGCTACGTCTCTCGATACCGGGCGGCGAGGGCTTGACCCTCTCGGATATCTGACTGATTCGCGGCCCCGAGCTTCGCGTGCGGCGCTTCGAATCTGGTAGTTGTTCTCTCGTGGCTCCTCCACCGGCCTCCCCAGACTCGGATATCCACCCCCTGGGGCTGGTGATCGCTTCGGTGATCCAGGACGGCGCCGGCGGCACCACCGTCCTCACCGACGACGGGCTCGAATACGTTCGAAGAGCTCTCGATGAATATCTCGACTCTGGAGAAGACCTGATGGACGCGGTCGACACCGTCTTGGTCGCCGCTCATCTGATCGAAGTCGAACAGCGCGGCCGCGCCGCCGCTGAGCGCCTGGTGACCCTCGTCGACCGGCCCGAGGTCGTCGCGGCAATGCGGCGAATCACCGAAGCCGCCGAGACCGCCCAGGCTCAGGTCGTCGCTCAATCGGCGGAGAGGTTCTCGAAGTTCTCTGGTGATACCCCTTCGACGACGGTGTCCGTCCCCAACGCTGCCGGAGCCGGGTCTACGCTTCAGCGCAGCCGTCCTCAGGCCGCGTCCCCCGACGCCTCCCCCAGCGACTCGAAGAAGGGCGCCCTCCGTCTCGGCGACCTCGCTTTTCCAAGACGTCTGTAGGCGCTCCCCCAGCCCGCCGGAGACCCCAGCGGGGAAGCCAGTACGAGCGCTGGTCTCTGTCCGACCGGAGCGACCGTAGACTCGGTCGCTCACCGGGGGCCGTCGATGGATGTTGGCGCCCCCGACCGTTCATGCTTTGTGGCCAGCATGCGCACGACTGCTGCTATCGCAAGCATAAGCTTCGTCTCGGGCCTGATGGCCTGGGCCTGCACGGGCGAGCAACTTCCAGCCGAAGAAGGCTCTTCCGTGGCCCCTTCCAGCCAGCCGGCCCCCGCGCCGGCTTCCGCCCCCGCGTCCCGACCTGGGTCCGGCCCCGCGGCGGCCGCCGGTCCCCACGGAGAACCGGTCGCCGGCCTCATCAAGCTGGCCGATGGCATCGATGCCTCGACGATCAAGCCGACCGATGTCCTCTTCGTGATGGCCCGGAGTAGCCACGGCGTCGATGATCAGGGGCGTATCGCCGCCGGTCGGTTGGTCGCGGTCCAGCGCTATGGGCAAGTCAGCTTTCCGAAGCGCTATGAGCTGACCGCCGAAGACGCGATGGTCCCCAACGTTCCGTTCCAGGGCCCCTTCGTGGTGTACGCCCGACTCGACAAGGATGGAGACCCGATGACCCGCGGCGAAGACGACCTGTACGGCGCGGTTGGGGGCGAGGTTCAGAGCGGTAACCTGAACGTCGAAATCGTGCTCAACAAGAAGGCCGTCAATCTGCAGAGCCAGCCGGTGACGGCCCCTGCCCACTGATCCGAGCGCCGATTCGTATGACCGGTTGCGTCTTCTTGCGTGCGGAGGCCGCCCGTTGGCCTATCTTGGCCGGTCGACCGACGACGAACCGCCCTTCGGCTTGATGCCTGGAACGCCCGCCCCCTGCCCTTCGGGCGGCGCCCCGGCGCCGAACAACGGATAACCGAACCGTTCCCGACCGAAGGCGGCCACCGCCTTTTGCCCCGCTTCGCCCATGATGTAGTCGAAGAGCTCGGGCCGAATAGGACGACCCGTCTTGGCCGGATGCAGCTCGATCAAGACCAACCGGAGCACGAGGGCCGGATCGCGCTCCCGATAGATTCGATGAGGCATCTTGCCCTCAACGATGGCCATCAATAGGCTCGAGCGCTTGACGAGCGCGAACGCCTGGTCGTCGATCGCCTTTTCGACCAAAGCGCGGCCTTCGAGGCCGACGTCGAAGAAGGCGCCGGGTTCCCGACGGTCACCGGTCTGGCGGAACAACCGATCGTGTCGAGCTCGCTCCACCGATCCCGGCCCGCCTTTGTAGTAGCGATAGTTCACGCGGGCGAGGTTCTGCAGGAGGGTCGGGCCGGAGGCCGACGCGTACCGTCCGAGGTAGTCTCGTTCGGGCCCGATCAGCACGAGCTCTTCGTGCGCCAGGGTGTCGACCCGAAGGGGTAGACCTTCGTCTTCCAGAGCCTGAAGCGCGTCTTCCGAAACCATCAAGACCACATCGAGCTCCCCGTCGGTGGCCCACTTCAGCAGCTCATCGGTACCTCCGTACCGAAGGACGGTGCGCATCTTGGCCTCCGTCTCGAAGCCGGCGAGAAGAAACCGCCCCAGCCCGAGTGGTTCCAAGCTGCGGTCGACACCCACTCGGATCGGCGGGGGGCCCCGAGTGCACGCGGGGCTCATGGCCACCAGCAGCAGGGCCAGAACCAGGAAGCTCCATCTCGGGCAGGGCTCGAGCATCCCGGCCCCGCGCCCGAGGGTTCCTCGCCACCTTCTTAGACAATCCCCGACAAGCGATCGCGCCATGCGGACCGAAGCTACGACACGCGGAAGGAACTAGAAACCCCATGCCGGGGCGCGTCGAACTTCCACTCAATGGCGTGTTGGTCGGGGCCTTCGACGGGTACCGTCGACGGTCGGATAGCGATAGGATTATCGGGTGAATCGAAACTGGATACCGTTGACCATCAGTTTGGGGTTGGCGTGCGCGACCCAGCCCGTGGCGACGAAGCTCTCTACGCCTCCCGACCCGCAGAGCGCGGTGACCGACGGAAAGCCAATGATTCCAACGCTCGAAGCTCAGTCCGCTGACGCCCTGTTCGCGGGAACCCACCGCGCCCTGGCCTACTCGGGCTTTCGCGCCGGACAGCACCCCGACCGCGGCCACGGCGCGATCAACCCTTCCCGGGACGACATCGCCTCCGATCTCCGGATGCTGTTGGACTACGGCGTCTCGCTGATTCGTCTCTACGACACGGGCGAAGTGTCAGAGCAGACGCTGGCGATCATCGCCGAAATGAAAATACCCGTGAAGGTGGTGCTCGGCGCCTGGCTCCGGGCCGAAGTGAGCGCCCATGAAACATGCGCGTGGCTCGAGGAACCGATTCCACCGGAGACTTTGGCCGAGAATCGCGCGAAAAACGAGGCCGAGGTGCAGCGGGTCATCGGGCTGGCCAATCGATATCCCGAGGTCGTGGTGGCCGTGAACGTCGGCAACGAAGCTCTGGTGACCTGGAACGACCACCTCGTGCCGATCGACCGGGTCGTCGGCTACATCGAGCGGGTCAAAGCCGCGATCGAGCAGCCGGTCAGCACCGCCGACAACTATCTGGCCTGGGTCGAGCACGGTGAGCGCCTGATGACGGTCGCCGACTTCGCGATGATTCACACCTACCCCATCTGGGAAGAAAAGAGCCTCGAGGAGTCGATCCCGTACACTCGAGCCAACCTTCTGCAGGTCCGAAAGGCCCTCCCCAACGCTCGCCTGGTGATCGGCGAGGCGGGCTGGCCGTCGATCGCCAGCGAGTTTGGCGACCGGGCGAGCGAGGCCCATCAGGCCAAGTACGTGTCGGAGCTGCTCGCGTTGGGCGAGGCGCTCAACATCACGGTCTTCGTCTTCGAGGCGTTCGATGAGGACTGGAAGGGCAACGACGACCCGGCCGGCGCCGAGAAGCACTGGGGGCTCTTCGACATTGACCGCCGTCCCAAGCTGGGCGTCCGAAGCGGGCAGCTGCTCGGCAAGCCCGCCCCGTAGGCACCCTAACCCGGCGGAACGAACGACCGACCGGTGGCCACGGCGCCGAAGATCGATGATGATGGGCCGATGAAGCGGGTAGCCCTGTTGACCAGCGGCGGCGACGCCCCGGGCATGAACGCCGCTATCCGCGGCGCGACCATGCTCGGACTGCATCACGGCCTGGAGATCTTCGGCGTTCGCCGAGGCTACCGGGGCCTCGTCGAGGATGACCTGGTTTCGCTCGACCACGGCGACATTGCGCCGATCATTCGCGAGGGCGGAACCATGCTGGGTTCGACTCGATGCCTCGAATTTCACCAGCCCGAAGTCCGGGACCAAGCCCGTCAGAATCTCGCCGCCCGCGGTATCGACGGGCTGATCGTGATCGGAGGTAACGGCTCCCTGACCGGCCTGCAGGCGCTCGTCTCCCCCGCCGAGAGCGACGGCCGGCTGAAGGGCGTCGGAATCCCCGCCTCGATCGACAACGACATCGGTGTCACCCGCCTCGCGGTTGGTGTCGACACCGCGATCAACACGATCGTCGAGGCCTGTGACAAGCTGTCCGACACCGCGTCCGCCCACAACCGCGCATTCATCGTAGAGGTCATGGGTCGCAAGAGTGGCTACCTGGCCATGACTTCGGCGATCGCGTCGGCGGCCAACGCGGTCCTGTTTCCGGAGATGAATCGGACCGACGACGAGATCATCGAGATCGTCGTTCAAGCCGTATTGACCGCCTCCCAGTGGACCAACCGCCCCCAGCGCGTCCTGGTCATCAAGGCCGAAGGTGTTCGACTGAGCAACGACGCGCTCAAGACGGCCGTCGATGCGCGCCTGAAAGCGGTGTTCGGCGCCGACCGGCCCCACATCGAGACCCGCATCACGATCCTCGGGCACGTCGTTCGAGGAGGCCGCCCCTCCGCGCTGGACCGCCAGATCGCCGTTCGTTTGGCCAATGCGGCCATCAGCGCCCTGCTGCTCGGCGAAACCAGCCGCATGGCCGCCTGGACCCCGATCGATCGCCTCGACCCGGCGGTCGCACGGTCGGTTCCGAATGATCCTCAAGTCTCGCTGGTCGACCTCGACCACGTCCTCGAGCAGACCCGCGCGATGCTCGACGGCACCGACCCCGCGACCGAATGGCGCCGAAAATCGTTCGAAGAGATCGAAGCCGCCCTCCGGCGATAGCCCGCGCGGTCAGTCTTGCTGCGCCTCGTCGTTGGGATCGCCCCCCGAAAACAGCAGGTCGGCCCCCGGCCCGCCGATGAGTCGGTCGGCCCCCGACCCGCCCCAAAGTCGGTCGCGGTGCTTGCCACCATCGAGGTGGTCGTCGCCGGCTCGGCCCCACAGCTCATCCTGACCATCGTCGCCGAAGAGCTCGTCGTCGCCATCGCCACCGTCGATGACATCGGCCCCCTCGCCCCCGTTGATGCGGTCGTTCCCGGCTTCACCGAAGATGCGATCCGCGCCGGTGTAGCCCTCGACCGTGTCATCGCCCGCGCCGGCGTAGATGCGGTCGTCGCCACGGCCGCCGTAGATGACGTCGTCGCCGTCGCCCGCCATGATGATATCGGCTTCTCCGCCGCCATGGATCTCTTCTCGACCCGAACCACCCCGGATCAAGTCGCGACCGTCTCCACCCTCGATCACCAACCGAGGCGACGCCTCCGCGCCATCATCGGCGCTCGGGTCGGGCTGAAGGTCGGCGGCGGAACCGTTGACCAGCACCATATCGGCGCCATCGCCGGCTCGGATGGTCAGCAGGCGCGCTTGCGCGCGATCGAGGTCGAAGGTCTGGTCGTTGACCGTCACGACCGCGCCTCGATCGTTGAAGGTCACACTGATATCGTCGGCGTATTGGGTGCCCTCGATGACGTATCGACCGTCTGACCAGCCGGCGGTGGCCCGAGCCTCGGGGGACGGTGGCTCGCGAACGAGCTCGATCTCGGCATTGGTGGTTCCGAGCAAATTGTTTCGAACCCGGTCCTCCTTGGCCGTTGGTAGGTATCGCCACGGGCGGTAAAAGAGGAAGTCGCGAGCCCGGTCGATACGGCGATTATCGAGCGTGTCGACGCCCGCGCCGCCGATGAAGAAATCGGAACCGTCCCCGCCCGTGATCGTGTCGCGGCCGGCCCCCCCTGAAAGACCATCATCGCCCGCCCCGCCCCGCAGGACATCGTTGCCGTCGTGTCCGAACAGGCCATCGTCGCCCGCACCACCGCGAAGATCGTCGTCGCCGGCGCCTCCGAGGATTGTATCGTTGCCGACTTGGCCCCTGAGTCGGTCGTTGCCGGCCCCACCTCGGATATGGTCGTTGCCGGTGCCGCCAGCGATGGCGTCGTCGCCGGCGCCGCCGTCGATGATGTCGCCGCCGCCACCGCCGGTTATCGTGTCGTCTCCGTCGTCACCGTTGATGGTGACGCTTCGAGTGTACTGCGCGTCGACGCTGATCTCGTCGTCCCCGGCCAAACCGCTGATGACCAGGCGCCTGCCCTCGAGGTCCGCCGCGGACAGCTCGGCGATGACCTGTCCGTCCAAAGTGACGGTGACGCCGTCCTGCACCGTGCCGCTGACGACGATGCGGTCATGACCATCGGTGCCCCGGATATCGATTCGGTCGCCGGTAATGCGGACCCGATCCTCGAGCCGGGCCGAGGGAGCGTTCTCGAGCGTCGCGTCGTCGGCGGCAGCGGGGCGGTAACCCTCCCCGCCGCGGGTGAACTTCAGCCGTCCGCCCTCGGCCAGCCGTCCGTTCGCCTCTCCACCCGTCTCTCCCCCCGAGCCCGGGGTGAAGTCGGCGGTTCTCGCTGCTTCTGAAGGCCGCCAATATCTCGTCCAAGACAGAGGACCCGCGCGTCCGACGCTCATCGTGATCAGATAAGGGGGATATGGCCTATCAGCTCAATGACGGGAGACCGTAAGCCCATGCTTCGGTGCAAACCTATGTCGAGGCCAAGGGTGAAACAAAGAGGCCGCAGCCAGCGCACCTAGCGCTGGATGGCTACACCCGCGTTGGTTGGTGCCCAGGATGGCTGCCGGCCCCGGGAACCTTTGTGATTCCCGGGGCTTCGTTCTTGAGGGCAGAGGGAATCGAACCCCCAACCTATTGATTAAGAGTCAATTGCTCTGCCAATTGAGCTATGCCCCCAAGCATCAGTGGCAACACGTGACCCGAGACACGTGACTCGAGCTGCCGCTGGGTGACCGACGGGGCTTGAACCCGCGACCTATGGACCCACAAACCATCGCTCTACCGACTGAGCTACGGCCACCGTAGGGACCGCAGGGTTTAGTTGTTTGGACCCGATTCGTCCAGCCAAGAATGCGACCGGCTGCGTTTTTTGAACCGCTGAACGACGCGTTTCGCCGCCCCGGCTCGGCGCCTGCCCTCGCCCTCGACTCTCACGTATTCTGCCAAGAAACGCAGGACGAGCTCTCGCGGGAGCCTGCTGACGCTCGCTCGCGCTCGGAGGGATTCGAACCCCCGACCAGCGGCTTAGAAGGCCGCTGCTCTATCCAGCTGAGCTACGAGCGCTTCGCATCTCGCGATGCGAACTCAGAAACGGTGAAATCGGGGCGAAAGGATTCGAACCTTCGACCCCCTGCTCCCAAAGCAGGTGCGCTAGCCAGACTGCGCCACACCCCGAGTTTTCATAGGACTACCCATTCTAGGGCTGCTCGGCAAGCCCGAAGTGTAGTCGCAGAACCGGCAGCAGTGCCCGCAGGGCCCGACCTCGGTGCGAAATCTCATTCTTTTCGGCCCCGTTCAGCTGCGCCATCGTACGTCCATCGGCGGTTTCGAACACGGGGTCGTATCCGAAACCGCCGTCGCCGGCTGGCGCGTGACCGATCCGACCCTCGCAGGCGGCCTCGGTGAACACTGCGGGCGCATCGGGGCGGATGAAGGCCATGGCGCAGACAAAGCGGGCGGTACGCGCTTCGTCGGGCACGCCTTGGAGCGCGGTCAGCAGCTTGCGATACCGGTCCTCGTCGGAGCCTTCGGCATACCTCGCCGAAAGCACCCCGGGCGCCCCATCGAGGGCGTCCACCGCCAGTCCCGAGTCGTCCGCCAGGACCGGCTCACCCAACGCCCGGGACAACGCCTCCGCCTTGATCCGAGCATTGTCGATGAAGGTCGCGCCGTCTTCCACCGGCGACGGGATCTGTGGGTAGTCGGCGAGCGTCTCGACCGTGAGGCCGGGCAGTGCCGCCCGGATCTCCCGCGCCTTGCCCTGATTCGCGGTCGCGAGCACCAATCGTTGATTCATGACCTCCCCCGTTGCATCAGAGCGTCGCCCGTTCCAGAGCCTCGCGCTGGTGCTGCATCAGCTCTTCGATACCCGCCGTCCCTATGTCGAGGATGTCCTCGAGCTCCAACCGGGTGAACGGCATGCCCTCCGCGGTGCCTTGGATCTCGACGATTCCGCCGGCGTCGGTCATCACCAAATTGAGGTCGGTATCGACCTTCTGGTCTTCGCGGTAATCGAGGTCGAGCCAGACCATGCCTTCGTACACCCCTAGCGAAACCGCAGCGATCTGCCGGGTGATGACGTCGCGGCCCACCAAGCCCTTCGACTGCAG
The DNA here is from genome assembly GCA_964519665.1 of uncultured Myxococcales bacterium. Taxonomy (GTDB): domain Bacteria; phylum Myxococcota; class Kuafuiibacteriia; order Kuafuiibacteriales; family Kuafuiibacteriaceae; genus JANQQN01. Next base: position 51,777 of record CAZFIV010000009.1, read on the forward strand.
GCGTTTGACGGCCAACGAAAGGGCGACCCAAGCCCCGGTGATCGAGGCGGTCCGGGTTCCGCCATCGGCCTGGATGACGTCGCAGTCGAGGGTGATGCTGCGCTCCCCGAGCCGTTTCAGGTCGACCGCGGCCCGGAGGCTTCGGCCCAACAGCCGGGAGATCTCGTGGGTCCGTCCGCCGACGCGCCCCTGGCGAGCCTCCCGCTGACTTCGGCGATCGGTGGCGCGCGGGAGCATCTCGTACTCGCCGGTGACCCACCCGGTGCCCTGGTCGCGGAGCCAGCCGGGAACCCGTTCCTCGACCGATGCGTTGCAGAGGACCTTGGTGTCGCCGAAACAGCAGAGCACCGAACCCTCGGCCCATTTCGTGTAGTCGAGGATGATCTCGATGGGCCTGAGTTGAGTGGGAATCCGACCGTCGGGGCGTGGGCTCATGGGTCGCGGACGCTAACAAAAGGCCGCCGGCCCGACCACCGGCAGGTCGCAGTTAGGGGCGCGGGCGGCGCAGAAAGGCCCGGATCCCCCGAGCCAGACGTTCCGCGGTTTCCCGCTGTCCACCGGGGCGGGACAGGTATTGCGCCTGCTTCGGATTCGACAGGTACCCGAGCTCGACCAGCACCGCGGGCATCCGCGCCCCTTTCAAGACAGCGAACGGGGCCTGCCGAAGGCCCCGGCTGGGCTGGAGGCCCGGGACGGCGCCGAGGGAATCCTGGATCTTGCGGGCGAGTCGGGCCGCGTCGGCGTGGGCCTGCGTTTGGGCGAGGTCCCCCAGAATCGCCGCGAGATCGCCGTGGTCGTGGTGGCTATGGTCGCCTCCGGCGTGGGCTCCCTCTTCCTGCCGGAGGAGGGCCGCCGTTCGCTCGTCCGAAGCCTGGGCAGAGAGGATGTAGCTTTCGATCCCCCGCCGCTGGCGAACCGGCGCCGAGTTGGCGTGGACCGAAACGAACACTGCGGCGCCGCGTCGATTGGCGATCTGGACGCGAGCGCCCAGCGGCACATCGACGTCGGTCTGGCGGGTCAGCACCACCCGGTAGCCCATTTTCCGCAGCTGTTCTGCGGTCAGCTTCGAGATGCTGAGCACCACGTTCTTCTCGAGAACCCCCCGCGGAGACCGCGCACCGGGTTCGGCTCCTCCGTGCCCCGGGTCGAGCACGACGAGAGGCCTCGCCCAACTTAAGCGGGGAGTGCCCACAAGGAGCCCCCAAACGACCCCGAGGGCCGCTACGATGCGTACCGGCGCCATGTTCCGCAGGTCATGGGCGCGAGTGAATCGCGCCGACTTCTCATTGCTCGCTGCGCTCGCCGCGCTCGCTGCGCGTTGCCATTGACGGTTCACTTCAGCCAAGTATCCCCGATTTGGGCGTCGACCGTCATGGGCACCCGACGCACGAATTCAGCGCCCGCGGACATCATCTCCTGGACGACCAGGTCACGGGCCGCCTCGGCGTCGCCGCTCGACACCTCCACGACGATCTCATCGTGCACCATATTCACGAGAAACGCGTCGAGCTTGTGCTCCGCGAGCGCCGCCGTGATCCGGGCCATCGCGAGCTTGACGATGTCGGCGTTCGTCCCCTGGATCGGCATATTCTTCGCCACTCGGGTCAGCGCGTGGGGTGGGCGATTCTCGTTGCGCATGTCGTTGAACCAGTGGGTTCGGCCGCCCAAGGTCCGGGCGAAACCGTTTCGCAGGGCGACCTGCGATGCTTCGTCTAGATACCGGCGGATCTTCGGAAACACCTCGAAGTACCGCTCGAGCATGCGGCCCGCTTCCGGTTCGGCGATGCCCAGCTGTTCGGCCAACCCGGCCGGGCCCATTCCGTACGCGAGCCCGAAGTTGATCGCCTTCGCGCGGGCCCGAAGGTGTGGATTCTCTTCTTTGGACACCGGCTGGCCGAACAACCGAGCGGCCACGATGCTGTGCAGGTCGCCGCCGTCGAGAAGCGTTCGCAGGAAAACCGGGTCGCCCGATACGTGGGCGAGAATTCGCAGCTCGGCGCCCTGGTAGTCGGCCGTGATCAGCTTGCGGCCATTCGGCGCCCGAAAGCACGACCGAAACTCCGACCCGGACGGAATGTTCTGCAGATTCGGCTCCGCGCACGAGGCGCGGCCGGTGCTCGCCCCGATGGCCCGAAAGCTGGGGTGCAGACGATGGGTCTGTGGGTGGACGTGAGCCAGGAACGAGGCGCCGTAGGTCGACACGATCCGCTGATGCTCGCGGTATTCGACGACCCGGATCGCCGCCGGATGACCGGTCGCCAGGAGCACTTCTTTACGAATGCCTGGGACTTCGACCCCGAGTTTTCGGAGCGCGTCGATGACCTCTTCGTCGTTGTCGTAGTTGATGGTGGTACCGCCAAACAGATCGCGGTCGGCGACCGGCCCAAACTCGACGTCGAGAGCCTTTCGAGCCACCGCGGAGCCCTCTTGCGCCGATTCGATCCTCGTCTTCCAAGCCTCGCGGTCGAGCGGCGCCCCCCGATACTCTAACTGGGCAAAAGCGCCCGCCGCCGCGCCTTCGATACCCGCGACCCGCATCAGCCCCTCTCGGGCCAGCTGCGGAAGCTGCTTGGCCATGACCTTCCAGGTGGCCTCGACGTCGCGAAGCGCGTAGTAAAGCTCCGCTTCGGACAGATCTTCAATGGTCTGAATGCCATAGAAGCCCTGGCGGATCGACTTGTCGAGCTCCATGCCCGCGTAACGCTCCGCCAGCTGTTTGAGTCCGAAGCCTTGCAGGACAACCGTCGACTTTCGTCCTGATAAGAGCAGCTTCTCGTTTTGTAAGGTGTCGGCCACCCGGGCGTGGGTCAGGTCGAGCTCCGACCCGTAGTGCCCCCACAGCATCTTGAGGTCGAACGAAGCGTTATGAAGCACCACCGTTCGGTCGGGACGGAACAGCGGCTGGATCGCCTTCGCATCGACCGCGTGCGCATCCACCAGACACTGTTCGGTGGCCGTACCGAACTGAATGAGAAGGAGCCGGTCGGCGTGCGGATCGAGCCCCGAAGTCTCGGTATCCACGGCTAAGAACGGTGCATGGGACACCTTAGCGAGAAAGTCCGCCACGCCCTGGGCATCTCGAATGATCGGCGGTCCGGCCATCCGGATGACGGAACCGTTCGGTGAGCCGGACCGTCAAGTGAGTAAGGGGCTTTCAATCAAACCCCGTCCACGGCATGTTGAGCGAGAGGGAGTATGTCACGGATCATCGGGATTGACCTCGGCACGACGAACTCGTGCGCGGCCTTGGTCGAGGGTCACGACCAAAAGGTCAAGCTCATCCCCTACAAGGGCGGCGAGTACACCATCCCGTCCATCTACGCCGTCGACGACAAGGGCAACGAGCTCGTCGGCCACGAGGCCAAGCGCCAGTGGCAGCTGAACCCGAAGAACACCATCTACGGCAGCAAACGACTCATGGGGAGGAGCTACGATCCCGAGACGGTGCGTCGCATCCACCAGTACTTCGTGTACGACGTGCATCAGGCCGCCAACTCCGACGAGGTCCTGGTCGAGATCGACAATCGACGCCTGGCCCTACCTCAGGTGGCCGCCAAGATCCTCCAGAAGATCCAGTCGGTGGCCGCCGACTACCTGCAGGCGCCGATCGAACGCGCGGTGGTGACGGTGCCCGCCTACTTCAACGACCGGCAGCGCCAGGCGGTCAAAGAAGCGGGCCAGATCATCGGGCTCGATGTCTTGCGAGTGATCAACGAGCCGACGGCCGCCGCCCTCGCCTTCGGCGTCGGCCGGGGTTTTCAGACCGAGCGAATCGCCATCTTCGACCTCGGCGGCGGCACGTTCGACATGTCGATCATCGAGATTCGAGACCGGGTCTTCGAGGTCATCGCAACGGGCGGCGACATCTTCTTGGGGGGCGTCGATTTCGACAATCGCATCATCGACTGGGTCCTGGAGAGCTTCACGGCGAAGCATCCGGGCATCGATCTTCGACGAGACCCGATCGCGATGCAGCGGATCAAAGACCTGGCCGAGCGTTCGAAGATCGACCTGACTTCCCGCAAAGAGTGCGCGTTCAACATTCCGTTCATCACCATGACCCCCGAGGGGCAGCCTCTCGACGTCGACCTGAAGTTGACTCGAGAGATCCTCGAGGCGCGCACGAGAGACCTCGTCGGCCGAACGATCGCGACCTGCGGGCGGGTCTGCCGGGACGCTTCGGTCGATCCCAAGCAGCTCGACCACGTTCTACTGGTCGGCGGCATGACCCGCATGCCGATGGTGCAGGCCGCGGTCACCGAGTTCTTCGGCCAGGCACCTTCGAAGCAGGTCAACCCCGACGAGGCGGTGGCCATCGGCGCGGCCATGTTCGCCTACTCGCTGGAAGATAACTCGAACCTGCGGGTCCAGCTGCTCGACGTCATCCCCATGGCGATCGGGATCGCCAACGCCGCCGGGGAGCTCCACGAGATCTTTACCCGCAACGAGCCCGTACCGAACCAGAAGCTGGTGACGTTCACGACGAGTGCCGACAACCAACAAGACCTGCGCATGCGCATCTACCAGGGCGACGACACCGCGCGGGCGGTCGAAAACGAGCTGCTCGGCGATTTCACCTTTTCCGGCATCCGCCTGGCGCCTTCGGGCACCGTTCGGGTCGAGGTCGAGTTCAGCCTCTCTCAAGACGGCATTTTAGGCATGTCGGCCAAAGACAAAGACACCGGTCGGGCGATGGAGAAGTCGGTCGCCCTCGGGGCCCGAAAGCGCACCTGAGGCCCCGATCACGCGGGGACGCCGAGCACTTCGCGCCGGATGCGCTTGGCATGGGTCGCGGCTCGGCGAGCGAGCCTGACGGGATCTACGCCGAGGAGCACTCCGTCTTGAACCCGAGCGATACCGTCCACGAATACATGCCGAACGTCTGACCCGTGCAGCGCGTACACGAGGGCGGAATGGGGGTCGGCGAGCGGTACCGCGTGCAAGGCGTCAGCCCGCACCACCACGAGGTCGGCTTTCTTTCCGGGTTCGAGGCTCCCGATCTCGGCGTCGAGGCCGAGGGCCCTCGCGCCCCCCATGGTGGCCATCCGAACCACGGTCTTGGCGGGCAGGGCCGCCGGGCCGAACTTGGGTTTGTGCATCAAGGCGGCCATCCGCATCTCGACGAAGGCATCGAGGTTGTTGCCGCACGGCGCGCCGTCGGCGGCGAGACCCACATTGACGCCTTGGGCGATCAGATCTGGGACTCGGGCGAAGCCTGATGCAAGCTTAAGGTTGGAAGACGGACAGTGGGCCACCGATGTGCCGGTCTCAGCGAGGAGTCGCTGCTCGGCCGATGTCAGCCACACGCAGTGGGCGAGCACCGCATCGGTTCCGGTGAGCCCGAGGTCGTGAAGATAGGCCACATTGGCGCGACCGGTCTGCTCCTGCACGGCCATCAGCTCGTCCGCGTTCTCGGAGGAATGCGTGTGCAACAAGAGCCCCCGCCGGCGGGCTTCCTTCACCGCCGTCGTCAGCAGTGGCTCCGTACACGACAGCACGAACCGGGGAGCGACCGCGTACCGCAGCCGGCCGTCTTCGGCTCCATCCCACCGCTCGGCGAGGCTCAAGCTCTCGTTGATCGCGTTTTCGGTGGTGTCTCGCAGGCCGGCCGGCAGGCCTTGGCCCCGATCCATCATCGCCTTGCCGATCGTGGCGCGCAGCCCGAGTTGACGGCAAGCCTGGAAGATCGCGTCCGTATGGCGCACGGTGCCCATGTCGAGGATCGCCGTGGTGCCGGTACGGAGCAGTTCGGCGCCTCCCAAAAGCGCCGACGTCTTGAGAGAGGCCGCGTCGTGGGCCGCTTCCAATGGCCAGATCCGCTGCCGCAGCCAGTCGAGGAGGGCCAGGTCTTCCGCCATGCCCCGAAACAGCGTTTGGCAAAGGTGGACATGCGGCTGGACGAGGCCGGGCATCACGATGCAGCCCGTACAATCGACGACCTCGTCGAATTTACCGCGTTTCGTTCCACCCACCGCAACGATCCGGTCCCCCTGAACGACCACGTCGCCGCGGCCGGAGCTGTCGGCAGCGTCCATGGTGACCAGAACCCCGCCTTTGAAACGCACCCGGCGGGCGATCGAAGGAGGTTTTCGCGCCGGCATCAGCGCCCCCTACCCGTTTTGGCGCGCTTCGGCCAGCGGTCGGCACACGTCGGTTGGCGCGCGGCGGTTAGACGGGCAGGATCGAAACGATGAATAGCCTCGAAGCGCTCAAACAATTCACCATCGTCGTCGCCGACACCGGCGATATCGAAGCGATCGGGCGGTACCAACCCCGAGACGCCACCACGAACCCGTCGTTGCTCCTCAAGGCGGCTCAGCAAGAGCAATACGCCAGCCTCGTCGACGCCGCCCAAGCCGAGGCCCAGAAGGTCGCGGGAGACGAAACGGCACGGACTCAGGCGTTCATGGACCACCTCTTCGTGGGTTTCGGACGCGAAATTCTCAAGATCATCCCGGGTCGAGTCTCGACCGAAGTCGACGCCCGGCTGTCGTTCGACCGTGAGGCAACCATCGACAAAGCGCGCGACCTGATCCGTCTGTACGAGGCGGCGGGGGTCGACCGCAAGCGGATCCTCATCAAGATCGGAAGCACCTGGGAAGGCATTCAAGCCGCGGCCGCGCTCGAGCAGGAGGAAATCCACTGCAACCTCACCCTGCTCTTTTCGTTCGCTCAGGCCGTCGCCTGCGCCGAAGCCGGGGTCACTTTGATTTCACCCTTCGTCGGTCGGATTTACGACTGGCACAAGAAAGACCGAGGCGTCGATGACATCCCTCTCGAGGAAGACCCCGGCGTGTCGTCGGTCGAGGCGATCTACACCTACTACAAGAAGTTCGACTTCAAGACGGAGGTCATGGGGGCCAGCTTCCGCAAGTCAGGTCAGGTGACCCAGCTGGCCGGCTGCGACCTTCTGACGATCAGCCCCGACCTCCTCGAAGCGCTCAAGAACAGCGACGCGCCGGTGAACCGACGGCTGAGCGTCGACATCGCCAAGGCCAGCGATGTCACTCGTATCGAGATGAACGAAAAGGCCTTCCGCTGGCTCCACAACTCCGACCCGATGGCGGTCGACAAGCTCGCCGACGGTATCCGCCGCTTCGATGCCGACGCCCGCAAGTTGGAGGCCTGGGCCAAGTCACGGGTAGCGTGACGTTCGGCTGCCAGCGCGAGGATGCGCCGCTCGAGGCTCGATCGAGCGAGAGCGACTGAGGCGCATCCTCGCCCCAGCTACAGCTTCAGCTCTTCGACCAGCCGGCGAGCCTTATAGACGTCTTTCAACGCGGTCCGCATGAAGTCGACGTGAACCGACACCGCCCGGTTGAGGATGGGATCGAAGCCGTAGGCACCGCCGAGCGAGTACCGATTTCCGTCGAAGACCAGGCCGACCAGCTCGCCCTTCGCGTTGATGAGCGGCGACCCGGAGTTGCCGTTGATGATGTCGTTGGTGCTGACCAGATTGATCGGCAAGTCGTCCGGGAACTTGCGCACCGCGCGGCGCCAGCGAGGCGGAAGCCTGAACGGCGGTACGCCGGTCGCCCGCTCGCGGAGCCCTTTGGCATAGGTGAACGGTGCGACGTCTTGGCCGCGGTGCTTGAAGCCGGTCACTTTTCCGTAGGTCAGCCGAAGAGAGCCGGTGGCGTCGGGGTAGACGGAGGTCCCGTACAAGGCGAACCGAGCGTCCGCGATCCGTCGCTCATTCTTTTGAATCGTCGGCTCGACCTCGGCTTCGTACCAGGCACGAACCGCTCGACCATCGTCTTCGATCGACCGCACAAGCACGATGAGCGGGTCTTTGGACTTCGAGACGGCTTCCCACCCACCTTCATACAAACGCTTTCGCAGCTTGGGGCTGCCCAGTCTCGTTTTCTTGATCAGGTAGGCCGCCTGCTGAGCCGGAGAACGGTTATCGAGGAGCTTACGGATGAACGGTTCGTCGGGGCCGAGCTGCTCGCGGGCTCGGTTCAGTCCCCACCGAAGGAGCGCCTCTTCCAAGGCCGGATAGATAGGCCGGCGCGCCGATAGGTAGGCCTCGACGCCAGGTAGCTTGCTATCGGCATACTCGGGGAGCCGTTCGGTGCTGGGCTTTTCGCGCTCTTGGGCCGAGCGCACCAAGGTCCACGCGTAACTGACCAGCACCGAACCGAAGCCCCGGTGATGCTCCATCACTTCCGCCTCGACGCGATGGGCTTCGGCTTGCTTGATCGCGGCCGCGATCTCGCTCCAGGCGAGCGCGTCCTCTTTGCGGTCTTCACTCTCAAGCAGCCGTTGCCGGAACTGCAGCTCTTCAACCACCAGCTTCGCGAAGAAGTCTTCGCTCAACAGCGCCCGCCGACGGCCAAGGTAAGCTTTGATGAGGTTGTCGGTTCTTTGCAGAGGCACCTTACCCACGCGCGCCTTCTCCCGGCTTTCGGACCGGAACTGGCTGAGGACGCCCTTTCGCTCCCCGAGCTCCATCAGCCGCTCCGCCAGCAGGACATCGCGGAGAAACGCGAGCTGGGCCACGGTCTTGCTTCGCTGGGTTCGACGCGGATGACCGCTCACGTACACGAGCTCGTTGGGCTGCACACCGGTCTTCGACCATTCGAGGAAAGTGTCGACCTTCGCCGGCTTGCCAGCGTCGTAAGCCCTGAGCAGGGTCATGTCGAGACCGTAACGAGGGAACTCGAAGTTGTCGGGGTCACCCCCGAACCGGGCGATGCCGTCCTCCGGAGCGAAGACCAGCCTAACGTCGGTGAACCGCCGATATCGGTACAGATGGAATCGGCCCCCGTTGTACAGGCGAATGACGTCGCACCGCGTTTTTTCGTCTTTCGCGCACTCGCCCTCGATCTCGGCCATGACCTTTCGCTCGGCCGACTTGAACGCCTCGCCCTCCTGGTCCGCGGTCGCCTTCTTCACGCGCTCGGAAACATCCTCGATGGCTTCGAGGCGCGCCGCGGACAGCCCCGGACAGCGGCGCTCGTCGCGAGCCCGCGCCGCATAGAACCCGTTTTCGGCGTAATCTCGGCGCCTGGTCGAGACTTCTTCGATGCACCGATTCGCACAATGGTGGTTGGTCAGCATCAGCCCGTCGCCCGACACGAAGCTGGCTGAGCAGCCGTTGCCGAGCTGGACCGACGCCAGCCGCGTCCGGTCGAGCCATTCGGCCGTCGGGGCTTGTCCGTAGGTCTTTTGAACCTGATCGGTCGGGAAGTTGTCGAAGGTCCACATCCCCTCGTCGGCGACCGCAAGCGAGCTCGCCATCAACGGGGCGATCGCCACGCCCACCCCGGCCAGCCATCGAAGGGGCTGACGCGGGTCGGACGACGGGCGACACGGCAGGTCCCGAGGCCGAAAAACAGCGTGTCCTAACATGACCTCGGATCGTGAAACCGATCTAGGCTCGATTCAAGGCCAGCCGGAACGCAACCGCGAACCGGTTCCGCCCGACGTTGTGAAACCTGCCCCAGAGGCCGATTCAGCCGCCGGCCTTTCGCGCCTGATCGAGTTTTTCGATCCACGGCTTAATCGATTTGAAGTAGGCCTTACGATCGCCGCGCGAGACCGACCTCGTTCGCGGCGCCACGTGCCGCCGCGGGTTGATGTACTTGCCGTTCTTCTTCAGGCGGAAATCGAGGTGGGGACCGGTCGAGCGCCCGGTCGAACCGACTTTGCCGATCGTCGTGCTCTGAGTGACCACCTGCCCGCGTCGAACCAAGATGCGCGACAGGTGCAGATACAGACTCTCGTAGCCACCGGTGTGCTTGATGCGCACCATGTTGCCATTCGGGCCTTTTCGGGCGGCGAAGGTCACCCGTCCGGTGGCGACGGCGTGCACCGGGGTACCGGTCGGCGCCGCGTAGTCCACGCCGCCATGAAAGTGGCGCCGACCGAGGATCGGGTGCCGCCGATATCCAAACGGTGAGCTCACCCGGGTGAACTTCAGGGGCGAGCGCAAGAAGGCGCGCTGGGCGGCCTTTCCTCGCTCGTCATAAAAGCCCTTCGTCTTTCGGCCTTTGAACCAGAACAACCGTTTTTCGCCGACCGGGCTGTACGGCCCACCGATGTACTCGGCCGCGTGAATCTGTCCGTACCGGACCAGCTCCCCTTCTTCATTCGAGTACTTCTCGACGAAGAGACGAAATCGGTCGCCCTTTCGGGTGTCGTGAAAAAAGTCGATGTCGAACCGAAACGCCTCAGCCATCTCCACGGCGAGGGCCGCCGACTCGCCGGCATCGACGAACGCATCCCATAGCGACTTGTCGATCTCGCCGGTGACCATGATGACCTCGTGTTCGATCGGGACATCGACCCTGATCGCTCGAAGATGATCCTGATCATCGCGCCACGCGCGATACAGTTCGTCGGCGGCGGCCCGGAACTCGAATGATCTCACCTTTCCTCGGTGGTCGACCTCGAGCCGGTATCGCTGGCCGGGCTGGGCGTACCGGAAGTCGAACTTGCCGCGGAGCGCTCGAAAGAGCTCGTCTTGATCGGCGAGAGTCGCGCCGGCGTCGGTCAAGATGGTCGCGATGAACTCGTTTTGGCGTAACTCGCCTTCTCGGCGTTCGACGTCGGGCGCTGCGACCCCGTAGGGCAGCTCCGCCGGCGCTGACCGGGAGACGACCGCTACTTGAAAATGGGCGGGCTGAGGTTCGACCGCGGCCGGGTCCTCCGCACCGACCGATTCGGTGCGCGAGGCCGTCCGGAAGGCCACCGATCCACGGGTGGCCGGTACCGCCGTCAGCGAAGCCTGACCGGTCTGAGGCTCGAGGTCTTCCGAATCGACGAATAGCCCCGTCACCAGCATCAGGCCGGCACCGATGACGAGCCCGATCACGAACGTGTGCCAGCGACCGAGCCGAGGGTTCGAGCCAGCCTCCCGACTCTCCCAACTCCGTTTGCCGTTCGTCTGCTGATCTTCACCGACGCTCACGGGTCAACCATGAACGAAGCGCGGCCGTTGCGCCACATTAAGGTCGTCCACCACACCAATCGACGTCTCCCTCGACATCTGGGTCGTCGCTCGGCCCGAAGAATTGATTCACACACTGGCTGGTGCTCGGACACGTGGGCGTCAGCTTCAAATCGAGGATGTAGGGCGTGCCAAGGTCGAAATCGTCCCCACACGGAGTGCTCCCTCGGCGGGCCAGTCTCGAATTGTCGTAGAGCTGGAAGTAGTGCGAGCCGGCTCCGGTGACTTCGCGAAACACCACGAAACACTCATTGGTGACTTCTCCGGTGAGCAGGTCGAAGTCGTTCTGATCGTCGGGATACTGGCAAAGGTCTTCGTTGGGGTCGGAGGGCGGTTCATCGGGGTTGCCCTGTCGGCATTGGTTCCCGAAGCCCCGGTAGAAAGGACGGGGCGAGTTTGACTCGCCGTAGAAAAATGTCTGCAACTCCAATGGCGTTTCGCCGGGCGTCGGACGGGTGTAACGCACCCGCAGCTCGATCAAATAATCGCCGTTATGACCGGGCGCAGGCTCGACCGGGCCGGGGATCTTGTACTCATACCAGTCCACGTCGTTGGCGTGAGAAATGTACCCCTGAACGGTGTCGTAGATGATCTCGGCGCCGGATGTTCCGGTCATCGTGGCTTCGATCTCCACTGCGCTGTTGCGCCCGGTGAGCAGGAAGTTCTCCAGAGGGTCGGGTTCGGCGACGTGGTCCGCGGTCAGCCGATACCCGGTGGCTTGATCGGCGTCATCATCGTTGAGGTCGCGAACCAGAATGAAGTAGACCCCGTCTTCGGTCACCGGATGTGCCGTCCTGAGGCGCGCGACGCCGGCACTCCCGTCATTCCAGCGTCGAAAAGCCTGGCAGCAGAAGCCGTCACGCGCGTCACAAACCCGGGTTTCCCCATCAAGACCAAACACGGTGAAGGCCAGGTCGACCGGTGACAAACCGTTCATCTCGGCTTCGACCGTCAACAGCCGGGGCGACTCGGGGGACGCCCCGGTGACCTCGATCGCGTACCAGTCGAAGTCAGAGATCGACGCGATCAACCCGTCCATCGGCACGCCCCGCTGCAGGGTGGTCGCCGTTTCGCTCGTTTCGTTGGGGCCGTTGTCGATATCGTTCTGGTCAGGCTCGGGCAGCAACCGAACGGTCAGCGAATATATTTTCGACAAGTCGGCCTGCAACCCGTCTCCCTGGTCGTCCCGGACGACGATCAGGTAGTTGCCCGCCGCGCTGCCGACCGCCCGCACCTCGACCGGCCAAGCCGCCGAGGTGAGTGGCTCCGTCGACTGCGCCAACGGCCTCTCGCGCGACGGGTCGTACAGTTCCCAGGTCAAGGTCACCGGGGAATCGGCGCCCTGGGTCATCGCGATCTCGATGAGCTGATTTTCGGCAACCGAGACCTGGAACCAGTCCTCGTCTCCCTGAGTGCCGATGGTCCCGCTGACCGCAGCCCCTGGTATCAGGAGCCGAGCATCCTCGGCAACGTCGTTCGGCTCGTTGTCATCGGTCTGGCTGAGCAGGTCAACCTGCACCCGGTACGGATTGCGATCGTCTTCCGCGTCGTTGCCGACCTCGCGGACGATCAGGCGGTGTTCGCCCGCGACGGTGGCTTCCTCTTGAATGACGAGGCGCTGCTGAAAGCCGGTCCCCTCGGATCGGCGATTCACCGGAGACCGGGCGTCCGGAAACTCCAGGGCGATATCCAGCACCACCGGTGAGAGGTCGGCCTCATTCGACACCACGATGCTGATGATCTGGCCCGGGCTGGCGACGTTGAACGTATATTCGTCCGTATCGCCGACCGGGAAGATGAACTCGGTCTGGGAGACGCCGATCTCGGTCGGGCACGGCGTCTCGGGCGAGCACGGGTCGGGGACGGTTCCGGCGTCCATCGTCCCGGTCTGCTCGGGGGGGCTTTCGATTGATCCCGAACACGCGGCGACCGCCAGCGGCAGCAATGACAACAAGCGTCGGTAGGGGGTCATCATGTCTCCTTGGTGGCGGCTACGCACCCATCACGGGGGCGCACCGATGGTACAGTCCGTATCGGGATCGAAGGTGGCCGGGTCCACGAACGCGGACGGCGGCAGTGCGACCTCCGGAAAGGGCGGGTCTCGAAAGTCCGGGAAGATGTACCGCTGCTCGACACAGGCGATCCTGAACACCCCGCGGTCGGTCGGGTCGTCGAAGGGGGCCTGGCCGGCGTACAAAAAGATACGGTTGGGCGATCCGTCGACGGTCTCGGCCAGGGTGATGTTCTCGACCCGAAAGCTATAACAGGCGCGGCCCGCTTCGATGGCGGCAGCGGACGGCGAACCCTCCTCCACCGACTCCAGACGCTGTTCAACGATATCGTACCGGTAGGCGATGCCGGACCGGTTCGCCGCGTCGTTGGTCACCGGGTCGGAGTGCCCGCGCAGCTCGTCGCCGTTGCGCGCCCCATCGAAATCGAGGTCCGCCAGAGTGTCGTTGGAGACCGGATTGGTGCCGAACCGTAGCTCGATCTCGTCCGGGAAGCCGTCGGCGTCGGTATCGACGAAGCTGCGGCTGGTACCCACGAACCGCTCCTCGCAGTCGAGCAGCGAGTCGCCATCGGTGTCGAGCCGGTCGACGGGCAGCGCGCAGTCCGCGTCGCTGGGGTCGAGGGGATCGAAGCCGGATGAAGCCAGGCGCACCTCCAAGAAGTCATGAAAGCCGTCGTCGTCGGTGTCCCGCGACATCGGATCCGAGCCGACCTCCGCTTCGCGTTCATCGCTCAGGCCATCGCCGTCCGAATCACCGGTGGCCCGACCGACCCGGTCCTCGATATTGAGGAAGGTCAACGTGGGCCGCGTGTTGGCATTGCTGGCGACCAGATTCTTGAGGGTGAACACCCGGCGAATCGATGTCAGGTCGATACGCAAGAAGTTGATCTCCTCACCATTGCGGAACGAGCGAAACGTACCGTTGCCTGCGCTCGACATCGCGGTGAGCAGGTCCTCGGCCTCTTCCTCGACGCCCACCCATACGCAGCCGGACACCATCACGCACTCGGCCGCCGAGCCGATACCGGTACAGTTGACCTGGGGATCCTGCAGACCGGACCCGGTGCAGCGGTTGCCCGTCGGACCGCCCAGAACCAGCGCAGTGTGGAGTCGGATCTCGCCCGGTCGATAGATTTCATTCAGCTCCAGGATCTCGTTGACCTCATCGAGGATGGCGGATTCGGCCTGCGGCGGGTTCGGCAAGCCGTCGGAGAGAAAGATGATGGCGTACTTGGCGCGGGACAGCTCGACCTCGTCCGCGTTCATCATGTCCCGGGCCAACGAGACCGTAACGGCTCTCAGAGCGTCTCGGTAGTCGGTGGTCGATCCGGCGCGCCCGAGCTCGAAGATCGCCACCTCGAGCCGGTTGCGGTCCCGGGTGAACACGTTCCCGTCGACGTCTTGCGTCAGAAGGGCCGTGTCGCCGTTGAAAGAGATGATTCCAAACGACACGCCCGGATCATCGATATAGGCGTCGATCACCTCCCGAACGGCCGTCAATCGCTGCCCGGAGGGATCGGTACGATCCATCGACTGGCTCGAGTCGACCACGAACAGGATTCGAACCGGGAACGAGACCGTCGTCGGATCCTCGGTGCACAACTCGCCTTGGATCGCGATCTTGTTGTCGACCGGTCCTTCTCCGAGACCAGGCACGCTGAACAGCGACCGGTCGGTGCATCCGGCGAGCGTGACCCACGCGACGAGGGCACTGCAAGCCAGCTTACCCGCGATTGTCGGCTTCTGCATCGAGGCCGAAGGTACCCGCCCCCCAGAAGAAAGATCCATCACGGGGTCTCCGGCCCGCCCGCGCTCACGCAATGCTGATTTGGGTCGAGCACATCGGGGGCGTAGAAGTCGTCGGGCGTCAGCGTGACCAGACCGTCGGGTGGACTCTTGAACGACGGGGCGATGAACGTTGCCCGGACGCAGGCGACCTTGTACCGGCCGAAGTCGTTCGGATCGTCGAATGGCGCTTCCGCCATGTAGACCCGCAGATCGTTTCGGCCCACGCTTTGGTCCTCGCCCGGCAGCGCCAGCGGCGTGTCGAGCTGAACGTTCCTGACCCGGAATTGGTAGCAACGCCCGCCGTCGGCGGCCCGCTCGACCTCGTTGGTTCGGTATCGATAAGCGATCGACGTTCGGGCCGGCCCCTCGTCGAAGCTGACGCTGGTTCGGAAACGAACCTCATCGCCGTTGCGGACCCCATCGAGGTCAGAGTCGCGAAGCGTATCCGAGACCGCGGGATCGGTGTTGGCGATGACCTCGAGGCCGTCGGGCACCCCGTCGGCATCGGTATCGAATAGATCGACGGAGGTCCCGACAAGGAGCTCCTCGCACCGGGCCAGGCCATCCGCGTCGGTGTCCGCTCGATCCGCGGGCTGCTCGCATCCCGTGTCGGGAACGACCGGATCGAGGCCGCTGCGGCGCCGGAGCCACTCCAGGCTGTCCTTATATCCATCGCCGTCGGTGTCGACCCGGGTGCGGTCGAGCCCATTTTCGAACTCCAGCGCGTCCGATAGGCCGTCGCCGTCGGAGTCCAGCGCCAGGGAGCCGTTGGACCCGGGCAACAGGTTCGGATTCACGACCAACAGGTTCTTCATGGTGTTTTCGCGTTTGATGCTGGTCAGGTCGAAACCCAGAAAATCGATCTCTTCGGCCTGCGAGAAATCTCGGAACACGCCGTCCCCGATCTCCGCGATGCCCTGCAGGAGCGCCCGCGCTCGCTCCGGGCAAACGAAGTTGGTATCGCCGATCGCGTAGCACCCGTTCGCGTCGAGAGCGCCGACGAGGCTGGGATCGAACAAGAACGCGGTGTGAATGCGGAGCTCACCAACCTGGAAGTCTCGGCCGAGGTTCACGATGTCTCGGACCGCGTTTTCGATCTGGTAGGGCTGATTGTAGTCTTGATTGCCCACCAAGTAGGGAAGCAAAGCCTGGTTGCGCTCCTGCTGACGAATCGCATTCGGGTCGCGACAAAAGAAGATATGGCGGTCCGCGTCTCGTTCGCAAATCCCGGCGGCAAGGCTATCTGAGCCGCAGCACTCGGGGAACGGGTCGCCGTCCGACAAGAATATGAGAACGTATTTGGTCCGCGCACGCTGGGCCGCGGACGTCGTCTCCAGCATGTCTTGCTGAAGGACCGAAAACGCGGTCGCCAGCGCGCCTTGGTAGTCGGTCACCGAATCGGCCACCCGCAGCCCCTCCCCTACGGCCCTCTCGAGGATGGTCGCGTTTTGAGTGAACGCTCCGGTGAGATCGGCGCTGAAAGGATCCCCAGCGGTGATCCGCTCGCCGGGTTTAGTGAGCACGTCCGTCGATTCGTTGAAGCGAATGATGCCAAATGAGACGCTCGGGTTGCCCCGGAGCCTCAAGATCGCCTCTTCGACCGCCAACGCGCGTTGGTTCGGGATGTCGACAAACTGCATGCTGCCGGAGCCGTCGATAATGAACAGGACTTTGACCGGGAACTCGGTCGCCTCCGGCGGCTCCGTACACACCTCACCCTGGATCTCGAGGAAGTTGTCGTAGACGGTGAGTTCGGCCTCGGTGATGGGCTGGAGTACGGGTTCGGCGCAGGCGCCCGCGAGGAGAAATAACGCTGGGCTCAGCATCCACGTCGCACGACTCTGTCTCATTGGCTCAACCTCTACCTACCTCTGCTCGACGGCCCAACGTCAAAGGTCTGACGTCTAAGGTCTAACGAACCGTCTACGAACCGTCTAACGAACGCTGTTGAAACGACTCCGCGCCCGGGGCCGTAGGGCACCGGACGCGGCTTGATCGTTGGCCCGCGGCCTCAGCCGCGCCCGTCTATACCCCGTCTCCCGCCGTTTCGGCGGTTCAATTTGGAGGGCCCCTCGGGGCAGAGGCGACAGGGACGACCCGATTTGAGTCGCCCCTACCTCAGCGGGGCTTTACGCCCGGCGACGACGCCGCAGCCAGAAGCCCGCAGCGGCGAACAGAGCCAGCGCGATGAGACTGATATCGCCTCGGACGTTGGTGCAGCCGCCGCCACCGCCGTCGCCCTCTTCGGCTTCGAGCGTAAAGCTGTACACCGACACCCGCCCATCGTTGGGGCTGGCGGGGTTCGTGAAACCCGGCCGCGGGTCGGGCAAGACCAGACTTGCCGTGACCTCAATCTCGTAGTCACCGGCCACGTCCGGCGTGAACTGGGCGCGGCGGTTGGCCAGGTACCGGTACTCGAAGGCTTCGGAAACCGCAACGGAACCTTCGAAGTTCTCGATGCGTGCTCGGCTCCCGTCGGGGCGGTCGATGACCCGCCACGTATATCGAATCGCGGTGTTCTCGAGGTTCGAGAACAGGTGCAGTTGGCTCGGCTCACCGACCGCGCCCACGGCGTAGGGCAGCGAAAGCACTGTGAAGGGGTCGGTCACGGGATCGAGGCAGTGCACCGCGGGGTCGAATTCACTGGTGCTGACGGGTTCGCGGACCCCGGGCAAGGGCGACACTACGTAGCAAAATCGACTGTCGCAGGCATCACCGACCCCGTCTCGGTCGCTGTCGAGTTGAGCGGCGCCCTGATCCGCGCCGTTTTCAACAGCGGGGCAGTTGTCGACCAGGTCGGGATAGTCATCACCATCCCGATCGAGGTCGCAGGCGTCGCCAACCTTGTCGTCGTCCATATCGGCTTGATCGAAGTTGGGGATGGTCAGGCAGTTGTCGATGCTGTCGAAGACGTTGTCGCCGTCTTCGTCCGTATCGCAGGCGGCATCCGGGTCTGGCTCGTCGCGATGCACCAGCGGGCAGTCATCGTCAGCATCCGGAATGGTGTCGTTGTCATCGTCCGTGTCGCACGCGTTGCCGAGACCGTCGTCGTCCGTGTCGATCTGACTGCCGGGCACCAAGGGGCAAACGTCATCGCCATTCAAGAACCCGTCGTTGTCGATATCGGGGTCGCACGCGTCACCGATACCGTCCCGGTCGGTGTCGACCTGGGTGGTATCGGTCCATCGGTTGTTCTGTAGACCGTTCGCCGCGCTCACGCAGTTATCGCAGACGTCGCCGACGCCGTCACCGTCGCTGTCGATCTGCTCAGGATTGAGGGCGAAGGGGCAGTTGTCGAAGTTGTCCTCGAAGCCGTCGCTGTCGTAGTCGTCGGCGTACTGATAGGTATCACCGATGTCGGTGTTGTTGATCAGAATCGATCCACCACCGCAGCCACAGCCACCGCCGCCGGTCATTTCTGGTTCGCCGCACAGGCCCCCCGCACACTCGCCGCCCGAATCACCCGGGTCCGGTTGAGCGGAGACCGGCCCGCTCACCGCGAGGAGTGCAACCGCCGCCAAAGGACCCACCAAAGACGCCATCCATCTACGCATGCCGTGATGCTTAACAAACACCGTGCCAGCTCGGTCGAATGGGCCGACTGGCTCTCGAGGCGCGAGATCGGGGGCCCTAGCCCCCACTTCGGGCGGACGCTCGGGGGCCCTTCACCCCACGAGACACAGAGTCATTTCCGAGGTTTACGAAGACGGCCGGTTTGACTTGGCCATGGAACGACGATAGCCGTCGGACGTGAGCCGGCACGCCGCTTCCCCATATGTTCGCCGTTCCCGCATCGGTTCCCCCGTCGGGGCGCCCGCCCGTGTCCTCATCACCGCCCGCGCCCTCACGACCGCCCGAGCTTTCGTGGTCGGCGGGTTCTGGGCCTGGTTTGGGGCCTCGGCAGTCGTTTCTAGTGCCCACGCGAATCCCCAGAGCGGCGAGCGCGGTCGCGGGTCGCGCGCACGACCTGCTGCGTCGTCCGCCGCCGCCCCCGATGCGTCTCGGTCGTCGCAATCCGGTTTCAGGGGTCCGACCCGCATCGACTTTGACGATCGACTCATCCAGGGCCAGACCAACAAGAGCGGCGCCGTCTACTTGTTCGACCGCAAAGAAACCGGGATCACCAGCATGGTGCAGCGCCGAAAGTCGTTTCGACACCTGACCATTGCCACCATCTACGACCGCTGATCCGATGTCCGACACAATTCTCCAGGTCTTCGTCTTCCGGGACGGAGCGTACGTGGGCAACGAAGTCTTCGAGGGCGGCGACATCATGCTCGGCCGGGCCGGTCAATCGCACCTGATTCTCGACGACGGATCCGTGGCCGCATCGCAGGCCGTCCTCCGTTTCGACGGGCAGCAAGCGACGCTCCTCGATCTGACGAGCGGCGACTCCACCCGCGTCAACCACACGCCCATCCGGCACTCGTACGTCACTCCTCGCGACGAAATCCACATTGGGCCATTCACCCTGAAGCTCAAGTTCGTCGGCACGGGAGCTAGCCAGTCGGCACCTCCGGCCATGGGTTCATCGGCGTCGTCGGCGGCCCCGTCCGCGGCGACCGGTGAAGCCGCTGCGCGATCCGTCTTTGCGGCTCGGCGAGCTCGGCGCGCCTCCCTGAGCGACTTTCCCGCTCCGAGCGCCGACGACGCCCCGGCAACGGACCGGGGTCATCCGCGCGCCGCCAACGCCGAACTGACCGCGCAACTCACCGCGCAGATCACCGCGCCAATCACCGGGTCGGCGTCCTCCGGCCAAGCCCGAATCCCCACCGAGATCGTGCGGGATCGGTACTCAGAGCAGGTATCGGACCACTTCGCGGGCTCCCCGACCGCGATCGGATCGAGCGACCGCGGTCTATCGGATCCGGTGGGCACGCTCCCGACCCCCGTCGGCGGCGGGTTGGCCGCCGGCGCCTCGGAAGACCTCACGGCGGTCTTCGAGGTCGACGCCGACGACGTGGTGGATACGGCAGCGTCCTCGCAACACTTCGACCCATCCCTGAGCCCGGCCGCGACGGTCCCCCATCGCCCGCCGGGCCCGATGGTCGATCAACCGCCGGCCAGACAACGGCAGGTCGGACCACCGACGGTCGTTCAAGGGCTGCCGATGGGCAACGCACCGGCCTTCGACCCGAGCGGCCTCGAGTCCTCTTCGTTCGAGGTCATGCTCGATTCCGCGTTCTTGGCCGAAGAGGTCGGCTCGGTCGACGCCGACGCCCCGAGCAGCGCTTCGAACCCGTCGCCGGGCATCGTCGACACGACACCCGGTTCCCTTCGGCCACCCCCGCCCCCGCCGGACCCCGGCCCGGTACCGGTCCCGTCTCGACGAACGATGCAAGGCGCGCCGTCGAGTGAGCCGGGCACCGGCGGTCCAGCGCCGATGCCCGATCGCATCGCACGACCCGCCGAAGCCAAACCTGCCGCCCCTAAGGCCGACGGCCAGGCGGCGCCGCGCGACGCAGCGTCGGCGCGCCCGGGCCAAAAAACGCCTCTGGCCCGAATCCCGATGGGGGTGCCCATCGCGGTCGAGGACGATGACCTCGACGAAGACGAGCGGGATGCCAACGAGCCCCCCGGCTTTTCGCTGCTGACCCAAATGACCGCGGTCGCGCCGAGCGACCGGCCGGATCTCACGGCGGTCGAGGTCGTAGCGTTTAACGGCCCCTCCATCGAGAGCACCCAAGTGCTGACTTTGCCCGGCGAGAACTACGTGCTGGGGCGGGCTAAAGGCAGCGACCACGCCCCCGCATCCGGTCATCGGGGCCTGCGGCTGGTGACGGTGACGGGTCCGGGCATGGCCGAGATCGAGTTCCCGGGATCCGCTCGGGGCGAGATCCGCAAGCAAGGGCGCACCGCTCAGCTCGATGAGCTGAAGCAGCCCGGACACGCGGTCGGCCGCAAAGATCGATACCGGGTCGCGCTCAAGCGCGGGATGTATGCCAACCTTCGGTTGAACGGCACGGTGTTTCACATCCGCTTCGTTCGGCCCTCTTCGAACGTCGGTACCCAACCCTTCCTCCAAAAAGCCGACCCGGCGTTCCTCCCGGCGGTGGCCGGAGCCTTCGGGGCCCATATCTTCTTGGCCATCCTGATCGCGTTGTTCGCACCGAGCACCAGCTTCAGCAGCATCGCTGCGGAGGCCTACGCCGAGGTCCAGGAGCAGGCGCCGCGCGACGTCGAGCTGAAACCGGAGCCGCCGCCACCTCCCCCACCGGAAGAGCCAGAGCCCGAGGTCGAACCGGATCCGGAACCGCGAGTGCAGCCCGAACCGCCGCCGAAGCGCCGCCCCAAGAAGGCCCGACGGCGCCGCCAACGCAGACCCCCACCCCCCGCGAAGGGCGCCACCCGCGAGCAGGTCAAGACCGCGGGCGTGCTCGGCGCGATGGGCAAGCTGAACGTTCGCGCGCCGGGTCGCCGAAGCATGGTCAGCGCAGTGTCGAACATCGACGCGGTGCGGGCTCCCGGCGGCTCGAATTTCCGGGTCGGGGCGCTCGTCGGCAAGACCCCGACCTCCGAGGTCCAAGTCGGGGGCGGCGGTGGCGGAAAGCTGCTGACCCGGGGCAGCGCCTCTCTGCTGAAAAAGGGATTCGGCCAGCTCGCGGGGCGCCGTACGGGAAAGGTTCGGGGGGGCGTGCGGCGCGTAAGCGCCCGGCGCCTGAAGGCCACCGGAAGGATTTCGCGCGAAGCGGTCGCGCGGGTCATCAACGAGAACCTCGGCGAAGTGCAATACTGTTACGAAAGAGCGCTGCTGAAGAAGCCAGGCTTAAAAGGCAAGTTGGTTCTCGAATGGCGGATCTCCACGTCGGGGCGAGTCAGCAAAGTCCGGCAGACGACGTCCACTCTGCAGAGCGCCGAAGTGTCGAGCTGTATCATCCGCAAGCTCAAGAAGTGGCGCTTTCCTAAACCTTCGGGGGGCGTTGTCGTCGTCTCCTATCCGTTCATCTTCAGCTCCGTGGGGTTCTGAAGTAGCCTCCGCCCCATGCGCTGGTTACCGCTGGCCTCCGCCTTCGCCGGAGCGCTCCTCGCGCCCGGCCTCGCGGCCGCCCAAACAGACCCCGACGATGCGCCGACGCGCCAAGCGATTCAGCGCCGCAAGTACGAGCTGAATCATGAGCTGCGAATCTCGGTCGGAAGCCTACCGCTCGACGCCTATCAAAAAGGCTGGAGCGCGAGTCTCGGCTACACCCGACACCTCAACGAGTACCTGTCCTGGGAAGTTTTTCAGGTCTCCGGCGCACTGCTGACCTCGACCGATCTCCGCGACGAGCTGCTTCTCGGCTTTGCCGCGGCCGAAGAAGACTTTGCCGCACCGCGATTCTTGGTCACCACCGGCATCGAGCTCACACCGTTTTATGGCAAGCAGGCCGTCATGAATGGCGCCGTCGGCCATCACGCCCTCTTCTTGGGCGCCTACACCGGCGTCGCCTTCGGTGACCGCGGGGATTTCAGTTCGACCCTGGAAGATGTCCGCCCCCTGCTCGGACTGGGTATCGGATACCGGGTGTTCGTTTCCGAAGGCTTCTCGGTGCGGTTCGACGCCCGTGACTTTCTGTCGTTCCGGCGGGCCATCCGAGCCGACGAGTCTTTCGAAGTCGAGAACATCCTCTTTTTAACGCTGTCGTTGAGCTTCAGCTTCGGAGGCGAAGACGCATGAAACGTATGCTGTCGGCCGTTTTCCTGGTGGCCGCGATCTACACCCCCGGCGAGCTCCGAGCGCAGAGCGACGAGCTCAACAGCGGCGAGGTCGTCGCGGTGCAAGACCGCCCCTACCGGCTCGTCCACGAGTTCACCGCGAGCGTCGGAGTGCTTCCGATCGATGCGTTTTACACCGGCCTGTCGCTCGGAGGCTCCTATACGCTCCACTTCAACGATCTGATCGCATGGGAAGCGATCTCGTTCCACTATTCCGGCAATATCGACACGGGCCTCGAGAACGAGCTCGCCGAGCGCTTTAGCGTGCTTCCCGACGGTGACCCTCAGCTGCAGTATCTCGCGGGGAGCAGCCTGGTCTTCAGCCCCTTGTTCGGCAAATTCGCTTTCTTCAACGACTCGATCGTGAACGTGTCGACCTACCTGAGCGTTGGCGGCGGCTTGGCCCGATACGACGACGAGAGTTTTCGCCCGCAAGGGAGCATCGGTCCTGGGCTTCGCTTGTTCTTCGGGGATGTCGTGTCGACTCGCCTCGATGTCCGCAACATCATCGCCTCGGACGCGCCGTCCGGGGTCGAATACATCTTGCACATCACGCTGTCGGTCTCGTTCAACTTCGGGGAGCGCGAGCCTGATGACGAAGAGCGCCCCGAAGATTCCCGCACCGGTTTCGAGGCGCTGGATGAGCTCTATCCGATGAGCGACCCTGATCGCACCGGCGACGGCGAAAGGCAGGAGCCATGACGGTCATCGTTCGCACTGCCGCGAGCATACTCGTGGCGACGGTCGTGGTCGCCGCGGGGTCGCCCGCGACGGCCCAACCTCAAGACCGCTCCGACGGAGCGTCTCGAACCCTCGCTCAAAGCCCGAGCGCTGACGACACCGCGGCGCCGGTCGACGAAGGCGAAGCGTCGGCGGGGCCTCGGCGTCCGGCCGCCCCGCCGGAGACCTTCGAGGAGGGACTGGGAGAGTACTACTCCAACGACTACGTCGACGCGGCGGCCGCGATGTACGACTACATTGCGACCAACGAGACCACGGTCGAGAACTACGAGTGGGCCGAATACTTCCTGGGCCTCTCCCTGATCGCGCTGGGCTTCGATCAGGCAGCAGCGGAATACCTGTTCAACGTCGCCAAGAATCGCAGTCGCCCCGAGATCCTGCCGGATGCCCTGGTGGCGATCGAAGACTTGATGCAGCGGCCGCACGACGAAGACCTCCTCGAAGGACGACTGCTGACCGATACCGACTTCGGCTATCTACCGGCTGGCATCAGCGACTTCGTTGCCTATCACCAGGGGTTGGCAGACCTTCGGTCCGACCGGGTCCAGTGGGCGGAACGGTTGTTCGATCGCATCGATCCCGAGGCGCCCTACGCGGCCAAGGCCACCTACGCGCTCGCGGTCCAGCGCCTGAAAGGCAACCGGATGACCGAGGCGGTCACCATGTTTCGAAAGGCTCTGAGCCACCCGGCCGCCGACCGTGAAATCCGAAACCAAGCCCGGCTCGCGCTCGCTCGAATCCTCTATGAACGCGAACGATACCCGGACGCGCTCCGCATTTACGACCAGGTCGAAGTTCCCGAGCTGACCCTGGCCGAAGCTTCGCTCTTCCTCGAGAAGGCCTGGAGCTACTACTGGATGCGCGACTATCGAAAGACCATGGGCATCCTGTATGCCCTCGAGGCGCCCAGCTATCGCGACTACCACGCCCCGGAGAAATTCCTGCTGCGGGCCCTCGTATACAAGAATATGTGCCACTACATCCCGGCGAAGCGAGAGATTCGGCGTTTTCGATTCCGGTACGGAACGACCCTGAAGAACATTGCCGACCGAATCGATCTTCGGGATGACGAGGTCTTGCGGACCGCCGCCCTTCAGCGCGGCCACCTCGGCCGGCTCGCCGATTTCCGGCGCCGGTTGGCCTCCGAGGCCACCGCGGTCGACGCGGTCGGCGGTTCATGGGTAGAAGTGGGGCTCGACGAGCAGCTACGCCGTATCTATGAGCTCAAGTCGCAGCAAGTCGACCTGCAGCTGGCCGCCGATCTGCGGCGAGCGACCCGCGATGTTGGCGAAGACCTCGTCGACTTCGAAGAGCAGATGTATCTGCTCGACTACGAGGTGGGCCTCGCCATCTATCGACGACTTCGAAAGGAAGACGCCCGACGCCCCACCGAGGACGACGACCTGAGCATTCCCATTGCCGGCGAACGGATCTACTACAAGTTCCAGGACGAATTCTGGAACGACGAGCTTCCGACCTATGACTTCCTGGTCGAGAACCGCTGCTTTGACGAAGGAGGCCAAGAAGAGTGAGCCGCCCATCTGACACCGTCGTCCGCACCCGTTCGACCCACTACGCCCGTCAGGGTCCCCGTTGGACACCGTGGGTGGGGCTTTTGCTCGTTTTCTTCGGAGCCGGAGTCCCGGTTTCGGCCGAGGCTCAACTCCCCGGTCAACCCGACCTCCGCAGCCAAGCCGAGCAGCGCGAGGAGCTCGTCGGCAAGCTCCGCCGCGACATCGCCAAAGTCGCTCACTCGGTCGAAGTCACCAAAGAGCTGATCGCCCGCTCGCGCGGCGCCCCGTTCCTACCCGACATCTACCTACGTCTCGCCGAACTGTACGTCGAGCAGGCTCGTTACGAGTTCTATCTGGTGCACGAGATGCGGGGCGAATCGAGCAAAGGATCGGCGGTTGCGCCGACGGCGAAGCTGCTCAAAGAGAAGGCCGTCGAAACGTATCTGCGCATCCTATCGGAGTTTCCGGCCTTCCATGAACGAGACAAGGTGCTGTTCTTTCTCGCGCACGAATATCGGGAGCTCGGCGACTACGAAGCGATGCTCGACCAGTACCGAACTCTGGTGTCGGAGCACGCCAAGAGTCCGCTGGTGCTCGACGCCTACCTCGTCTTGGGTGATTACCGATTCGACCGACAAGACCTTGCGGGTGCGAAGCGCCACTACCGCAAAATTCTGGACGCGCCCGAGAGCTCCGCGACCCCCATGGCCCACTTCAAGATGGGGTGGGTCCACCTCAACGAGAGCGACTATCGCTCGGCGCTCGAGCAGTTCGAGCGGGCGGTGGTGAGCGATGTCCGCCTGGCCGACGCGTCCGTCAACAAACGCGGCCGCGACGAGCGGGTCGACGTCACCCGCGAGGCCCTGACCGACCTCGCCTACGCCTACACCGAGGTCTATCGGCCCCGCTCTGCGCTCAGGTACTTTCGACGCCTGGCTCCGACTCGAAACCTCTACCGGTTGGCCCTCGAAAAGCTCGCCCGCCGCTATTTCGTCAAACAAGACTTCGCGAGCGCGGCGATGGTCTACCGAGAGATCGCTCGACTCTCGAACGACGCCGAATCGAATCTCGACTTTACCGCCCGCATCTACGAGTCGACCAAGAACATCGCGAGCTACAACCGGGTCCACACCGACGTCGAAGCGATGCTGACCGCGCTGAACGGCTACCGGTTCGACTGGCGGATCGACGCGCCTCAGCGGCTCGCGGCCGCCGAAGACTTCGAGGTGTACACCCGCGACCTCGCCACGCGCGCCCAGGCCACCGCCATCAAAGGAAAGAGCAGCCGCCAGCAGCTCCGAGTAGCGCTGGCTTACACCCGCTACCTCGACAGCTTCCCCGACTCCAAGCACCGCCGTGATATGCTCGAGAACCTCGCCGACACCCTCTTCGAGGCCAAGCTCTTCCTTCGGGCCGGTGACCGGTACGAAGAGGCGGCCCGGTTGGCACCGACCCGCAAAGAGAAGGAAGCCGCCCTGTATAGCGCGTGTGCGAGCTTCTATGAGGTCCTGAAGAACAGCGGCAAGCTTCCTCGCTTCGACCGAATCTGGGCCCAGCAGGGGCTGATCAGCAACGGCGTGGCCTACGTGGAAGCATTCCCGAAATCGAAGCGGGTGCCGCAAATCAAGTTGAACATCGGCCGCAGCTATTATGAAGCCGGTCAGTTCGAACAGGCGGTCGGCGTCTTCGACGAGTTCCTCGAGGCCTATCCTCGCCATCGCGGCGCCGAGGCGGTCGCCGAGTTGATCCTCGACACCTACGCCCAGCGGCAAGACTTCGCCGGTCTGTCCGAAAAGGCCCGAGAGCTCAGCCGACGCCGGGTCGGCGACGCGGCTTTTCAGCGCCGGCTGGCTTCGATGGCCAAGCAGGCCGAAGAACGCCAGATCGGCGAGGTCATCCTGACCGCATCGATCGAGGATAGCGGCGGCCGAAACGCGGGGGCCCAGCTCCGAAAGTACTGGGAGCAAAACAAGACCTCCCCGGTGGCCGAAAAGACCCTCTATACCGCGTTCGTTCAGTTCAAAGAGGCCCGCAACTTCGACAAGACCTTCGAGACCGGCAACCAATTCATCGGCGCCTATCCAAAGAGCCAGTACCTCGGCGATGTGTTCGGGACCCTCGCGAGCTTCACGAGCCAGACGGGCGAGTACGAGCAGGCGGCGGTGTATCTCGAGGAGTACTACAAGCGGTTTCCGAACGACCCCGCGGCCCAGCGAACCCTCGCCCGCTCGGCCGCCATCAAGCAGCTGATCGGCGACCATCGAGGCGCGGTGGTCGCGTACCGAACCCTGGTTCGACAGGTGAAGAACCGCGACGATCGCCGTCGATACGCCATCGAGTTGCTCGAGTCGTATGAAGCGATCGGTGACTGGGACGGCGTGCAGGTCGCGGCCCGCGACATTCTGCGGGGCGACCGCCGCAACGTTCGAGCCCACCTGATGCTGGGACTGGCGGCCGAAAAGGGGGGCGACCCCAACCGGGCCCTTGAACACTACACGGCGGCCGTCCGTGCCGTCAGGCGGTCCGACGAGGAGTCCGTCGACGATGGCGCCCGCGCCGCATTCTTGGCCGGTGACCTGATCTTTCAACGGTTCGCCCGAGTCCCGACCGACGGTGACCTTTCAGCGGCGGCCGAGGCGAAGGCCGAGTACCTAGCGGCGCTCGAGGACGCGATGGTCGACGTCGTCAGCTACAACCGCGGCGAATGGGCCGTCGCCGCCCTGCATCGGGTCGCCCTCGCCTACCGTTCGTTCGCTCAATTCCTGCGATCGGCTCCGGTCCCCGGCGACCTCTCGCCCGAGCAACAGCAGGAGTATCGCCGAGTGCTCAATCAGCAGGCGACGGGGATCGAAGGCCGCTCCGCGGAGTTCTTCAAGACATGTATCTCGAAGGCCCGCGAGTTGAACGTCTTCTCGGGCGCGGTGATCGGGTGTGGCCGGCGCGGACCGGAGGTCCGGGTGCCCGATGTTCGGTTGTCGGCGCCACCGCCCCCCAAGCAAGGATTCGCGACGCTGAAAGAAGCGTTGACCAAGGATCCGAAGAACGTGGAGGCGCTGGCGGAGCTGGCGGATTACTTCCTGCTGGCCGGGGAGCCTGCCAAAGCGAAGCTGGCCGCGGGAAGGGGGCTCGAGCTCGACGATCGCAACGCCGCCTTGCACAATAAAGTCGGCATGGCCGATCTTCTGCTCGGCGACCCGCAGTCGGCGTTCTTCGCCTTCAGGACCGCCGGCGACCTCGGCCACCCGTACGCGGTGGCCAACGAGGCGGCACTCCGAGCGTCCTTCGGCGATATGAGAGGCGCCCGTGGCCGCCTCCAGAAGGCGGACCTCGACGACCTTCCGGCCACTGCGCCGGACCTTCATCCGGGAGCCCGCTCGATCGTCGAGCGGGTCGGAGGCTGAACCATGCGAATCAAAAACTCCCTGCTTCTCGCCGCTGCCGTCCTGGTCGGGTGTTCCAGCGGCAACAGTGAATCCGAGACCGCGTCCTTTCGGGACGCCTCGGTGAGTCCGATGGATGCCGGCACCCAGCCCGAGCTCATGTTCGAGTCGACGAGGATCGACGGCCTGAGCAACCCCGGCGTCTACGGCGACTACGCGGTGCTCGCGCTGGACCCCACGACCGGTGAACCCGCGATCGCCTACGCCGCCATCAACGAAGCGAACGAACGCCAGCTTCGGTATGCCCGGAGGGTGGCGGGCCAGTGGTCCGTCGAGACGATCTTGACCCGAGACCCGACCCAGAACGAGGGGAGCCTGGTGGGCCTCGGCTTCGCTTTTGTCGACGGCGTACCCCACGTGACGTACATCGGGGGAGACAATGACGGGAACCCGAATACGCCGTATCCGACCGACTTGGCCCTCCGCACCCGCACCGGCGGCGAGTGGTCGAGCGAGCAGCTGCTCGCCCAATTCTCGAGCGACGCGGCCAGCGTCTGCCCCGACATGATCGGCAACTGCGCCAGCGGCAACGTCGTCGGCACCCACTCGGCGATCGCGGCCCGCGGTGGCAACTACGTCGTCGGCTACCGAGATACCTACTGTGGCTTCGGCGACACCGACCTGACCCGGTCGGACGTCGACGTGTTCGCGTCCGGTCTGAGCTTCACCCGAGAGGTGGCGGACCCCTGCCGAAGTGGGGGGGCCTTTCTCGGCATCGCCCTCACCGTCGACGGCCGACCGGTCATCGCCTACAACATCGAGGAAGAAGTCGCCAGCCAGCCTCGAAAGGGGGTTTGGGTCTCCACCTGGAACGGCACCGAGTGGCTGCGCCAACGACTCGGACCGGGGGTGACCAGCTCGCGGACCTCGGTCGCCGCCGCCGACGACGGGACTCTGTACGTCGCGTACTTCGACAGCAGCCTCGACAAGTTCGATCTCGTCTTCGCCACCTCGACGAACGGCGGGTTGACCTGGGAAACCGAAGAAACCGACGAAGGGTTGCCGCCGCGGGCCTTTACGAACGGCAAGGTCGGCCTGGATCCTTCGGTCGCCCTCGACGCCGACGGCCGCCCCGTCATTGCGTATACGTACTGCGGCGAGACCACCGATCGCGACTGCCCCGGCAGCCTGGGGCCCGACTCCGAGGTTCGCCTCGCTCGCCCCAACCCCGACGGCACCTGGAACGTGACCCTCGTCAGCAACGGTGATCTCTTCGGCGGCGTCGGCCGCTTCAATTCGGTGGCCGTCGCCCCCGGTGGCACGGTCTACGTCGCTTACCAGAACCGTCAGGGTGACCTGTTCATCGCGGAAGCTCAGCCATGACCATCGACCGAGAATTGCCCAGACTTTTTACTTTGCGGCGGCGCCTCGCCCTGAGCGCGATCCTCGCGTTGGGGCTCGCCGCGGCGGCATGTGGCGGCGCCGAGGGCGAGTGCAACGGAAGCCCTACCGGTGGGGGCTTTCTCGAGGGCTCCTACTGCTCCGAGGCCGACCTGTCATGGTCGGAAGTTCGCATCGAGCGTCAGCCCGTCGGGCAGGAGGTCTTTTTCAGCGTCGAGTACATTCGCCCGGCCGGCGATTCGACCGAGACCACGCTCGCCATCAGCTTCATCATCAGCCGGGTGATTCCCAACCCCAATGAAGACATCGAGTTCCTGAAGGCCGGGGGTTCGGTCCGGCGAGTCACGGCGAGCGGCAACCCAGACCTCACGAATCAGCTCGACCCGGACGCGTCGACCCTGACGTTCACCGAAGAGTACCAGGACATCGTCGGTACCCCGGTGGAGGGTCGGTTCTCGCTCCGGTTCGTAGACTCGGGTCGCTCGCTCCTCGGGGAGTTCTCGGGGACGCTCACGGACCCCCTCGACAACCTATGAACGGCCCGCGCCCGCGTCTGAGCGGCCCGCGCCCGCGTCTGAGCGGCCCGCGTCTGAGCGGCCCGCGCCCGCGTCTGAGCGGCCCGCGTCCGCGTCTGAGCGGCCCGCGCCCGCGTCTGAGCGGCCCGCGCCCGCGTCTGAGCGGCCCGCGTCCGCGTTGACGGCACTAATCGACCTGCGCGCGAATCAGATACTCGGCCCGTGCGTCGCTGAACACCTCGACGAGGTGCTCGCCGACCTCGAAGACCTGCTGACTCACCGACAGCACCCGATCGTTGCCGGCTTCCTGAAAGATATCGATCCCTCCGGACCGATAGCGAAACACGTCGATACAGCCGGGTTCGAACCAAGAGATCTCGGTATCGAACCCGACCGCCTCCTGGGTTCGGAAGAAGATATCGACCGTAATGACCGACTCCTCGTCGGGCGTAACGACGATGAACTGCCGGGCCCCCGGGAACGCACCCTCGAGGTACTGACCCGGCCCGAGGATGCAACCCGCGGTGGTCGCGCAGATGGGAAATGTCCCGTTGCACTCGGTGAGATCGAGACCGGACGTAAATGCGCTCTCCGACCCGATGCCACAGCCGGTCGCCAGGCCCCCCCCACTGAGGCCCAACGCGAGAACAAAGGCCCGCCGGAGATTCGACCACCCCGCCCGGTGAGGTCCGGCCCACCGACCGCGGCTGGAGGCGCGACCGCTCGGCGTCCTCACTCGATGCCTCCGTAGACCAGCGTGGCCCGGACTCTGGAGATCGCCGAGATTTTGATCACCCGATCCGGGTCGGGCATCACCAGCCGTACGTTGGTCCGCTGCACACTCATGATGTAGGTCGCCGTGTTGTCGGCGCGCAAGGACCTCGTGGCCGCGGACGGCAAGTTGAAGCAGCCATCGTCGGCGACCACGCAGATCACTTGCCCCCCCGACCGCCTCGGATCGTTGAACACTGGCGAGACCCGGATCTCGACGTAGTCGGCCTCCCCCGCGACCCACTCGAACGTCAGCTCCCCCGGCAGAATGGCCCCCGACCCGTCGAGGGTCGGCGCCGTCAGGAGCAGGGGGGTCACCGAAGGGACCGTGGCGGAAAAGGCCCCGAAGGAACCCCCTTCGCCCTCGACCTCGATCAAATCGGCGGCCGTTTCGTAGACCGGAGAATCGGTGCGATTGTACGAGCCATCGGCCAGGGGCGACAGACGCCAAGGGCCCGAGGCCGGCCCCGAGATGGTGAGGGTGCCGACGTCTTGATCGATACTGGGCACCAGAGGCCCTGGTGGCGGTCGGGAGACGACCACGATGCACTGATCGCTGAGCTCGAGCTCCGCGGGCGATGAATCTGCTTCGGGGTTGGTCTGGGCGGCGAAGCTCGCTTGCGTCCGGCTTCGCTCGATGCTCCGCGGCGTTCCTTCATCGTCGATCGTGGAGTCGACCTCGTCGGTCAGCGCCACTCGGCCCTGGCCGGGCACCTCGGGCACGATGGTCAGCTCGAGCGGCCGGTTGGTTTCGCAGGGTCCGGGAGGCGTCGTACGCTCTTGATCCCCACCGCAGCCGCCGACGAGCCCCACCAGGGAGCCGGCGGCGACGGACACCAGGAACCGTCGTCCGGTCCGCGCGAAGCCTCGCGGCCCCAACAACGAAGGTTCGATCGGCCGCTGTCGAATCACGCGGTCGATGATAGCCTGCGCGACGTGCGCATCCAACGTTCAGTTATGCTCTTCGCGATCGTCGCGGCGGCCAGCTTGCCTCGGTGTACGTCGGCGCCCCATTTGCGGGTCGATTCCGATGTACTCGAGAAAATCACGATCGAAAACAAGCTCCTCCTCTTTGATGCAGAAAACGAGCTGAACATCGCGATCGACGCCCGCGACCAGGTCGTGGACGAGATCGCGCAGATCCGCGACGACATTCGGCGCGCCGAAAAGAAACGCGAGGTCGCCGTCCGCGATGGGGAGATCTTCGAGTCGAAGGGTGACGAAAGACGAAGAGAGCTGGCCGCCCTGCGACGAACCACGGCCCGCGCGCAGATCGACTACCTGGAGGCCAGGCTCGAATGGGCGGAGGAGCGCCTCGACCGGCAACGGCGCGAGCTCGTGGTCGCCAGAGCCCGCTTCGAGCTGGCCAAGGCCCGCCTCGTCAAGAAGAACAACGTGCCCGGCGCCTCGGACATCGACCTGGCCGACTTTGAAGCCCAGGTCGAAGACCTGCGGGCTGATGTCGGGGAAACCGACGACGACATCGAGGATGCCGAGCTCGAGATGAAGGCGCGCGAACAGAACTGGGTCGCCGAGAGCAAGGCCCTTCAGGAAGCTTCGGGGGGCGCCCTCGGGTCGCGCTGGCTGGATTGAGCCGGCGGCCTAGGCTAGCCTGCGCCCTATCGTGCGAGCTTCAATATCAGCGCGATGGGTGCTCGTCCTCGGAGCGTCAATCCTGTCGACGACCACGGCCTCCGTCCATGCGCAGGACGAGAAGGGAGAGGCCCCATCGAACACCGATGGTCGATCCCCGGCCGACGACCGCCCCACCACCGTCGACGTAACCAGCGGCCGCGCTCAGTTCGACCATGCGGTCCTCGAGAGGGAGCGGGACGCTCTTCGGGAGGCGCTCCAGTCCGAGCCAGACGACGAAGGCCTCAAAAAAGACCTGGCCGCGGTGCTCTATCACCTAGGAGACACTCAGACCGCATCCCTGATGCTGACCAACCTCCGGGCGAATATGCCCGACGACGCCGATTTGCTGTACATGCTCGGCGCCCTGAGGGATCGCGAGGGTCAAATCGAGCAGGCGATCGAATTGTATCGAGAAGCGGCCAAGCTCGATCCTACGAACGCCCTGTTGCTGATGGACCTCGGGCTCGTTCACCGAGCTCAAGACGACTTCGATCAGGCCATTCGCTATTACACCCAAGCGATCGAGCAAGACAGTCGCCTGGCCGTGGCCTACTTCAATCGCGGCGAAGCCCACGAACGCCTCGAGCAGCGGGAAGCGGCGATCCAAGACTACCGGTCCGCGATCGCCATCGACCGCAAATACGCGCGCCCTCACGTCGCCATCGGCAAAGTCTACGGCGAGCTGGGATTGATGAACGAGGCGGTCCGAAGCCTGAAGACCGCGATCCGTCTCGATCCGAGCGATGCCGACGCTCACTACAACTTGGGCATTCTGGTTTTTCGGCAACGACGCTACGCGGAGGCCGTCGAAGCCTACCGCGCCGCGATCGACACCGATCCCCAGCACGCGCGCGCCCACAACAACCTCGGGGTTGCGCTGGATCGGATCAACCGCCTCGAGGAAGCCCTTCAGCACTTCGAGAAGGCTTCCGAGCTGTCGCCCGAAGACGCCGACGCCGTCTTCAACCTGGGCCTCGCTTACTTTCGTTTGAATCGACTTCAAGAGGCGAGCGACCGCTTCGAGCAGGTCTTGAAGATGAAACCCGACTTTCCCGAAGCTCGGTTCCACCTCGGCGAGGTCTACTACCAGCGCGGGCGCACCACCAAGGCGCTTCGCCACTTCAAGACGGCCCTGTACACCCGACCGGAAGACACGCGGACGTATCGCCGCATCGCCCAGACCTACCTCGACCAGAACCGGCCAAAGATGGCCCTCGCGTACCTGACCAAACTGGTCCAGCTGGTCCCCGACGACGCGGCTGCGCACGCCGAGCTTGGCTCTGCCTACGCGATGCTCGACGGTGACCCCGAGACCCCCGACGCTCGTGAACGAGCCCTTTCGGAGCTCAGCCAAGCCCGGGCCCTCGATCCTGAGTCCCCCGACATTCTGGTCAAGCTGGCTCGCGTGCAATACGTGAACAAGCAGGTCCGGCGAGCGAAATCGAGCTTGCGATCGGCGCTCAGCTTGAGCCCGGGACATCGAGCCGCGACCCGGGGCCTCGCCGATATCCTGGTGGCCCAAGAAAAATTCGGCGACGCCCTCAAGCTCTACGACGAAGCCCTGAAGCAGCATCCCACCTACGCCGAGGCGCTCTTTCGGAAGGGCCGCATCTACCGTCGACAGGGCAAAGTCCCCCTCGAGAAGAAGGCCTACGAGCAGACCCTCGCCATCGACCCTCGGTTCGTCGACGCTCGGGCCGAGCTCGGAGGGCTCCTCCTTCTTGTCGAGAACGAACCTCGGGTCGCCGTCACCGAGCTCGATAAGGCGCTCAAGCTCAACCCCAACCACCCCCAGGGGCTGTATTACAAGGCCGGTGCCCTGGCGGCCCTCGGCCAGTTCAGACGGGCCCTGCGGTCGGCGGACGCTGCCGTGAAGTTCGACCCAGACCTCGGACCGGCGCACGCGCTTCGCGGCAAGCTGCTCCGTCGAGCCGGCCGGCTCGAACCCGCCCGGGCGGCCTTCGCTCGCGCCCTGCAGCTCGACCCCAAGAACAGCGACCTTGCGTTCGCGATCGAGGAGCTCGATCGACGCATCGCGACCTCACGGTAGCCCCGAGGCCGAAACCGTCGCCCGCTCGTTACTGGTCGAACGAAACGAAGTCGTTATCCTGCAGGTCGAAGACGGCCGTGTCGGGCACTCGAAAGTCGGGCGGTACGTACTGAACGCGAATCTGGGCCGCATCGAAGACGCCAAAGCCCTCCAGATCGCCTTCGGGTACCTGCCCAAAGTACACGACGACGTCGTTGTTGCCGGGCCCGAAGCCGCGGTCCAAGGTCTCGACCAACGTGATGTTCGTGACGCGGACGTCGTAACAGGTGCGCTCGTCGGTCGTCGCTCCGAGGTCGATGGTTCGGTATCGATAGCTCAGCTCGGCCCGGACCCGGGCATCGTTGGCGCTCACGTCGGAGTGCGCGAGCAGCTCCAGGGCGTTGGACAC
The DNA here is from genome assembly GCA_964519665.1 of uncultured Myxococcales bacterium. GTDB lineage: Bacteria > Myxococcota > Kuafuiibacteriia > Kuafuiibacteriales > Kuafuiibacteriaceae > JANQQN01. The sequence continues at coordinate 86,620 of CAZFIV010000009.1, forward strand.
GCCATCGATGTCGAGGTCATCGAGGGTGTCGTTGAAGATCGGATTCGTCCCGGCTCGAAACTCCACCTGGTCGGGGAACCCGTCGGCGTCGGAGTCGAACAAGCTCGGATTCGTGCCCAGGAGCTGCTCTTCGCAGTCGCGGAGGCCATCGCGATCCGTATCGATGATCGGGTCGTCACAGTCGGGCAGCGTATTGAAGGTCAGGGGATCGAGGCCGAGGGGCTGTTGAAGATGCTCCAGGCGGTCGTTGAATTGGTCCCCATCGGAGTCGGGCTCGAGCGGATTGAGGCCGAGCCGCTCCTCCATCGCGTCGGACAACCCGTCGGCGTCGGTGTCGGGAATGAAGCCTTCCTCGGTGGGGATGGCGTTCCGGTTCGTCACCATGAACTCCTTCAAGACGAACCGGCGCTGGGTGCTTCGAAAATCGATGCGTCCGAAGTTGGTCTGTTCGGGCGTCGCGAATCGTTCGTAGCGGCCACCGCCGGCCCGGGCCATCGCTTCACCCAGCTGCTGCATCCGGCACTGTGACCGACAGTCAGCCTCGCAGTTCGCGTCGCCGTCGCAATTATAGGGGTAGTCGGGATCCATGCAGTCGCGGTCGTCGCCATCATCATCGTTGTCGATGCCGTCGAAGCACGACAGCTCGCCTCGGGCGCAGTGATTGACCGGCGTCGAGTCCTGCAACAAGACCTGCGCGCATATCGTTCGGTCGGGATCAAGGTTGCAGACCGGCGCGGCCGGGTCACACAGCTGCACGCAGCGCCCGAGGTCGGCCCGAACACCTAGCTGGATGCACGCCAATCCTGCGCCCGCTCCGCACGACGCTGCACCGACGGTGGGATCGCAAGGCGCCCCCTCGACCAACGTCTCGAGGTGCACGGTGTGAAAAGCGAACTCGGCCGCCCCGAAAGATTCGACGTCGTCCCGCAAGTCCCGAACCAAGTTTTCAAGGAATTCGATCTCGCAGGGCTGGTCGGACGTATCGTCGCAGCGATTCTCGCGAATCTCGGGTGCCGGTGAACCGCTGGTGATGTGCACGAGCACGTACTTGGTTCTGGACAGCGGCCCTAAATCTTCCTGCAAGGCGTCGCCGGTCACGATGCTCCGGGCCAGCGACATCGCCGAGACAAAGTCACGACCTCCGGCTCCGCTCCGAAGGTCGGCCAGTGCCACGTCGAGGCGGGAAGCGTCCCGAGTGAAATTGGACAGCGTGTCGCCCCGCTGTTCCGAAATTAGGGTTCGCGCCGCGGTGTCGTACCGAATGATGCCGACGAACACGTTGGCGGTCTGCAGGAACTGACTCACGATCTGTTCCATGACCGAGACGTGCTCTCCGAACGGCGCGGCATCCCGCATCGGCCCGCTGCTGTCGACGATGAACAGGATCTTGACCGGGAACTGCCGGGTCGCCGGGTTGTCGGTGCAAACGACGCCGGTGACCGCCATCTTATCGATGAGCGGGGGTTCCTCACCGACGCGACTGTAGAGGTTGCGGTCCGAACAGCCCTGAATCGAAGAGCTCGCGACAGCGACCGCCACGACCGCCAGGGCCGCAGACAAAGACCTCGCCAGCCTCGGGTTCGGGACACTGGCACTCCTGCGATGACCGTTCACGTGGCCCTACTGTAGCAAAGCCTTCGGCGGCGGGGCGAATGGGAAACAGCCCCCGGTTCGTCCTTAGCCAGACCTTGGCCAGACCTTCGCCGGACGGTCGTACCTCACCCTCGGTAAAACCTAGGCGAAACGCATCCCAATCCGTCGCCCCCTTCCGGCTCGAACGTTGCGGCCCGACGAGCTATGGTCGCCCCCGTGAACCACCAGCGAACACTTTGCATCGCGGCCCTGGTGGCGGGCACGACCGGGCTGGTCTCGACGGGGCTCGTCGCCTGCGGAGACTCCTCATCCTCGGGGCTGACCGGTGAAGATCCCGACGCGGAAACCGGTCCGGCCTGGATGACTCAGGCGACCGTGCCAACGCAGGTGTTGCTGTCGGTCTGGGGCCGCGCTTCGGATGAGATCTGGGCCGTGGGCTGGGACGGCACGATAGCCTACTACGACGGCGTCGAGTGGCAGCTCGAGACGACCACGGCGACCGTTCCCTTGACCGGCGTCAGCGGCGTTCCCCTGCCCGGCAATCTCGCACCCGAAGATCCGAGGCCAGACCCGACCGTGTTCGCCGTCGGCTGGAACGGAACCATCCTGGCCCGCCAGCCCGGCGGCGTGTGGGTCCCCGCGACGATCACCGGCACCATGACCGAAAACCTTTCTGGGATCGCGGTCGCCCGAGACGACAGGGCGCTGGCGGTCGGCGACAACGGCCGCATCGTCCGGTGGGACGGCACCGCGTGGACACCGGCCGACCTGAGGGTCCGAGGCGCCATCTCGTTGCAGCTCATCCGCCAAACCCAGAACCTTCAGCGCGTATGGACGGGCAACGGCAATCGATTTTACATGATCGGTTCCGGAGGCGCCGCGTATCGGTCCAGCAACGGCTTGGAGAGCTTCGAAACGATCGAGACCGGCAACAACGAAACGCTCCATGGGGTCTGGGGGGCCAGCAACAACAATGTATACTCCGTCGGGGTCAGCGGCCTGATCATGCGCTTCACCGACCAATGGCGTCGAGTCACCAACAACCAAGCCGCCGACCTTCCCGCCGTCGTCCTCTACGCTGTTTCGGGCCTCGGCGGGGGTGATATCAGCATCGTCGGTGAAGGGGGCACGGCGGTGCGATTCAGCGATGGCAGCTGGGCCGTTGAATCGACGGATACCGATGTCGACCTCCGCGATATTTGGGTGGATACTTCCACCGATACCGCCTACGCCGTCGGCGCGTCGGGCACGATCCTTATCCGAGACGAGTCTCCACCCCTCGAAGGCCCAAACTGACGCAACGGGGCACCGGTCTTTTTTTTTGCGTCGACCGTGCCGCGCGACCTTGCCTGGCGCGGGCGGTTCTGAAAGTCACGCTCCATGGACATCGCCGTAATCGGCACGGGCTACGTCGGACTGGTAGCCGGGACGTGCTTCGCAGAGATGGGTCACACGGTCGTCTGCGTCGACCGAGATCGTTCGAAAATCGACGTCTTGCTGTCGGGAGGAGTGCCCATTTACGAGCCCCATCTCAAAGAGTTGATCGCTTCGAACGCCAAGAAGAAGCGACTGCGCTTCAGTACCGAGCTCGATAGCAGCGTCGCGCACGCGGAAGCGGTCTTCATCGCGGTCGGAACCCCGCAATCGGACGACGGAAGCGCCGACGTTTCGGCGGTGATGGCGGTGGCGGAGGCGGTGGCCAAGGCGCTCAAGGGTCCCGCCCTCCTCGTCACCAAGTCGACCGTGCCGGTAGGCACCGCCGACCAGATTCGGGCGATTGCGAAGAAGCACGCCGAAGTCCCGGTGGAGGTGGTCTCGAATCCCGAGTTCATGAAGGAAGGCGCGGCCATCGAGGACTTCATGAAGCCCGACCGCATCATCGTCGGCTCCGACAGCGAGCACGCCCGAGAGGTGATGAGCGACCTCTACGCGCCGTTCAATCGCACTTCGAACCGGATCGTGTTCATGGACAACCGCTCCGCCGAGATGACCAAGTACGTGTCCAACTGCATGCTCGCGACCCGGATCTCGTTCATGAACGAGATGGCCAACCTGGCCGAAGCGCTCGGCGCCGACATCAACAAGGTCCGCCTCGGCGTCGGGGCCGATTCGCGCATCGGGGCGTCCTTCTTGTTTCCGGGCGTCGGCTACGGTGGCAGCTGCTTTCCCAAGGACATCAGCGCCCTTCGCTACCTCGGTGAACAGAGCGGGCACGACATGACCATTCTCCGCTCGGTCATGGACGTGAACGCTCGTCAGAAGACCGTCCTCGTCGATAAGGTGGTGGCCCGATTCGGAGAAGATCTCAGCGGGCTCACCTTCGGTGCGTGGGGCCTGGCGTTCAAGCCCCAGACCGACGACATGCGGGAGGCGCCCGCCGTCCAGATCATCAACGGCCTCCTCGAGCGAGGCGCGACCATTCGCGGCACCGACCCCGAGGCCCTGGCGACCGCCAAGAGTATCTTCGAAGACCGCATCACTTTGGTCGAAGATCCGTACGAGTGCATCGATGGTGCCGACGCCCTGCTCCTGATCACCGAGTGGCACGAATACCGGCGCCCCGATTTCCGGCGGATCAAGAAACTCCTGCGGCAGCCGTACGTGTTCGACGGGCGCAACCAGTACAATCCAAAGACGATGAACGATATGGGCTTCGTCTACGAGTGCATCGGCCGTCCTACCAACGGCGACCCCACCTGAGCGCCGCCCTCAAAGGTCCGGGTTCGCTTCCCGGAGAATGCGAAGGCCGGCTTTCGGGTCTCGAAACGGCGGCGCCCGCACGTCGTCCAACATCTCGAGCTCCCACGCGCAGTGAAGCCCGTAAGCCTCGGCGACGGTCAGACCTTCCGTTTCGTAGTCGGCCATCGCGCAGGTGACGGAACCGACCATACCGAGCCCTTCGAAGGCCACATCATCGCTCGCGAGCGGCTGGTATCGGTATCGGAACAACCACACCCGGCGGCGGTCCTCGGTGGGCGGCCAGTTGAGCTCTCGAGTGTCGACGGCCGTCAGCTCGTCAGGGGGCCGGTTGAACTCGGCCGGCTGGGCCAGCCAGCTCGCCATGGTCGCCGCGGCCTGAAAATCCTGCTCCTGGCTGACGAGCGTGCCTTCGTTGATAACCCCAATCTCGGCGAGGTGGGCGAGCACCGTCTCCGCATACCGCGGGTCGGCGGCCCATGCCTTTAGGCGCGCGACGGCCTGCGGATCGCCGGTCTCCGCCTGTACCGCGGTCGCCTCGATCTGCACGCTCACCTCGGGGTGGCTGGCCGCGAGCTCGACGAGGTCTTCATGGCCCGACGACCGCAAGAAGGCGAGCGCGGCGGCCGCCGAGCGGGCCGCCCCTCCGATCGCGTCTTCATGACGGACCAAAAACTCTCGGAGGGCTTCGTGGCCCCGCTCGTCGTCGAATGGATGTTCGAGTAGGTCGCCCTCACGGGACAAGGCATTGGTGAGATCAAGAAACGCCACTTGCGCGTACCCCTCGGGCCAAGCGTCGGTGACGGCGGCGACAACCTTCGTTCGCCATGGGTGCTCGACCGAATCGAACACCTCGAAGACAGTGCTCCACATATACGACTCCTGGAGCACCGGGTGCTGCCCGGCCGAAACGAGGCGTTCGAACGCGCCTTTGACTTGATAGAGGGTGAGCACCCGCAGGACCGCCATGACGTCGTTCGAGATGGCAAAAGGATCTTCCGCCAGGTGGTCCACCTGTCGGACCAGCTCGTCGTAGATCCGAAGCAGCGTCGGCCCACCGCGGATGACCAATATCGGAAGGGCTGGCTCATCCGCATCTTCCAGCCACGCCATAACGGTCTGCAGTGGGCTGACCCAGCCGTCGCTCGGGGGCAGCGGTAGATGCTCGAGGACTTCGATCGTGAGATCGGCGTCCTCTTCCGACTCCAGCATGACCTCTTCGAGCGCTTCGATGGCTTCGGGCAGGCTTTCGGGCTCGGCCAGAGCATCCACCAGAACCTCTCGAAATCCGGCCGGTTGACCCCGCATGAGCCGGTTGATCTGCTGTTCGATCCAGGTCATGGCCTTCGTTTGCTCCCCGATCGCCTCCCGTCTACTCCAGGACCGGCGAACTTCCTATGACCGAATGAGCTGGAACCTCGGTCTGTATTCCGACGAGAAGCTGTATTCAGGGCCGGCGGTACGAGCGGGGGCCGCCGACTTCGCGACCATGCACTCACGAATACCTACTGCTTAAGACCATGCTTCTTCGCGAGCTTGTGGAGGTACTTGCGGTCCATCCGGGCCGCCCGGGCCGCCGCGCTGACGTTGCCGTCGTGAGCGTCCAGGAGCCACCGAACGTAGGCGGTCTCCCGAGCATCCATCCACCGCTCCTTCGAGGCGGTGAAGCTCAAGCCCGGGTCGAACCCTCGATCGAGGGCCGGATCGCCGGCCCCTCCAGAGCCGAGCTCGCCGAGCTCCAGGCGAGCGCCGGGTCGGATCTGGGCTAGCAGAACCGCCCGTTCGAGCGCGTTCTTGAGCTCTCGGACATTGCCGGGCCAGTCGTGGCTGGTCAGCCGATCGAGCGCGCGGTCGTCGAGCCGGGGTGGCTCCAACCCGCGCTGCCGGGCGACTTCGCGAAGAAAGTGGTCCGCCAACAGCGGTATGTCATCGGGCCGTTCCCGTAGTGGCGGCACTGATAGCGTCACCACCGAGACTCGAAAGAACAGATCCTCCCGAAACGCTCCCCGCTCGACCTCGCGCGAAAGATCGCGCCGGGTCGACGCGATCACCCGTAGGTCGACGCCGATGGCCCGCGCGCCGCCGATCCGACGAACCTCCCGGGCATCCAGGACCCGCAGGAGCTTCGGCTGCAGCTCGAGGTCGAGCTCGCCCAGCTCGTCGATGAACACCGTCCCTTTGGACGCCAGCTCGAACGCCCCCTGACGCTTAGTGTACGCGCCGGTAAAGGCCCCTTCTTCGTGTCCGAAGAGTTCCGATTCGATCAACTGCCGCTGGACGGCCCCGCAATCGACGACGATGAAGCCTCGCTCGGCCCGAGCCGAAGCCTGGTGCAGACACTTCGCGACGAGCCCCTTTCCGGTTCCGGTTTCTCCCTGAATCAGGACCGTGGCGTCCGTCGGCGCGATCCTCGCCATCAAAGCGAACAACCGCCGCATGACCGCGGACTTCCCGATGAGCGAGCCGAATGAAGGTTCGGTCCACTCGGAGATCTCGACCGTGTGCCGCTCCGGCGCGAAGGCGATCTCCACCTTGCCCGCGTGGACGATCGCGCCGGCCGTAATCGGCGCTTCGTGGACCCGCGCGCCCTGCAGGAACGTGCCGTTGGTCGATTCGAGGTCGAACAGGACCCAACGCTCGCCGTCGCCGCTGGCGGCCACGCGGGCGATCCGGAGATGACGCCGGGAGACGGACGTGTCGGTCAGCACGAGGTCGCAGTCCGCGCGCTTACCGACCGTCACGACGTCTCGGTCGACGATGCAGGTCTTTCCGGCATCTGGACCTGACCTGACCGTCAGCGTCAGTCGCCACAGGGGTGGGCTCGCAGCGGTCATGGTCGGACCATGGTCGTCGCGCGGCCGCGCCCGCGCAACCCGGTAGCCCACCCGAACGACCGGCGCCTGCGGATGGCGAACAAGCGGTCGTGAAAAGCGTTGACTCTCGACGGCGCCCCAATATCGTGCCGGCGCAACCAGCGAGCAGCGCCGCTCCACCCACGCTCGAGCCCGGCATGGCCCGGAACCGGACGAGGTGGAAGTCATCAAGAAGCGGTTCGTCCGCGGTGTGTGCGAAATTCATCTCGCTGGCGCATGGAGGCTTGATCGTGGCGATCATCGAGGTGGAGAACCTCTCGAAGCACTATGGCCCAATCCGGGCCCTCAACGGTGTTTCGTTTTCCGTCGAGAAGGGCGAAATCATCGGTCTTCTAGGTCCCAATGGGGCCGGAAAGACGACAACGATGAAGCTCCTTACGGGGTACCTTCAGCCGACGGACGGCACCGCCCGCATCGTCGGACACGACGTCGTCAATGACCCCATCAGCGTTCAGTCCCGGGTGGGCTACCTCCCGGAGAACGCCCCGCTGTACCTGGACATGCTGGTGCAGGAGTACCTCGTCATGATGGCGGAACTCCGAAACATCCCGGTCGGCATGAGAGACCGGCGTTTGTCGGAAGCGATCTACGCGACCGGTCTACAGGACCGACTGACCCAGACGATCGGCAACCTGTCGAAAGGTTTTCGGCAGCGGGTCAGCTTGGCCCAAGCGATCTTGCACAAGCCCCCGGTCCTGATCCTCGACGAACCCACCAACGGGCTCGACCCCAATCAGATCATCGAGATCCGAAATCTGATCAAGCGGCTGGCGGTCGATGCGACGGTGATCGTCTCGACCCACATCCTCTCGGAGGTCGAGGCCACCTGCGACCGCGTCGTCATCATCATGGACGGCCAGGTGCGCAGCGACAACAAGGTCGCGGAGCTGACCGTCACCTCGGCGGCGGTCACCGCGATCAACGAAGACGCCCAGAACGTCGAGGCCACCTTGCGTACCATCCCGGGCGTCGAGCAGGTTCAGCGCCTGGGCGCTCACGCCGGCTACGTTCGGTACCGGGTCTCCGGCGCCCATGAGGCCGAGCTCTGTCCGGCCATCTTCAAGCTCGCGACGACCCAGGCGTGGACCCTGGCCGAGCTACGCCTCGAGACCCGCAGCCTCGAGGCGGTTTTCCGCGAACTCAACGAGAAGAAAGGACTGGCAGCATGAGCCACGTGATAGCGATCGCTCGCAAAGAGCTGCGAGCGTTCTTCGTGTCCCCGGTCGCCTTCATTTTCCTGGGCACCTTTTTGTTGGTGACCCTGGCGTTCTTCTTTCACTACAACGACTTCTTCAACCGAAACGTCGCGGATGTTCGGCCGCTGTTCTCGCTGTTGCCGGTGCTCCTGATCTTCCTGACCAGCGCGGTCACCATGCGCCAGTGGAGCGAAGAACAGAAGCTGGGCACCCTCGAGCTCCTGATGACCCTGCCCGTACGGGTTCATCATCTGGTGATCGGAAAGTTTCTCGCCGCGCTGTTGCTGGTCAGCGTCGCGCTTGCTCTGACCTTTGGCGTTCCCCTGACCGTGGCCACGATGGGCGACCTCGATTGGGGCCCGGTCTTCGGCGGTTACTTCGGCGCGGTCCTGCTCGCCGGTGCGTACATTTCGATCGGTTTGTGCATCTCGGCGATGAGCGACAACCAGATCGTCGCGCTCATCCTATCGACCGTGGTGTGCAGCCTTCTATACGCCGTCGGGGTCGTGAGCATTCTGTTCGGTCAGGACATCGGGTCGTTCTTGGCCGCATTGGGCACCGGAACGCGCTTCGAGAGCATCCGCCGCGGAGTGCTCGATATTCGAGACATCCTCTATTACCTCGGCATCATCGTCTCGTTCCTGAGCATGAACACTCTCATCCTCTTGAGCAAGGGATGGAGCACGGGGCCGAGCACCTCGAACAACCGACTCAACACCCGCCTGACCGGGCTGCTGGTCGTCGTCAACGTGGTAGTGGCCAACTTCCTCTTCGCGTCGTTCACCAGCCTGCGTCTCGACCTGACGGAACGCGGTGAGTACAGCGTCTCGACGGTCACCAAAGACCTGCTCAAGCAGATCGACGAGCCGCTGATCATTCGTGGCTACTTTTCGGAACGGACCCACGAAAAGCTCGCTCCCTTGGTGCCCCGGATTCGCGACCTGCTCGACGAATACAGCACGATCGGCGGTGCCAACGTCATCACCCAGTACGTCGACCCGACGATCGACTCCGAATTGGCCGCCGCCGCCCAGCGCGACTATGACATTCGGGGCTTTCCGGTCGAGGTGTTCGGTCGCAACGAGCAATCGCTGGTCCAGGCCTACTTCAGTATCCTCGTACAGTACGGTGACCGCCACGAAGTGCTCGGTTACCGCGACCTCATCGAGTTCAAGGCCACTCCTCGTCGCGACGTGCTCGTACAGCTGCGCAACCTCGAGTACGACCTCACCCGAACGATCAAAAAGGTGGCTTTCGGTTTCGAGACCCTCGACGCCGCCTTCGCCGGCATGGATGAACCGGCCGAACTGACCGCGTTCATCACCCCCGATCTGCTGCCCCCCGAGTACCAGCAGGCCCCGAACATCGTCGCCGCGGTCGTCGATCAGCTCGAACAGACGGCCGCCGGGAAGTTCAAGTTTACGCAGATCGACCCGACCGACGAGAACGCCTTGGAGACCCCCGACACGCTCTATCGAAAATACGGCATCCGACCCGCGGTCGCACCTCAAGGCTCGAATCCGTTCTACCTGCACCTACTCTTGCGCGTCGGCACCCGCTACGAGCTCCTGTACGCGGACGCCGACAACGAAGACAGCATGCGGTCCGACCTCGAGGCCGCGATCAAGCGGTCCGCGCCGGGATTCCTCAAGACGGTGGGCCTGGTGACCCCCGCGCCGAAGACGCCGCCGCCTCTGCCCGGCCGGCCACCGCCGCCCCCCCCGCCGCCGAGCACCCAGGCCCTTCGGCGTCAGCTCGCGAAGACGTACAACGTCATCGACGTCGATCTGTCCGAGGGCGACATCTCGGGTGACGTCGATGTCCTGGTGCTCGTCCAGCCGGCCGCGCTCACCCCGAAGGCCCAGTTCGCGATCGACCAACACCTGATGCAGGGGGGCACGGTGATCGCCTTTTACGGGCAGTACGTGTTCGAGCCCTCCCGTGGCGACCTGTTCAACGTCGTCGAGGCCCCCCCCTCCGACGGGCTGGATGCCCTGCTGGCCAAGTACGGGGTCGAGCTCGACCGGACGATGGTCCTCGACCCACAGAGCGAACAGCTCGTTCTCGAGGTGCCGACCACCGTGCAGGGGCAAGAGCTGGTGCAGTTGGTCCGCCTTCGGTACCCGTACTTCATTCACCTGCGGTCGGAAAACTTCGCGACCGACAATCCTGCGGTCTCCAGTCTTCCGTCCCTCACGCTTCCATGGTCGTCGCCGATCCGGGTCAGCGACCCGGTCGCGGCGAGCCTGCAGACCGACGCTTCGAGCGAAGGCGACTCGACGGACGGCGAGTCGGCGGACGCCGAACCTACCCGGACCGTCGTCGCGCTCGTGAAGAGCACCGACGAGTCCTATCTCGATAGCTCGACCGAAGTGATGCCCGAGCTGTCCGACCTGCAACAGCAGGGGGGCTTCAAGCCCCCGCAGGGCGAGCAAGAGAGTCGTGACCTCGCGGTGGTGGTGACCGGGCAGTTCCCGTCGGCATTCAAGGGCGGACTTCAGCTCGAAGACGAGACGCTGCCCGGCATCGAGAGCTCGCCGAACTCGGCGCGCCTCATCGTCGTCGGTTCGTCGGCGTTCACCCATGACGTGGCCTTGGGCATGCTGTCTCGCGAGCAGCTGGAGTCGAATCTCGAATTCGTTCAAAACCTGATCGACCTCAGCCTCGCCGACACCGAGCTCCTCAGCATCCGATCTCGAGGCATGTTCGTCCGCACGCTGGTCCCGATGGATACCGGCCTGACCTTCATCTACGAGTACGCGAACTACGCGATCGCCCTCCTCGGCCTCGGGTTGGTGCTCGTACTGACGCTGGTGTTCCGTCGCACCGTGCCCATGAAGCTGGTGCCGATGTCCGAACTCGAAAAAGGGAAGGTGTAAGACATGTCCCAACTCAATAAGATTTTGGTGCTCGTGCTGGTCGTGCAGGCGCTCGGCTTCGTGCTCACCCGCGCGGTATCGACCGACAGCGGGCCGGTGCCCGCGCTGGCTCCGTTCGAGAATCTCGACGTCGAGAGCGTCACCAAGGTCGTGATCGAAGGCCGGCCCAAGGTCGAGCCGAACGACCCTCCGCAGGATAAGATCGAGCTCGTCAACGAGGGCGGAGCCTGGGGCATCGCCGATGCCGACGGGTTTCCGGTTCCGCGCGAAAAGGTCGATGAGTTGCTCAACAAACTCGTGAAGATCAAGAGCCGAAATCGAGTGCTGAACCGAAGCACCTATCACGAGAAGCTCGAGGTCGCGGACGCCAAGTACCAACGCAAGGTGACGGTGACCGCGGGCGACGAGAATATCGTGGTGTACTTCGGGTCTTCGCCTCGGTTCAAGAGCATTCACCTGAGAGCCGCCGGCGCCGACGCCGTGTACCTGGTCAACGACTTCAGCCTGACTGACCTTGGCGATCGAGCCTGGTCTTGGGTGTCTCGCGAGTACTTCTCGTACCCCCGCAACGATGTGTGGGAGGTCAAAGTAGAGAATGCAAAGGGCGAGATCGCGCTGAAGCGAGACCCTGAATCCAATCAATGGACGGTGCAAAAGGTCAAGAAGCCGCTCGATCAGCAAGCGGTCAACGACCTCATCCGCAAGGCATCCAACGTCAATCTGGAGGCCCCAGTCGGCAAGGTGGTCGACGCCACTTACGGCCTCGGCGACGGCGCGACGGTCGTGACTCTGACCACCGGAACCTCTACGGTCGTCGGCCTACGGCCACCGTCGTTCGAGACCCTCACCTGGCGAATCGGCAACAAGCTCGAAGCCGAGAATCAGTACTACGTCAAAGCCGACGGCAATCCGTACGTGGTCAAGGTGTCGGGTTGGTCGGTCGCCCAGCTGGTAGACAACACCCGCAACGACCTGGTTCAGAAGGAAGAAACCAAGTAAGCGAGCCTGGCCGACCGCGGTGCAGCATCCGGCAGCTACAGCACGGATGCTCTGCACCGCGTTCGGTCGAGCCCAGAGCGTCGGAGCGCCCCCTCGCTAGCCGAAGAGTTCGCCAGCGAAACGAGCGGCGGGGCCCAGATTCTCTTCAATTCGAAGGAGCTGGTTGTACTTGGCCAGCCGGTCCGAACGTGACGCCGACCCGGTCTTGATCTGCCCCGCCCCGGTCGCCACCGCCAAGTCGGCGATCGTGGAGTCCTCGGTTTCGCCGGAACGATGGCTGACCACCATCGCGTATCCGTGAGAGCGCCCGAGATCCATGGCATCGAGGGTCTCGGTGAGGGTTCCGATCTGGTTGACCTTCACCAGCACCGCGTTCGCGCAGCCTTCTTCAATGCCCCGTTCGATCCGGGTTACGTTGGTCACGAAGAGGTCGTCACCGACGAGCTGACAGCGGGGACCGAGCTGGCTCGTGAGCTGCTTCCAGCCCTCCCAGTCGTCCTCGGCCAGACCGTCTTCGATCGAAACGACCGGGAACTCGCTGACGAGCTGCTCGAGAAACGTGCTCATCTCGGCAGAGGTGAGCGTGCGACCTTCATGACGAAGCTCGTACTTGCCGTCTTTGTAGAACTCGGTTGCCGCGACGTCGAGCGCGAGCGAGATGTCCTCGCCGGGCTTGAATCCCGCCGCCTCGATCGCATCGGTCAGCAGCTGCAGAGCTTCCTTGTTCGATTTGAGATCGGGGGCGAAGCCCCCTTCGTCGCCGACCGCCGTCGAGAGTCCTTTTTCTTTGAGGAGCTTCTTGAGGTGGTGGAATGTCTCCACGCCCCAGCGAAGCGATTCGCTGAAGGTCTCCGCGCCTTTGGGCACCAGCATGAACTCCTGGATGTCGAGCGCGTTGTCGGCGTGCTCACCCCCGTTGATCACGTTCATCAGCGGGACGGGGAGCAGGCGCGCATTGACGCCCCCGAGATACCGATAAAGGGGCAGCTCGTAGGCGTTCGCAGCCGCGCGGGCGACGGCCAGCGACACTCCGAGAATCGCATTCGCGCCCAGCTTGCCCTTGTTTTCGGTGCCGTCGAGCGAAAGGAGGGTTGCGTCAATATCGTAGGGGTCGCTCGCTTCGTACCCGAGCAGGGCCGGCGCGATGACGTCATTGACGGCCGTAACGGCTTTGGTCACCCCTTTGCCGACATACCGCGACGGGTCGCCGTCGCGAACCTCGACCGCCTCATGGGCACCGGTAGAGGCACCCGAGGGGACGGCCGCCCGCCCCTCCGCGCCGGAAGAGAGCCGAACGTCGACTTCAACTGTCGGGTTCCCTCGGCTATCGAGGATCTCGCGTGCATGAATATGGGTAATATCGAGCATCAGTGGTTACCTCCAGCGGTCTCTGAACCCGGTTCGAGGCGACAGTCAACCGAGGGTCGGGTTCCCGGACCAGATCAGGTTCTCTTCCGGATCGCCTGGCGGACAGAAGCCACCCAAGCATCGCGCCAAGCCAGACTTGTCGTCGAAAACGAAAAGCGACCCGGGGCTAAATCGCAGCCATCGACCTCAAAGGTCGATGTGGATCGCCGTGCCTTCGTCGTCGGTCGGCGCTTCCTCTTCCTCGGCCGGCGGCTCGTCGCCTGCGGAGGGGATCTCGATATGCAACCGAGGACGAGCGGTCTCGTTGCGGCGGCGACGCTCGTCCTCCTGCTTCTTGATCTCCTCGATGATGTACGCGTCGAGCACGTCATGCAAATGGTGCGGCGACGGATCGCCGCTGACAAGCTCCGGGATAACCTGCAGAATCCGAGCGGTAGGCGCGAAGAGGCCCATCCGATGCCCCCGTGCGAGAAATCGGCGGTTGCTAAAAATCGCCGTAATCGGGTTTCCGATCAAAATGATGGTGGGCTTCTATATAACGGACCGTGCGGGTCTTACTCCGCATGACCACGGAGTTGGTGCGCGCGCCTCCGCTGATGAATCGAACGCCCGCGAGGAAATCCCCATCGGTGATACCGGTCGCCGCGAACAGGACGTGGCCGGACGCAAGGTCTTCGGTCACGTAGATCCGATCCGCAGCCAAGCCCAGGGCCCGGAGTCGTTCGCGCTCCTCATCGTTTCGAGGTCGTAGCCGACATTGCACTTCCCCGCCGACGCACCGCACCGCCGACGCCGCGAGCACTCCTTCCGGTGCGCCTCCGGTCCCCACGACCATGTCAATGCCCGTCTCTTCGCGGCACGTCGCGAGCGAAGCGGAGAGGTCGCCACCAAGGATCAGCCGTATGCGAGCGCCCGCATCTCGGACCTCGCGAATGAGGCCTTCATGCCGCGGCCGATCCAAAATCGCGACCGTCAGGTCTTCGACGTAGACACCCTTCGCATCGGCCACCGATTGCAGGTTGTCGGCGACCGAGCGGTCGAGATCGATGGCGCCCGCACCACCCCTTCCGACCACCATCTTCTCCATGTAGGTGTCGGGCGCCGGCATAAAGGATCCATTGCGGGCCATGGCGATCACTGACAACGCCGCCGAGCGTCCTTGAGCGCAGAGTCTCGCGCCTTCGAGAGCATCGAGGGCAAGTTGTACTTCCGGATCGCCGCTCGCCCAGCGACCGACTTTTTCGCCGTAGTACAGCCGGGGCGACTCGACGTAGTGGCCCTCCCCGACCACGATGGTTCCGCAGATCTCTAGGGATCGAAACGCCCGCCGCATCGCCCTCACCGCCACATCGTCGGCCTGGTGAGCGTCGCCTCGCCCCATTTGTCGCGCCGAGGCCAACGCAGCGGCTTCGGTGACCCGCGCCGCATCCAACGCGAGATTTCGCTCCATCGTCATGTCGCAAGCCTCTCACGGAGCATGGCCGGGATCCGGGTGACTCGGCCCGTCTTTTTCCCGACGCAGGCGTGGAGCGTCTCACCGGTGGCGATCAACACTCCGTCCTCTTCACGCTCGAGTCGATAGCCCATTTGAAGGCTACCCATCCGAACAGCGACGACCGTCGTCTCCAAGGTGAGGAGCTCATCGTACCGGGCCGACGCGTGATACTTGGCTGAAGCCGAGGCCACCGGAAGCGCATATCCGGCCGCTTCGAGCTGCATGTAGGGCAGCCCCACCGCCCTCAAGAGCTCGGACCGTCCCGCCTCGAAATAGCGAAAGTAATTGCCGTAGTACACGATCCCCATCATGTCGGTATCGCCGTAGATGACGCGGAACTGGTGTCTATGGCTCTGCACGCCCGTGCCGTAATGGGCTCGACCAGCACTGTCAAATCCTCGTTGAGTCGACACCGAGGATGTATTCAACGTAGCACCAATCCGCAGTTGCGACACTTGGCGAGAGATCTCGCGTTGCGCACCCCACACGCGCCGCATCGGCGCTCTTCGTCATCGGCGCCCTTGCGGGACATCCGAAGCAATAGACCACACGCCCCGCAACGACGCGGCGCGCCGAAGATCTGAGCGCCGCATCCCGGGCACAGTCGGATCTGCGCTTCCGGCTTCGGCGACGCCTCGGGCACCGCCCGGCCGGACCGCGCCGTCGTGGCGACCGGCTCGGGGACCGCCATCACCGCCATCACCGCCATCACCGGATCGGTCGCCGGCTCGTCTTCGAAGTCGAGCGCGGACACATCAGCAGCGCGAGCGACCCGTCCACCGGTCGGCGGCCCCGATTCAGACGGGTTCTCTTCTGAATACCCGCAGGACGCACAGACGCCGGCCACCAGCAACGTGGCCCGGCAGACTGGGCAGGGCGTTGGCGTCATCGTCATACCCGCGCTGTTCATGCCTCGGTCATTACCCGTAACCCAACGGCGCTCCCTCTCTCTGTCACGTATCGACAACAGTTGTCAGGCGTCCAACGGGAGCCGGCGATCGACCGACATCGTCTACCCGAAGACGACGAATCGTCCTCGAAGCTCTCGGCGCCTTGAGCCCTTCGGCTTTGCTTCTTATGAAGAAACTCGGGCGATGTGCCTCGGAGGCTCTCATGACGATGGTACCGACTCCTCTCGAATCGACCGGCTTGCCGGCCCGCGCGGTCAACGTCGCCGCCGCCCGGCAGGAATTGGGGCCGGTCGTCGACCGATTTATGCCGGCTCTGCTGCGCTCTGACCCCCTCGCTGACCAGGCGGTGGAGGCTCTCGCCGCCGCCGGAGAAGGCGGTTCGTCGGGCTGCCTTCAACGCGCGATCAGCGGCGATCCCACTGTTCCCGCCGATGTACGCGCCTTGGTCGAGGCGGCGGCTGACTTTCCCGTGTGGGTCGATGAACGACGTCTGGCGAGGGCCGGCGAGCTGCTGTTCCGGGCCGGAATCCCCGGGGGGATCGCGCTCGGTGCCAAGAGCCTGCTGTCCGGGTACTGCTCGCCAGGGGGAAACAAACCGCTCATTTGGTCCGGTCGCTTGAAGACCGGGGTCAGCCGACGCCTCGCCGAAACCGCAAAATTCGTGTGCGCGGTCGCCGAGCCCGGCGGGCTGGCGCCGGGCGCCGAGGGTTTTCGCATCACGCTGCAGGTCCGTTTGATCCACGCCCAGGTTCGTCGACTGATCTGGCTGCGAGGCGGGTGGCGGCGTGAACTCTGGGGCGAACCGATCAATCAACACGACATGCTCGGAACGATCCTGTTGTTCGCCCACGCTTGGCTCGACGGCGTGGAGGCGCTCGGCATCGCGGTGAGCGAGCAGGAGGCCGAAGACTACGTGCACCTGTGGCGGGTGGCAGGACAT
Source organism: uncultured Myxococcales bacterium (assembly GCA_964519665.1). Taxonomy (GTDB): domain Bacteria; phylum Myxococcota; class Kuafuiibacteriia; order Kuafuiibacteriales; family Kuafuiibacteriaceae; genus JANQQN01. The sequence goes on from CAZFIV010000009.1 coordinate 103,571, forward strand.
ATCATTGGCGTCGAGGGGCTGCTGCTGCCCGCAACCCGCGCCGAAGGCCGGCGGCTGGCCCGGGTGATCGAACTTACTCAGGACGAACCGGACGACGACGCTCGAGAACTCGTCAAAGCGTTCCTGAATCACCCCATCGACCGTTCAGCGAGCGAACGCGACCAGCGACTCGCCAGCCGCCGCATGCAAGCCTACGCGGGGGCCGTGAGAGGCCTGATCGGTGACGAGCTGGCCGACCAGCTCGACCTTCCGAAGGACGCCTGGCGATTCGTCGTTCCAGCGGCTCGAGAGTTCATTCGGCGAGCCGAACGCCTACGAAAAACGGTTCCCGGCGGCCGTCGGTTGGCCCTGCAGGCAGGCCGCCGACACTGGCAAAACGTCGTCGAGCTCGGCCTGATGGGGATCCCGGCCGAATTCGGCCTGCCGGTGCGACTGTCCGACCTCATCTCGGCTCCGGCGCCCGAGAGGTCCGGGGCGGCGATCTGAGCGGAGCTCCATCCGCGCTTGCTTCCGCACGCGCCGCACGTCACACAGAGCCATGAGCCGCCGAAACAAGTGGGACCCGCGGTCGGCGAGGCCCCCGAAGACCGCACCGCCTGGCCCTTAACCTAAAGGGCGAGAGCCCCGGCGACCCAACGATCGCCAGGGCTCACTCTGCTCGCAATCGAGTTATGATAGCCTCGCTACACTCATGAAGGCATCTTCGCCCAGCTACGGCAGTAGCCCTTCGGCTGGACGGGACCGCTGAACAGCTTGCAGCCGCCACAGTTCTTGCCTTCGGCCGGCGCGACATACTGAGCGCAGTTGCTGCAGAGCTGCTCGGCGTTCGGCGACTGGGCGACGTAGCCGAGCGTCGTGCGGAGCTGCTGCGATTGCGGCTCGATCTCCGCGGCGCAGTCGTCAGCCGCCGGGGCTTCCGCGACCTTCGCCGGTTCTTCGGATGGCTTGCTGCCGGCGGCTTCGGGGGGAGCTTCCGACTGAGCGCCTTCCTTGGCGCAGGCAGCCATCACCAGACCACCGGCAGTCATGCCGATAACGTGAAGGGCGCGGCGGCGAGTAACGTTCTTATTTTCCATTGTGTCCGTCTCCTCTGTGCGCGTGGAGCTGAATCTATCGACCGTTGAGTGTAGATCCTCCACGCCGGTCACCGATTAACGATCTCTTCGACCGGGCGCAATGCCCGTTTCATCGCCCGGCCGCCTTGATCGGCCGTGGTTATTCCATCTTCTTCGCAGGTCGAGCAAGTGGGCAGGAAAAGAAGCGCCAAGAAAAGCGGCCCGCCACGACCAAGAGTGCCCGTCGAGAGTGCTTCGCAAAGCCAACAGCAAGAACGCTCCGGCGAGCAGGTTAGTCAGTAGGTCTTTGGGGGCGATCCCTCGACTCGTTCGCCAATAGGCGATGCTGAGGACGATGAACTCGAGGGCGACGAAACCGAGGAGGAAATCGATGATCCGTCCAGACGTGTACAGGTGCTGTAGGTTCACCCAAGGTACTGTAACGCTACGGCGAGACCAGCCCCATCAGGTGAGCCATGTCTTTGAAGAAGATCCGGGCGTGAGCCATCGGACTGGAGCGGACCAGCTCTTTGTTCATGTACGCCTGCCACGTCAGGCGCTGAACGTCGGGGTCCTTGCACATCGTGACGAACCGCTCCCGCCGGTTGTCAGAGCTATAGAAGAACCACTGCATCCAGCCGAGAATCCAGAACACCCGGCCATGCGCCCGCATAAACTCACCGCGGGCTCCGGCCAGGGCACGCGCATCCCCCGACCCTAAGAACACCGAACCCGCCTGCCCAGCGAGCTGCCCACCGATCATCGCGTAGTAGATGCCTTCGCCCGAAGACGGAGCCACGACGCCCGCGGCGTCACCGGCGAGTACGACGTCGCGCCCGTTATCCCACTTCTTGAGGGGCTTCATCGGAATGGGCGCACCCTCTCGCCGAAGCGTCTCGGCACGGTCGAGTCCGGTGGCCCTTCGCAGGTCGGCGACGGACTGGCGGAGGCTGAAGCCCTTGCGGGCGCTTCCGGTACCTACACTGGCCGTTTGGCCGTGCGGAAAGACCCAGCCATAGAAGTCCGGCGAGATATCGCCCTTGTACACGACATCGCAGCGGTCGCCGTCGTAACTCGCCGCGTCCGGTCCTTCGGGTACCCGGATAACTTCGTGGTAGGCGAACACGCAGCTCACCTTGTCGCCACCTGGGACTTCCTGTCGGGCCACCGCTGAGCGAGCCCCGTCGGCGCCGATCACCAGGCGGGTTCGGATCGTCTCTTGAGGCCCCGCCGCCGGCTTTGCGACCCCACCCGGTTCGGCGGCCCCGCGATAGTGCACGTTGATGACACCTTCGTCGTCGCGAGTGAGATGTTCATACAGTCCGACTTTGCGTTCGGCGCCCTCGGCCGCCGCTCGGACTCGAAGAAACTCATCGAAGACCTCGCGATTCACCATGCCGACGAAGCCGCCCTCGATGGGCATATCCACTTGTCGATCCGACGGCGAGACGATGCGCGCCGATTTGATCTGGGCGCAAAGCAGAGAGCGCGGGACGTCAAAGTCGCGCATGAGGCGAGGCGGAATCGCCCCACCGCACGGTTTGATACGACCCGCACGATCGAGAAGGACAACGCTTCGCCCTTCGCGCGCAAGTTCGGTGGCGGCAGTGGCGCCAGCGGGGCCACCGCCTACGACGACTGCATCGTAGATTTGATTGTTCATGACGTCAGCTCCGCGGCATTGAGAACCGGTACAGTTGAAGGTTGAGGAGATTCGGCGGCGACCCGGGACGCGACCGGCGCCGACATGCGAGCCGCCAGGACGGCTGACAAGGCAAAGACGGCCCCTTCGATGGCGAACACGGCGGCAAACGGGATCGGCGAGGCGCTGGGCCCCTCGGCCATCGCTTGCGCCATCGCCTTCAAGTTCCATGTCCACTCGGCGGCGCCCAAGCCGAGCATGACGCCGAAGAGCGTCACGCCGACGGTCCCCAAGAAACCGCCGAGAGCCATGCCAATGGCTTGTGCGGCCCCCCAGAGCCCCATGCGGACGCCTTCCCGCGACGCGTGCCCTTCACCGGCGAGGATCATCATCCAAGCGATAGCGGCCCCTGCATACACGCCATTGGCCAAGCCGAGCGCCATGACGGTGCTCTTCAGCGGCCAGGTCGTCGTGAACGAAGCCAGCGTCAGCAGGCCGAGGATCGCCGCCGATGCAGCGCAGCCGACGATGGTCCACAGGCGAACCGACCCCAGGCGCGGGCCATGGCGTCCACCGACGGCCAACGAAACGAGGATCATGCCCAGGAAGACGCCGCTGTTTTGCGTACCTCCGAGACCCGACGTCTCTCCGACCGACATTCGATAGACGAGGCCCGCGAAAGGCTCGAGGATGAGTTCCTGCGTGCCGTAAGCGATCATCGACAACGAAACGAAGACCGTGAACGCCCGGGCCCGAGGGTCCGCCCAAACCTGCCGAAAAGCTTCGCCGAAGGGGGTCTTATCTTCACGCGAACCGTCGTCGAAGTCGATGACCGAGCGCTCCACGCCCCACGACGCCATAAACGCCACCCCCAACGCGATCAGCACGACGACCACCGTGAAGTTGATCAGCCGCTCCATACTGAACTCGTCGAGAAACCGTCTCGCGAAGGCCGAGGTCAGAATGAACCCGAAGATCATCATCAAGAACGTCACGATGGCCGCCGGTCCACGGCGTTCTCGCGCTACCTTGGCGGCCATCAGTCCGAGCAACGAGGTCCCGGCCGCACCGACTCCGATCCCGATCAGCACGTACGCCACCACGGCGAAGGCCATACACTTCCAGAACGCGAAGACGCCCCAAGCGACCCCGACATCCGAGATCCAGGCGGTCGCGACGGTGGCCAGAATCACACCAGCCCCTAGGACGACCAGGCCGCCGAGGATCCACGGCGTCCGCCGATTGCCCGAATCGGAGCTGTGTCCCCACTTCGGGCGGGCTGCTTGCACGGCGTGGTGAATGGCGAGCAAAGCGCCGGGCACGATCGCCGCCATCTTGAGGTCGACCACCATGACCCGGTTCAGAATGTTGGCCGTGAGCACGAACATCGCACCCAGAGCGGTCTGCATGAGCCCCAAACGAACGATCGAGACCCAACTGAGTCCGGCCATACACAAACTCCTTACTAGAGGCCGCGCACGGCCAGGGCGCTGGTCAGCATTCCCAAGACATAGAGCGTGGTGCCGGTGGCGTTGTACCAGGCGGCGCGCCCTTTGGGATCTTGAACCAGTCGCGCCATCAATCCGAATTGCACCAGCAACAGAACAGCAACTACGCTTGCGTAGATGGGGCGCCCCCAACTGAACAGGAGACCGACCACGATCACCTGTGGAGCCGCCATGACCACGCAGGCCAGCCTTGCGGCATTTGCCACACCCAGCTGCACAGGAATCGACCGAACGCCCATCTTTACATCACCATCGACAGCCTTAAAGTCGTTGAGCACCATGATGCCATGAGCGCCTAGGCTGTAAAGGACCGCCAGAATCACGATCCGCGCGTCGGGAACCGCTATCGTCATCGCCGCGGCGCCCGTGAACCACGGCAGCCCCTCGTAACACGCACCAACGGCCGCGTTGCCCCACCATCCGTTCTTTTTCAGTCGAAATGGAGGTGCGCTGTACGCCCACGCGAGCGCCAAGCCCAGCATAGCGGCTCCGAAGACCCACGGCCCGAGCATCGCAGCCACGAAGGTGGCCACCAACGACCAGACAATCGCGATGTAAAGTCCCCATCGCCCCGGGATGCGGCCGGACGGGATCGGGCGCTGCGGCTCGTTGATCGCATCGACGTGTCGGTCGAACCAGTCGTTGACCGCCTGACTCGTCCCGCACACCAGCGGCCCCGCCAAAAGAATCGCGCCAAGGATTTGAGGCCACTTTTCGCCCATCGACTCACCGGAGGAGATGACGCCGCACCCCAGCGCCCACATGGGCGCGAACCACGTGATGGGTTTGAGCAGCTCGAGCACCGCCGATGGTGCGGGCCAACGCCGAACCACCGGTGATCGTTGTGCGGATACCGAAGTCACTGAGTGCCTCCCCCCGACTCTAAGTCACCGAGGCCGTACCTTCGGAGCTTTGCATACAGACTTTGTCGACTCAGCCCGAGCATTTGAGCGGCCGACGCGCGATTGTCGCCACTCACGTCGAGCGCAGCCTCGATGCACAAGCGTTCGATGACGTCGGTGGTTTCGCGAACGATCTCTTTGAGCGGCACCCGACCGACCAACCCCGTCAGCTGTTCGACCGATTGCGGCAGCTCCGGACCGGTCGGGGTCTCTCGCGTCATGCGCCGCGGGATCGCCCGAATGACAAAACCAAAGCACTGCTGGTCTCCGTGCATCGCCGATACGCCGGAGATCTCTGCTTGCTCTACCGACCCGAACTCACCGTGCACGACGGTCGCAAAGTTACGAACCGATCCGTGCTCGCGCAGGTTGGCCATCAGGATATTGACATCTACGCCTGGACGTCCGACCCAGCGATCGAGCGGCTCTCCGAGGACCTGCTGCTCGGCCGCGAGCTGAGTCAGATCCAAAAAAGCGTTGTTCGCCGTCAGCACCCGGCGATCGGCGCCGATCACGACGAAGGCGTCGGGCAGGGCCTGCACGACGTCCAGCAATCGGGAAGAGGTGCGGCCGGGAGCCGGCTCGATGCCCTCCCGCGCGTCGGCGAGGCGGACCAGGAACAACGACGCGTTGTCCTGGCGAAACAATGAAGCCGATATGATGACGTCGCGGCCCGTGGGCAGTCTCGAAGTGACATCCTCGGCCCAACCCGACACCCGCACCGATCCCAGGAGTGATTGAAGCTCGCTCCAAGAGGCTTCCGCGAAGAAGTTCGACAGCGACTGCCCGATGATCTGCGGGGGGCTCTGTTCGAGAAGCTTGCCGGCCGCTGGATTGGCCTCGGCGACTTTGTAGGACGTCGTATTGACGATAAGAACCGCCTCGGAGGCGATCTGAAACAACAGCCGGTATCGAGTCTCCGCGTGCCGCAAGCGAGCGTAGTCCCGTTCCATCGACTGCTGCGCACTCACGAGCTGTTGCTGAAGACTGGCGATCGACCGAAGGTCACGGCCGATCGCGAGTATCCGTCCGGAGCCCCCCAGCCGGATCGCCGAGAAGCGAACCGGGATATCGCGATCGTGGCTGACTTGCTGGTTGACTTCTCGCGAGCGCGTCATGGCTCGCGTATTGGCTTCCGTCAGGAGTTGCTCGACCTTAGCCCGACTGTCGGGCGACACGGTATCCACCCACGGCCGGCCTATGAAATCGCCCGCGGTCGCCGCAAGCTCACTTTCCCCGAACGCCGAGTCCTGAACAATGCCGTTTTCATCGATGACCAGGGCGATATCCGCCGCGGCCGCGATGAGTCGGGCGACGATCTGGGGATCGACTTCGCCCAAGGATTTTTCGGGAGAGCGAAAGTGGCCCAAGGTACTCGACACTGCCCGTTCCATCTCTTGCGCTCTCTCGGCATGCATCAATGCCGTTCCCGACCCACCTGTTCAAAATGATCGCGGGCGATAGCGATCGCCTCCCTGACGTCGGACGAGCCCGCGTCAGCCCCCACGGCCTCTACGATTCGCCGATCATCGGCGACACAGGCGCCCCCGACCATGATGAAGATCCCGGGATTCAAGGATGCTGATCGAATCTGTCGAATGATATCGGACACCGCTTCGGTGGAGTCTCGGCTACTCATCGAGAAACCGACCAGACTGATCCACTCGTCCTGCACCAGGTTGATGAGCTCGCGATGATGATCCGACCGACCTCGCCAGATATCCCAGCCATCTCTTCGAAAGAACTCTCGAACCAGCTGCAGACCGAAAGTATGTTGCTCACCCGGCGCCTCGACCAAGGCACCTCGCAACGCCGGTGGGCGAGGCACCGGTCCGTCGGGCACGAATGCTGCGCTCAGCTCGGCGACGAGGTGACTCAGGCGCGATAGGCCGACCGTCACGTCGGCGAACGAGCAATCGTCACGGAGCCACATATCCCCGAGCAAGCGAGCGGCGGGGGACAGCAAATCGACGAAGATGCTCTCCGTCGACATCCCTTTCATCCGCATCGCGTCAATGTAATCCCCGCCCAACTGCGTGTCGTGCGAGATGACCAAACGCGCGAGTTCTTCGATCTCTTCGAAGGCCGGTGGGGTTACCGAATATGCAGGTTCCCCGCTCGGGGTTGCAGTGCCCCCCCGATGGGCCAGCATGAGTCTGGGGACGATCTCTGCCTGGATCGTTCGAGCGAGACCTGGAGGCATCGCTGGAGGCATCGCAGTCTCCCGCTGACAACTATCCCCAACATCCCCGACCGGCGTGCCATCGCAGCGCACAGCAACCAAGGGTTCTTCATCAGTTGGCTTGCCCAACTGATAACTGGATCTCGCGAATCGTTCTCGGCCGCCAGACATCTAACCCTCCTCCGTCGACCAAGCTGCATCCCTCATCCGTGGCGCACGATCGACGCTTCGAGGCACCTGAACACGCAATCCTCCGTCCTTCAATGCGATGTCTTTTTCGCCATAGACCACCGACGGCCTGTTTGTAAACACAATCTGACGTCGCGCCACCTTGACACTTCTGAGTGGGAGTTCTACGCTCACTTATCGAGGGACTAGCGGGCGACCTGACCGGTCTTCCGGTTCGTATTCCCTAGGGGCGCGCCATGACCAGCATCGAAGCAGCGGGTAACTCTTTCGGAGGCAAAGCGCGAATCGGCAGCCGACGACGCTCCTCTCAGGCCCTCTATACGCCAGAGCAGCGAAGTCGACGCGATGAGACAATCTGGACGCTCGTGCAGGGTATCTTGGCGCCGGTCCAGTTTCTCGTATTCCTGGTGAGCGTCGGGTTCGTGGTTTGGTACTTGGCTACCGGCACGGGCTTCCTGGCGGCCACCATCTCCATCGTCGTCAAGACCCTGTGTCTTTACACGATCATGGTGACGGGTGCGGTTTGGGAGAAGGTCGTCTTCGGCCGTTATCTGTTTGCGGAAGCGTTCTTCTGGGAAGACGTGGTCAGCATGCTCGTCCTGGCGCTGCACACCGCCTATCTGGTCGCCCTCTTCACAGGCTGGCTGGATGCTACACAACAGATGCTGTTGGCGCTCGCCGCTTACATCGTCTACGTCGTCAACGCTGGTCAATTCGTCCTCAAGCTCCGGATGGCCCGGCTCCAGGGTTCGCCAGCCCTCTCGGAGGCTTAGTGACCGCTCAAGCCACAGATCGTTCCTCCGCCGATCTCCGCCTGCCGGTGCTCCGAGAAAGAGGCCAGCACGAAGTCTTCTGCGGACTTACGGGGATAGTCTGGCTTCACCGCAAAATTCAAGACGCCTTTTTCCTGATTATCGGCTCGCGCACTTGTGCTCACCTCATGCAGTCGGCGGCCGGTGTCATGATCTTCGCCGAACCTCGTTTCGCGACTGCAATCATTGAAGAGCGAGATCTGGCTGGATTGGCCGACGCCAACGACGAGCTGGACCGCGTCGTGACTCGATTGCTGGCCCGGCGGCCGGAGATAAAGCTCCTCTTTTTGGTGGGTTCGTGTCCGTCCGAAGTCATCAAGCTCGACCTCGCTCGAGCCGCCGAACGTCTGGCGCTGCGCGTCGCGCCGACCCGCGTTTTGAACTACTCGGGCAGCGGGATCGAGACCACCTTTACCCAAGGCGAAGATGCGTGCCTCGCCGCCATGGTCGCGGCTACCGCGGAATCCTCACTTCAACCCAGCACCCAACTATCGGCGAGATCCGCTCCCGCAGATTCCGCAGGTCCCGCAGGTCTTGGATCGGCAGACCAACTCTTGGTGGTCGGCGCTCTTCCGGACATCGTCGAGGATCAATTCGCGCGAATATTCGACGCCCTATCCATCCCTGCTTCCTTCTTCCCACCTCGAAGCGTGGATCGATGGCCGTCGATCAGCCCTCGCACCCACTTTCTCTTAGCGCAGCCATTCTTAGGGGAGACCGGAAGAGCCCTCGAAAGCCGCGGTGCCACTCACATTCCAGCGCCGTTCCCGTTCGGAGTCGAGGGAACGACGGCGTGGTTGACGGCCGCAGCGAGGGCTTTCGGCGTCGATGACGATCGTCTGCTCGCGATCCTTACGCCCGGCCAAAAACGAGCTCGATCCGCGCTCGCGAGTGCGCGCGAAAAGCTCGAAGGCAAGCGGATCTTCTTCTTCCCCGACTCCCAGCTCGAAGTACCGCTGGCTCGCTTTCTTCAGCGCGAGTTGGGCGTCATTCCCATCGAGGTCGGAACACCATACTTGCATCAGAGGTACCTCGAACCCGAGCTCAAGCTGCTTGAAGGCGACGTCCGACTGAGCGAGGGCCAAGACGTAGAGCGGCAGCTCGACCGTTGCCGCTCTAGCCGACCCGACATCGTCGTGTGCGGCCTCGGGCTCGCCAACCCTCTCGAGGTGGAAGGTTTGACCACCAAATGGTCCATCGAGCTCGTCTTCACCCCGATCCACGGCTTCGAACAGGCCGCTGACCTCGCCGAACTCTTTCTCCGTCCTCTACGACGGCGATCGGTCCTCCAGGTGTAGCGCCATGAAGTTGACGGTGTGGACATACGAAGGGCCCCCCCATGTGGGCGCCATGCGGGTCGCAACCGCGATGAAGGGCGTGCACTATGTCCTGCACGCCCCCCAAGGAGACACCTACGCAGACCTTCTGTTCACGATGATCGAACGGCGCAAAGAGCGCCCCCCGGTCACGTACACCACGTTTCAAGCCCGCGACCTCGGCGGCAATACCGCCGACCTCGTCAAGCGGGCCGCGCATGACGCGGCGGAGCGTTTCCGGCCCGATGCCTTGCTGGTTGGGGCCTCGTGTACGGCCGAGCTCATCCAGGACGACCCGCAGGGACTCAGCAAGACGCTGGGGCTCGATATCCCGGTCGTGCCGGTGGAGCTACCTTCCTACTCCAAGAAAGAAAACTGGGGCGCGGCCGAGACGTTCTATCGAATCGTGCGAACCGTCGCCCCCCCCGAGGCGGAGCGCTCGAGGCTAGATCGGCCGACCTGCAACCTCCTGGGGCCCACCGCGCTCGGATTTCGCCACCGGGATGACATCGTCGAAATCCGCGGTCTGCTCGACCGCCTCGGGATCGCGGTCAATGTCGTCGCACCCTTGAACGCCACGCTGGCCGACCTTACGCGCCTGCCCCAGGCGCATTTTAACGTGGTCCTGTACCCCGAGATCGCCGAAACGACGGCCCGCTGGTTGACCAAGACCTTCGACCAACCCGCAACCCAAGTCGTTCCCATCGGCGTCGGTGCGACCCGAGACTTCGTCAAAGAGGTCGCCGAGCTCGCCGGTGTCGATCCCGGGCCCGTCTTGACCGACGCCGAATCGCGCCTTCCCTGGTACTCTCGGTCGATCGACTCGACGTACCTGACGGGCAAACGTGTCTTCATCTTTGGCGACGGAACCCACGTCCTCGCGGCCGCACGAATCGCAACGGAGGAGTTGGGCTTCGAGGTGGTCGGACTCGGGACCTACAGTCGGGAACTCGCGCGACCCGTCCGGGCCGCGGCGACTCGCTACGGAGTCGAAGCGCTGATCACCGACGACCATCTCGACGTCGAGGAAAAGGTCAGCGAGTTGCACCCGGAGCTCGTGCTGGGGACACAAATGGAACGCCACATCGCCAAGCGTTTGGGTATCCCGTGCGCCGTCATTTCGTCCCCCGTTCACGTCCAAGACTTCCCCGCTCGTTACTCCCCGCAGATGGGATTCGAGGGTGCGAACGTCATCTTCGATACTTGGGTTCATCCCCTGATGATGGGGCTTGAAGAACACCTATTGCACATGTTCCGAGACGACTTCGAGTTTCGAGACCAAGCCGGTCCGTCGCACCTCTCGGCATCGCAGCGAACCCCTGCTTCCGCCAGCGAAACGCCCCCCCCGGCGACGATGGAGGTCGAGCCCCCGAGCGAAGACCTTTCGAAGCCGGCTTCTACCCCTAATGCCACTTCGGGGTCCCCGGTCCGCGCCGTCGGACCGACCTGGACCCTCGAAGCGGAAAAGGAGCTCAAGAAGGTCCCCTTCTTTGTGCGGGGGAAAGCTCGCCGCAATACTGAACGATACGCCGCCGAAGTCGGGGCCCAAACGATCACGTTGGAGATCCTCTACGATGCGAAAGCGCATTACAGCCGTTGATCCGACCCCCATTCGGGTCGTGCTGATTACGTTGGACAGCCATGTCGCGAGCGCTGTCGAACGCGCTCGGGCCCAGCTGTCGGTCGACATGCCGGGCCTCGAGTTGAGCTTCCACGCCGCGACTGAATGGAACGATGATCCGGCATCGCTCGCGACCTGCCGCGCCGACATCGCCCGCGGCGACATCATCTTCACCAACATGCTGTTCATGGAGGACCACATCCAAGCGGTTCTGCCCGACCTGAGCGCGCGACGGGAAGCATGCGACGCGATGGTCTGCGCGATGTCGGCCGGAGAGGTCATTCGATTGACTCGCCTCGGGGCCTTCCGGATGGATGCCCCTCAAAAAGGGCCCCTCGCCCTCTTGAAAAAACTGCGCGGGAGCAAGAAGGCCGGCGGCAGCAGCGGCGTCAACCAAATGAAGATGCTGCGGCGCCTTCCCAAGATTCTGCGCTTCATTCCCGGGAAAGCGCAGGATGTTCGCGCATACTTCCTCACCCTCCAATATTGGCTCGCCGCCTCCGACACGAATCTCGCCAACCTCGTGAGGTTCCTGGTCAACCGATACGCGGACGGCGACCGCGCGAGCTTGAAGGGCAGCTTTCCGGCCGACGCGCCCATCGAATATCCGGACGTCGGTCTATACCACCCGCGGTTGCACCAGCGCATCACGACATCCCTGGACGAACTTCGAGCGGCGACCGACGACGACGGCTCGCCGCGTCCGACGGTTGGTGTCCTCGTCATGCGGTCCTACGTTTTGGCGGGCGACACGCGCCACTACGATGCGGTCATCGAGTCCCTGACCCGCCGCGGCCTGCGCGTCGTACCGGCCTTCGCGAGCGGCCTCGACGGTCGACCGGCGATCGAGGCTTACTTCATGCACAAGGGCAACTGCACGGTCGACGCGCTGCTGTCGCTCACCGGCTTTTCGCTGGTCGGAGGCCCCGCCTTCAACGATGCGAAGGCGGCCGAAGAGATGCTTGCCCGACTCGACGTGCCCTACCTGTCGGCCCAGGCGATCGAGTTTCAAAGCATTGAGCAATGGGCCGGATCGGCACGCGGCCTACTGCCGGTCGAATCGACGATCATGGTGGCGATTCCCGAACTCGACGGGGCCACGAACCCCATGGTCTTTGCCGGTCGACCGGATGCTTCGTCCGAGTCCGAGGGCGATGCTCCGGCGACCGCACGGGGTCACATGATGGAACCGATCGCCGACCGCGTGGAGACGCTGTCGAGCCGGGTCCACAAGCTGATCGAGCTGCGGCGTACGTCGATGGCCGAACGCAACATCGCCATCGTTCTGTTCAACTTTCCGCCCAACGGTGGCGCCGTCGGCACCGCCGCTCACCTGTCGGTGTTCGAGTCGCTGTTGAACACCCTCCAAGGAATGCACGCCCGAGGCTACGACGTGGACTTGCCGTCTTCCGTCGACGAGCTTCGAACCCGTGTCCTCGAAGGCAACGCCCATCGCTTCGGAGCGGAAGCGAACGTTCACTACCGCGTACCGATCGACGACCATGTTCGCCGAGAGGTTTGGCTCTCCGAGATCGAGGCGCAATGGGGTCCCGCACCCGGCCGCCAGCAGACCGACGGCGTTTCGATTCACGTGCTCGGGGCTCAGTTCGGGCGGGTGTTCGTCGGTATTCAGCCAGCCTTTGGCTACGAAGGCGATCCGATGCGTCTGCTGTTCGAGAACGGCTTTACACCCACCCACGCGTTTTCCGCCTTCTATCGATATTTGAAGGAAGACTTCAGAGCCCATGCGGTTCTCCACTTCGGAACCCACGGGGCACTCGAGTTCATGCCGGGCAAACAAGCCGGCCTCAGCGCGCAGTGCTGGCCGGACCGTCTGATCGGCGACCTCCCCAATTTCTATCTGTACGCGGCGAACAATCCGTCCGAAGGCACGCTCGCAAAGCGTCGATCTGCCGCTACGCTCGTCAGCTATCTGACCCCGCCGCTCACCAAGGCCGGCCTCTATCAAGGCCTGACCGACCTTCGAGCGTCGCTGGACCGCTGGCGAATGCTGCCCCCTGAACAGACCGACGAGCGACTCCGGATCCTACCCATCATTCGGGCCCAGGCCATCGAGATCGACCTGCTGGCCGCCGACGCGCCGCCGCTCGACGATGCGGCGATGGGTCGATTGTCCGATCAGCTGACCGAGTACGAACGAACGCTCATCCCGCAAAGCCTCCATATCGTGGGGCAACCGGCGACGCTCGCCGAGCGGGTGAACCATCTCTCGGCGGTGGCCGAGCTCACCACGGAACAACCAGCGCTCGAAGCGATCGAAGCGCTGGTCGCCGGGGCCACGCCCCACCGGGCCCTCGCCGCCGGCCGCTTGGCCACCGATACGACGAACATCGACCTCTTCAAGCAACTGCAGGCGCTCAACGAGCAGTTGGCGGTCGACTGGGAGCTCGAGTCGCTTCTGCATGCCTTGGACGGTGGCTTCATCCGGCCCGCTCCGGGCGGCGACCTTCTTCGCAATCCAGACGTGCTGCCGACCGGCCGCAACGTGCACGGCTTCGACCCGTTCCGGATTCCGAGCGCGTTCGCGGTCGCCGACGGTGCGCGCCAAGCCGAGCGCCTTTTGCAGCGGCACCTCGATGATGGCCATCCGCTTCCCGAGTCTCTCGCGATGGTGTTGTGGGGGACCGACAATCTCAAGACCGAAGGGGGACCGATCGGTCAGGTCTTAGCGCTCGTCGGCGCCCGTCCTCGCTTCGATAGCTACGGCCGGATCGCCGGGGCCAGCCTGATTCCGCTCGAAGAGCTGGGCCGTCCTCGGATCGACGTCGTCGTGACCCTCTCCGGTATCTTCCGGGATCTGCTGCCTCTTCAAACCCGTCTGCTGGCGGAGGCGGCGTACCTGGCCGCCACCGCCGATGAGCCGGCCGAACAGAACTACATCCGTCGAAACGCGCTCGCGTACATGCAGCAACACGGCTGCGACATCGAGACTGCTGCGCTGCGGGTCTTCAGCAACGCGGACGGCGCGTATGGCTCGAATGTGAGTCATCTGATCGACTCGGGTGCGTGGAATGCCGAAGACGAGCTCGCCGAGACCTACGAGCGACGAAAGTGCTACGCGTACGGTCGCTCCGGGAATCCGGTACGTCAGCAAGCACTCCTGCAAAGCGCGCTGGCCAACGTTCAGCTCACTTACCAGAATCTAGAGTCCGTCGAGCTCGGCGTTACGACCATCGACCACTATTTCGACACGCTCGGAGGCATCGGTCGAGCCGTCAACCGCGCTCGCGGCGGCGACGTTCCGGTGTACATCGGCGATCAAACGCGAGGCGAGGGGACGGTCCGAACTTTGGGCGAGCAAGTCAGCCTGGAGAGTCGCACTCGCGTCCTCAATCCCAAGTGGTACGAAGGAATGCTCAAGCACGGCGCCGAAGGCGTTCGTCAGATTGAAGCGCACATCACGAACACCATGGGCTGGTCCGCCACGACGGGCCAGGTCGCCCCGTGGGTCTACAAGCAGATGTCGCAGACATTCGTTCTGGATCCCGAGATGCGGCGACGCTTGGCCGAGCTCAACCCGAAGGCATCCGCCAAGCTCGCGCACCGACTGCTCGAAGCCCACGAGCGAGACTATTGGCAGCCCGATCCGTCGACTCTCGAGGCTCTGCGACAAGCTGGAGACGAGCTCGAGGATCGGCTCGAAGGCATTTCAGAGACCGCCGCCGCCTAGCCGGCTCGGGGAGAACAAACCGTGCACAACGTCATCCGAAGCAACGATGAACTCATTCAGCTGCCCCGAACGACCCGGCCCGACGGCGAGGGCAGCGTCCAGGTCCACCTCGACCCGGCCCTCAAGCTCAATGGAGCGAAGGTCTTCGCAGTGTACGGCAAGGGAGGCATCGGCAAGAGCACGACGTCTTCCAACCTGTCGGTCGCCTTCTCGAAGCTTGGCAAACGCGTCTTGCAGATCGGCTGCGACCCGAAGCACGACTCGACCTTTACGCTGACCAAGCAGCTGGTTCCCACCGTGATCGACGTCCTCAACGAGGTCGACTTTCACAGCGAGGAGTTGCGCACCGAAGACTTCGTGTACGAAGGCTACAACGGAGTCATGTGCGTGGAGGCCGGCGGGCCGCCCGCGGGCACCGGCTGCGGCGGCTATGTCGTCGGTCAAACCGTCAAGCTCCTCAAGGAGCACCACCTCCTCGAAGACACGGACGTCGTCATCTTCGACGTCCTCGGTGACGTCGTCTGCGGCGGCTTCGCCGCCCCCCTTCAGCACGCCGACCGAGCGATCATCGTGACCGCCAATGACTTCGACTCCATCTTCGCCATGAATCGCATCATCTCCGCTATCCAGGCGAAGTCGAAGAACTACGCGGTTCGACTGGCCGGCTGCGTTGCGAATCGAAGCGCTGCGACCGACGAGATCGACCGCTTCAACGAGTCGACCGGGCTCCGCCGCCTCGCCCACTTCCCGGACCTCGACGTCATTCGCCGCAGCCGCCTCAAGAAGCGGACCCTCTTCGAAATGGACGACTCGCCCGAGCTCCAGGCCGTTCAGCAAGAATACTTGCGGCTCGCGACCGCGCTATGGAATGGCACCGAGCAGCTGAATCCCGAGCCCATGCGAGACCGAGATCTGTTCGATTTCTTGGGGTTCGACTGATGAAGTCGATGACCTACCGGCGGCGGCGCAGCCAACTCGAGACCTACTTCGACCGCACGGCGGCCGAAACGTGGGCCCGTTTGACCTCGGATCGGCCGGTGAGCCGAATCCGGGCCACGGTCCGCGCCGGCCGCGACCAGATGCGTTCGAACATGCTGGCCTGCCTCCCGGATGATCTGCAGGGGCGTCGAGTCCTCGACGCGGGCTGCGGTACGGGGGCGTTGGCCGTTGCGTTGGCTCGGCGCGGCGCCGAGGTCGTCGCCATCGACCTGTCGCCCAACCTGGTCGAGGTCGCCCGCGACCGGCTACCGAACGACCTCGGCAACGGAAGCGTCGACTTTCGGGTCGGTGACATGCTGGAGCCCGACCTCGGTCGCTTCGATCACGTCGTGGCGATGGACTCACTGATTCACTACCGGGCGCCCGACATGGTCAGCATGATTTCGAATCTGTCCGCTCGAGCAGAAGAAAGCGTCGTGGTGACTTTTGCCCCTCGTACGATTCTGTTGACCCTGATGCACCTGGTCGGGCGGCTGTTCCCTCGCGGCGACCGGGCACCATCGATCGAGCCGATCGCCGAATCGAACCTCCGCCGGCGGATCCAGCAGCACGGTCAACTCGATGGGTGGGTCGTACGGTCGAGCCAACGGGTCTCATCCGGGTTCTACACATCCCAACACTTGGAGCTGATGCGACCATGAGTTCAGTGCCTTCTCGACCGCGAAGAGAGTTCTGGCGAGATATTCCGGCCGCCCTTCTCCCGTTCGCAGATGCGGGTTCGGCGCAGTTCCCACTCAGCCGTCTTCTGCGACTATCGCTGTTTCAAGTATCGGTCGGAATGGCGGTCGTTCTTCTTAACGGAACGCTCAACCGAGTGATGATCGTCGAGCTGGGGATTCCTACGTGGGTCGTGGCGACGATGGTCTCCCTCCCCCTTCTGTTCGCTCCTTTTCGAGCCTTGATCGGGTTCAAGTCCGATACGCACCGATCATACCTGGGCTGGCGGCGAGTCCCGTTCATTTGGATGGGCACCCTCGTTCAGTTTGGTGGCTTTTCGATTATGCCGTTCGCGCTGCTGCTGTTGTCGGGCGACGGCCGCGGTGGCATTCCGTACATTGGCGAGGCCGCCGCCGCGCTTTCTTTTCTGCTGGTCGGGTACGGGATGCACACCGCTCAGACCGCGGGCCTCGCCCTCGCCACCGATCTCGCCCCGAAAGAGATTCGGCCCCGGGTCGTCGCCCTCCTGTATGTAACGCTCCTGGTGGGGATGGGCCTGAGCGCCGTCGTTTTTGGTGTCTTGCTCGAAGACTTCGACAACGTACGCCTCATCAAGGTCATTCAAGGAGCGGCGGTCGCCACGATGATCCTCAACCTCATCGCGATGTACAAACAGGAGCCCCGCGACCCGTCGAAGACTCGAATCGATGCCGAGCACCCCTGTTTTCGCGAGTCGTGGCGAAAGTTCGTGGCGGGGGGCAAAGCGAGTCGACTGCTGGTCGCGGTGGGGCTCGGCACGGCCGGGTTCAGCATGCAAGATATCCTCCTCGAACCTTACGGCGGAGAGATCCTGAACCTCTCGGTAGGCGCGACGACCCACCTGACGGCTCTGCTCGCCATGGGCAGCCTGGCCGGTTTCGCCTGGGCCGCGCGGGCCCTGAGCCGGGGCCACGACGCAAACATCATGTCTGCGATCGGGGTCTTGGCGGGCATCGCCGCCTTCTGCGCGGTGATCTTCTCGGCTCCCCTTGACTCGCCCCTTTTGTTCCGTGTGGGCACCCTCTTCATCGGGTTCGGCGGCGGCCTCTTCGCGGTAGGCACGCTCACCGCCGCCATGGGGCTTTCCGACCGTGGAGGTAACGGCGGCGACAGCGGCCTCGCGCTCGGTGCATGGGGCGCCGTGCAAGCCACGTCGACGGGCCTCGCGATCGCCATCGGGGGGGCGGCTCGGGACACGATTACCACTCTCGCCAAGCAGGGTGACCTAGGTCCTGCGTTCACCGGTCCGGTCGCAGGTTACAGCTTCGTCTATCACGTGGAGATCATGCTGCTCTTCGCCACCCTCATCGCCATTGGACCGCTGGTCCGTTTGAACGGGGTCGATCGTCGGCCCCCGTCACGTTTCGGCTTGGCCGAGCTGCCCGGTTGACCGGGCAAGTTAGGAGCAACTGATGACCTCAGTCATGGATCACATCGACCTTGCACTCATTTCGCTCTATCTATTCTGGCTCTTCTTCTTCGGCTTGGTTTACTGGATCCGAATGGCCGACCGACGGGAAGGCTATCCGCTCGAGCGCGAAGATACCGGCTGGGTCGGCGCCCGAAGCCGCATCCTCATGGGTGACGACAAAGTGTACGTCTTGCCTCATGGAGCCGGAACGTACGTGGTCCCCAACAACAAGCGCGACACCCGCGAGATCAAAGCTCGGAAGACGGCCAACTACCAAGGTGCGCCCCTGGAACCGACCGGTAACCCGATGGTCGATGGTGTCGGACCAGCCGCCTTCGCTGAGCGCCACGACGAGCCCGAGCTCTCGGTCAAAGGTGAGCACCTCATTGTGCCGATGCGCGTAGCCGACGGCTTTAAGTTGTCGAAAGACTCCGGCGACCCCCGAAACGCGCCCGTAGAATGCGCCGACGGGAAAGTGGCGGGTCTCGTCAAGGAGATTTGGGTCGATCGCGCCGACTTCGATGTTCGATACCTCGAAGTTCAGCTCGAAGCCGACGGCAGCACCCGACTTCTTCCCATGCCGATGGTCACGTACAACCGGTTCCGCAACAAGATCAATGTCGCGTCGATCCTCTCTACTCAGTTCACCGACGTTCCCCAGATCAAGAATCCGGATCAAGTCACGGCTCTTGAAGAAGACAAGATCTGTGCGTACTTCGGCGGCGGCCATCTATACGCGACGCCCGACCGCCTCGGACCTCTGCTGTGAACGAGTACACGCACGAGGAGATTCGCGGCCTTCCGGGAAAGCTGCCCGACGGCGAAGAGGTCGTGTGGCAGGGTGCGCCGAACTGGCGCACCTTGGCCCGTCGAGTTTTTCATGTCCGCGCCGTCGCCATCTACTTCGCGATCCTCATCTTCGCGACCGGGGTCGCGGCGGTGGTCATCGACGGCGCATCCATCTGGACGGGCATCTTGTCCGCCTTGATCGTAGTTCCCATCGCGTTGGCCGGGCTCGCGATTCTCATCGGCCTGGCCGCATGGCATGCGAGTACGACGGTCTACACGATCACGAATCGCCGGGTCGTCCTTCGGTACGGAGTCGCGGTTCAGCTCGCCATCAATCTACCCTTCAACGAGATCCTGGAAGCCTCGCTTCTCGAGCTCGGCGGCGAGCACGGAGAGATTCCCTTGCGGATGGGAGGAACAGGGCGGCTGGCATACCTTCACTTATGGCCGCACGCCCGACCCGGCCACCTTCGGGAAGCCCAACCCATGCTTCGATGCGTGCCTGACGCTGCGAAAGTGGCCCGAATGCTGACCGAAGCTTGGTCCGCGGATATGGAGCGTCGCGGACGCCAGACGGTCGCGAACGCTCTGCAAGCGCCGACGGCCGCGCAGCAGCGCTCGCGCGATGGAGTGAGTACGCCTCATCCGACCCCGATCGCCCAGGTGCCCTGATGAGTGAAGAGCTCGCGCCCATTCCACGCAAGGTGCTGATCGCCGCCGGCCTCTTGATCGCGTCGACGTTCGTGATCGCCGGTATCGGTCGATATACGCAGTTGGGCGCCAGTCGGCGCCCAGCCGCGACCGTCGTCCGCAGCGTCGACCTAAGGTTTCTCGATGCCGAAGATGGCGGTGTCGAGGTCACCTACGCCGATGGCCGACCCCTTACTCGGCTCGAGCCGGGGACGAACGGGTTCATCCGCGGAGTGTTGAGAAGTCTGGCGAGAGCTCGTCGTCATCAGCGGGTCGAGGTCGACCCACCCTTCCGACTTGCGCTATGGTCGGACCATCGAATCACCATCGACGATCCGGCGACGGGTCGTTCGGTGGACGTCAGCGGATTTGGTCGCGATAACAGCGGCGCGTTTGCTCGCCTACTCGCCGCCAACGCCACTCTAGCGCCCGCCTTGGGCCCCCGCCTTGGCCCTGGAAGAGAATAGGAGACTGCGTATGCTCCAGAAGCGAAAATTCAAGGTCGGCTGCACGGTAGAGGTGTCGCACACCTTCGAGAGCCTACACGCTCATGTCCACCTCGATGGAGACGTTGCGATCTATCCGGGTGACCAGGTGCTGGTTCACGGCAGCCCCATTCATCCCCCTTATGGCCAGTGTCAATCGGAACGAAGGACGGCGACCGTGACTCGTGCGACCGTCCTCGAGCGGTGGTGGACGCAGCTTGTCGGAAATGCAGAATGTCTGGAGCTACTCGACGTGAGCTTCAGCGATAGGAGGATCCTGTGACCGCCACAACCATGAACATTCCCGCGGCTCCAGAAGCGATCAACGAAACGACCCGACGGGCGCAGGAGACGACGACGCTCAGCCCGCGCTTCTACACGACGGACTATGACGCACTCGATCGGATGAGCGTCGAATCCGTCCGCAAAGAATGGGACGAGCTCATCGACGAAATGAAGCGGGACCCCAACAAGGGTCACTTCAAGCGACGTGACGATTGGGACCTTGATTTGTCGAAGATCGAAGAGCCGTTGCGGTCCGAGTTCATCGACTTTCTGGTCAGCTCGCTCACGGCTGAGTTCTCGGGTTGCGTTCTGTACGCCGAGATGCGTAAGCGCGGCACCAACCCGGACATCTGCACTCTATTCAAATGCATGAGCCGAGACGAAGCCCGGCACGCCGGCTTTATCAACGACAGCCTCAAAGACTTTGACGTCGGTGTCGACCTGAGTTTCTTGACCCGCGCCAAGAAGTATACGTACTTCAGCCCAAAGTTCATTTTCTACGCGACTTACCTTTCCGAGAAGATCGGCTACGCCCGGTACATCACGATTTTCCGCCACTTGGAAGCCAACCCCCAATACCGCTTTCACCCTATTTTCAAGTGGTTCAAAGAGTGGTGTAACGACGAGTTCCGGCACGGCGAAGCCTTTGCGCTATTGATGCGCGCCGATCCGAAACTCTTGAGTGGCGTCAACAAACTCTGGATTCGTTTCTTCCAGCTCGCAGTGTTCGCGACGATGTTCGTCCGCGACCATCACCGCCACGCATTTCATGAAGCGCTCAACATCGACCCCACCGAGTACGGAATGAAGGTCTTCCGAACCACACTGGAGATCTCGAAGCAGGTCTTCCCCGTGCTTCTCGATATCGACCACCCCGCCTTTCTCGCCGGGCTCGAGCGCCTGGTCGGGCTGGCCAACCGGCTCGAACGGGTGAAGAGGGGAAATCGCTGGTTTGGCTGGCTCCGCGCGCTTCCGCTGCAGGCGAAAATCGCCTGGACCTTCACGCGCCTCTATCTTCTTCCGGTAAAGAACAATAGACTGCCGGAGACAAGCCGGCTCCAGCCGGCATGGTAACTAAGTGACCACATTCGCCCCGGCCGTTCTCTTCGCCCTCTTTTTGTGGTGGTTCAGCACCGGGGTGCTCCTTTACGTTGATCATCTTCCTCGGCGAACGTTTCGAAGAAGTCTCGCCATCGCGTCCGTCCTCGCGCTCGCCGGCTGCGTGGGTCTGGTGGCTTCAAGCCGGTCGGCGACGGTCGTCAACGCGTACTTGGGATTTGTCTGTGCCCTCCTCGTTTGGGCGTGGCACGAACTCACCTTCCTCATGGGGATCGTCACCGGCCCTCGAAAATCGCCCTGCCCGCCCGACGCCGTCGGATGGAAGCGATTCGGCTACGCGACCGCGACCGTCATCCACCACGAAGTGGCGCTAGCGCTGACCAGCGCGGGGTTGGTTGCGCTGACGTGGAATCAGCCCAACCAGGTCGGAACGGCGACGTTCGTCGTCCTATGGGTCATGCGGGTCAGTGCAAAACTGAACGTCTTCCTGGGCGTTCAGCATCTGAGCACCGAGTTCGTGCCCGAACATCTGTCGTATATGCTGAGCTACTTTGGACGCTCGGCCATGAACCCCCTCATGCCCGTCTCGGTGGCGGCTGGAACGCTCGGCGTCATCTGGCTGATTCGGGGGTCGGTCGAGTCCGCAGGCACGATGCACACTGTGGTGGCGACCGGCTTCGTGGCGACCATCTTGGCCCTGGCCGTCATCGAGCACGTCCTGCTCATTCTTCCCGTTCAGGATTCGATTCTTTGGCGATGGGCGCGTCGAGCAGAAGGTCGCTCCGCGACCTCTTGAGCTCCGGTGCTCAACCAACGCCGGGAGGCAACCCGCATTCCCGAGCGCACGGGTGCGACAATAGAACACATTTAGAGGCTAGAGCCTAACCCCCATCGAGGGCGGTTAGGTTAGGGGCTGTTTTTCCGCGCCGATCGCGGTAGGCCGCCCTCGCAATGAAGCGAATTCTCCTCGTCCTGATGATCGCGGGTTGCGCCACCCCAAACGGTGCCCAACCCGCAGCCTCACAGCCCAGCTCACAGCCCGCAAGCGCGCCGAGCTCGGCCTCGATGTCGACCGTTGAGAGCAAAGAGGTCACCTACACGACCGGCGACCTGACCATGAAGGGTTACCTGGCCTGGGACAGTAAGCTCGAAGGCAAGCGGCCCGGTGTCCTGGTCGTGCACGAATGGTGGGGACACAACGCGTACGCCCGCCGGCGCGCCGATGACCTCGCCAAACTCGGCTACGTCGCGTTCGCCATCGACATGTACGGCGACGGAAAAGTGGCCTCGCACCCGAAGGATGCGGGCGCCTTCGCCGGCGCGGTGATGGCCGATCCCGACGGCGCCCAAGCCCGCTTCGAAGCGGCCCTCGCCGAGCTCAACGCGTTCGAACTGACCGACGCGACCAAGACCGCCGCCATTGGCTACTGCTTCGGTGGGGGGGTCGTCCTCCACATGGCTCGACGCGGAGTGGACCTCGACGCAGTGGCCAGCTTCCATGGATCGCTAGGCACGAAGGAGCCAGCGACCAAGCCCGGCCAAATCAAAGCCAAGATCCTGGTCGCCCATGGCGGCGCTGACCCATTCGTTTCGAAAGACGCTTTAGCCGCATTCCAAGCAGAGATGAAGACGGTGGGCGCCGACCTTCGGTTCCGCACTTACGATGGTGTGGTGCACGGGTTCACCAACCCCGAGGCCGACAAGCTCGGAAAGCAGTTCAAGCTCCCTCTCAAGTACGACGCAAGCGCCGACAAGCAGTCTTGGGAAGAGATGAAAGCGCTCTTCCAAGAAACCTTCGGCTCCTGACGTCGAGCTCGAGCGACGACCAGGCTGCGACTTCGCCCCCGGCCTGCTAGGCTGAGCCGGTGAAGTCGGTCGCGCTCATCTCTACCGGTGGCACCATCGAAAAGACCTACGACGCGCTGCGCGGCGTCCTCGACAATCGCGTAAGCGTCCTCGATATCATGCTGGCGTCGCTCGAGCTGCGCGGCGTCCAGATCCATCGGGTCGCGTTGATGAACAAAGACAGCCGCGACATGGACGAGCGCGACCACGACCTCATCGCGCGCACCGCCCAGTGGGCCGCCCGGCAGCATTCGGGCGTCGTCATCGTTCACGGCACCGACCGTCTCGCGGACAGTGGCGAGCGCATCCTAGCCTCGGGCGAGCCGCCGACCCCCATCATTCTAACGGGTGCCATGCGTCCATACGAGCTGCGGGCGACGGATGCGCTCCAGAATCTCACCGAGGCCTTGTTGGCCGTCCAGCTCCTCGCGCCGGGTGTCTACGCCGTGATGCACAATCAGATCCTCTCGTTTCCCGGGGTCGTCAAAGATCGTAAGCGGGGCTCACTCGCGATGCGCGAAGACCGTGAAGCGCCGAGCTTCGAACCTGCGGTCAGCCTATCCAAGCATCGGCCATAGCAGGCCGCTGACCAAGTCAGCGGCTTTGGCTTGGGTTTGTTCGTGGAGCAGAGCTGACTTCGTCAGCCCTCTGCTACGACCCGGGGAATAGACTTAGCGAGGCTGCGCCTGGTTAGAAACAACGGCACAACCTCTCGTAATCAAACAT
>CAZFIV010000010.1:0-10678 GCA_964519665.1 uncultured Myxococcales bacterium
CGCCAGCACGGAATCGCGAATGAACTCGAGCGTTTGAGGCGCAGCCTCGCTAAAAGACTTGCTCCCGAGCGAAGCACGACAGTTTGAAGCGCAGCCTCGCTACAGGCTTAGGAGCGCTCGCGTTTCTCAGAGCCCTACGGCCACCGCCATCCCAACGGGACGTCGGTGGGCGCAGTCTTCATAGAGGCAGTGCCAATGCCCGAGGCTCGTATCCCCGTACCGCCAACAGAGATAGCCAACCTGCCCGTCGAGCAAGGTCGGTATGTCGACCAACCCGTCGACTCGGCGAACCTCGACCCCCAACGACCGGACGAGACTCAGGTGCGCTTTCAGCCGCGCTGAAAGCACCTTCATCCGACGGTCAGACCCGTTCGATGCGAGGGTGATTTCTCCCTCTTCGGTTCCTTGAGCGCGTTCGAGTATCTCTTCAACCAAAGCCCGTGTTTCTCGAAAAATCTGTTCCAAGATCGGCACGAGGTCTTCTGCTTTAGCTTTCGTGAAAGTTCGGGCCACCACGTTCATGATTCGTGGTTCGAACCCCTGACGCTTGTCAAACCGTTTCCTTGAGCTTTGCAACGCGCTCAATACAAGCTCGCGGGGTCCGTCGGTCGGCCGCCCGCATCCCAGAACACGCCCGTATCGGCGAACTCAGATAGAGAAATAATCAGCGCGCTGCACCGCCGAAGACCCACTCAACAGGCGCGAGAGTGAGAGCTGGCACGTACGTTATGAGAAGCACGGCGACTGCGAGGATCAGGAGGAAAGGTAACGCTGCGCCATACACTTGGAAAAGCGGTTTGCGAAAGCGCACGGATGACAAGAAAAGATTCATGCCCACTGGGGGCGTCAAAAAGCCCAACTCGAGATTCGCGAGGAAGATCACTCCCAAGTGAATCGGGTCGACACCGAACTCCTGGCTGATGGGGAGGATGAGGGGCACGACCACGATGAGTGCGCTGAAGATATCCATCACGCAGCCCACGAGGAGCAGAAAGCCGTTGAGGGCGAGCAGGAACATCCACTTCGACTCGATATTTTCGGTCGCCCAGTCGCTCGCCAGATCGGCGAGCTCGGCCTCGATGGTGTATTCCGACAGGCCGAGCGCGGCGCTGAGAATAATCAGAACGGCTCCGACCAAGGCGCTACAGTTGCGTGCGACCCGCGGCAAGTCCTTGGTGAACGACAGGTCTTTGGTCACGAAGACTTCGACAATGACCGCATACGTGGCCATGAACGCCGCGCACTCCTGCAGGGTCGCGAATCCGGTGAAGTACGCGACCATGATAAAGGGCAGCAGGAGCTCCCACTTCGCGTCGTAAATCGCGATGGCGAGGTTGCGGACGAAGGTCTTCGGCTCGAAGCGATCGGCGGGCCGCTGATCTCTGAACCCCGCGATGACCCCGAGCAAGCTCACCGACCCCACGAGCACGAAGCCGGGAATGATGCCCGCCACGAACATCTTGGGAATCGTCACCCCATACTTTCCGGCCTGGGTGCCATACAGAATGATGGGCAGCGACGGCGGAAAAAGAAGGCCGATACTGCCCGACGCCGTGAGGAGGCCGACCGAGAACCCCTCCTTGTACCGCTCCTTCATCAGCACCGGTAACAAAAGCCCGCCGAGGGCCAAAATGGTCACCCCGGAAGCGCCGGTGAATGTCGTGAAGAACGCACAGACCATCACCGCGAGGACGGCGATGCCGCCGGGCAGCCACCCCAGTAGAATCCGGAATACCCGCACCAAGCGCTCCGACGCCCGCGATTCCGCCAGCACGTACCCGGTGAACGTGAACAAGGGCACCAGCGGCATCACGGGACTCTTCATCTGTTTGACGGTCGCGTCGGCGACCGAAGTGATGGGCGCCGGTAGCAACCAAAACAGCCACAGCGCGGCGCCCGCCAATACGATGAAGATCGGTGCCCCCGACACGGCGGCGACCCCCAGCAACCCGAGCCCCAAACCGATGACGACGTGGGTCGATTCAATGCTGTAGACATCGACCCGACTCAGGGCCAGCAGCACGGCCGCGGCCACCACCAAGGTGATGATCCGGGGGGCGACACCACGCCCGCGCACCCACCACCAGCGGACCGCCAGCAACCCGAACCCGACCGGCATGATCGACTGCACCGCCCATGTGGGAATGCCGAATGGGAGCGAGGCCGAGCTGTTCTGCTCGGCCAGAACCGTCAAGTACGCGCCTCGCGTCAGAAGGACAGTGACCAGAAGCCCGACCACGACCACGCCATCGTCGAAGACTCGGCGAACGCCGGTCGGCAAGAACACCAGCCCCTTCGACAGGGACAGGTGGTCATCTTCTCGGGTGGCCAGCAGCGCGCCGAGAAAGGCGATCCAGAGGGTCAGCGCCGCCACCAGGGGGATCGCACCGGGTACGTTGAGTCCGTAGCGTCGAAGCAGAGCCTCAAGGATGGGCAACAGGGCCATCAGGCCCAACACCACTAGGCTGATCGAGTCTTCGAAGAGGTTGAAGCTTGCGATCCACCGAGCCTTTGGGCCCGGCGGGTCGGACTGTTCGGAGAGGGCGGTCTGGTTCACTTGACGGGGCTACTTTCCGCGGGCGCGAAACTCAGCGGTCAGGCGGAAAACTTCGTCGAAGTACTCGGCAGGTACGATCTTCCCACGGACATCGGGGTAGGATTTCTTGATCCGCGTACGCCAGATCTCGACCAGCTCGGGGGTGGCCTCGATGACGTTGAGTCCGTTCTCCTTCATGACCTCAACCGCCTCTTCATCCAGCTTGCGGACCGCCAGCTTCGTGCGCAGTCCTTCTTCTTCGGCGATCCGGAGCATTTCTTCATGGTACTCCTGGGGAATCCGCTCGAAAGCCTTCTTGCTCATCACGGTGGCCCCATTGAGCGGCGACCACTTGACCTGCACCATGTTCGGCGCGAGTCCGAACCACTGGGACGACAGGGCGAACAGCGGAGTGGTCACGAACCAGTCGACGAGGCCAGTCTGCAGCGATGGCACGACCTCGGTCGCGGACAACGGAACGGCATTGAAGCCGGCGGCCTTCCAGGCCGCCTCGCTGTCCGGATCTTCCGACCAGATATACAGCTTCTGCTTGGCAAACTCCTCGGGCGTTCGAGCCGGCTCCTTCGAGAACATGTGGACCCAGCCAGCGTCTCCCCAGTGAAGGACCACAAAGCCAGCCTTCTCGAGCTCCTTCTTGACCATGGGCCCCATCCGGTCTCGGACGTAGTCGAGCTCTTCGTAGCTCTCGATCGCGAGCGGAATCTGCCAGGCCATGGCCGCCGGCGTCAGACGCTGAAGGCCGACGCCGGTGATGGTCGCCGCTTGCAGGCGATCATAGTTCATCCGGCGGATCATATCGCCTTCATCGCCGACCTTGCCGCTATCGTAGATCTTCAGGGTGACCAAGCCGTCGGTGGCCTTGCTCCAACGGTCGCCGATCCGCCGGAGTCCGTCGTACCAAGGCGACTTCTTGGGCGCCAACGTCCCGAGCTTGATCTTGATCTTCCTTTTGGCGAGCGCGGGCTCGGGATTGGATACCAGCACCCCGAACGCCACGGCCGCAGCCGTCAGACAGATTCCGGAGCCCCGAACGGAAAAACCAGCACCCCGAAAGGCCCCAGCGCGCTTCATAGTGTTCGACCCATTCATGGGCTTTCCTCCTGACCGTCCTCCTCGGCGTCGAGGAAGAGGTCGTCAATTCGAGCCAACAAGCGGCGGGCGCGGCGCTGCATGATGACGTTTACCAGCCTGTCGTCGGGGTGGCTGTCGACGTCCACCGCCAATGCTTTGTCGATCAGCGACCGGAAAAGCTTCACATCCTGCTGTTGGACGGCCACACCTTCGGCATAGCCCAGATAGGTTCCGGCCCGCCGGCCACCGTTCAGCTCGAGCGCCCGATCGAAGTGCTTCCGGGCGGCCGCCAGATCTCCGCCGGGGCGGCTGGTCTCATACGAGACCATGAAGTCGTGCAGAGCGCCGTCGGACCAGTCCTCATCGAGGGTCAGGGCTCGCTCGACCATCTTGCCGGCCAGAGGCAGATCGACCACCAGCCGAGGCTCCAGCCCACCCGAGCTGATGGCGAGCGACCACGAGGCCGCCGTCCAGTACAGCAGCGCCACGTCGTCGACATCGGTTTCGGCGAGGGTCGCGTCCGGGTCGGCCCGAAGCCTCGCCGCGAAGTCGTCGTGCTCGACCGCGAGGCCTCTCATGCCGTAGTCTCTCGCCCGCAAGAACAGGTTTTGCGCCCTCTTCTTCAGGACCTCGGAGGCTTTGTAGTCTTTGGGTTCGATGACGTGGGCTTTTTCGTAGATGAAGCCGTACGCGTACTGGACGTAGCCCGACGTCAGAGCGGTCAGCAGTCCGCGGTGCTCGGGCTTCGACACGAGCACCGTCTCCATGGTCTTCAACCCGAACGGTGCCGACGCTTCGATGAGCTCAGGGTCATTGTCGCTCGCGTAACTGCTACCGGAGCCCGACAGCGCGTCGGCGACCAGGCCGGTCGCGACCCCCGAGCATCCGGGCCCACCGAGGCCGACCACGGCGAGCAACAAGCCCCGAGCCAGGGGCTTCTGCATTATCTGCCGCCCCGAATGGACGCGTGCGAAGGAGGCGCTCACAGCGCTGCGGACGCTAGGTTGGGGCCGAGATCGCGTCAACCACGCTGTGCCGAGCGACATGGGGCAATCCTCAGTTGAGGACCGTCACTTCTTTGGCTTTGCATCACGAATGATCAGAGTCCGATACGACTTCGCCAGCTCGCGTCGGATTCGCGGCCAGGCTCGGGGATCAACAACCGTGACTATCAACACAATCGTCGCCTGCTTCTCGATCAGGACCATCTCTCCGACCTCCCGGCCTTTGATCACGAAGCGAGTGGCCCGTTCACCCATCATGGGCCTGATACCCGGCAGGTCGAGCTTCTGAGGAGGAAGCGGGGCTGCGGAGGGGTGCTCGCGCTTCAACTCGCTCAGGTATTGGCCGAGCTCGGAGGGATGCAGCGCCGCCGCGATCAGCATCTTGCCCTCGCCTTCCGGTCCATACAGGCGCACGGCGCGGCCCCGGCTTTCGAACTCTCCCGTCCATCCGGCTTCCACCGCGATCTGCACTCGGCGGTCGACGGCCATCGTGTCGGCGGACCCAGGGCGGCGCAATCGGAGCTCCCGCAACTTGAGGGTAGGCCCCCGAGGACGCTGAGCCCAAACTGACCCGGCCGCGGCGTTCACCCCGACCACAGCCAGCAATACGATTACCAGGATTCTCACCATTCAAGAGTAATACGCGGGCGGCCGAATAGCGATGCACATCCCGGCGACGATTTGGGCGCCGCGATCAGCGGCCAGCCCGCTACGGTCCGGCGCGAGTCGGTCGGAACCCGCTGCCCTTCACCGTTCGTGCGGACCGGTGTAAAGCCGACCGGGTGAGCACGCTCAAGGATATCGTTTGTTCGGCAGAGAACCGAGACAATGTGATCGCGGATACCGTCAACCTCGTGGACGCTGAAGTGGCATCCAAGGGCGGAATCTCCGGTTTTGCCATCAAAGCGGGGTACCGGGTGGTGAAGGGCCTCCGCCCCTCCTTGATCCGCGACGCGGTCGACAACTTGCTCGATAAGTTCGTCGACAAGCTCGAACCCTTTTACGCAGATTGGGTCGCCAAGAGTAAGACGCCGGCCTTCGACCAGTTCTTGTCCTCGCAACCGAAAGAAGTGGCGAACGCTCTGCTCGCGGTGACCGACGAACGGGCCGAAAGGGTCGACAACGCGACCGTCAAGAAGACCTACCAGGGCCTTCGTCCCCAGGGCGAAAAAAACGTCATCGCCGCCGTCCCGGGCCTGGGCAAGGTGCTGGTCAAGTACGTGAAGTAGCGGCCTTGCGGGCGGTGGCGACCGCCCGCTCGAGTTGGCGCACCGCGTTGACCAAACGCGATGGCGGACGGTTCGGCTCCGCCTCGGCCCCGAAACGCCAGGCTTCGTACTCTGCCACCACGCGGCGTGCTTCGACCTGCGCGGGCCTGGGGACTTTCGCCACGAGCGTTCCCAGCGGTGAGGAGGGGTCAGCGTGGCGATCGAGGGCGAAGCGCAGCCGACGGCCGAGCCCAACCGACCGGCGCCGACCCACCCTCCACCAGACCAGCAACATCGTGACCATGCCACCGACCGCCAGCAGCAGGCCCGACCGCTGAACCGCGGCCGGCGCCTGACCGCCCGAGCCGAAGCTCCACGCCGGCCCCACCTCGCCATCGGCCGAGAACCAGTCCGAAGGAATAAGCCGCTCGACCAGGGCCCTCCGCTTCTTCTCATCGAAGTCGACCACGTGGTTGAACCACAGGGCATCGAGCGCATCGTAGACGTCGCGGAGCCACGCCAAGGCCTTCGACCGGCGGCGAGCCCGCTCTCCGGGCGGGGTCGCGTCGACCCACACCCAGCCCTCGTCGGGCAGATAGACTTCGACCCACGCGTGCGCGTCCTGTTCGGTAAACTCGAGCGTCTGCGCGGTCGAATTCCACCATCCGCCGTAATAACCGGTCACCACCCGCGAAGGCACCCCTGCCACCCGCAGCAGCGCCGCGACCGCCCCCGCATATAGCTCGCAGTGACCTTGGCGCGCTTCGAACAGGAATCGGGCGAGCGGGTCATCGGCCTGTCCGGGCAACGGGTCGACGCTGTAGACGTAGCCGGTTTGGAAATGCCCCAGAACCGCTCGGATCTTGTCGGCGGCGGTCGTCGCGCTGTCGGTCAGTCGCTGCCCCAAGGCACGAACCCGAGGGTCCAAGCGCTCCGGCAACTTCAACCATCGATTCTTCAATGCGCGCTCGGCGGAGGCCGGCAAGCGAACCGGGGGCGCCGGAGCGCCGAGGTCGAAGCCGTACTCGAGGGTCAACGCGGAACTCGCCAACCCGATCTGCCAAGTACCGTCGATGCTCGTTCGGGCCCGAGCCTCGACTTCGAGCAACCGAGCCGGGCGATCTCGCCCTACCGCCACCAGCGGATGCGGGCCCCTCGATCGGGTGATTCGATGCAAGACCACGTCGACGCGCTGGCGGCTACTGGCGTTCGGCGGCCGGCGTCCCGGCTCGAACAACGGGAACAGGCCCGGCGGCGAATCCCGTCGCCACTCCCGACCGTCGAATACATCCAGGCTGTAGACCTTCGCGTAGAGCTTGGTGAGCGGGCCGTCGCTGCCGGATTGGCGGCTGACCCTCATGACAACGGTGCCGTTGGTACCCGCTCCGACGCCGTTATTGGTCAACGTCATGCGGTCAGTGGCGCCCGGGAGGGTCATGAACGCGCCTGCGCCCAGCAATCGAGCGAAGCGATGCTTGGGAAAGAGCGTCAGCCCCACGTAGCCAACCAAGATGAACAGCATGGCCGTCGCCGCTACCCGGGCCAGGCCCCCGGGCGCTCGGCGCCGCAAGAGCGCTTTCCTGACCATCGCCCGCCGGTGCTCGGGCTCCCGTTCGGCGATGCCGATGATCTGGGACGACCGGAGCGCAGCGTAGGTCAGAACCACGAATCCGATGAAGGTCGGCAAGAACGCCAACCCGGGCGTGATGGTGGTGGATACCGCCAGCAACACGGCCGCGCCACCGAGTAGAATCAAGTCATCGCGTAGCCCTTGTCGCAGCACGTACCGGTTGAACAGTCCAAGCAACACCACGATCACAACGGAGTCGATACGGACCCGACCGGCGATCGCGAGAGCCCAAACCAGGACGGCGACCGTGAGTCCGTGCACGATCCAGGTCCGAAGTGGACCTCGTTGGGGGTCGTGCAGCTGCGACATCGTGGCCAGCATCGCCAGGACCAACAGGCCCGCCGCGGCCGCCAGCAGGGTCGAGCCGCTCATCGTTCCCACCGCGGCCAACGCGCACGCGCCGAACAACGACCAGCGATGGACCCGTCCCAGCGTCATACGACCGCTCCGAGCTGCCCCTCGGCGTCGACCTCGACGCTTCGGGCTCCCCCTGACGGACGCTTCGTCCCGACGGGGACCAACCATAGGCCGGGCCCCTCCGTGGCCGCCGGCTCCGCCTCGGCCAACGCGAGCGCGTCGAACAAACCGTCGAGACTCGATGTTCCGGGCGCGAGACGCGTCGCCCCCACCGTGAGTCCGGGCGCAAAACCCCGCCGCTCCCATTCGAGTAGGGTCGCCTGCGCGATCTCCAACGCTCGTTCCCATGCACCGGCGTCGGTGTCCGGACCGTGCGCGACCCCCAGCCAGGCCGCTGGTCGCTCCGCTCCCGCGAGCTCCAGCACCACTTCCTTACCCAAGCTGAGCGTCCGGAGCGCGTGGACCCGGTGCTGGGCGTCCCAAGGCTGTCGCTCGCGTAGTCCGTAGACCTCGAGCCCCATCCCCTTCTTGTCTTGACTGTCCCCGTCGATCTGAAGCCCGCGGGGGTCGGCCAAGGTCGACGGGCAAGGAACCCGGCGGGGCCGGACGATCACTTCCAGCGACACCGACAGGTCGCGAGCTTTATTCAACAGCGCAAACGGGTACGTGGTCACGAGCTCGCAATCGCCGAGCCCCGCCCGGCCTCGCTCCGCGAAGCTGCGGTAGCCCACGGTTCGACCTTGCCGGCCCTCTAGCACGGCGAGCTGAGCGTCGAGGATCGCCGGGCTCGTCAACGTCTTCGAGCGCCACGGCGGCCATACGCCCTGGGGCGACTCGCGCACGATCAGACCGAACGAAGGCAACTCGGAGACCCGGCCCGCGGGCCGGGTGAAGATGATATCGAGCGGGGCCGGCCGGTCGACGTACACCGCGTCCAGCGGCCGCACGTGCACGCTGACCCCCCGCATGTTTCGTTCCGACAACACACCGGAAACGACCACCGTCACCATAGCCGCGGCGAGCAGCATGAAGAGAAGATTGTTGGTCGCGCTGACCGCCGCCACGCCGAGGACCAGCGGCGAGCTGAGGACGAATAGACCGGCCCGGGTCGGAATCGCACGTCGCGGCGGAGGCTTGAAGAACCCCGAACGCTTGCGCCGGGCGGAGGAGGTCATCGGCTGGCGCTTCTGTGGCTCTCGGTTCGATGAGCCTGCCGGGGCGCCGTCAGGCGCCGTCGAGGTCGGGGTCACTTCGGTGTCTCCAGGTCAAACCGGAACCGGCACCTGGGCCAAGATGTCTTCGATGACCGCTTCGCTCTGTCGGCGGGTCGGGCGATCTTGCCCAGCCAGGATGACTCGGTGGGCGCATACGGGCACCGCGAGCGCGTGGACGTCGTCGGGGGTGACGAATCTTCGCCCGCTGACCAACGCGCGGGCTCGACAGGCTTTCGCGTATTGCAGCGCTCCCCGGGTCGATACGCCAGTGGTGAGCCCGGAGCCGGTGCGGGTCGCCTTGACCACCGACTGCAGATAACGAGCGACCGAAGCCCCGAGGGTCACCCGGTCGACGGCCGCGAAGAGGGCCTTCAGACCGTCGGGCTTCAAAACCGGCTCGATCGACTCGACCGTCGACGTCTCCGGGTCGATCCCGTCGCCGATGATCAAAGCGGTCTCGACATCGTCGTCCGGATAACCGACGGCGGTTCGCACCAGGAACCGGTCCATCTGCGATTGCGGCAAGACGTACACTCCGTGGTGTTCCACGGGATTCTGCGTCGCGAGGACCAAGAATGGGTTCGGGAGACGGTGGGTGCTACCGCCTACCGAGATCGCGCGCTCGGCCATCGCCTCCAGCAATCCTGACTGCGTGCGGGGGGTCGCGCGGTTCAACTCGTCGGCCAGCACGACGTTCGCGAAGATCGGGCCGGGACGAAACTTCACTTCGGCCGTTCGAGGGTCGGCGATGGGCCCCCCCACGATGTCCGCCGGCAGAAGGTCGGCGGTCAGCTGAATCCGGCTGAACGAGCCCCCGACCGCTCGCGCCAACGCGCGGGCGAGCGTGGTCTTACCCACGCCGGGAACGTCTTCGAGTAGGACGTGCCCCCGCGCCAGCAACCCGATGAGCGCCAGGCGTACGACCTCGTCTTTTCCCCGAACCACCTGACCGATCCGTCGAACAGCGGATTCGAGCGCCAACGTCGACACGTCGGACGAGGGGCCGGACTTGGAGATAGCTTCGCGTTCCATGGGACGGTCAGTCGGATTGTCGCACCGACCCGGTCGTGCGCCAGCCCAGGGCGCGTCTTTGCAGCAACGGTCTAGCCAGGTGTACCACCGTGCTATACCGGCGTTGCCCATGCGGCGCGGTCAGCCAGCGCAAGAATTCAGAGCGCATCTCATCATTCGCTTGGTCTCCCTGGCTGCCCTGGTCGTCTGGCTGGCCGCGGGGGTGCTCGCCACCTGGTACGTCTTGCCGTTGGCTTCCTTCGTGTCGATCGCCTTCTTCGTGGTGTTTTTTCTCATCTTCGTCACCCACTACTGGCAGATGGCCTACGTTGTTGACGAATACGGGGTCAGTATTCGAAGCCCGACCGATTTCGTCCATCATGCTTGGGAAGACATCGAACAAATCAGGAGCTCCGAGTTTCCGCTCGGCGGCTACTACGTCGCCACCAAAAACGGTGGCTTCGTGATCAGCCATTTCCTCAAGGGTCGTGATGTTCTGGTGGACATCGTGATCGCCCGCGCCGGTCTTTTTCCGCTCTCGGACTGACGGCCCGCGCCGGTCTTTTTCCGCTCTCGGACTGACCGCCCGAGCCGTCATCGTCGGACTGACCGCCCGAGCCGTGATC
>CAZFIV010000010.1:10778-11407 GCA_964519665.1 uncultured Myxococcales bacterium
GTCGGACTGACCGCCCGAGCCGTCATCGTCGGACTGACCGCCCGAGCCGTCATCGTCGGACTGACCGCCCGAGCCGTCATCGGAAGCTCAGCAGAATACTCCGAAACTGTCGGCGAGCGGCCTCGAAAGCCGGTCCATCGATCTGGGAAGCGATCGCGGTCACCGCGACTCCGTCCTTGATGTACACCAGCTGCATCTGGCGTACGTTCCCGCCCCCCAGACCGGCAACGATCCGTTCGCTCAGGACACCGGTCAGCGAGGCTCCGAGGGAGACGGATTCGTCGGGGCCAACAGTCTGAAGACCGCCGGTGGCCGCGAGCGCGGCGTTCTGCCGTTCGACGAATCGGGTCGCCGTTTCATCGGGCGCGACCGCCTCCGCGGTCGTCATCAGGGTCTGCTGATAAACCCCGGCGTCCGTATCACCGGCGACCTCGACTGGCCCGGACAACACGACCGACGTCAGCGTCCAATCCTCGGGCACCCGAAAGGAAAAGGGCCCAAATCCGACCTCGCGGCTCATTCATTGAGCCATACGACGCGTCTGGGCCCGCGTCCAGGCCCGTCGAATCAGGCCTTCTTCTTCTTTTTCTTCTTGCCGGACTTCTTGGAGCCCTTGGGCTTCGCTTCGG
>CAZFIV010000010.1:11507-126994 GCA_964519665.1 uncultured Myxococcales bacterium
CCGCGGGCTTCGCTTCGGCCGCGGGCTTCGCTTCGGCCGCGGGCTTCGCTTCGGCCGCGGGCTTCGCTTCGGCGACCTCGGCCTTCGCTGGCTCTTCCTTCACCGGTTCTGCCTTCACCGGTTCTGCCTTCACCGGTTCTGCCTTCACCGGTTCAGCGGCTTGGGCTTCCCGGGCGGCTTCGGCCGGCGGCTCGGCAGACTCCGGCGCCGGCTCCGCAGGCTTGTCTTTCTGCTTTTCGGCCGCCTTTTCGTGCATCTTGGCCACTTCTTCGGCCAGGTTCTCCTTCTTCTTCTCGATGCCTTCGCCGAGCACGAAGCGGGAGAATCGCCGAACCTGGACGTTTTCGCCGGTCTTGTTGACCAGGTCGGCGCGCAGGTCTTCGATGCTCTTCTTGGGCTCCTTCACCCACGGCTGCTCCATAAGGCAGATCTCGGAAAACCACTTGTTGATCTTACCGTCGACGATCTTGTCCGCGATCTTCTCTGGTTTGCCTTGCTCGATAACCTGGGCCTTGAACAGCTCGCGCTCGGCCGCGATCCGGTCTTCCGGCACTTCTTCGCGCCGCACGTAGTCGGGGGCCGCGGCCGCGACGTGCATGCCGATCTCCTTGACGAAGGTCTGGAAGTCGTCGCCGCGAGCCACGAAGTCCGTCTCGCAGTTCACTTCCACCATCACCCCGATCTTTCCGCCGGCGTGGATGTAGCTGCCCACCGAGCCTTCCGCGGCCACTCGGCCGGCCTTCTTGCCGACATCGGCCAGACCCTTCTTGCGCAGCCAGTCCATGGCCTTGCTCTCGTCGCCGCCGTTTTCAGTGAGCGCCTTTTTGCAGTCCATCATGCCCGCGCCGCTCTTTTCGCGGAGCGATTTCACCATCGAAGCCGTGATCTCAGCCATGATTCTATCCTGTTTGGGGTGGAAGGGTTACGAAGTAGGGTTGACGTCAGTTCGCGCTCGGCGAAGCCGCGGAATCACCGCCCGGATTGGGGCGGGCCACCACTTCCACCTTGGGCCCCGCCGCGGCCGGCTCTTCGACCGGTTTGGGCGGCTCTTTGTCGCCCTTCTCGATCGGCGCCTTCTGCTCGGCGATCGTCTCTTGGTACTTGGTCGAGCCCTCGATGCAGGCATCGGCCATGTTGGCCGTGAAGAGCTTGATCGACCGGATCGCGTCGTCGTTACCGGGGATGACGTAATCGATCTGATCCGGGTCGCAGTTGGTGTCGACGATCGCGACCACCGGAATCTGGAGGCGGTTCGCCTCCGCCACCCCGATGTGTTCCTTTCGAGGGTCGACCACGAACAGAGCGCCCGGAAGCCGGTTCATGTCTTTGATTCCACCGAGCGACCGCTCCAGCTTCTCACGCTCGCGGGTGAGCTGCAGCACTTCTTTCTTGGGGAGCTTCTCGAACGTGCCGTCGGTCTCCATTCGCTCGACCAATCGAAGGCGCTCGATCGAGCTCTTGACCGTCCGGAAGTTGGTCAGCGTTCCGCCCAGCCAGCGATTGTTGACATAGAACATGCCCGCCCGGGTCGCCTCTTCGGCGATCACTTCCTGCGCCTGCTTCTTCGTGCCGACGAACAGGACTTTCTCGCCGCGGGAGCTCAGGTCGACGATGAAGTCGTAGGCGCGCCGCCAGAACCCGACCGTCTGCTGAAGGTCGATGATATAGATGCCGTTGCGAGCACCGAAGATGTACGGCTTCATCTTCGGGTTCCAGCGCTTGGTCTGGTGCCCGAAGTGTACGCCAGCCTCGAGCATTTGCTTCATGGTAACCGTGGACATGTTCTCTCTCTCCTACTTCTGGGTTCGTCCGCCGCCGGTACGGTAGAGTCCCGCTCATCTCGAACGTCAGTCGGCTGACCTTTTGCGCGCCGTCCTTGCGCTCCATCCGCGGCTCGGACCCGAACGGGCCTCGGCGGGCCCGTTCTCGCCTCGCTGGCGCGGTGAATCGCGCCGCCCGCGGCATGTCAGAACGCGCCGCCCGCGGCGAGTCCGAACGCGCCGCCCGCGGCGTGTCAGAACGCACCGCCCGCGGCGTGTCAGAACGCACCGCCCGCGGCATGTCAGAACGCACCGCCCGCGGCATGTCAGAACGCGCCGCCCGCGGCGAATCCGAACGCGCCGCCAGGGGCGAGTCAGAACGCGCCGCCCGCGGCGGTCAGGTCAGCCGGTGACGTCACCCAAGGGGTCCGATCCCGGCGTGTGTTTTCCTCCGTTAGCCGAAGGGGCGCGTCGGATAGCACGCAGCGTCGAGGTGAGCAACTAAACTCAAGAGGCGCTTACGTCTGAGATCGCTCCAATGATCGTCGTGATATTCGACGCCCGCTCAAAGCCGGCCCTGTAGGGTTTCAACTACAGCCCTACCCAGCTGCACCAGGCCCCGTCGAAAGGTCCGGTCGGCCTCGACGACCACGGTGACCCGAGCATCCGAGCAAGCCGCTGCCGCGTCGGCAGCCGCCGATCGATGGCCCTCAGCGTCTTCTCCGGCCAGGATCCCTCTCACCGGCCCCGGGTAGCGGTTCAGGTAAGGCCAGGCGTCCATCGGCGGCTGAACCAAGATCACGGCGCCGGCGGCCTGGGGATCGGCATCGATCGCTCGGGCGACGACCTCGGCGCCCCACCTCACCCCCATGAAGACGAGCGCCGAGCCCTCGAGCGGGAATCCATCGGCCATCGACGCCGTGAGGTGTTCGGCCGCCGATTCGAGCGCTCCGCGGGCCGCCCATTCCGAGAACGCGCCCGGGCTCCCGCGGACGCCCGGATAGTCGAACCGCAGCGTCGGGTAGCCGGCCCGAGCGGCCGCCCATGCCACCTCGGCGATAAGCGGTATCTCCATGCTTCCGTGGTCGGGGTGGGGCGGAGCCACGACGAGACCACGACGCCGAGCGCCTCGGTGGTAAAGGCCGTCGAGGGTCGAGTCGCCGTGCGGCACGACGACCGACCGTTCCAGATATTCACCGCGTCGAACCATTTCTGAAGCGACTATACCCCGTCCCGCGTAGGGACCGCCGGCCTGCAGCGTTCGGCCGCTTGCGCTTTGCTGATAGACGACCGTCCGACGTTGGGTGTCTTCGGACTTGTTGAAAACACCTGGCGAAGATGGGAGGGTTCGCGGCGATGAACCAGGGGCGAGACCGTTGCGTCCAGTCAAGGGACGTTTCGCTTCGTCGAGGGACGCGCGGCTTCGCGCTGGCGACCGTAGCCACCTGGCTGTTGGTCGCGTCTTCGGCGTTTGCGCAAGACAATCAAGATACCGAACCTCAGGGCGAGGCCGACGAGGAGACGTTCGCGGAACCCGCAACCGAACCTGCAACCGAACCCGCAACCGGGTCGGCCACCAGCGCCGGAGACCTTTCGGGGTCGGACTCGAGCGCCGGAGTTGCCGCCACGAGCACCACCAGCGAAGTCGCGAACCTCTACGCACAAGCCGGCCGCGCCTATTACAAGGCCGGACGATTCGTGCAGGCGCTGGAAGAGTTTCAAAAGGCTTACGCGATCGTCGCCAGCTCCGCCATGGCCTACAACATCGCGCGCTGCCACGAGCGCCTGTCGCAGTATCGTGAGGCGATCGAGTGGTACAACATCTACGTCGCAAAGGCCGCTGACCCGAAAGAACGGGCCGACGCGATCGCGAAGATCGAGGCGCTCCGCCAAAGACTGGGGCTGGATTCTCAAAGCCCCGAAGCGCGCTTCAAGGCGCGGATGGACGAAGGCAAAGCGAAGTATCGAGCCGGCGATTACGAAGGCGCGATCGAAGACTTCAAAGCCGCCTTCGACATTCGCGCCGACGCCGCACCGCTGTACAACATCGCGAAGAGTCACGAGGCCCTCGCGCAGTGGCCGGAGGCGGCGGACTACTTCCGCCAGTACCTCGAACAAGATCCGAACGCGCCCGACCGAAAGAAGGTCGAAGCTCTGATCGAAGACATGCGTCGCCGCATCGTCGAAGGCTACAAAGAGCTGTCGGTCTCATCCGACCCACCCGGAGCCGACATCTATCTCGACAATCGCAACACGGGCCTGCAGGGCCAGACCAACTTCCGGATGCGGGTCGAGCCTGGCCCGCACACCCTGTACCTCGACCTCAACGGGTACGAGCCCATCAAGCGTGATTTCGTGATGGGTGACCAAGACCTGTCGCTCGACTTCAAGCTTAAGAAGCTCGAGAACGTCGGCTATCTGACCATCAGCGTCAGCGAAGAGGGGGCCCGGATCTTCATCGACGGCGCCATCGTCGGCCTGTCGCCCTACACTCAGAAGAAAGCCCTCCAAGCCGGTACTCACCAAGTCCAAATCGAAAAGGTCGGCTTCGATAGGTGGACGGGCGAAGTCGAGATCATCAAGGACCAAGACAGTCCCCTAGCCGTCGTCCTCAGCGAATATGACCCACCGATCTCGGACGAAACCTTGAGCACATGGGGCAGCAGCCTGGTCCTCACTGGCCTCATCGGGGGCAGCATTGGCTTCTTCACCCCCTTCGTGATCCAAAAGGGATTCCGTCGGCGACCCTACTTCGAGCAGCTCGGCAACGAAACGCTCAACGGGATGCCGTTCTACCGGCAGGGTGTACCCAACGAAGATCCGGGGCTCCGAAGCAACTCCGAGCTCGACACGATGGAGCTGATTCAAACCATCTCTCTGATCGCCGGCGGAACACTGGTGCTCGGAGGATCGATTTTCTATCTGATTAAGTGGTTCCGTGAGGTTCCGCCCGCACCGGTGACTGCAGGCATCCTACCGGCCGACCAACCCTTCGTGACGATCGAATCGGTTGGCGTTGTCCCCACCGACGATGGGGGTGCTGCGGTCGGCCTCACGGGGAGGTTCTAATGAGCACCGTTCGTTTCTGCGGTCTGACTCTGGCTGCCTTGGTGGTCGCGGCTTTGGTCGCGGCATGTGTTGAGTCGGAGGCGCCCCCCAACATCCCGCTTCAGAGCTCGATCCGGTACGGCGACCGCATCTTCGTGGTGGACTTTAGGCAAACCGGGCCCACCGACGACTTTTGCACCAAGTTCGGCACTCCGTCGCAGGCCGACCCGACCGTGATCGAAGCCGTCGAGGGGTTCGGCAGCGGGCAGATCGACCTCGATGAGCCTCATAACTGCTTCATCCCGGTGATTCCCAAGACCCTGACCGTCGACCGCATCGAGGTCACCAACGACCTGTTCCAGCTGTGCGTCGACTCCGGGGTCTGCGATCGGCCCGACCCATCCGATGCCAGCGCATCTCAAGTCTGCACGGACGAAGACGACTTCGACCGGTGCCCGGTGGTCGAAGTACCTTTGGACGAAGCGACGCGGATGTGTGAGTTCATCGGCCGGCGTCTGCCGACCTTGATCGAGGCCATCGCGATCCGCCAAGCCAACTTCGTCAACCCTGACAACCCCCAA
The DNA here is from genome assembly GCA_964519665.1 of uncultured Myxococcales bacterium. GTDB lineage: Bacteria > Myxococcota > Kuafuiibacteriia > Kuafuiibacteriales > Kuafuiibacteriaceae > JANQQN01. Next base: position 16,897 of record CAZFIV010000010.1, read on the forward strand.
CCCGGGGATATGGCGCCTTTCATCGACGGCACCAGCGACGAGCCGGTCAGCTGCAACGACGCCCGTTTGAATTCGCCTCAGTGCAACGCGACGCGGCCGACGCCGGTCGGATCGGCGACCGACCCCCAGGGTTCCGCCATCAACGACGTCGTCAATGGGCTCGACGGTCCGATTTTCGACCTCACCGGGAGCCAGACCGAATGGACCTCCGATGGATTCCCGCTCGACCGCTTGGGCGCCGCCGGTCTGCCTTGGTTCTGCATCGCTCCGCTCCCCGACGAGAACCAGAACCCTCCGACCTGCCCGGTCATCGACGCCAATGCGGGCGTGACCGCCCCCTGCGTGTACGGCAGCTATCAACCGCCTGGGCAGCCGTACGGCGTCTACCCGGTCTGCATTACTGGTCGCCAAGCCTCTTCCAGCGGTCAGATCGGGACTCTGGCCGGCGGGGGGATTCTCGACCAGCTCACCAATTCGCGGACGGTCGGGGTCTTCGCGCTCCGGACCGAAACCGACCCCGAGGGCGATAGCGGAACCCAGCGAGGCTACGGTTTCCGGTGCGTCGATGATCGCCCGTCGGCCGACGAGATGGGCAACCTACAGCCGTTCAACAGGGTTGAAGTCGACACGACGTTCGTACCCTGACCTCATCGACGTTCGTCGCCCGAAGCCACTTCATATCCCTACTTGAGTTCGTCGACTTTGAGGTCGTCCAGGATGACGTCCGTCGCTTTCCGTTCCACCACGGGAGGCGGCGCTTCTTCCGCTCGACAAGGCGGCGAGCTTCCATCGGGGCACGTTTGACGCTTCGCGAGCCTGACCTCGATGTCGCCTTGGCCTACCGTGAAGGCCCGCTTCTTTGAAACGAAGCCCCGTTTAGAAAAGACCACGGTGATGCGCTCACCGCGCTTGAAGCTGATCGACACCGGAGTCAGGCCGAGCTGCCGCCCACCCTCCAGCGCGACGATGGCTCCGGCAGGAGCGGAGGTGAACTCGACGTCGGTCAGCTGCGAAACCATCGGAGGCGGAGGCGGAGGCGGAGGCTCCGCGAGGCGCTCGAGCGCGTCGGCGGCAGCGCGCCGCCGGCGTTGTTCTTTACGCTCCTCGCGAGCCCGGCGAGCCTCGGCATCCGCCGACGCTTCGTCGATGGTTTCGGATTCGGACTCGGTTGCCGGGTCTTCCGGCTCGGGGGCGGGCTCAAGGCTCGACGCCGGGGGCGGTCCCGCCACCGACTCTGCCTGAACCTTGTCGCGCTGTCCGAGCAGCACGTAGGCCGCCAACACGGCGGCCGCCACCAAGAAGACGACCCCGGTCATCATCATGGTGTTGACGGAGCTTTGGCGCGGAGCGCGGCGGCGACCGTCGAATTCGCCGCTGAGGCCGCCCAGCGTTTCGATGCCGCCGCCGTGGGCGGGGGTGGGGTGCGTGATCCCTTGAGCGGTCATCAACCGTGAGTCGCGCGCCGGCCCACCGGAGTCGGCTCGGCCGGACGCGTCTTCGTACCCCGGAGCATCGAGGCCGGTTTCGCCGGTGGGCACCGGCGAGCCGGCGGGCCCCTGGCCTTCGACCTTGGCCGCGTCTCCGAGCGACAGCCCCGACGGCAACCGGTCCGGCGGCGCCAAGTCGCGCGGGGTCATCTGCGCCTGTTGGCCGGGGTTCACCTCCGTCGGGAGGCCCGCGGGACCCGTCGCCATGGTGTTGAGGCCGGGGACCGACACCGCGCCCGACGCGCTGCGCTCGAATCCCTCGAGTTCCGCGGCGAGCTCCGCGACGACCTGCTGGCGCCCCTCGGGTCGCTTATCGAGCGCTCGCATGGTGATGGCCTCGATCATCGGATCGATGTCGAGGTCGGCACGGACTTGCTTGAAGGGCGGCGGAGGCTCCGAGATGTGCTTGAGCAGGAGGCCGACCGGGGTGTCGGCCAGGAACGGCGGTCGGCCGACCAGGAGCTCGTACAGGACGACGCCCAAAGCATAGATATCGGCGCGGTAGTCGATCGGGCGCCCCTCGGCCTGCTCCGGCGACATGTACTTCGGCGTCCCGAAGATCATGCCCGTCTGCGTCAACGTACCCGCGCCTTCGCTGTCCGCGAGCTTGGCGACCCCGAAATCGAGGACCTTAACCCAGTCTTTGTCGCCCCCTACCTCGGTGAGGAAGATATTGTCGGGTTTCAAGTCGCGGTGAATGATCCCCGCGGCGTGCGCATCACCCAGCGAGGCGCAGACCTGGCGCATGATCCGGGCGGCTCGCCGCGGATGCAGTTGCCCATCTTGCCGGAGCACTTGCGTCAGCGTCTGGCCGCGCAGGTACTCCATGACGATGTACAAGCGTTCTTCATCGTCGTCGGCGGTGCGACCGAAGTCGTAGATGGTCACCGTGTTCGGGTGCTGCATCCGCGAGATCGCCTTCGCTTCTTGCTCGAAGCGCTTCACGGCGACTTCGTCTTCAGCGAGCTTACTCAGCAGGACTTTGACCGCGACCTTGCGATCGATGGGATCCTGGTTGGCGATGTAAACGGACCCCATCCCTCCTTCGCCGATCTTCTTCAAGATCTTGTACTTGCCCGCAATAACGGTGCCCAGCAGGCGGTCCGTCCGGGGCGTTCGCTTCGGCGTTTGGTTGGAGCTCACCTGACCGTCCTCGTCCAGTCCGAGAATGTACCTGGCCTGTCGCAGGAGTCCAAGGAGCACCCTGGGTGGACCCAGCCGAGCCGAGTCCGGGAAGTCCCGGGGCCGGTTCCCTACGCCGAAGAGCCGTCGACTCGGCCGGCTGCGTACAAGCCGTGCTTTCGAATGTACGCGAGCACTTCGGGGTCGAGCGCCGAGCTCCAGCTGTCTACGTCGTCCCGCACGACGGTCGAGCTGACCTCGTCGAGCTCCGGTGCCCCGGGGCGAGTGTCCTCGTTCAGCGATACACCCTTTCTTGGAACCGCGACGACGACGACCAGCTTCATCAGCTCGTCGCCTTGCCTCCATCGCCCCGCGAGCAGATCGCGATAGGTATCGGCCCCGAGCAGCAGCGCGAAGACCGCTTCCGGGTGCTCCGCCCTCAGCCATCGAACGACGTCGATGGTCCCCGGTCGAGCGCTCGGGTCTTGGGCGACCATGGCCTCATGCACCCGTCGTTCGACGTCGATGACCCTGACCTTGCCTTCCGCGCCGGGCAGACGCTCGAAGGCCAGCCGAGCCATCTCCATTCGATGATCGAAGGGCGCCAGGTCGCCCTTTGCGGCGAAGGCATGGCGATAGACGGGCAGCACCCAGACTTCGTCGGGACCGGCGCCGTCCCACTCGTCGAGACGAGCTTCCGACGCGGCCCACGCCACCAAACCGGCGTGTCCGGTTCGGCCCGTCGGGGGATTCGCCGACAAGCCGAACAACATGACGCGCTTCACGGCCCCCCCATCGACGACCCGAATCTCACTTAGCCGCGTCGGCCTTGCCGTGACACTTCTTGTACTTCTTTCCGGACCCGCACCAACACGGATCGTTCCGACCCAGCCGCTTGCGGTTCTTCGGAGGCCGAGACTTTGCTTTGCGGTCTGTCGCCGTGACGGCGTCTGCGCTGGACTGGTCGCTCCCGCCCTGGAGGCGAGCGGCTCGCTCGCGAGTCGCCGCCGCCTGTCGGCGTCGCTCTTCTTCCCGAGCGACCTCTTCGGCAGACATCAGCTTCAAGTGGAACAGCTCGGCGGCCACGTTGTGGTCGACCTCGCGCATCATCGAAAGGAACAACTGGTGCCCTTCCCGCTTGTATTCGATCTTCGGGTCACGGTTACCGTATCCGCGCAGGCCGATGCCGTCGCGGAGCTGGTCCATCTGCGTCAAGTGGTCTTGCCAGTGCCGGTCGATCTGACGCAGATACAACTGCCGGAGAATAAACCGCCACACCGGCTCTTTGATCTTTGCCGACGCGGGCAGCCCCTCTTTTCGGACCAGCGACTCGTCGACGACCACAAAGTCTTGTCCGAGCTCTTTTTGCCGCTTCTTCCATCGCTGTTCGACCTGCTCGTACAGCAACAGGGTCAAGTCATCGAAGCGCGCGATGGTCTCCGGGATCTCGAGCGATACGCCGAAGATGCCCTTGATCTTGTTCTGGACGCCCTCAAAGTCCCAGGTATCGGGGGCCATCTTGGGGGGGCACGAAGTCTCGCCGACGTAACCAACGATGCGCTCGATCATGTCGAGCATTTCTTCTTCCATCGGGTCGTCGCCTAGAATCTGCCGGCGAAGGCCGTACACGGTCTTCCGCTGCAGATTCATGACGTCGTCGTACTCGATCAAGTTCTTGCGGATGTCGAAGTTGTGACCCTCGACGCGTTTTTGGGCGTTCTCGATCGACCGGGTCACCATCCGGGCCTCGATGGGCACGTCGTCTTCCATGCCCAGACGCTCCATCATGCCCTTGAGACGGTCGCCCATGAAGATTCGCATCAGGTCGTCGTCGAGCGACAGGAAGAACTTCGAAGAGCCGGGGTCACCTTGACGGCCGGCACGACCCCGCAGCTGGTTATCGACCCGGCGAGACTCGTGGCGCTCGGTGCCGCAGACGTGCAACCCCCCCGCCTCCAGAACCTTCTTTTTGGCCTCCGAGCAGACCGCACCGTAGTGTTCGAGGTGTTTGGCGTAAGATGCGATGAGCTCGTCGACCCACGCCACCGCTTCTTCCCGGGCCTCGGCCTGTAGGGTCGCCACATCGAGAGCTTCCGCTCCGCCCGAGCCCGTACTTAGCTTGCGTTGAAAGAACTTCTCGGCGTGGTCCGACGTCACCATCTCGCGGGGAATCGATTCCGGCGACCCCGTCAGCCAGCGAAACTCCGCGAGGATCTCCTGCTGTCGAGCCGCGTTGTCTTTCGCGTCGCCAAGCTGCTCTTTGGCGACCTCGGCCCGGGCCAGATATTCCGGATTGCCGCCCAGCAGAATGTCGGTGCCGCGACCGGCCATATTGGTAGAGATCGTCACGGCCCCGAGCTGCCCGGCCTGCGCGATGATCTCACCCTCTTGCCGGTGGAACTTCGCATTGAGCGTCACATGCTCGATCTTGTGCCGTTGCAATAGCCGGCTGATGACCTCGGACTTGTCGACGTTCTTGGTGCCCACCAGCACCGGCTGGCCCTTCTCATGCCGTTCTTTGATGTCTTGAACGACCGCGTTGAACTTCTCGGCCTCGGTCTTGTAGATCAGGTCATCGTCGTCTTGCCGGACCATAGGCTTATTGGTCGGGATGACGACGACTTCCAGCTTATAAATCTTGTCGAACTCTTCGGCTTCGGTATCGGCGGTACCGGTCATTCCGGAGAGCTTGTTATACATTCGGTAGAGGTTCTGATAGGTGACCGTCGCGAGCGTCACGTTCTCGCGCTGAATCTTCACCCCTTCTTTCGCCTCGATGGACTGGTGCAATCCGTCCGACCAGCGCCGACCCTCCATCGTACGACCGGTATGCTCGTCGATGATGAGCACCTCGCCCCGGTGGACCAGGTAATCGACGTCGCGCTTGTAGCACGCATGCGCCTGCAGCGACTTTGAGATGTGGTGGAACCACTCCGTATTCTCGGGCGAGAAGAGATTTCCGACCCCCAACAGCTTTTCGACCCGATCGGTGCCTTCGTCGGTCAACATCGCCGACTTCGACTTCTCGTCGACGGTGTAGTCCTGCTCGGGCCGTAACTTGGACACGACCTTGTTGACGGTCGCGTATTTGTCGGCGGACTCCTCCGCGGGCCCCGAGATGATGAGCGGCGTCCGCGCTTCGTCGATCAGAATCGAGTCGACCTCATCGATGATCGCATAGTTCAGGCCGCGACTCTGAACATAGTCGCTGAGGCTGAACTTCATGTTGTCGCGCAGGTAGTCGAAGCCGAACTCGGAGTTGGTTCCGTAGGTGATGTCGCACCCGTACTGGCTCTGCTTGTGCGCATCATCGTATCCGTGAACGATGGTGCCGACCGACAAGCCCAAGAAACGGTGGATCTTGCCCATCCACTCGGCGTCTCGATTGGCCAGGTAGTCGTTCACGGTGACGATGTGAACACCCTTGCCGGTGAGCGCGTTCAGGTACGCCGGCAAGGTCGCGACCAACGTCTTGCCCTCTCCGGTACGCATTTCGGCGATTCGGCCGGTGTGCAGAACCATGCCGCCGATCAGCTGCACGTCGAAGTGACGCATCTTGAGGATTCGCCACCCGGCCTCTCGGGTGACCGCGAAGGCTTCGGCCAGGATGTCATCGAGCGAAGCCCCATTGTCGAGCTTCTGCTTGAACTCGGCCGTCTTCGCCTGAAGCTCGGCGTCGCTCAGCTTCTTGATCTTCGGCTCGAGTTCGTTGATCGCGGCGACCTTCGGCTGCAGCTTGCGCAGCTCACGCTGGTTCTTGGTGGGGAAGATTTTGGACAGGAATCCCATCGGACTGGCCTAACTGTAGAAATGGCGAAGCGAAGAGCACCCGTGTCCCTTCACTCTCTCGCGAGCTACTATGGATACCCTACGCCACTCGTCAAGAGCGGGTTCGCGAAGGGCTAACGCTGAAGAATCGTGGACTATTCGATCAGGAAACGCTGGGGGTCCTGAGGAACGCCATTGAGTCGGATTTCGTAGTGCAGGTGGGGCCCGGTGGAACGCCCGGTGTTCCCGACCGCGCCGATCATCTCGCCTCGGGTCACCTTTTGCCCTACCTTGACGTCGATTCGAGACAGGTGCGCATAGCGGGTCGTGAGTCCCCCAAGGTGCTCGATCTCCACTGTCTCTCCGTAGGAACCTCTGGTCGACGCCCATATTACCGTCCCATCCGCGGTCGCCACGACGCGAACGCCGATACCCGCCGAAAAGTCGATACCGGCGTGCAGCGTGGGCAAACCCGTAAACGGGTCGACGCGCATGCCGTACGTTGAAGTCAGGAAACCCAGCGTCGGTCGACGGCTGGGGATTGCGGCCAACAGCGATTGCTGACCTTTGAGATACGCGCTGAGCTGCGCCACGGATTTTTGGGCCTGCCGAGCTTCGACCTCGGTCTGAAGCAGTCGCCCGGCGACGAGACCCGCGGCTTCTTCGGCGTCTTCGCCCAGCAAACCCTTGCGCATCTCATCGGCCGTTCGCTCGGCCGCCGCCTTGCGGGCGGAACGACCGCCACCGCCGACGCCCAGGTCTCGCGCCGGATCGGAAATCATCGTCATCCGGCGAAGGCGACCCTCGAAGGCGCGAACATCGTCGACCGACTTGGTCAGCTGATTGACGCGCGCATCCAGAGTAGCGATGCGATTCTTGAGATCGGCGTTCTCGCGGTCGAGGTATGCCGCCGTTGACTGGTCGAAGTACTGAACGACGTTACCCGCCAGCGAGGCGACGGCGACCACCGTCAGGAGGAACACCGCCCCGACCCCGAGGCCGACCGTCCGGCGCGCCACCCTCAAACGTCGCACTTCGCCGCCTGCCGTCTCGGGCATGATCATCAACGTGAAGTGCCGGGAACTCTTCTGCACCATCAACTGCTCCGGAGGACCCTACGCTATACGAATGAGAACCTAGGGCAAGCTTAGTTCGGTCGCCCGGGGGCGGCTCGATCGAGAAGATCGGTCGTCGTCACACGACGTTAAATCTTCCTCACTCCAGCGTCACATCCTACTCTTCGCCGTTTATGTACAGGACAACCACCGTGATGTTGTCGTCGCCCCCTCGCTCATTCGCGAGGGCGACCATCGCCTTCGGTGCATCTCGGAGGAAGTTATTCATCAGCACGTCGCGGATCTCCTGGTTGGAGACCAGGTTGGCGAGACCATCGCTGCACAGGACGTAAAGATCGCCTTCCTGGGTAGGCACGACCATGGTGTCGACCGCAACGTCTTCCTCGAAGCCCACCGACCGTGTGATGATGTGCTTGAATCGACTCATTCGGGCCTGCTCCGGCGTTATGAGCCCGGCCTTGAGTTGCTCGTTCACCAACGAGTGATCTTCGGATAGCTGCTCGATTCGCCCGTCGCGAACCAGATAGGCGCGACTGTCGCCGACGTGCCCGAAAAACGCGAAGCTATCGACGAACGCGACCCCCGTCACCGTCGTACCCATCCCCTGCAGCTCCGGCACTTCCTGCGCCTTGTGAAAGATCGCCGCGCACGCGCGCTTCACGGCCTTGGGAAGCATCATCAAAGCGGGGTGTTGTTCGATGGGCCCCTTGAAGGGTTTGCCGTTCACAACCTCGATGCGTTCGTGCTCCACGGAGGACTTAATGGTCTCGACCGCTAACGCGGAGGCCATCTCTCCGCCGAGATGCCCGCCCATGCCGTCTGCGACCACGTACAGCTGCTGGTCGTCATCAACCAGATAGCTGTCTTCATTGTGATCCCGACGCATGCCGACATCGGTCAATCCAAAGGACAGAATTTTTAGCTGGCGTTCGGCCACGGCGCCTAGCCTCGGAATATAGGCAGAGCCCCGGGTGCATTTCAATCGAACAACCTATCCACCCGTGAATGATTGGTCGTTATTGTCGCCAAGCTCACCGACCTGGCGTAGCCGCCACAACGCGCCCGATGGCGCCAGGCCGGGCTTGAATCGCCCGATTGCGCATTTCTTCCGCGAGGTTGCGAGTGGCCGCAGTGATCTTCAGACCTCCGAGCATCCGGGCCAGCTCTGTGACCTGCTGCCCGGCCGACAGCCGCGTTACCTCCGTCACGGTTCGACGCCCCAAGTGGTTCTTTTCGACCTGAAAGTGCACATCGGCGAAGGCCGCCACCTGGGGCAGATGGGTGACTGCAATGACCTGACTCGAGCCTGCGACCGTCCGCAGCTTGGTGCCGAGGACCTCGGCGACCGCTCCGCCGATACCCGTGTCGATCTCGTCGAAGACATAAGTCGAGCCGTGGCTTCGGTGGGCGAAAACCTTCTTGAGCGCGAGGAGCAGCCGGCTCATCTCACCGCCCGAAGCAACCCGGCGAAGCGGCTTCAGTGGCTCCCCGGGGTTGGGGCTCATGAGCAGCTCGGCGGTCTCTGCGCCTCGCTGACCCGGGCTCCGAAGCGGTTCGAGGCGAACCTCGACCCGGGCCTTCGCCATCGACAGCTCCCGAAGCTCGGCTTGAATCGCAGCGGCGAGGGACTCGTGCGTCTCGCGACGGGCGGCGGTGAGCGCTTGAGCACATCGACTCAACGTGACCCGGGCTTCGTCGAGCTCGCTCGACAGGCTTTCGATGCGGCCCTCGACCGACTCGAACCCCGCGAGCTCGTCGGCCATCTCGTCGCGAGCTCGGAGCACCGTCTCGAGGTCGCCGCCGTACCTCCGCGCGAGCGACCGGAGGGTCTGGATCCGATCCTCGACGTCATCGAGCCGCCCCGGATCACAATCGAGGCGCCCCTGATATCTCGCCAGCGTGCGCGCCAGGTCGTCGAGCTCGGCGGTGACCGACGTGAGCGTAGCCCGCGCGGGCTGCAGCACCTCGTCGATCGCGGCCAACCGGTCCAGCGTCTTGAGAACTTGCCCGACGACCTCGATGACCGCGCCTTCACCGGAGTACAGCGCGTCTTCGGCCCCCTGCACCCCGACCTGGAGCTCGGTCTGATGCCGCAAGCGGACCAGCTCGGCCTCCAGCCGGTCGAGCTCGTCGGCCTCGAGAGCGGCGGCGTCGATCGCAGCCACCGCCTGTCGCAGCGCGTCGGCGCGCTCGACCTTGGCGGTCTCATCGTTCTTCAGCGCCTCGAGCGAGGCTTCGAGCTGCCGAACCCGGTCGTACGCGCCCGCTACGGGCGAGCGCAGGCCTTCGAGCCCGCCGAACGTATCGAGCGCGTCGAGGTGAGTCTCGGGGTCGAGCAGGGTTACGTGCTCATGCTGACTGGTGATGTCGAGCATGCCCCGCATCAGTTTGCCCAACATCCCGACCGTCGCCAGCTGTCCGTTCAGCTGAACCCGACTCCGCCCACTCTTGCTCAAGACCCGACGGACCAGGAGCTGACCGTCGACCGCGCTCACCCCGAGGTTCGACAGGCGCCCTATCACCGTGGGCTCCAGCCCATCGAAGAGAGCCTCGACGACCGCTTCGCTGGCCCCGGTACGCACCATATCGGCGTGCGCCCGCGCTCCCAGAATCAACGAGAGCGCGTTCACCAGGACCGACTTGCCCGCACCCGTTTCTCCCGTGAGGACGTTCAGCCCCGGGCCAAACTCGAGCGCGATCTGGTCGACCAGAGCGAGATTCCGGACTGTGAGATGACTGAGCATATGTTCAATACTGAACATACATATAGTTGAGCCACCCGTCTAGAGTGCACCTCGACGTTAAACCCGAAAAACTAGACCGAGGCTGGCGTTCGGGGAGCTCACGGGATCGCTGGGCAGTCAGCGAACCAGTTGAGGGCGCAGAGAGACCGTCCGATCCTTGACCAGTACTTGGAAACGCACCGCCCGACACCCGTGCCGGTCGAGCAGACTCTCTTCGCTGCTGCGCAGCTTGTTCCGGAATCCGTCGAACCTGAGGTTCTCGACCGATTCTCCCAGCTTGGCCTTGGCGGCAACGAACTCATCAAACACGGACCGATAGTGACCCTCGTCGTAGGGAGCCGGTTGGTCTCGGCGCGACGCGGGGGGCGCGGTCTCCGCCGCCGCAACCGGGGGCTGAGCGGCCTTCATTCGGGGAACGGACGGATTGCGCCAGGGATCCCGTTTGCCCTCGGGAGCGCTGGGATCCCCTGCCGCAGCGGAGACCCCGCGCGGTTGGGGAGGTATCGACCCGCTCGCTGGGTCGTAGCCCATCGGCGCAGGCACGTCCTTGGGCATCGGCAAATCGGGGTCGTAGGGGGACTTGGGAGGAGCTGACAGGCCCGACAACGCCTCTCGCTCGTCGTGCGCCCTGCGCTGCGCTTCGGCCCGCTGCGCGGCCTTGATCTCCGGAGGGACCGGCCCTTTGGGCGCTGGCAGATCCGAGCGCTGGTCTTGAACCGGTTCCGGCGGAGGCGCGGCAAACGCGGCTTTCGCGATCGCATCGAATGGGGTGGGTTCTCGGAAGTTGCCGCCGGTCTCCGGCGGTGCGAAGGCGTCGCCGCCCAGGTCACCTCCCACCCGCGAGGACTGCCCGCCCGCGAGGTCGCCACGCCCTCCGGACGCCGGCTGTGGCGCCGGATGGACCGGAAGCGTGGGTTGACCCATGCCCGGTTCACCCGCCGAGGCCCACGACGGACCGCCGAGTCCAGCGGCCGCGCTGGCCGCCGGAGGCATATTCGGATACGCCGACGACCCAGCGCCGAAACCGGGCGTCGAGGATCCCCCTGGCGTTGCGGCCGAAAACGGCACGGACTCCGAAGCGATCGGAATATCCATAGAAGCACCCGCCATCGGGGGAGCGTTCGGATCGAAGCCGGAGGCGCCCAGCGCGCCCCGCGAGTCCCTGGGCGGCGTGTCATACGAGGACGGTCCGGCCTCAAAAGTCCGCTCCGGCATCGGGTCAGGAAACCCCATCGACGCGCCGAAGACCGGCGGGAAACTCGACTCGGCAGCAAACGAGGAACCCGGCGCGCCGGTGGGCCTGTCCGGTGGATTGGGTGGATTGGGTGGATTTGGCGGATTCGAGGTCGCCGGGACCTCGATCGGCGGTGCGAGCAAGGTCGGATTGGATTCGGCGGCCAAGTCATCAACGGGCGGCTTGCCGTAGTCTACCCCGACCGGTCCGCCGAAAGGAGGGACGGCCAACGTCGTTTCTCCTGGGGTTCCGCTGTAGGTCCCGGTCAAGGGACCGCTTTGGACGTTCGGACCCATCGCCATCGACTGCGCCATCGGTGCGGGCTGTCCGATCGGCACTGCCTGGGCCTCGGGTTGCGCCATCGGCACAGGCTCGGATTCGTACGCCTGAGGACTTGGCGATCCACCAAAATTGAGCTGTAGCCCCGGGGCCTCGGGCATCGGTTCGGGCTGAATCGGGTCTGATCGTCCATCGAGCGGGGTCCAAGTCGTGCCCGAGACGGGAGCATCGTCGCCCGCGAGCCTCGCGGGCAGCCGAGCCGGCGACCCGATTCCCGCGGACGCCGGATTCAGCCCCGTGGCCAGCACCGCCACGAGTATCGCCGCGCCGCCGATGAAGAGGATCAGGAGCCGAAAATGCCCGGTCGCGGTAACGGTGGAGGGCGTTTCGAGCGCCGACACCGTGACGGCGTACAAGACCGTGCTGCCGTCATGTCGAAGGGGAGCCCGGAAGGCGCGGTACGCCCGGCCGTCGAGCAAAATGTCGCGGTCCGGCGATGCCTTCGCCAGGCCGCCGACCGAGCCGTTCGAAAGCGTGCCGAAGACCGGCTGCTCGCCCAGCATCACAACGAGACCGACGCCCGGTGGAAGGCCCTGCATGAGCGCTCGGTGGCTCTCAGCCCGAAGCGGCAATCCCAAAACGATGGCCCCTTCGACTTCGTCCCGACCGATCGGAGCGGCCGCGATCAGTCGCACTTCGCCCTCGCTGGACTCTACGATGACCGATGTCTCGCCTCGCAACGCAGCCTTCGCAGCTTGGGTCCCGATCAGCGATGCGGCCCCCTCGCGCTCGACCAGGGACTGCCCGGACGCGTCCAGCAATGCTGCTTGACCGTGCCCGCCAGCCATCAGGACCACCCCGTCGACGGCTCGGGCGAGTCGATCAGCCCGGTAACGCTGGCTGTATTGCATGCCGAGTCTTCGGAGCGTCGGAGATCGCGACATGGTGCTCACGACACCGCGGGCCGCCTCAACGTTCTCTTCCCATTTCGATGCGGCGCGCTGCCCGGAAGCCTCGGCTTCCGCTCGGGCCGCCCGCACCAATTGCGCCGTCTCTACCGGCGCCATCAAGCGGTCGGCGGTCACGTACAGCGCCCCGAACAGAGCGGCCAAACCGAGTCCAACCTGGAGGCTCACAAACCCGCGCATCAACGGTTCTCCTTCGCGACCGAGCCCGTCGCGTCCCGGACATGCTCGAGGCCCTTAAACTCCGAAAACCCGCCTCACGCAACCGATGCGTCTTCGTCGCGAAGTCGATGACCGTTCGAAAACGCAGCGCACCCCCGCGAGCCTCAGGACTGAATCGAAAAGCCCAACTTGCTGCGAACGGAAAAGTACTCTTCGCTCACCGCGTAGCCGAGCAGATCGCGGATCTCGTCCACGGTACCGATCGTCTCCCGGGCTGCTTCGGCGTCCCGCCACACCGGTCGAACGCTCGGGTTGGACCGCGCGATATGACGCACGGCCACCTCGAGGTCGTTGGTCACCACGAGGCCCGCTCGGTTGGCCGAGTTTCCAGCGGCCTTCTTGTGCTTGGTCACATCGATGTGGGTCTTGAACAGCCCCTTGCCGACCATCTCGAGGTCGCGGCGGCCGCGGCTGCTGATGGTCTTGAGGAGGCTGCGGGTCACCGCGTCCAGTCGACTCGAGTCGATGGGCACCGACCCGCTCGGGTTCGACATCTTCGCGATGGCCCAAATGATCGTCTCCAGTTCGGCGGCCGGAATGCGCTCGAGCAGATGGTGCCCGCCCCGGAGCTTTTCCAACATTCGCGCCATCAAGAAGCGCTGGTCCTTGTCTTGGATACGATGGCCGACCTTCACACCGACGATCAGGGCCAGCGGACGGCTGTTCTCGATCGCCAGACCGAGCTCGTTCTGTTTCGAGATCAAGACCTCGAAGGGCGGCGCACCGAGAACCTCGGCCAGCTCATTGGCCAGGATGCGCATCGGGTGTTGGGACTTTGGTCCTTCGATGTCGGTTCGCCGATTCAGACCGTGCCTGGCCAAATCACCCGGATACAGCTTCGACAGCTCGCTCCCCAGGACCGCGAGGGCTTCCCTCATCGGGCCTCGCTCGCCGGGGTGAACGATCAATCGCTCATGGTCGGCGTCGGTCAAGCTCCCGAACGCGCGCGGCGCAACCCGGCTCTTGTGCTCATGATAGTAGAGGTCTTCGTCCTGCTGCTGGGCCCTCAGAAGAACCAGCACCTCGGCCACGACGAACGCCTTGTCGTGCTGCCCGAGACGCTCGAACATCCGGTGCATCTCCCGATAGCTGGCGACCCGGAACGGGTCCAGCTTCAGCAGCTGACGGTGTGCGGCGACCGACTGCGGGTACGTTTCCGGGTCCTTGGAATACAGGCGAGCCATATTCTCGAGCGCCGGCACCAGGTCGGGCTGCGCGTCGAGCGCGTACTTGAGAGCGTTGATGGCGCGATTGTCGTCATCGAGCCGGTTCTCGAAGACATCGGCCATCTTGAGATGCAGCGGCGCCGCCTTGTGCTTCTCTTCCGGCGCGAGCAAACGGACGTAGGCGTCCATCACCTTGGCCAGGGCTTGCCAGTCGTTCTCTTGCTCATAGAGCTCGGTCAGCTTCAGGACCGATTCCGCGTTGGCGGGGTCGAGATCGATCACCTTGCGGTAAGCCCGGATGGCGTTTTTCGCATCGGACAACCCGTCGGCGTAGGTCCGACCGAGCTCGAGCAGCGTCTTGATCTTGGCTTGCGGGGTCGGCTCGGCATCGGCCAATCGAAGGAGCACGTTGACGGCCGAGTTCCAGTCTTGCGCCCCTTGGTAGACCGACGCGAGCCGACGAAGGCAATCGGTGTCGGTCGGGTCGGCCTGCAGAGCCTGCTGGAACGACTGCACGCTCTTGACGAGGTCTTGGCGGTGCTCCTGGTAGATGACCCCGAGCGCCTTGTAGGCCACCAGATGCGCGTCCGGATCTTGCGTGTTGGACAAGGTCCGATGAAAGACGTCGATCGCCTCGTCCCACGCTTCCCGTCGGAATAGCGCGGGCCCCAGCCGGGTCAGCGCCACCGCGTTGCTCTCGTCCCGGCTCAGTACCTCGCGGTACAGGTTCACGGCTCCGTCGACATCCTGCAGGCGATCCTGCGTAATCTCGGCCGCGGCCGCGAGCAGTTTGGCCTGCTCGATGGGTTCGGACACTGCGCTGGCCCGGTTCGTCAACAGCTCGAGCAACGGACGCCAAGACTCCTGCTCGAGATAGATGGCCTCCAACCGATTGAAGGCGCCCAGATGATCCGGCGCTCGGTCCAGGACCATCTTGTACGTCTCGATGGCCCCTGGGATGTCGCCGAGGCCGTCTTGGCGAACGCGGGCCGCCTCGAACAACACCTCTTTCGCGTGGGCGACGTCAGCGCTGACGGCCCCCTCGGCCTGTAAGGTCTCGAGCACGGTGGCGGTGTCTTGGGCGCGCTCCGCGATGCGCCGCCGCCCGTGCAGCGCCGGCAGATAGTGAGGATCGATCTCCAGCGCCTTTGCGTACAGGTCGCCGGCCTGCGGGTCGCGTTCGATCCGAATCTCGGCGACCTCCGCGGCCCGGGTGTACAGGACCACCCGTCGCGGGTCGTCCTTGGTCAGGAGCGCGTCGCGGTGGTACAGCGCGACGAGGCCGTTCCAGTTCTTCGCCCGCAGATAGGCGAGCTCGAGGGCCCTCAGCGCAACCGGATGATCGGGAACGGTCTCGAGGGCGAGCCGGTAGTTTTCGGCCCCTGACTCCGGCGGATCGAGCTGGGTCTCTTTCATGACCGCGATCCGAATCTGCCGCGCGGCGTACAGACGGGGGTCGGTCTCGTGGTGCGCCAGCGCCGTGGATACCGCGGTGGCGCGCCGCCAATCGCGCCGGGCCACGCTGATGCGCTCGAGCTGGGTGAGAATGGCGACCTGGTTGGGCAGCAGCTCCAGCGCCCGCTCGAGGCTTTCCGCTGCGCTGTCGAGGTTGCCGAGCTTATCACCGGCGACCTCCGCACTGCGGACCAGGATCGCCGCCCGGGCCGAATCGCTGCGCGCGTGGTCGTACGCGGTCCTCAGTGCTCGCGACAGCGCGTTCCAGAGCCCAGCGGCCGAGTAGATGCGAACCAAGCCGCTGATCGCGGCGTCAAAATCGTGACCGAGGCGCAGGACTTCCTGGTAGACCTCGGCCGCCTGGTCGGCCCGATCCAGCCTGTCTTCGCAGATCTCGGCGACCCGCAGGAGCGTCGCCGCGCGGTCGGCCGGTTCGGTCAGCGACTCGGCCTCCCGACGCAGCACCTCGACCAGCAGGTCATTTTCGCCCCGCCGAGAGTGCAGCTCGGCCAGCGCGCGAAGGGCGGGCAGGTTCGTGGCCTCTTTCTCGAGAATCTCCTGGAGGAACTCGATCGCCTTCAGCTCGTCTTTCTGCTGTTCGAGCGCGACATCGACCATTCGGAACAGCAAGGTCACTTGCCGTTCGGGGCTCTCGGTGGCTTCGAGCTCCCGGCGATACATCGCGAGGAGTGCGTCGCTCTCACCGCCCGAGCCGTAGATCCGACCGAGCCCCCGCAGGGCGGGCAAGTATCCAGGGTCGAGGTTGAGCACCTCTTCGAATCGGGCTCGGGCCTCATCGGTCCGCTGGAGGTGGTTGTGCAAGACCATCGCCGCTCGGTAGTGGAGGTGGACCAAATCCCGCGGATCCTGCGTGATTCGAATCTCGGTCTCGAGGTAGTCGAGCATCTCGGAGTACCGCTCTTGCCGCTCGGCCAGCCTCACCAAGTTGCGGATGGCGACCAAGTGGTCGGGGCGAACGGCCAGCATCCGCTCGAAGGCGGCGGTCGCCGCCGCGAGGTCATCGGCCTTTTCCTCGGCGACCTGCCCGATGCGAGCCAGCAACAAGAGCTGCTGATCGGGGTCGTTGGCGAACGCCAGCTGTTCCTCGAGCAGCCGTACCAGCTCCGGCCACGCGCCTTTAACCGCGTAGAGCATCTCGAGCTGCGCCCAGGCAGGCGGGTAGTCGGGCTTGATGACGAGCAGGTCTTGGAGTGCGACGATCGCCCCGTCGACATCGTCGAGCCGGGTGCTTCGGATCTCCGCCAGTTTGAACAGCTGAGTGACCTTGGCAACCCCGTCGCGCTCGACCTCGACTTCTCGCCGAAACAGCTCGGCCAGGTCCGCCCAGCGTTCCCCTCGCTCGAAGAGTCGTCCGAGGGCTTGGCGAGCCGGCAGGTAGCTCGGCATCAGGTGGACGGCGTCCTGAAACGCTTCGATCGCCTCGTCGATGAGGCCGAGATCCTCCGACAACGCCCCTAGCTTCGCGAGGATCGGCACCCGCTCCCGCGGCTCGGAGGTCACCTCGGCTTCTCGGCGCAGGACCTTGACGACCTCGTCCATCCGGTCGTTCTGCGCGTACAGAACCTCGATTTCCTTCAGAATGAGGAGCTCTTCGGGCGCTCGTTCCAGCGCCGACAGCAGCGCGTGGAGCGCTTGCTCGGGGTCGTCTTTCTTGTCTTGCAGAACTCGCGCCGCGGCGACGAGATGCTGGCCAGCGATGCGCGGATCTTCGGAGAGCTCGGCGGTCCGAGTGAGAACCGCGACGTACTCGTCCCAGCGCTCCGTCTGCAACGTCAATCGCCGCAGCGCCTCGAGCGCGACGGCGTTCGCCGGGTCGATCTGAAGGATCTCTTGGTAGTGCTGAATGGCCGCCGACGGGTCATCGAGGCGATCCTCAGCCAACTGCGCCGACGTCAAAATGAGCGGAAGGCGCCGCTCCGGCTTGTTCGCGACCGACAGCGCGCTCTGATACAGCGCGTAGAGCGGTTCGTACTCTTTGCGGTACAGGTGCAGCCGCTCGAGCGCGTTGAGCGCCAACGGTTCCGCCGACCACTGTTCGAGCGCGGAACGAAAAGCGCGTTGGGCTTCGTCGGGGTTGCTCAGCTTGTCTTCGAGAATCGTGCCTTTTTCGGCAAGCAGGGTCGCCCGACGCTCGTCGGTGGTCGCCCCGTCGATCTCGTAGCCGATGATCTGGACGACCATCGCCCAGTTGCCGACCTCGGTGAACAAACGACGCGACGCGTGCAGCACTGAGGGGTTCTTCGGGTCGAGGTTGAAGGCCCGCTGGTAGGCGCTCGCGGCCTGCCGGGGCTGGCCGAGCTCTTCTTCGTAAATCCGACCGACCTCGAGAAACAGAGGCGCTGCGTTAGGCGTGCCCCCCAGCGCTTCTGCCTCCCGCTCGTAGGCTTGAATGACTTGGCGCCAGCGGTCGGCCACCGAGCCGGTCGCAGGGATGAACGGAGGCCCTTCGAGAGGGTCTCCCGGCATCGGAAGCTCCGGAAGCAGCGATGGGTCGACCAAAGGCTCGAACTCGCCGGTGATCGGAAGTGAGCGCGCCTTCTCAGCGCTGGCCACCTGTTCGGCCTCGGTCGACGACGACGGCGCTAAAGCAGCGAGGATGGCAGCGGTATCCTCGTCGGGCTCGAATCCGCCGAACGGCCCGCCCCCGCGAGCCTGGGCGCCGCCGTCGGGCTCCGAATTGTCGTGCACGCCTGACATACGCCGAGGCTTCTAGCACGGGGTCTGGACCCAGGCCAGCCACCGGCGTTCGCCGACGACCAGCATTTCTCCAGGCATTCTAACGTCTTGCCGCCGTACCCACTCCGCGCGACTTTCCCGGCGACCTTTCCCCGCGCCGAAAGGCCGGTTGCGGCGATGCGATCGACCCCCGTCGACGCCGGCTTCTCGAGCGGCGAGCCTCGTTACTGCGTGCGGCCGGTCGTTTCGAGGAAGCGCTCTTCGAGGCGCTGGCCGCGGTCGACGCCCTGGACGATGCCCCCGTGCTGAATCACGGCCTGCAGAACCTCGCCGGTCACCCGGTCGACGGCCAGCGCGTCGGCCACCTGGACGACCAGGGTCGCGCCTCCGTCTTCGAAGTCCGCGCCGACGATGCCCTCGATCCCGCGAACAACGCCGATCAGGGCTTCGGGGGCCGCCAACGGGGCTGTGAGCCGGACATTCAACCGCTGGCCGGTGCCCTTGACGTCATCCATGGTGCCGACTTCGACCAGCCGTCCCCGATCGAGAATGCCGGCGTGGGTGCACAGACTCTCGACCTCGGCCAGGTCATGGCTGGACAGGATGACCGTTCGGTCCGCGTGTAGCTCTCGAATGAGCGCCCGCAGCTCGAGGGCGGTCCGCGGGTCGAGGCCAGCCGTCGGTTCATCCAGGACGATGACCTCGTCGTGCCCGACGAGAGTCGAGGCGATACCGACCCGGCGCCGCTGGCCGTGGGAAAGCTGACCGACCTTGCGGTCGGCCAAGTCCGCAAGGCTCACCTTCTGGAGGGCCACATCGGCGCGATGTTCGGCTTCGTCTCGACGCATGCCCCCGAGACGTCCGAGCTGAACGAGGCAACCCCGGACCTGGCGGCCCATGGGAAGGCTCGCATCTTGAGGCAGCGCCAGGACTTGGCCGACCGGCGGAGAACCGGGGCTCAAAGGCCGCCCGCGAACGATGACCTCGCCTTCTGAAGGCAAGATGAACCCGGACAAAAGACCGAAGGTGGTCGTCTTCCCCGCCCCGTTGGGCCCGATCAGGCCGAACAGGGAGCCCTCCGGCACCGCCAAAGACAGCGCCTTGACGGCTTGCACCGCCCCGTAGCGCTTGGTTACCGCTTTCAATTCGACCGCTGCCGTCACAGGTCGGCCCTCCGAAGAAACAGCCCCGCTAAGAATACGAACACGAGCGTGTAGAGCGCAAACACGCCGAACGCCGCTAGATCGAGCCGCCACAGCGCGCTGTACCAGCTGCTCAACCAGACCCACTGCAAAGGCGCGTACACAAATGATGCGATGAAAGCGGCCAGCCAGATCGCATACAAAATCATTGTTCCCAGCATCAGCGCTACGGTCGGCCGCCCGAACACCGCGGACACCATCATCGTGTAGGCAGAATACACGCCGACGAACACGATCATGCCGATCCAGACCCGGGGCACGGAGCCGAAGAGTCGGTCCGCCCCGTACAATTCTTGCTGCTGGGCGACCAGCATCCAGAGAACCTGGACGACGATCACCGCGACCAGGCACACGAACGTGTGCCCGATGATCTTCCCGGCCAGATAACTCTCTCGGTGGACCCGCTGGAGAATGTACCGGGTGTACCGAGTCTCGATGTCCTCCGCGATGCGGTTGTAGCCGACCACCAGGATGAGTAAGGGAAGCATGAAACTAGTGATTTCGAGCACAGTCACCGCGAGGGGGGGCATGGTCGGGTCGAAGATTACGGTGCCCACCATGTCGAGGAACGCGTTGCCCTGCTCTTGGATCCGCTGGATCCGCTCCGCCCGCTCGTCCGGGTCGAGCTCCGCGAGCCGCTTGCTCATTTCGGTGAGCTGGCCTTCCGAGTCGATGGAGGTCCACACCCAAGCTACGAAGGCCCCGGCGCCCGCATATACGGTCACCAGGAACAGCAGCCGAAACGATAGGAGCATCTCATAGGCTTCCGTGCCGGCGACGGTCAGCGTCTCGGCCACCCGCGACCGCCGGGGAGGAGTCACCATACTCACGGGGCGCGCTTACCTGAACGGTGCCGCCGGGTCACCCCGATTTTCGTCGCCGTTGACCGGTGAGCGCCGCCGTCGTTCAGCCTCGTTCGGCCTCGTGGGGCGGGCCTGAGGCCGCCTTCGGTCGCTACACCCTCGCGGGTACGTTGTAAAACAACACGATGGTCACGCAATGGAACTCATTGTCGCTCGACTGAGTGACGATCTTATCAACGATGTCGATCCCTGGATTCTCCCGAATCCACCGGGTGATCGTCTCGCCGAGCTCTTCCCGCTCGCGGGCCTTCGTTGCCGAGAACACTTTGACTGCACTGAAACCAGACATCCGCCATCCTCCGCCGAGGGCCAAAACCCCTCGGCACCCACCTTCACGCCCCGTTGTCTTCGTCTAACGGTGATCGTCGGGCCCCTATGCCCGACGACCCCGCTGTTTGGTCGCCGTACGACCGCCGTCACTTCGATCGACGAGCTTGCGTCCGCGGGGCCTGGGCTGAGGACCTCCCGCTGTCGGCTTCGCGGCCATCGACGATCTCCCTCGAGAGGAGCTGATATCGACGAAAGGAAGCGTCCAAGAAGACGCGGCGGGTCACCGACGGCGGCTGATGGGTAAACTCTATCTTCTGCGGCGTGAACGTACCGAAAATGGCCGTCCCGTCGGCTGACAGGGTCATCCGGAGCTTTGCGGTGATCGTTCCATCGATCTCGGGGATGATGGCATCCGGAAAGCCCTGAGCCTTCAAGAGCTCGCGGCCATGGTCGCGACGGGTCATGAAGATCGTTCGCCCTCTCAGCAGGCCGTTGAACTCCTGAAAGCCGCCCTTCATAATGCGGCGGCCGCGCACGAATGGACCGAACTGGGCCAGCACCAGGATCTCGGTCTGCCCTCGCGGCACGCCCTCATCGACTCGCTGCCAGGTCCCGGACACCGGCACCAGGAATCCGCGCACGATCCAGACGAGCAACCCAAGCAAGCCCAGAATCAACAAAATGTGCCAGAACTCGAGCTGGAGGGGACCGAGTCTCATCACGTCACCGAATCCTCGACTTCGGCCATCGCTTGCCCCAAAGTCCCCGTCCCATGGCCCGACCCGCCAAAACCTCGAAAATGGCGCGCATTCGCAACATCGGGATTGCCGCTCACATCGACGCCGGCAAGACCACGGTTTCCGAGCGCATCCTGTTCTACACCGGGCGGATTCACAAGACTGGAGAGGTCCATGACGGCGCCGCCACGATGGACTGGATGGTCCAAGAGCAGGAACGCGGCATCACCATCACCGCCGCCGTGACCACCTGTCCCTGGGGCGACCACGAACTCCACCTGATCGACACCCCTGGGCACGTCGACTTCACCGTCGAGGTCGAGCGCTCGCTCCGGGTTCTCGACGGCGCCATCTTGGTGTTCTGCGCGGTGAGTGGCGTCGAACCGCAGTCCGAAACGGTCTGGCGCCAGGCGGCGAAGTACGGAGTCCCCCGACTGGCCTTCGTCAACAAGATGGACCGGATCGGCGCAGATTTCGAGAAGGTCGTCGCAGACATCCAGCAGAAGCTGCCATCGGCACGCCCGCTCCCCATCCAGATCCCGTTGGGCGCCGAGTCGAACTTCGAAGGCGTGATCGACCTGTTGACGATGGAGGCGGTGACGTTCGGCGGCCAACACGGCGAAACCGCGGAGCGAAAACCGATCCCTGACGAGTACCAGGAGGCGGCCGAGGCCGCCCGAGAACGCCTGATGGAGGGGCTGGGCGACCTCGACGACGAGGTGGCCGAGGCGTACCTCGGCGGCGAAGAGATCCCGCTCGAAAAGATCAAGGAAATCCTGCGGAAGGGCACGATCGCCAATAAGATTCAGCCGGTCCTGTGCGGAACGGCGCTCCGCGACAAAGGCGTGTTGCCGCTGCTCGACGCGGTGGTCGACTATCTGCCCTCCCCGCTCGACGTTCCCCCGGTGGTCGGCACCAATCCCAACACGAACGAGAAAGAGGAACGGCCCCCCGACCCGAAGGCCCCCCTCTGCGCGCTGGTGTTCAAGGTCGCCATGGACGAAGGCCGACGCCACGTCTATCTGCGGGTGTACTCGGGCACCCTGGAATCCGGGGGCGAAGTGTTGAACACGACGACGGGCAAGAAAGAGAAAATCGCTCGCCTCTTCAAGGTTCACGCGCACCGCAAGGAGCGCATCAACGAGGTCGAGGCGGGTGATCTGGTCATGGCGGCGGGCGTCCGCTTCGCGCGCACCGGCGACACCCTGTGCACCCCGAAGGCCCCCCTGATGCTCGAGGAGATGCAGTTCCTGAAGCCGGTCATCTCGATCGCCGTCGAGCCGAAGCAGAACAAAGACCTCGAGAAGATGCAGGAAAGCATGCGAAAGCTCGCCGATGAAGACCCCACCGTCGAGCTTCGCGAAGACGAGAACACCGGTCAGTTGCTGCTCGCAGGTATGGGCGAGTTGCACCTCGAGGTCCTGGTCGACCGCCTGAAGCGGGAGTTCAACGTGGAGGTCAACACCGGTAACCCGAGCGTCGTGTACCGAGAGACGATCACCCGGGCCGCGACCCTGGCCGCGACGTTCGAACGGATCATCGACGAGGCCAAGGACGAAGCGATCTACGCGAAGATCGAAGTCGAGGTCCTTCCCCGCGACCGAGAAGCTGGCGTAACCTACGAAGACGCTCGTTCGGACGACAATCGAGAGCTTCACCCGATCAGCGACAGCGACCTGCAAGGCATTCGAGAAGGTGCCCTCGAGGCGCTCGAGGCCGGCCCGATCGACGGCTATCCCGTTCAAGACGTCGGGATTCGCTTGCGGTCGACCGACACCCGCGTCGGCCAGACCAACGCGGTGGCCCTCCGGGTAGCGGCGGCCAACGCGGTTCGCTCCGCCCTCAAAGAGGCCGCGCCGGCCACCCTCGCCCCGCTGATGAGCCTAGAGGTCACCGTGCCCGACGCGATGACGGGAGGGGTTGTGGGCGACCTTTCGGCCCGCGGGGCCCGCATCGAAGGGGTCGAAAGTGAAGGCGACCGGGCGGTCGTCAAGGCCCTGGTGGCGATGACCAGCATGTTCGGCTACTCGACGCAGCTGCGCTCGATCACCGAGGGCCGAGGCAGCTTCTCGATGCGCTTCAATCGGTTCGACGTCCTCAACTAGCCCCTCGACCCCTCGTAAACCAGCTTTCGCTACAACGGGCCTGGTGCGACCGGTCGCCTCCCGTTTCGGGACTTGCCTCGAGATTCGCAGCGCCACGCGCGCCATATCGTGTACGCTCTGATCGCGATGACGAACGCGCCGGTCATTCATCTTCGTCATGGCTTCGAAGAGAACCAGCGCTGGTTCGTGGGACGATCCCGACGGAACTCGACTATGGCCGACCGAAGCGGAGGCTGCGGTGCGCAGAGCGGACATCGCGGCGCGCAGAGCGGAGGTCGCGGTGCGCAGGGCGGAGGTCGCGGCGCACAGGGCGGAGGTCGCGGTGCGCAGGGCGGAGGCCGCTGAAGCGGAGAACAGACGTCTCAAGGCGCTGCTCGGCCCCGAACAGTGAGCGGTCGCCCTCGCGCCTCAGCCGGTCGCGCTTTCGAGCGCTCCGGGCGTCACCAGCGCCCGAAGAACGAGCGCGACGTTGAGGGCGTGGCCTCCCCGAAACGCGACGTAGCGGCCGACCCAAGGTCGGCCGAGCAGCGCGAGGTCACCGACCGCGTCGAGCAGCTTGTGGCGGGCACACTCGTTGGCGAAACGGAGCCCACCGGGATTGATCGGCCCCGCGGCGCCGAAGAGCAAGGCGTTGTCGAGCCGACCGCCCCGGGCCTGATTTCGCCGGCGAAGTTTCTCGAGATCTCGGACGAACCCGAACGTGCGCGCGGGGGCGAGTGCCTCGGCGAAGGCGGTCTCGGTGAGTCGAACCGACATCTCGGTCCGACCGACCGGTGGCGGAAAGTCGTACCGGCCCACCAGCTCGGGCTGCTCGGCCGGCTCGAATCCGACCCTCGCCCCGTCATGGCGGCCGACGACGACCGGCCGACGCACGACCCAGGCGCGACGAGGCACGCCCAACCGATGAAGCCCCGCCGTCCGCAAACGCCGAACGATCTCGAGCGCCGAGCCGTCGAGGATCGGCATCTCGCGCCCCCGAGAGAGCGCTAGCAGAACGTTGTCGATCCCCATCCCGGCCATCGCCGCCAACCAATGCTCGACCGTCCGCACCTGCGCGTCTCCGGAGCCGAGGGACGTTCCGAGCCGGGTGTGGGTGACCGCATCGGCGACGGCTCGAAACGGGGCGTGGCGCCCGACGGCGACGCGAACCCCGAAATCCGCGGGCGCCGGCTCTACGTCGACCACGCTTCGAACGCCGCTGTGAATGCCGAGGCCCTCGACGCGGAACCCGCGGGCCACAGTGGTCTGCTCGCCGAGCATCGCCGCCGGTCACCGCCGGGTACGGCCCATGTGGTCGTACGCGCGCTGGGTCGCCCTGCGCCCCCTCGGCGTTCGATCGAGATACCCATGTTTGATGAGGTATGGCTCGTAGACGTCTTCGATCGTCGTCGGCTCCTCGCCGATCGCCGCGGCGAGGGTGTTCAAGCCTACCGGCCCCCCGTCGAAATGGTCGATGATGCAGGTCAGGATTCGGCGGTCCATCTCGTCGAACCCGCGCGCGTCGATCTCCAGCGCCGCCAGCCCTCGTTCGGCGATGGTCTGGTCGATCCGACCGTCGCCCAAGACTTGAGCGAAATCGCGAAGCCGGCGAAGAAGCCGATTGGCGACCCGGGGGGTGCCCCGGCTGCGGGACGCGATCTGTCGGGCCCCTTCGTCCGATAGGTCGGCCGGCAGTCGCTCGGCGGAGCGCTGCACGATCAGTCGGAGCTCGTCTTCGGAATAGAAATCGAGGCGAGCGAGATACCCAAACCGGTCGCGCAGGGGGCTCGACAGCAGCCCGGACCGGGTGGTGGCGCCGATCAGGGTGAAGCGAGGAAGCGGCAAGGTCATCGTCCGAGCGTGGGGGCCGTCGCCGATCACGACATCGAACCGAAACTCCTCCATCGCCGGGTACAGGTTCTCTTCGACCGCCGCGCTCAGACGATGAATCTCGTCGATGAACAGGACGTCGCCCGACTCGAGGCTGGTCAAGATACCCGCCAGGTCGCCCTTCTTCTCGAGCGCCGGTCCCGACGTCAGGTGCAGCTTGACGCCCATCTCGGCGGCCACGATGTAGGCCAACGACGTCTTCCCGAGCCCCGGGGGCCCCGCGAACAGCAGGTGATCGACCGGCTCCCCGCGGTCTTTGGCGGCCTGGGTGAACACGCGCAGGTTATCCTTCACGCGGGTCTGTCCGACGTATTCATCGAAGCGCCGGGGCCGAAGAGCCGCATCGACCCGATGGTCGTCTGGCCGAGGCTGACCGCTCACCAAGCGCTCTTGTTCGTCGGACATGTCGTTGCTCGTAATACGACTACCGGGCCGAGGCCAAGGCGGTCTTCAGGAGCGCCTCGAGTCCGGCGTCGGACCCATGCTCGGCGATGGCGGCCGTCGCGAGTTCCTCCGCCTTGTTCGAAGTAAAACCCAAATTGACGAGCGCCGAGGTGAGATCCTGCTCGATGTCGGCCGGGGGCGCCTCGGCGACCGGCGTGGCCAGAGTCAACGCGCCCAGCCCCGCCAGCCGATCGAATAGGTCGACGACGATCCGTTCCGCCGTTTTCTTGCCGACCCCCGGCAGCTTCGCGAGCCGACCCACCTCGCGTTTCAGCACGAGTTGAACGAAGTCGGCGACCGGCGTCTCCAGGATGCCCATCGCCTTGACCGGCCCGATGGTCGGAACCCCGATCAATAGGTGAAAGAGCTGCTTGGCGGCCGGCTCGGCGAAGCCGAACAGGGTGATCGCGTCTTCGCGCACGTGCGTGTGCACGTGAAGATCGACCGTGGCG
Source organism: uncultured Myxococcales bacterium (assembly GCA_964519665.1). Lineage (GTDB taxonomy): Bacteria > Myxococcota > Kuafuiibacteriia > Kuafuiibacteriales > Kuafuiibacteriaceae > JANQQN01. Next base: position 43,054 of record CAZFIV010000010.1, read on the forward strand.
CCCTCGGCGAAGGCGGTCGTGCTGGTGACCTGAACGACATACCCGACGCCGTGCACGTCGATCACCACCGCCTGGGCCGTCCGTTCGATCACCGTCCCTCGGAGCCGACCGATCAACGTGGCCTCCTCGGGGAGGGGCATCCGCCCTCGACCTTGCTCATATCGCGCTCACCCCGTGCTCAGACCGTGGTCATACTGTCGACCGCCGTCCGGGACGCTTGCGGACGCGCCCTGCGTTTCGACCGTCGGGGCCAACCGGTGCGCCAGCGGCCGGTCGACCGGCCGTCGATGCGCTGGTGGCCATCGCCCACCGATGGTGCGCTACGCCCGCGATGGCGACCGCGAGGGCGTCGGCTGCATCTTCCGCGGGGACCGCCGTCAGGCCCAGGATCACTCGGATCATCGACTGAACCTGGGCTTTGTCGGCCCGCCCGCTCCCGGTCACCGCTTTCTTGACCGCCATCGGCGCCACCTCGCCGAGGGTTCCGACGGCCTGGCGAGCGGACAATAGGGCCACCCCCCTCGCGTGACCGAGAACGAGGGCGCTTCGAGCGTTCTTGTGGTGAAAGGCGGACTCCAGAAACACGCAGTCAGGTTTGTGTCGCTCGAGCACCCCGGAGAGACCGTCGTGAAGCGTCGCCAACCGCTCCGACAGCTCGAGCGTCTCATCGAGATCGATGACCCCAGCCTGAACGAACTCCAGAGTCGAACCGTGGGCGTCGATGACCCCCCAGCCGGTTCGCCGCGATCCTGGGTCGATTCCGAATGCCCGCACACCGTTCCTGGCCGCCGTCGCCGACGCTTCCATTCAAAGTAGCACAGACTACGAAAGCCACTCAACTTCGTTCCTCGAATGAAGCACGAACTATCGCCCACATTCGGCGTTGGGCCGCGGGTCACCGGGCGTGGGCCGACACCAGCGCCAGCGGCCATCGCTAGAGCGAGCGAGCGACTCGCGGGTCAACGCGGGCGGAGAGCCGCCGGGATGATCCGATTCGGGCCCGTCCCCCAGCATGAGGCGGTCGAGGAGAACCGCACCGGCCCAAACCTCGATGGTCAGGTCGGTTTGGGCCATGTCGCCCCGCGGCCGAACCACCAACGCCTCGCCGGGTCGCCAATCGCTGAGCGACCCTCCGTCACCGAACCGCCGCGCCGGCGCCGCACTCACCAAGGTTTCGGCCGGCGTACGGTCGAGGGTCAATATCCGAAGGCCTACCGTCTCGACATCGATCGACTGCTCTGACGCGTTGATCAGTTCGACCCACTCATCCGCGCTGGAAACCGTCCCGCGACCGGGACTGGCATCGAACGGAGCCCCTCGCGGTTCGCTGTCGCCCCAGTCGGACAGCGCGGTGGGCACCGCCTCTTGCAGGATAACCTGCAATTCGTCGGGCCCGACGATCCGCGTCTCGACCCCCATCGTGGCGCGTTCGGACAGGTCGGTCGCCCATATGCTCAGGTCATACCTGACCTCGGGGGTGAGGACGACGTCGCTTCGCCAGACGCCGGCTCGACCGATCCCGACGACCTCTTCGAAGCCCAGGTCGGGCCCGGTCATGCGAGCCGTGATCCGTACCGGCTCGTCGCACGCCCATCGAAACTCGAGTTCCCGAGGTCGAAGGTCGACCTCCGCCACGCTGAACACAGGTGGACGATCGTCGGCCGACGTCGATGTCACCACTCGACCCCGCACCCCGGCCGCGACCGACTCGACGTCGAGACGGTACTCTTCACCGCCGCAAAGACCGGAACACGGGCCACCTTCGAGCGTAAACCGGGTCAGCCCGTCGATGGCCTCTCGGCGGGTCGCGGTGACCGAATGAGCGTCCGATTGCAAGTCGACCATCACGAGGTCGGGCTCGACGTCTTCGAGCACGACCCACCGCACCGATGCCGGGGCCGGAATGCCCGGCGTCGGCCACCGGACCGACGGCCGACGGGTCGGCACCCGAGGCGCCACCTCGAACGCCAAGCCATCGACCGGCCAATCGACGTTCCGGCCCGACGCGTCGAGCAATGGACCTTCGACGGCCACGGTCAGTAGTTCGCCGGCCGGCCAGCCCTCGTTGGGGTCCAGGTACCACTGGGAGCCATCCGCGGTCACCGTCATGGCGATCGAGCGGCCGTCGGCGTCGCGGACCTGGACCGGACCCGGGCGAGCCGTGCCGCCATCGCTCGCCCCGTCCGGCGAGCCGAGGGCGAGAGGAACGGGCCCGCTGAACACCAGCGCTACGGCTTCCCCGGGCTGGACCACGCCTTGTGGAACCAACCCCACCACCGTCGTCGGCTCGGGCAGGCCTGGCGGTTCGAAGCACGCCACCAACGCCGAGGCGAGCGCCGTCGACCCCAGGGCCTCAACCGCGAGCCTGCGGCCCCCCCGACGACGAAGCTGCATCACACGCCGAACCGTCATCGGGGGCCCTCTGGCCACGGGTTGTCGGCCCGCGTACCGAAGCGAATCCGACCGCCGGTCACCGCCCGCAACAGCCCATCACCTCGCGCCGCGGCGACCGCAGTGGCCGGGCTCGGCTTGGCCAGGTGCCGCATCTCGACTTCGATCCGGTCGAAGTACAGCTTGACGACCCGGTCTCGGGCCTGCCAGCGCGACGATCCGCGGTCGCGGAGCGACTTGTCGACCTTGAGGACCGAGTCGTTGAAAAGAGCGTCGGCGAACGACCAGCGCAGGCGAACCTGCACTCCGAAGCCCTGACCCGTCCGCACCCATGACGTCGTCGTGGCGTCGCGAACGTCAATGCTGCGATCGGTGCCCACCCGGGCATCCAGGTCGGGGATCCAGGCTCTATTTCGAACCGACTGCCTCCATCCGTCTTCCGGATCTCGGGAGACGAGGTCGAGCTCGGCTTCGACCGCGGCGAGGACCTCGTCGAAGCTCGGAAGATAACCCCCGCCCGCCACTTCACGGTCGAGCCAGGCGCCGACGTCGGCCGAGGTCAGCGATGCCAAAACGATAGCGGCGATCACGGACGCGCTCCGTCGATCGCGCCGCACTCGAGGGCCTGCCACCGCGCCAGGGCGCGGGCGGCAGATACCACATCATCGGTTGGTATCGATAACTCTGCACAAGCGCGCAGACGCCGGGATTCGATCGGGCCCGGAGAGGAACAGACGGTCGGTCCGGGTCGAAACAGGAGGACCAAGCCCACGGCCCAGTCATGGCGTCGGCTCGTATCCGCCCTCCAAGTCCAGTCGAACCGAAGGGTCAGATCGAACGTTCCGGTGGCCCGACACGCGCCGGCGAACCACCGCGTCGGGGCTGCGGCACCCGGGAAGCTCGAAGCCGCCGGGCCACGGTGCGCCCCCCGGTCGACGCTCTGAGAGCCGGGAGAGGCCCCCGGGGCAGCCATCGCCGCCATCGATAGAAGCCAAGGCAGCAGGACCCCTGGCAACGTCAGGACGAAATCCATGGCGTGCCAGGACAGCAAGGGTCGGGCCACGACCGCTGCTGCGCGACTCGGCGGGCTGCGCGCGCCGACGACGACGAAATCCGAACGCCGTCCGGATTTCGTCGCCCCGATGCAAACGGAACTTGCGCCGGGTTCCACCGATGGAGGTCGAACAAGTCTTCTTCGACATCGGTGAGGCTCCGATTTGAACCCCGTCGCGCAGGCGAGTAGAACAGCCGAGCTATGGACAAGCCAGCCGAGTTGGTCCGACTCGAAGAAGACAAACGTCGCGATAAGAACTGGAAACGATGGGGTACGTACCTATCGGAGCGCCAGTGGGGCACCGTACGGGAGGACTACAGTCCGGAAGGCAATTCATGGTCCGACATCACGCACGACTCCGCTCGCAGCCGAGCCTACCGATGGGGTGAAGACGGCCTGCTCGGGCTCACCGATCGCCGCTGCCGAATCTGCTTCGCGCTGGCGTTATGGAATGAACGAGATCCGATCCTGAAGGAGCGTTTGTTCGGCTTGACCGGGCCTGAGGGCAATCACGGCGAGGACGCCAAAGAGCTCTACTACTACTTGGATGCGACACCGACCTATTCGTACGTAAAGTCGCTGTACAAATATCCGCAGGCTGAATTTCCTTATCAGAGCCTGGCCGACGAGAACGCGCGCCGCGACAAGACCGTCCCCGAGTTCGAGCTCCTGGACACGGGGGTCTTCGACGAAGACCGGTACTTCGACGTCTTCGCCGAGTACGCCAAGGCCGACGAGAACGACATCCTGATCCGCGTCACGGTCCACAATCGCGGCCCCGAACGAGCACCGTTGCATGTCTTGCCCACGGTTTGGTTCCGCAACACGTGGTCGTGGGGTCGAAGTGGCGACGGGTACTGGCCTCGCCCCGAAGTTCGTCAACCGGCCGATGGCAGCCCCCACGAGCTGGAGCTCTCCCACTTCTCGGGCCTCCCCACCATGCGCCTCGTACCGGCCGAGCAACCCGCTTCCGTTCACTTTACCAACAACGAAACGAACCGGCAGCGTCTCTTCGGCACCGACAACGAGTCACCGTACACGAAAGACGCGTTTCACCGCTGCGTCGTCGATGGCGAGACCGGCGCCGTAAGCCCAACTCCGAGCGGGACCAAAGCCGCGCTGCACTATCGATATGAGATCGGCCCTGACGAACGGGTGGTCTTGGATTTCCGGCTGAGCCCGGCCACCGTCGGCGAAACCAAGCCGTTCGAAGACTTCAAAGAGATCTTCGCGCTCCGCCAGCAGGAGGCCGACGAATTCTACGCCGAGCGCATCGATGCGAGGCTTTCGGAAGACGAACGCCTGGTGGCCCGGCAAGCCTACGCCGGCCTGATTCAAACCAACCAGTTCTACCACATCATCATGCGACACTGGCTCGACGGAGACCCGACGCAACCGAGGCCGACCCGCGACCCCGACAAGGTCCGCAACACGAGCTGGCGTCACATGTTCAATCTCGACGTCCTATCGATGCCCGACAAGTGGGAGTACCCGTGGTACGCGGCGTGGGATCTCGCTTTTCACATGATCCCGTACGCTCGTCTCGATCCCGATTTCGCCAAACATCAGCTGCAACTCCTCCTGCGCGAATGGTACATGCACCCCAACGGTCAGATTCCGGCCTACGAGTTCCACTTCGATGACGTCAATCCACCCGTGCACGCGTGGGCGGTGTGGCGCGTCTATCAGATAGACGCCGAGCGCGGCGAGCCGGACCACGAGTGGCTGACGTCTTGCTTCACCAAGCTGCTCCTGAACTACGGCTGGTGGGTGAATCGAAAGGACCCCGACGGCAACAATCTCTTCGGAGGCGGCTTCCTCGGCCTGGATAACATCGGGGTCTTCGACCGGAGCCGGCCGCTGCCCGGCGGCGTTCGCCTCGACCAGGCGGACGGCACCGGATGGATGGCCTTCTTCACGGGTACCATGCTGACCATTTCGCTCGAGCTCGCCCGCTTCAACCGCAGCTACGCCGACATGGCGTCCCGATTCTTCGAGCATTTCGTCGAGATTGTCGACGCGATGAACCATCTCGGCGACTCCGGTCTGTGGGACGAGAGCGACGGTTTCTACTACGACCATCTCGTCGCCAACGGCGACGTCATACCCCTCAAGACCCGGTCGTTGGTCGGTCTGGTGCCCATCTTCACCGTACAGGTCCTCGACCAGAGCGTCATCGACTCGGTTCCCGGCTTCGCCAAGCGACTCCGGTGGTTCACCGACAACCGCCGAGAGCTCCATCGAACCATCAGCTATATGGAGATCGGCCGCGGAGGAGAACGCTTGCTCGCGGTGCCCACCCGCGATCGTCTGGAGCGGACGCTGCAGTACATGCTCGACGAGACCGAATTCTTGTCGCCGCACGGCATCCGGTCGCTCAGCCGGGCGCACCTCGAGCACCCGTTTCAATTCCATGTCGACGATCACGAGATGGAGGTTCGGTACACTCCGGGAGAGTCGAATACCTACATGTTCGGCGGCAATTCGAACTGGCGCGGACCGGTGTGGTTCCCCCTCAACTTCTTGCTCATCGAGGCCCTCGAGAAGTACGGTACGTTCTACGGCGACCGGTTCACCGTGGAGTACCCCACCGGGTCCGGTCACCACCTGCCGCTGAAGGACGTCGCCATCGAGCTGGCTTCGAGGCTATCGAGGCTGTTCCTTCCCGATTCGGAGCGACACCGGCCGTGCCACGGACAAGACGGTCGCTATGCCCACAACGCCGGCTTCAACGAACTCGTACTCTTTTACGAGTACTTCCATGGCGACTCCGGCCGAGGGTGCGGCGCGAGCCATCAAACAGGATGGACGGCATTGGTCACCACCTGCCTCGACAAGGTGGCCGCCTCACGCCCGAGCCTTTCGGCCGAGCCCAGCCCGTCGGGCAATGAGGCGAAATCCAGCGGGGCCACGGAGGTCGAACACGGTTCGTAGGTCGAATCCCCCCGCCGGCCGGCTCGATCTCGCCGGTCAATTCGACGACCGCGCCTGGCCGAGCTGGACGAGAGCATCGTTCATTCGACCGCTCCGAAAAGCCTCGAGGTCGACCGTCACAAACCGAAAGCCAGCCGCTTTCGCAGCGGCCACGATTCGAGTCCGAACCTCTGGATCGCCGATCCGTATCCACTCGTCGCCCCCGACCTCGATGCGGACCATATCGTCGTTGTCGCGCACCAGGCGGGCCCGAAGGTCGTGAAAGCGCTCTTGTCGAAGCGCTCGCTCCACCGCGGCCACCCGCTCGAGGCGCTCCGCGGTGACCTCCATCCCGTATGGCACCCGGCTACTGAGGCACGCGAGCTGCGGCTTTGACCAGGTCCGAAGGCCCAGGAGCTTAGATACCGCCCTCACGTCGACCTTGCGCAACCCAACTTCGGCCAGCGGATGCCGTACCTGGTGTTCGGCGGCCGCGACGTGGCCCGGCCGATGATCGGCCATATCGTCGAGATTGAAGCCGTCGACCACCACGGCGCTCGGGTAAGCGCCCGCGAACGCGGTGGTGGCATCAAAGAGCTCGGTCTTGCAGTAGTAGCATCTCGAGGGGGCGTTGGCCCGATATTCGGCGCGATCGAGCTCGCCGGTGTCGACGATCCGATGCACGATACCGATTTCGTCAGCGAGCGCTACCGCGTCATCGAGTTCCTCCGCCATGAGGGAGGCCGACCGGGCGGTGAGGGCGAGCGATCGGTCGCCGAGCACGTCGTGCGCGACGCGCGCGACCAATGTCGAGTCGACGCCACCACTGAAAGCCACGACCACCCGGGGCAGGGGTTCGAACCAGTCTCTGAGGGCGCCGAGCAACCGCTCCGCCGACTCCGTAGGAGCACCGTTCATAAGATGATTCGTGACGCTACCTGTGATGGCGGCGGAATTCACGCGAATCCCTCCCCCCGGGAGCGCCGATGCGGGCGATAGGAGGGGTTTTCGTGGCAATGCCGACGCCGCGTGCGACGTGGACCGCGGTCGGGTCCAGACCCAGCTCGTCCGACCATGTCCGGATCCCCTCAGCCGCCGCGAGGAGCTCCGAACGATCGCTCGGCGGTACCGGCAGGCGAGTCTTGGCGGCCACCATCTGAGGGAAGTGGCCGAGAATCTGTTGCGCGACGCACCACCACCCAAACATGTCGGTGGAGAACGTCGGCGCCGCGCCGAGCCGCACCGCCTCGGGCTGGTACGACCAGGCCCTGTCTCCCGGAACCGGCCAGCGGAGCGATAGCCGGCCGCGGATATCCACGACGATCAGCTCGGGCCGCAACGCGCCGTGAACCCCTAGTACGTCATGGTATGCACATAAGGCCTCGGCGAACTGGGTGATCAGAACGATCCCCGCTTCAGCAGGCCACCGCACCGCACCCAACGCGTGCGCGTTCAGCAGGGCCTCGAGCGTCATCCGAGTTGGTCCGGCTTCAATCCAGACGATCTCGCCCTCGCGGGCAAAGACTTCGGTCATCGACATCCACGCCGACCACCACTGGCCCGGTGCCCCCAGCCCCGCCTGGTGGACCCGAGCCGTCCCTGCGGACGACGAAGCCTCATAGGTGCGGCGAGCCAAACCATCACTGTCGAGCTCGCGGCCGATCCGCCAGTTCCCAAGCTGGGTTCCACTCAGGCTGGGCGGGCCCTCATCGAGCCACGCCTCGACCTCGGTACCCGATAGGTTGAAGGTCTGCCGCCCTCCGAGCACGATCGGAGCGTCGACCCGGGCGCCGTCGACGACCGGTCGCCGGGCCGTGCCGTTCGCCGGCGCGAGCAAGAGACGTCCGCGCCGCGGCCGAAGCCAGGCGTGTTCGGTCGCGGCGCCGTCGACCACCACGTGGGCTTTCGGACCGCTTCCCAACAGGACGTCGCCAAACGGCAATTCGACGGCGTCGGTCCGGTACCCGCGCCGGAATCGCAATCGGAGCCGGATCATGAAACGCGCCCGCTCCTACCCGCCCGCGAGTCCGCTCAACCGGCGAATGCGCTCGTTCTTTTCTTGTATCTCCCGCTCCAGCCGCTCGACCCGCACGTTTTGCTCGTCCAACTGCGTTTCGAGCTCCGCGATGCGATGAAGCGCCTGCCGCCGGTGCTCTTCGCCTGCGTTCAACCGACTCTCGAGGCGGTGCCGCTCCTCGACCAGGCGCTGTCGTTCGTGGTTCAGGTGGTGCAGTTGGGTCCTCACCAGGTCGATCTCCGTCTCGGCGGCCACCAACCGCGCGTCGTCCTGCAATGACTTCAAGTCCGAGGAAGCCGCCCGGGCCTCGAGGGCCGCGACCTCATCGGGGCTCAGGCTGGAGCCCGAAGTCTGCCGAAGAGCTGTCGCTAGCTCGTCCTTCGCCGATCGCGCGGTATCGAGCTGCCCTCGGAGGTCGTCGATCTGCCGCACCGCCGACGACAACTGCTGACCGGCCGTCTCGGCCTCCATCTCGGCCGCGGCTAGTCGGCTTCGAAGATCGTCCGCGACTTGCTCGAGACTCCCTCGGTCGGCGGCCAAACGGTGAGCATCGCCCGCGTTTTCGAAAGCGATCTTCTGCAGGCCAGCCACCCGGTCGGCGGCTTCGTCGAGCCGGGCTTGCGCGCCGTCGCGCTCGGCTTCCGCCCCCTGCAGGCGTCGCACGAGCTGCTCGTGAGAGGCTTCCAGCGACCGCAGTTTGGCCTTCAATGGGTCGGCGGCGGGGAGGTTCGACGGGCTCGGGAGAGCGCCGACCTCGGCCACCAGGGCATCCCGCTCGACCTCGAGGGCATCCTTTTCGGACCGCAAGGCATCCGCGGCGATCCGCGCCTCCTCGAGGGCCTGACGAACCGTGTCGTGTTTGGCCTGCAGATCCTTCAGCGCCCGTTCGGCCGCTTCGCGCTGGCGACGTTCGCCGACGACCGCTTCGTCAGCCTGTTGCAGCCGCTCCTGCGCCGAAGCGGTCGTCCGCTGCGCGGAGGCCTGCCCGGACTGCGCCTCGGCGTGACTGCGTTCAAGCTGCGCAACCCGCGCCGCAAGCCGAGCCGACTCATTGCGCGTTTTCGCCATCTCATCTTCGAGTCGACCGATATGTGCCTCGGCCTGCGCCAAGTGGCGACGGGTCATCTCGAGTTCGGTCACCGTGTCGCTCAACTGAGCATCCGCGCTTTCTGCGAGCGCCTTGGCCACGGCCAGGCGCTGCTCGGCCTGGACCAGCGCTGGGCGATAATCCTCCGCTTCGCGCGCCAGAGCCTCGACGCGATCATCGGACGCAGGCGCCGGAGCTGAACCCCCCCGTCGTTCCAACCGCAAGCGACGGGCCTCCTCCTTCGCCTGCATCAGCGCGACGCGCAGACCGTCCAGAGTCTCGGCCAGATCGTCGCGCTCGGTTCGGATCGCGAGAACCTCCGCGCGAGCGTCGACGACCCGGGCTTCCGCCTGAGCGGTCTTCCGTCCGAACGCGGTGACCTTGTCTTCGGCCGCCCGGGCCGCCGCCCGCGCCGTTTCCAGCTGATCGGCGAGCTCGAGACGACCGCGGTCGAGGGCGACCCGTTCCTGCTCGACCGCCCGGAGGCGCGCCAAGAGCTCTTCGGTGTCGTTCGTGCTTCGCTCGCGGTCCGCCAGTCGGTCGGCGAACGCGGCCGCTTTCATCTGCTCGGCGGCGAGCGCTTCGGACCGCCGAGCCAGCTCCGCTTCCGCGCGGTCTCGCTCTGCGCGCACGACTTCGATCGAAGACTGAAGGTTGGTCAGCCGCGCATACAGGTCGAAGTCAGGCCCCATCAGCGACTCGGCTTGCTCGAGCAAGGCGTCTTCGGCCTCCTGCAGCTTGTGCCGAGCCTCGGCGAGCTCTTTCGTCCGTGACTCCGCGACGTCCTCCAGAGACATCACTGCGCGCTGCAAGCGCTCGACCTGATCGGTCAAGCGCGCCTGCACCTGGTCTTGGTCGGCGACCGCGCTTCGATGGGCGGTGATCGCCTGCCGCAGCGACAAAACCTCGGCCTCGGCCTCGACCGCCCGCATCCGCCATTCAGCAACGGCGGCCCCGGTGATACCGGCGGGCTCGCTGGCCATCGCACCCGGCGCCGAACCCGGAACGAGGGTCTCTCCTTCCGTTCCTTCGAACACCGGCTCGGGAACGTCGAGCGGCCCCGAAGGCCCCTCGACGGTTTCGCGGCCCGCCTCTTCACGAAGCTGCCGCAGCTCGCGGTCACGGTCCGCGACGAGCGTCCGAAGGAAGGCGGCTTCGTCGGTCAGGTCGGCGACCCGAAGGCGAAGCCCCGCCACGTCTTGGCCTGGCGTACCACTCAGCCGCGCCGAGGCGGCGGTGGCGGCCCGTAGTTCAGCCTGCACCTCATCGAGCCTCAGAGCCAGCTGGCGAGCCCGAAGGTCGGCTTCTCGAGCTTCCTGCCGGGCCGCCAAGCGGTCGATCTTCAGGGTCTCGAGCTGCTGGCGAAGGGCCGGTTCATCAAAGTCGACGACGGTCGTCTCGGGCCGGTCCTGCTGTTCATGTTCGAGACCTTGGAGGCGTTCGAGTTCCGACTTCAGCGCTTCGGCCTCTTGTTCGGCTTCGTCGCGGTCGGCGAGCGCTTCATCGAGCTCCCGCCGCAGGGTCTCGACCGCCGCCGCGAGGCGCTCTCGATTGCCTTCGCTCCGCTCGAGCGCGACCTTGATCTCGGCATGCTCTTTCTCGATCACTTCGAGCCGACTGCCGAGGGCCGCGGCTTCGTCGAGCGTTCGGCCGAGAGCCATCTCGAGGCTGCTCTTCTCTTGCCGGACGGTCGCCAGCGCGTGTTCGAGCTCGCCGACCCGGCCGGCTCGCTCCGCCCGCTCAGCGCGATCTGGATCCGCCTTTTGGGCGAGCTCGGCTCGGATCGCGCGAACCGTCGCCCGCGCTTGCTCCAACTCTCTCACGCGACCGGTCAGCCGATGACCGAGCGCGGCGACGTCGGCCTGAAGGTTGGCCGCGCGGGAGATCGCGGCTTGCGACCGACGCTGGACTTCGAGCACTTTCGCTTCCGCGGACGCCTTCGCGGACAGCGCCCGCCCGACCTGATCGAGCGCATCGCCGGCCGTCGCTTCGAGTTGACGACACCGTCGTTCGGCGGTGGCCAGCGCCTGAGCGTTCGAAGACGCGGTACTCGCAACCTCGTGCAGAACCCGCTGCAGCTGGTCGTACTCCGCGGTGCTCGCTTCGAGCGCCGATTCGACCTGCTGACGGCGCTCGGTCTCGGAGACCAAAGCCTTCTTGTGAGCGTCGGCCCGGGCGTTGGCCGCCGCAAGTTCGGTTTCGAGGCGGGCGAGCGCGATCGACTCGGGCCCGGTGGTCCCGATTCCGCCAGCCTCCGACAACGCGGCCAGCTCGTCGCGCTCATCGAGGAGCATTTGCGAGGTCGCCGCGAGCGCGTCCCGCTCACTGCGAAGCGTTTGGACCCGCTGTTGGAGCGTATCGACCTCGTGCGCCATCTGGGTCGCGGCCAACTCCAACGCCAGGCGCTCCGGATCGACGGTTCGCGACTCTTCGCCGAGCCGCGCGATCGCCGCATCCTGAGCGTTGATCCGACCCTGAAGCAGCTCGACCTGCTGGGCTTGTTCCTGTAGTCGAACCCGAAGCTCGTCGCGCTCTATGCGAAGCTGTCGAAGTGCCTCTCGATCGGCTTCGGACGCGATGTCGGCGATCGCACGAGCCGTCGACTCGCTCGCGTCGGCTTCGACGGTGATCGTCGCCCCTTGCTGCGTCACGAGGGCCTCCGTCAGCTCGGCGATCCGCTCTTCGAGGCGCCGAACCTGCCCCGCGTGAGCGAGGTGCACTTCGTCGAGCTGATGGGCCAGATGCTTCATCCGCATCTGAGCGTCCTGGTGTTGCTCGCTCAGCGCCGCCTCCGCGGACAACCGTTTATCGATGTCGGCGGCCAGTCGTTCCAGACGCAGCTCCCGGTCATCGATGGTCCGCTGAAGCTCCCGGATGCGCTGATGAGCCTCGAGTTCCTGGCTTTCGGCCGTCTCCCGTGCCCGTTCCGCCGCGTCATAGGCCGACCGCATGCGCGTGAGCTCGGCCTCCAGCGCCTTCACCGCCGGTGAAGGTTCCACGGCTTCGGCCAGAGGGATGTCGGTCAAGACTTCACTGGGCCGACCGACAAAGGTCGGTCCACTGGTAGAGGCGCCCCGAGCCTCGGCTAGCTTTTCCTCGAACGCCCGTTTGAGCCGGGGCAGTCGCTCGCCGATCGCCCGCAGCGACTCATCCCGCTTGGCCACCTCGGACCGGGCGTCGGCCAGCGCTTGCATCAGCCGCTCGACGTCGGCCGCGCTTCGGGCCTGGGCCGCCTGCGCGGTCGCCTCGAAGTCGAGAAAGGGCAATTCGACGAGCTTGGGCCCGAAACCGTCCGGTGCGCCGCGACCCGCCAACGCGATCACGTGGCTTGGACGGGCGCCGGTCGCGGCCAGTGATGGGTCGACCGGCACGTCAGACCGTTCGGTGCCTTGCGGTTGGATCGCGACCCCGATGAACGGGGTCTGCTGGTAGAACCGCGCGTCCTGGAACACGGCGCGGACCGCCATCTCGATCCGTCGGGGTTCGAGCAGCGGGGGTGGCGTCGGATCGCCGACCAGCCGGCTCAGGCCCCGACCGCTCTCGAAGCCCAGCAGCGCAAACCCGTCGGGCCCCAGCACTCGTCGGATCTGGGTCAAGAACTTCGGAGCGGTCGCGATCTGGCGGGCCAGGTCGACGACCAAGACGACGTCGAACGCGCCCTCCGGAAAGTCGACCTGACCATCCGGCATCGCCACGAGCTCGACCGAACGCTTGAGCAGACCGGTCGGGTCGACCGACTTCGGGTCGGGCGCAGTGCCGACGATCTGCTCGGCACCGCCTTCCTTCAACCGCGCGAGGCTTCGAGGGTCCAACGTGCCGATCTCGAGCACCCTTCGCCCCCGACAGGCCGCTTCGACCAGCAGGTAACGAGGAAGGAACTCAGCCCAGCTGAAGCTGGCGCGGCGTCGATATTGAGGCGGCTCGATGGTCGCGGTCATGCGGCGCTCCGAAACGGCGGGGACCGCCGCCTGTCGAGGCGGCCGTCGACCCATTTATAGTGCAACAAAGCAGCGTTCCGGCACGCCGTCGAGCACTCGGCGCGGTGTCACTCGTTTTTGTTCGGGGTTTTCGACCCATCCCGGAGCAACCCCAGCTCCTTGATGTCCCATTCGGCAAGCCGGTTTGTCGGCCGTCGAGAGGCGGCTGCTAGCCGCGGACGAACGTCATCTCGGCGTACATCGACGTCTCGAAGGGATCCCCGTACCACGCGACCACGTGGGCGCTGGCGCCCGGCCGCGGCGTTCCGTACTGTTGAACATGACCGAAGATCCCACCGGCACCTGAGGGCCGGCCGCCACCGCAACGTCGGGTGGGGCCCTGGCACACCGCGTGCCCCGACGTCGTTCAACTCGGCCTCGGTCGGGGCTTCGACAGCTTCGCTCGGGGCCCGCGGCCGTTATCTTGCCGTCGGTCAACACGACCACACCCCGGCGCAAACCGCGTGCCGGCACCGAGCATCACTGTCCGGGCAACCGGACCGATCGTCCCCATCGACGGGCTCGAGGGCCCCAGACCCAAAGGACCGCCGCGTTTCGCGCCCGGTGCTCGATGTGAATCACGGCGCGGGACGCTCGTGGCGAGCCGCAGTGATCGCAACCTTGCCCCGCGTCAAGCCGGCTTCCACCGCGGTCCGAGCGCATCCAACTCATGGTATTCGGAGGAATCACGGCGGTTTGCGGTCGACAGCGAACACCCGGAACCCACATCATGGGGCGCGATGATCGACCGGGATCCCGAATCCGACGCAACGCCGATCCTTCCACCCATGGATTGGTTGGAAGACCTGTTGGCGGGTCGCTCGGAAGTCGAGCGCGAAGACTTTCTGGTCGCCCTGCTTCTGAACGCAGGCTTCGATCCGCGCGCGGTGAGTACGCCGGTGGCCGCATTGCTGGAACGGTTCGCGATTCGGGTCGACCTCGAGCCGGGGCCCCCGGATTCGGTGAATCAGCAGATCGCCGACTATTTTGAAATGCACCCCCTCCCGACCGATCTGGTCCAAGCCTTCGAGCACCGCTTTCGGTCAGATCTACTTACACAGGACCCAGAAACTTTTCGCGCTACGATGGATCGTCTTGGGCGTGAGATGCCCGGGTACGAGCCTCGGGAAGCCGTCAAGGAAGGTACACACCAAGGCGGAGCCCTCGGCTTTTTCGCGGCCCGCGCGGAGTTCGACCGCCGTTGACAGGTAAGGTTGCCCCATGGGTCGCTCGCGTTAGGATATCGCAGTGACCCGTCGGATCTTGATCGTCGACGACGAACGGTTGGCGACGATGGCCCTGCAGATGCTCTTGAGCGACCAGGGCTATGAGGTGCGGACGGCGGCGTCCGCCTCGAAGACGATCCGCGAAGCCCGGTCATTTCAACCCGACCTCCTGATGGTCGACTATCTGCTCGGCCCGGGCGACAAGGGAACCGACCTCGCGCATTCGTTGCAGAAAGACCTCCCGCGGCTACGGGTCATCATCATGACCGGCCTCCCCGAAGATCGGGTCGCGTCCATGCCCGAATTCGAGGGCTTCAGGGTTCTGGCAAAGCCTCTCGACCTCAAGCAGACAGTACGGTCGGTCGCCGACCTCATTGGGAGCAGTCGATGAGCGACGATCACCTCCGAGCGGCCGGATTCGACTTCTCCCCGCAACCCACGGCGGTGATCGACCTGCACCGGGGCGACATTCTCGGCTGCAACCGTGCTTTCAGTGTTCTGCTCGGCCTTTCGGAAGAAGAGCTCGTTCACCGCCCGCTCGAGGCGATCGTCCCCCGGGCGAAGCACGCCCAGCTTCGAGAAGCGCTCGAGGCGACCCGCACCAGTCCGCTGCTCGGCCACGACGCTCGCCTCGTCCTTCAGCGCGAAGACGGAACCGACGTGAACGTGGGTCTGCAGTGCCGGCTGGTCGACGCTGGCCCCGAGCGCGAGGCCCCCCGCGCCGTGCTCGCCGTCAACGAGCTCTCCGAAACGCCCGACCCGCACGCTGCATTCGTGACGCTTCTCGCCCACGAGGTCCGCAATCAGCTCTCCAATATTCGGCTCGCCGCCCAGATCCTCGAAGGCGAGACGGCGCCTGAAGGGTCGCGGTGGCCTTGGGGCCTGTCCGTCATGAATCGACAGGTCGTCGAGCTCAGCCACTTGCTCGACGACTTGCTGGCGGTTTCCGGCGGCGACCAAGCGATCGATCTTCAGCCGGTCGATCTTCATCGAATCGTGCAATACGCGGTCGACAACATGCCCCTCGCCCTCGACGCCGCCGACGTCTGGCTCGAGCTGTCGACCGAACCGGTGTATGTCTGGGCCGACGAACGCCGGCTGGTTCGAGCGGTCGAGAGGCTGGTCCGGACGGCTACGCATCACGACGGAGAGGCCGTCGCGGTCCGGGTCGAATGCGAGGGCGAACAAGTGATATTGACGGTGGAAGGCCTCGGGCTTCAGCCCGAGCGCTTCCCGGTCGACTTCGACCTGGTCAAGGCCGCCGCCCGCCCCGATCTCAACCCCTTCCTGGCGGCCGGGCTTCTGGCCGGTATCCCCGCCGAACTGCACAATGAGCCCGGGTCGACGCGGGTGCGCCTGCCGGCCGCGCCGGAGCCGGCGCCGACGGTTTCGCGCGAATCGGCCCGATCGCAACCCTTCACCGGAACGCAACGCGAGACTTCGCCTCCCGGGGGCGACCCGAGGGTCGATAATCTCGGCCAGCGCATCCTCGTCGTGGACGACGACCCGGGGGCGGCCAACACGCTGGCCCTCCTCCTATCGACGGGCGGCCACTCCGTGGAGGTCGCGCACGACGCCGAACACGGCCTCGCAGCGGCCGAACGCCATCAACCGCAAGTCGCTCTGCTCGACCTCAAAATGCCGGGCATGGATGGCTACACCCTCGGTCGCCGCCTTCGCGACCGACTAGGCGCAGGCCTGAAGCTGATCGCGCTCACCGGTCTCGATGACCCGGCGGACCGAGCCCGCGTGCTCGACGCCGGCTTCGATCACCACGTCGTCAAGCCGGTCGACATCGAGGACCTTACCGCGCTGCTCGAGACTTCGAACGACTGAGAGCCGCGTTCGTCATCCCTCGTTGGGGTGCGAGACCAAGATCAACGCGCCCACGTCAAACTCGATCCGACCGTCCGACCGAAGGAAGGGCGACAACGACCGCTCCGCCGCCGACAGCAGACGGCCGAACTGTTCATCGTCGAGAAACCCGCCCAGCGTCCATACGCAGGCCCGCTCGGTGGCGACGAGGTCTCGGATCGTCCCGAAGCTGGCCTTGCCACGCTCTCGAACCACGGTCGCCGATGGCAAGCCAGCTTGTCTGGCGACCGCCATCAGCGCTTCGACGTTGCCGAGCCGAAAAGGGGCGCGAAACGCGTCCGCGATCTCCGAACCGAAGAGGTCCTGAAGAATCTCCGCCAGCACGCTGTACCCAGGCGACGCGTGAATCGCGTCCCAGACGGCCACCGTTAGACGGCCACCGGGGCGAACAACGCGACGCATTTCGGCCAACCCTAGACTTGGGTCGTCGAAGAACATCAGTCCGAATTGACTGACGACCCGGTCGAACGAATCGTCTTCGAAGGGGAGCGCCTCGGCGCGCCCTTGTCGCCACGTGACGGCGGCCGAGCGTCGACGCGCGACCTCGAGCATCTCGGGATTGGGATCGAGGCCAACCACGGTGCCCAACGGGCCGACGAGCGAAACGACCGCGGAGGTCAGAGCTCCGGTTCCGCACGCGACATCCAGCACTCGCTGCTCGGACCCGACCTGAGCGTGGGTCACCACCTTTTGCGCGAACGGGGCGAATAGCGCCGGCACGAATCGGGCATCGTAGATTTCAGCCGGTAGCGAGCTTTCGATTTGCTGTCGGGATAACCCTTCTATTTTGTCGCTCATCATCTCGGTCGGATATAGGTTTGCGGGTGCCACGCGACCATGACCGGGACGCCCAAGGCCTTGCCTCTCGCGCCCAAAGCGCTCGTCGACCTAGCCCCCGCGGTGCCGACCGCCCGGCCGAAAGACTGGCCGGACGACGAGGCGCTCCCACCGGCGAGGGAGCGGTCACGCCCACCGCAGCGCACGACCTTTTGGCCAGCCCCGACGACCCCCTCAGCGATGCCCTGAAAACCGTTAGACTGACCGGAGCGATCTTCTTCGCGTGGGATGTTTCGTGGCCCTTCGCCATGGCACTGCCGAGTGGCCGGACGTTTGCGAGCATCGTCTTGCCCGGTGCGCAGCAGATCGTCTCGTATCACGTCGTCACCGGGGGCGAGTGCTGGGCGAGTAGCCCCGGCGGCGTGCCGATGCGACTGACGACGGGCGATGTGCTGGTCGTGCCGCAGGGCGAACCGTACACGATGGCCCATGATGCCTCCGCTTGTCGATCCGCTCGGGTCGATCAGGCATATCTCGACGGTTTCTTTAGCGCCATGGCGGCCGGGGAGATCCCGTTCGTGGTCAAGGACGGGGGCGGCCTCGACGCCACAACTCACGTGTTGTGCGGCTTCTTGGGCTGCGACATGGCGCCTTTCAACCCGATGTTGGCGTGGCTGCCCCCAGTGGTGCGACTTCCAGCTCGCACCGACGACGATGCGAGTTTGTCCACGCTGATCGCCTTGGCCACCCGCGAGGCGAGAGACCCTCGTCCCGGCAGTCGCTCGGTGTTGACGCGCCTGAGCGAACTGATGTTCATCGAGGTCCTCCGACGCGCGATGACCGAGCACCCAACCACCGACGAAGGCTGGCTTGCCGGGCTCAAAGACCCGGTCGTGGGCCGAGCTCTGGTTCTCATGCACCGCCGACCCACCGAACGATGGTCGGTAGAGACGCTGGCCCGGGCCGCCGGCACTTCCAGGTCGCGCCTCGCCGACGCGTTTTCGCTTCGCCTCGGCTGCCCCCCGATCAGGTATTTGGCCCTGTGGCGGTTGCAGCTGGCTACTCAGCGCCTGGCCGAAACGACCGACACCGTCTCGCAGATCGCCAGCGCGGTGGGCTATGAGTCCGAAGCGGCCTTCAGCCGGGCATTCAAGCGCGTCATGGGCATCGCCCCTACCGCCTGGCGCAATTCAGGGGAGCGAACGGCGCGCCCAGTGCCTTCGGCCGACGACTTCGATGACGATATCATCTAACCACAATCCGCATTCGCTTTGGATCTTCGGCTACGCGTCTTTGGTCTGGAGACCGGCCTTCGCACACCGAAGGATCGCCTGGGCCCGCATCGATGGGTGGGTCCGCCGCTTTTGGCAGGGCTCCACCGACCACCGAGGCGTGCCCGGCGCGCCCGGCCGGGTGGCCACCCTGGTGCAGGAAGACCACGCATCGTGCTGGGGCCGGGTGTACGAAGTTCCAGCCGAGCACCATCCCACAGTCCTCGCCCGCTTGGACCATCGCGAGAAGGGCGGATACGACCGCTTCGTGGTCCAGGCCCACGTGGTCGGCCTGGAGATCCCGAGCGTCGACGCGGTCATGTACGTCGCAAACGAAGACAACCCCGAATTCCTGGGGCCGGCTCCCATGGCCGATATGGTCGACCAGATCGTCAACGCCGTCGGCCCGAGTGGCCCCAATGTCGAATACTTGGTTCGACTGGACGAGGCGCTCCATCACGCGGGCATCGTGGACGCCCACGTTTCGGAGCTCGCGACCGCCGTCCGTCGTCGCACCGGCTCTGAAGACCGGTCTTGAGCGGACACGCCTTGCTTAACATGCCACCCTCCGCCAGACTCCGGGTGTGTCGGCGATTGCAATCTTAATTGCGAGTACGCTCATCGCGTCACCCGAAACCACCCTTCGCGTGGCGCCCAGGCCCCGCCTCGACGTCGTCTTCGACGCGCCACCGGCGGGCATCGCCGGCGCTTCGCGCTCCGACATGGTCCGAGCGGTTGCTCGCGCCACGTCGGCGTTTACGGACCTGTCCGCCCGTGAAGCTCCAGGGCCTCAAGTACAGGCGTGCTTCGACGAACGTGAGCCCGCGCCCTTGTTGTGCTTGCTGCTCGGCCTGCGTCCCACTTTCGAGGCCGTTCGGTCCGCGGCGCCATCGGCAGACTTCGACGCGGTCTGGGC
This sequence comes from uncultured Myxococcales bacterium, assembly GCA_964519665.1. Taxonomy (GTDB): domain Bacteria; phylum Myxococcota; class Kuafuiibacteriia; order Kuafuiibacteriales; family Kuafuiibacteriaceae; genus JANQQN01. The sequence goes on from CAZFIV010000010.1 coordinate 62,558, forward strand.
GCGTACCAGGCAAGGCGACCCGAACGCGAGTGATCTGGTGATGCTCGTGATCTATGCCCCGGTTCTCGAGCAACAGCAGGTGCAGGCGGCGCTGATCGATCTGAAGGTCATCGCCCGCCGGTACACCCGTTGGACGAAAGAGCGGCGTCTGACCCGAGAAGATCGCTCGGCGCTGCAGGACGAACTCTTCGAGTCTGCCGTCCTCACGCGCCCCCCGGTCAACCGCGCCGTCGCCAACGCTACCGACGTGCAGGTCTTCATGAACGACCTGTTCCGGATAAGTTTTTCGGAATTGCTCCAGCAAAGGAGCCTCCGTGAGTTCGGCGGGGTCGATATCAGCGTCCCGGCAGGAGCCCGCCTATTTCTCGACGACACCACCGTAGGCAGCACCGAGTCGCTGCTCACCCGCGTCCGTGACATCCCGGCCGGGCGGCGGCGACTTCGCATCGAGCATCCCGACTATCTCGCCTTCGAGCAGACCGTCGAGGTGGTCGCCGAACGCACGGTCTTCATCGAGCCCACCCTGATTCCCGGCCCCAATCAAGGTGCGGTAGCCGCCAGGGACGCCCTGTTCTGGACGGGCATCGCCACCACCGCGGCCGGGATCGCGGTGACCGCCCTGGCGGTGGTGTCCGGGGAGGAATCGAATTGCTTCCCGGAGGGCAGCCCGGGGTGCCCGCCAGATCCTGCGTTTACCGAACTCGGGCCCTTCCTGGGCGCACCGCTCGGCTACTCGCTGATGGGGGCCGGCGCCACCTGGAGCCTGGCCGCTTGGCTCAACGATGACGACCAAGCTTGGCCGTGGTGGGAGTTTGCGCTGGGGTTGGTCGTCGCGGGCACGTCATATGGCCTGAGCGTCGCCCTCAATCCCGAGCGACCGCCGACGGAGTGAGCCGCGCCGTCTATTGAACCGAGAATTCGTAGACCGCCGGCGGCACATCGCAGCCCGCGTACGACAGCTCCGCTCGGTACGTCCGGTTTTGCTGCAACAGTACCATGCCCGGGCCGCTGGGGAGCAGAGGCCACTCGGTACCCTGACCGTTGGCGAAGGGCGTGGTCGTGTCCGGCAGTTCGAAGAGATCCCACTGCGCCGTACGACCATCCACGTTCATAGAACCGCTGGCATCGAGACGCACCTGGCCCGCCAGGTACTCCAGATGCAAAATCGCATTGTCGTCCCCGGGCAGGATTCCCGCAACCGGCGTCGCACTGCACCCAATGCGCTCGAACGCCGCCGTGCACTGAAGGTCTGCGTTGGCGTCCAGCTCCACGCGGTTTGCATCACCACCAACACTGCAGTCACCGCTCCATCCCGCAAAGCGCACCGAGCCGTCGAAACGGAACTTGGCTTCAAAGACCATCGTGCCTTCATTCGGACGCGGGTAAGGGCCACACGAAAGGTCGCGACAATCCTGGGTCCATTGCTCCACTGCATCCACGATCTGGGTCATCTGCACGAACCCACTCATCGCGGCTTCACCCGTCAACCCGGCCTGCACATCGATCATGGTCTGGACCACTACCGTGTGCTCATCGAAGTCGACCAACGTGTCGGTGCCATTCAACAACTCGACTCGGTAGGTGGTGGTGACAGAAGGCGTCACCGGGTCGATGTCGCGACGAGTTTCGAACGGCGTGGCCCCACCGTCGAACCACTGGTAAGAATAATCGGCCGAATTAGGACCGTTCACGTTCAGCGCCACTGATTCGCCGTCGGATATCGGCGCGTCTGGATCCGGAATAATCTCAACCCGCGCCGGTGTCGTCCCCGATGCGATCACCCGCAGGTCGGCGGTCTCGATCCGGCCCGCATCGTCGTTGACGACGATATTGTAGAGGCCCTCAGTCAAGCTTATCGTGATCGCCGAAGACCCCGTCGGCCAAGCCTCCGGCGCCCCACCGTTGATGACCACGGTCGGCGAATTGCCGTTGACCAGCACGGCGTCATCCACCCGAAGCTGAACGCTCACCTCGGTCTGCCCGGCCGGAATAATAACCTCCGGCCGATCAGGAGTACCGCTAAGCCCGCCACCGCCAGCGCCACCACCGCCGGCGCCGCCACCAGCGCCAGCCATCGAGAACGTCAGGTCGATGCCCGGCCAAGGCTCAACCCGCGACAGGCTCAGCTCGTCTCCAACCCGCGCGAGAACAATTACATTGGAGTCCGAATCCTCCTCAACACGGATATCACCAAACTGGGAAACTCTTGAATCCAGTACCGGGGGAACATTTCCCGACTCACCGACCGTCATCTCACTAATGACTCTCGTTTCGTTGGCCGTTGCACCAGACGGCTGGCCTCCCAGCGAGTATAGACGAATAAACTGTCTCGTTATGCCGTCGTCGAGCGACGCTCCTGCAGCGAAGTTGCTCACGCTTACTGCAGAACGACTCACTGTAGCGACCGTAGCAGTTACTCTCGAAACACTCCAGTCGTACGAACAGCCGTTTCGACAGAAGCCATCTCCAGATACCCCGTCCCAACGAATGGTTCCGGAGATACCGTCTTCGGTCTGAGAAGGAGAATTGATGGACGCCAGGAAGAAGAACTCCACATTCTCCTCACCCTCCAGATTATCACCATCCTCCTCCAGATTGTCACCATCCTCGTCGCTATCGACCTCACTTCCGGTAAAAGCTTCAGTAGCCCTTTCGGTCAAGTTTGAAGGGTCAGAAACCCCGAAAAGCCTAAGCGCGATATCTTGACCTGAAACAGTAGCTACAAAGGACTCGAACCGTGCTCCTGTAACATCGACGTCCGTCAGTCGGTCCAATGCCAGTTCGTGGGCAAAGACCGATCGCTCGCTCGCAGAAGGATACCCGCACTTCATATATACAAGCGCAAGCCGGCTATCAGTTGTTGGAGCAGCGCCTCCTATGCAATCGAAGCCACGCGGGTAGGTCCCCTCGACATTGCCACCGCTACAGACCGCTCCCATCAGCGTCATTATGAAAAAGGCCCCGATTAACATCCGCGTACTAAGGCTCGATCTCATAAACCCCTCCCAAATCGCGCACCGTATGAAATTCTGCGGTATGATGAACACGTGGCGCGCGATTCAATTCCTTCATGGTTCCTTGTGGTAATGTGTTGTTCTTGCTCGGGCTGCGATTCCAGTGTGCCAATCCGAGCCCTACCGCCGGCACCAATCGACACAATACGACTGCTTGCTTGGCAAGACTCCAGCGGAGAGACCGAGGTTCGACGCTTCGGCCCATTGGCGCGATTTGCCAATGTCAATCTAGAAACAGCGTTCATCTTCACTCTTTCCTGTGGAGAAACGTCCGTCCTGACATCCGTCCAAACAACAACTGTTGGGTCGCGTCTCCCAGATCCTATTGAGACGTTTGAGTATACTTCCGGCGACTGGACTCCAGCTATCGCTATTCCGGAGCTCGCGCGTTCCGAAATCATTGACGTGCCCTCCTGCGCCGGATCCAGTTTCCGAATCAGAGACAGAAGAAACTTGGGAACAAGACCGGAATTGCTGTCTTATGGCGCGGAACCTATTATTGCCAGGGAAACAGAAACCCTTGAACGTGGGTCCTTCGTAGAAGTGTCGCAACACCAAGAAAGCACAACCTACGACGGATTTCTCATTCCTGTCTATTCGCCTGGAGAATTCGACCCGATGTTTGCCATATACACCACTTCGTTTTCGCCAGACGAAGCAGATACCGTCCAAGTGTACGCAGCAACACAAGACTCCGGCGCAGTCGAGTTGGCAACCTTTGACGGAGTACTTTGCACAAACTCGCCTTGCCGGGGAGTCATAAGAATAGCGCCCGATGGCGTAGCTTATTTGCTGACCGCAAACCAGATCTTTGCTACGGACGGAGTCGACTTTTCGGCGCTTTCGATACCAGACAATCAAAATTGCCTGGAACAATGGGGAAGACTCGTGGCAACGAACAATGGAGAGATAGTCGCCATTTTGAATCCTGAGAGGATGGTTAGACCCCGTCTGGTCGAAGGAAGCCTGGAAATACCGGAGACGCAAATGCCCGGCCAGCTGAAGGAGCGCCAAAACGCGATAAATTTCTGTAACTGGGGCGTTGCCTACACTGACAAAGGGCTCGTGATCGCCACTGGACTGACCACCATGTTGCTGGATGAGGCTACCGGCGAGTGGGTGGATATTACGACGAGTTCGGCGCGGAGTCCGTCGCCGGTGGATTTGATTCCGGTGGGGGGGCAGGCTGTGTTGCTTCCTACGGCCGGGATTCCCACGGGGCAACGTATCTTTCGGAGTGTCTTCTGCGACGCGGGGTTGGACGAGGCCGAGGACGAGGACGGGGACCCCGTCTTTCCGGTAGGGCGGAATGTCGTGTCGATCCTGGAAGAGGTCGACCGAACGTATCTTCTGATGCAAAGTGTTTCGGACCCGGAGGTTTATGACGTCGTCGAGCTCAGGGAACCTTCCGAGCCGGCCGATCTGGACTATCGGCGATGCTGGGACACGCCGCTGGTCGAACCGCTGCCGACCGACGGACCGTAAGGCGGACCGTAAGGTTGGAGCCGCACGGACACCGAGGCGAGCCAGGCAGTTGTTCCTGTCATGCCCCGCCCTCGGATGTGCCTCGACCACCAAGCTTCAAACCGCCCCACGGCCACCCGCCCGAAGGTTCGCCGAACCTTCGCGCCGCAGTTGGTGAGCCGTGTCCTGTTGCTTGCATCCAGCCAGAACGGAACGGCAGTGGCAATCGTCACGATCGAGCGTTCACATGATTGACGATCTACGGCCTGCACGCCGGCCGGCGGCAGGGCGCCGTCTCTTCGCTCATCGACGGCTGCAACTCTCATTTGCACCGCAGATAAACGGGGCGGTTAGGCGATTAGGGGGCGGAGTTTCCTGGACCGATGGTCGACATCCAAGCTGCGCGACCAGCGTTCTTTGTTTCGAGCCAACGGGATTCGAACGCGGGTCTCGCGAGTCCCAGTGTTGGCGACCTGATACTCCTCGATGCTCGTGAGGGCCCGAAGACGGGCTCAAGTGGGTTCTTCCGGTGGTGGCCGCGAGTTTCGAAGGGGGTAGACGTGGTCGCCGTCGTCGATCACCGTGTCCATCGGTGCTTCTCGCGCCGACAGCACCTCTCGAATGACCGGCAGGGCCGTCTTGACGTCGCGAACCTCGAGCTCGACCGCCACGTACGCGACCACGCCCCCCTCGAGCACGGTCTCCCCGCCCGTCAGGGTGCCAAGGTCTTCCGCCATCAATCGACCATCCAGCGGCCCTGCGAAACGCTCATATCGTTCGATCGGGGTCATCGGGTGACGTATTCGAACGGTGAGTTTGTGCGGGTACTCGGGCGCCCGGATCCCTCGGAGCCCCCGTCCGATCGCCCGATAGGTGTTGGCGACGGTCAGACTGAAGAAGGCCGTCCCCTGGTCGGCGACGCCGATCACCACCAACGCGACATTCGTCAGCGCGAAGAGCCGCCACCGCGCCCAGACCACCCACTCGTACCAATAGTCACCGAACGGGAGTTCGAACAGCCGCTGACCTAGGCGAGCCGGCCCAAAAAGGGCGATGACGCCGACCAGCGCCCCGAGCACGGTGAGGCGGACGGTCCTGTCGGCGAGCACCGCCCCGACCTGACGGAGGATCCGGCGTTCGGGTTGCACCACCGAGATGGTGAACAGCGCGCCGATGGTCAGCATGACCGCCCAGGCCGCCGAGTTGAGAAGGCCGTCGAACCACGCAGACAGCATCGGTGCGCCGAGCGTGCCGAACACCAGAGTCGTCCCGAACCCGAGGATGGGCGCGGTCCAGATGATCCCAGAGATCAGGCCGGAGGCCAGGGCCGTCCCACAGCTTGCACAGAACAAGTCCCCCCACTGGTACGAAGCTCGACAGGTCGGGCACCTCGGGACCACCATCCCCTCATCCACGTGACTCGAGGCATCTTGGGCGTCCGCCACCCGAAAACGCTGCCATGCGGCGAACGCGGCTGTACAGCGTTGCCCGCAGCCGACGCCTCGGCCTGGCCGCCCTGGGAGCACCGTTGATGCAGCTGTTGACCCGCCGAGGGGCGGAGAACGGTGTTCCCCTCGTCCTGCTCGCCGCCCTGATCTTGCCCGCGACCTGGGTCGCCCGCGGGTACGGATGGGTCGCGCCGTGGAACCTCACCTTCGGGCTGTACTTTGGCAGCGCCCTCCTCGGTGTGTTGGGCGTGTGGTTCATGGTGGGATCGTGCCGCTGGTACCCGGCGCTCATGGAGATCCTGGGGCTCGTTGGGGGCATTCTGGTCGCCGCTGCTCTCTCAGAGCTGGCGATCCGACTGTTCCGCAGTCCAGCGCCGCCGATCGCGGGGGTGCCGTCAGGCCTCCTCGAGCCCGATCCCCGGCTGGGATGGCGGCTGGTGGCCGGCAGCGAAGTTAAATCGGAAGACGGCTTTGAGGTTCGATACGTCATCGACGATCGCGGCTTTCGAACCGCACCACGGTCAACGCCGCCCCGCACCGGACCCAACAGCCCTTTGCTGGTGACCATCGGCGCGGAGCGCACGTTTGGGGTCGGCGTGGACTCCGAGGCGACATTCACCAACCGGCTCGCCGACGACCTCCGCTTCGAAGGCGCGAACCTAGGGGTGCCCTATTACGGCATCGACCAGATGGCGCTGGTGCTCGAGTTCAACGCGATCCCTCGGCACCCCAGGCTCATTGTCGTCGCGTTCACGGCTCCCCCCGGCCGCCCGTCCATGGTTCCCCGCGTCGCGTCAGAGATCTCGGCGCCCGAGTTCATCAACGACCATGGGGCTTTACGCCTTCGCACGGAGGACGACGATCAGCGCCGCCTCCCCGCCGTCGCCTGGCTCGAGGCGAACAGCGCCCTATGGGCCGCCCTTTACGAAGCCGACCTCTGGATCGGCGCCGAGGTCGAGTGGGGGGCCGCGTCGAGCCATCTTCGACGGGTTTTGGAGCGGATCCATCGCTTGACCGAGACGGCCCACGTGCCGGTCATGTTCGTTCGCCTGCCGACTCCCCGCAGTGCCGATTACCCATTCGTCGAGGACGTTCTTCACAGTCTGGGCTCCACCTACGTCGACCTCGCCGGATCGCACACCCGGCGTCCGCCAGATATTTTTCGGGCCGACGGTACGCTCAGCGCGAGCGGTCACCGTTGGGTCGCCGACTCGGTTCGACCGGCGCTCGTTCGAATGCTCGAGTGAACGCCTCCTACCGAACGACGCCTCGGTTCGACGCCCTCAGCTGCGCTGGGTCGGTTCGACCACGCCCTCGAGCCACGCCTCGATGGGCGATCGAAAGCGGCCGGCGAGATAGGCATGGCCGAGGTCGTTGGGATGCCCGTCGGCTCCGATCCACTCAGGGTGAGCTGCGTTCTGATCGACGACCGTGACGAGCTCGATGCCGGGCGCCTGCGCCGCGCATCGCGCGACCGCGGCGTTCTTGGCCTGGATCATCTGAAAGTCTTCGGTTCGATACCGTTTGCCGCCGATGCTGCTCGCAGCCACGTACATCGGATCGATGCGAAGGTCGCCGAAGAAAACCCGGTACGGATGACCTTCGCTCTGACGGACCCGACCGAGCGCCTCGGCGGCTTCGAAGAACTCGCGGCAGTCGGCCTCGAAGCGGGGAATGGTCGAAGTGGCGAAGTCAGTGAACGGAAGGACGGTCAGGATCGAGGGCTGGGCCGCTTCGACGGTCGACCAATCCGCGACGTAGTCCAGCATCCGGGCCCCCGGCCGACCCAGATTTCGAAGCTGGAGCTGCGCCCACCGTTCATTGAGACCCCGCATCAGCACCGCGACGTAGCCGGTCTCGTCGGGCACCGAGGCACCGGTGCCTTTGGTAGACGAAGATCCGAGCGCAACCAGCGGACCGATGTGCTGCGGAAGCTGCACGCCCCGGGTCCTATCGAATGGCTGGGCGAATCGGAAGGGGTATCGACGGCTTAAGCAATAAACGGCCTATAACAGACGAACCACGGGTTCTTCGCGCATCATGAACTTCTTGGTGTAAAGGTCGTAAACCGTGGCACATAGCCAGCGGTCGGCGTTCACACCGAAGGAAATCTCAAGGCGGGGTTTCTTGTCGCTCGGCTGGTGGGGCGGCTTGAGATAGCCGAGGGTCGGGTTGGACTCGTTGAGGGGCACCACCAGGGGCTCCCGGTTACCATTGGCTTCGCGCCCCCCGATCTTGTGTAGCCGACCGTCGGCGTCCCACGCGAACCGCCGGTCGCCGCTGAAGTCTTGCCCGACCTCACAGATGACGAGCTTGAACATCGTTTCGGGCTCACCCAGCGAGCAGGTAGGCACCAACTGGCGCTTCCAGAAGTCCGAAGGGGTCGGAAAGCGGGTCCCGTTGCTCACGATGACCGAGTACTGCTTCTCGTGGGTCGTCAGGTCATGGGTTACGAAGGCGTAGTCGTGCACGATGAAGTCGGACTGGTGTGAAGCATCGGCCGCGTAGACCGCAGCGCCGTAAGCGACGGCTTCGAACGGCTGCCAAGCCCGCACCGCGCCGCGACCGAAGCGATCTTCGAACTTCGGGTATACGCCGGGCAGGAGGGTCGATCCACCGACCATGAGCACATCCTCGATGTCTTCGGCTCGAATCCCGTGCTTCTCCCCCTGCCGGAGAACGCTCTCGATGCACTCGTCGAGCGCGTCATACAGACCGTGCTGCTCCAAGATGGCCATCACGTCGGCGCGGGTCACCGTGAGACTGGCCGACTCGCCGCGGATCCGCTCATCGAACCGATGAAACTCATCGGGGGGCGTGGGAACGAATTCCTCGCTGTCCTTGAAGAAGACGGACTCCTTGACCCGGCAGGCCTCGACCATCATCAAGCGCGACCAGAACGACGTGCCATCGTCCCCAAGGTCGTCGGGCACCGGATAGCCGAGCTTCTTGCAGAAATCGGAAAGCAACCACTTGTCGACGAGGTCGCCGCCCAGAGGTCGGCCCTCTTTGCCCATTACGTCGCAGTTTCCTTCTTGCATACCCTTCGCGGTCAGGGACACCAGCGCCAGATCGAGGGTTCCACCCCCGAAGTCCACGACCAGGGCGAGGCGGTTTTGCTTCAATCCCAGCCCGTAGCCGATGGCGGCGGCCACCGGCTCGTCGAGGAATCGCACCCGACGAACGCCGTTCGCCTTGAACAACTCGGACACTTCGGCTCGGTAAGCCTCGTAGGCATCGACCGGCGTCGTCACCACCAGATCCCGGATCCGCTCACCGGTGCTTTTTTGGACTTCGGCCAAAAGCTCGCGCACAAAAAGGCGCCCGACCTCGCGGGCCGACAATGGGCGGCTGCCGATCCGGGCCATCGTTCGAAGCGGGGACCGCCCGAGGAAAGGCTTAAACGCTCGCGCAAAGCTGGGGCGCGGTTGACCTTGGTTGGCCTCGACCGCCGGCCGACCGATGAAAGCCTGCCTGCCCAGAAAGAAGCGTCGATTGATCGGTCCCCAAGCCCCTAGCCGGCCCCAAAAGCTGAGATTCTCGAACGCTTGGATCGCCGAGGGCACCATGAGGGGGGCTTCGAGGTGGTCTTCGCCGCCTGGAAGTCTGCAGATATCGGGAAGCTCGACCAGGCGTGGTCGAGCCTCCGATTCGCTCCAGCGCGCGACGCCAGTATTGGTCGTACCTAAATCAATCGCCCACATCGTCGGTCGTGGCTAACAGTCGTGCCGCCGGCCGGTCTGGCGGGGGGTGCTCGGCAGCCGGCGTGTCGGTATCCGAGCCGATGTTATCGCGAAGTGTCGCTTCGGCAAGACGTGCGGAACAGGTCTCGTAGTCGAATACGGTGCAAACCTCCGCCGGACCGTTCGGATTCCATCTGCGCGAGGCGACCTTCGAAGGGGCCGAGAGGCCAACATGTATCAGGATTGAGCTTCACCAGGGGTGGACCCGCTGGCTCGTTCAGGGAACATATGTCGCGAAACTCCGTCACGCCGTCCGGGCCCTCATCCCACCATATCAGTGGTAACCCTTGGGTGCGGCAGACGTAAGGCCGGTCAGAATAGATGCGACACGATCCCTCGGCATCGAGGAACGCGCATCGACCCTCCGGCGCCGGAACGCCGCTGTTCAGCAGATCCGGGTGGTGGGCTCGGATCCGCTCGGCTTCGATCTCGAAGACGGTCAGATCATCCACACAGCAGTCGCTGCAGCCCATCTTGCAGGCCATGCGCCCCTGATGAGCCTCGACCACCGGCTGAACGGCGGCATCCACTTCGTCGTGCAGCCGAACCACGGCCTCAAGGGGTTTAGACTTCGCCATGGCGCACCGTCGCCGTGCGAATAGACATGACCTGCGTCAGAAAGACTATGGAGTAGAAGACGACGCTTCGATCAGCTTGTGCCCGGTCCACGAGCGAGACGTCACGAAGCGGGCCCAGAGGTCGGGGTATTCGGCAGGAGCGGAGCCTTCGGAACGATCGGGAGGCATCAGAAACCCGCCTCACCAAGCAGCTTGACCCGGTCCTGCGGCTGCTCCATTCGGGTCGAACCGATCCCGACGCTCGCGGCCCCGGGAGCGTTGCGCGGCTCCGAATCCTGTACCTGTGATCCGGTCGACATCGCCGTTCATCGGATCGACTTCGATGCGGTCGTCGATGCGGTCGCTGCCGAAGCGGCAGGCCCGGCGTCGGACTCGACCATCCGACCGCCCCGACCAGTCGGGGGCCATCTCGGTCGGCGGCGCATCATCGTCGAAGATTCACACATCCTCGATGATCCCGAGGGCCAGGCGGCTACCGACCTCGAGCCGACGGACTACGACGGAACGCTACCGGGCCGGCCGAATCGACGCCAGCCGCGCAATCCATCCTGCTGGCCCGCCAGCTCAGCACGCAGCGCCGGTGGCCCGATTCGAATCGTCGGCGGGCACGGATCTCGCCGCCGGCCAAGCACGCCGCTAACGTGAGGTCGTGGAGGTCCGCTACTCGGTCGACAACGGTGACGGCTGGCGTCTCGACGTCAAGCGATACCGCGCGACCGCGAACGGGACGTTCGGAGCCCGACCTCCGCTCGTCTTCGTGCCGGGCTACTGCATGAACACGTTCATCCTGGGGTTCCATCCGACGGGCCGCTCGATGGTCGGGTACCTGACCGACCGTGGATACGACGTGTGGACCGCCAATCTTCGCGGCCAAGGGGACGCCGTTCGCGAAGACCCGCGCGCACGCCAGGTGTCGGTCACCGATTGGTGCGAAATCGATGTACCCCAGGTCTTGCGCTTCGTTCGCGACACGACCGGGGCCCCCGAGCCCGTCCTTATCGGCTGCAGCCTGGGCGGGAGCATCGTATACGGATACCTCGCGCGCCGGAGCACCGACCATCAGCTTCGGGCCGCCGTGACCTTGGGTGCGCCGTTACGGTGGCCACCGACCCCTTTCTGGTCGGCGCCGATTCTCCGCTGGGCCGAGCTCTTCGGGCGGGTGCGTCTGAAGGGAACCCGCCGACTCGCCCGCACCCTCCTACCGGTGGCCCGACGACTGCCTCGACTCTTGTCGATCTATATGAACACCCGACACATCGACCTCAGTCGCGCCGACGTATTGACCCAGACGGTGGACGATCCCGAACCCGGCATCAACGCGGACCTGATTCGCTGGTTGCGAGACCGAGACCTCATCATCGCTGGGACCAACGTCACCGAGCACCTTCACAAGGCCGAGCTTCCCATCCTCGCGATCTTCGCCAACGGCGACGGCATCGTGCCGCCGTCCGTGGCTCGAAGCATCACCGAGCACGTGCCTCGGAGCCGAGTAACCACCCTGGAGGTCGGGGACGCCGACGTGCCTTTCGCGCACGCCGATATGTTTATCAACCGACGTTCGGAGCAACGGGTCTTCGAGCCCCTGGCCGACTGGCTCGACGGCGTATGAATTCCCATCGCTGCTGCGGCCCAGAGTGGACGGTTAGCGCACCGGCTCGCCGCGCTGCCGTTGAAGCCTGCGTTCGAGCCGGCGCCGCCGCCGCTCGCTCAGCTCGCGCCCCTCTGCGAGCTCCGTCGTGCGCGCATGGAACAGCGCCCGGGAAAGGTCTTTGAGTCGGTGTTCGCAGAGCTTGGCCAGCGCGAGCCGAACCTGGGCCATCTCGAGCGTCCCCGGCGTGAGGTCGGCAAGCGCGGCTTCCAGTACCTGGGCGGCTTCCATGAAACGCCCTTCTTTACGGTGTACCGTGGCCGCCAGCAGGGCCGCCCTCCCCGCAACGTCGGGCGCGGCCCCGCCGTCGAGGGCCGCGTGAGCAAACGATAGTGCCCGGTCGAAAGCCTGAGCCCGAAAAGCGACGCGCGCCCGCGCCCACTGATCGGTGGGATCGTCCTCGACCCTGAGCTCCGCGTAGCGGTCGCCCAGTTCGCCCTGCAGCGCCACGAGCGCGACGACATCTTGAAAGTTGTGCTCGAGAATCGGTAGGACCGCCTCTCCCACCCCATGACGCTGAAACGCCCAGTACGTGCCGGGTATCTCGGCCCCGTCGATGTCGTACTCTCGGCGGTGCCCGAGAACCTCTGCCTCCATCTGTACCAGCCGCACTGACCCGAGGCGGGGCCGGTAGACTCGGCGAGCCAGCGCCAGCAGGTCGAGATGAGGGCGGTTCACGGGGGGCGAAACGCGGTTGAGAACATAGCGAGTCGTGATGAGGGGCCAATCGAACGCTTTACCGTTATAGGTCACCAGACCGCTCGCTTCGGCCATCCGGGTGCTGAGGTGGTTCAGCAAGGCCTCCTCACCCCCGAGGTCATCCAAGAAAAGCTGCTCCACGACGAGGGCACCGTCGACGGCGAATGCAAGCCCCACCAGGAAAGGCACCGTCCCGCCGCCGAGCGACAGGCCCGTGGTCTCCGTGTCGAGATAGAGCATCCGACTCAGATCGACTGGAGCGAGGGACGGGTCGAGCGCGAGCTCGGCGACCGCGCCTCCGTCGACCCGCAGGCCCCGACTCAGCGGAACTCGGCCATGGCAATGGTCGGGCTCCAATTCGTACCTCAGCAACCGCAGCCCCCGGTCGACCGAGCTTTCGGCCCAGGCGCGAGCCGTGACCGCCCGGGCCGGACCTCCATCCGCGCCTTCGCCCCTTGCCGCGACGAGGGCTTCGGCGGCCGAGCCTAACCTTCTCGCAGTCTCGACCCGCTCGGCCGCGGCGCGTCGGGCGTGACGTTCGGCGAGCGTCTCCAGCATTCGACGGAGGTCCGAGGGGCCCGGACGCCGGCCCCCCAGACGGCTCAACACCGCATCGGTCGGTTGCCCCTCGGCAGCCGGTGGGGGGGCGGACGGGCGGGCGTTTGCAAGGCTGGCTTGCGGCGGCCCCCGCGAGATCCCGGCCGGGGCGACCGAAGTCATTCGAGCCAGCTTGTCGCGAAAGCTTATCGTCGCCACAAGCCCGTCCGGTCTCCGAATTGCCTGATCAGTTCCCGACGCGACCAGTCCGAGGTCTGCGCGACCATCGGACCGATGCAGGACGGACAGCCTTCCGCGCAGCGACAGCGGTCGACCAACTCGAAGGCTCGCTGGATGAGGGTCAGGCGCTCGGCGAACAACCGCGGCGCCAAACCGATGCCCCCGGCCACGGAATCGTACAGAAACAGCGTCGGCTCGAACTCACCGTCGGACCGCGCCCGACCGTTTTCAGCCGCCGCCCCCGGTTCGTCGACGACCGCTTGCCCGAGGTCCTTCGGATCGATCATCAGACCGACCGCCGCCACCGCGTGCATCGCCGTCAGCCACCCCCGCAGCGCGTCCATCACGACAGCCCTGGGGGCCGGAAGGGCCGACAGGACCGTCTCCGGGACCGTCACCCAAAACGCGGTGGTCGGCTTCTCGACGGCGGGAAGATGCACGTCGCCATAACCAACGTTCTCATGGGTGTGAAACTTGATCTTCTTGAAGCCCACGACCTTCTCGACGACGACGACGTCGCCAAACCCGCAGGCAACGACCGGGCCCGGCCCCGCCTCGTCTCTCGGGGCGACCTCCCCCTCAGCAACGATCGTGACTTTGGTGTTGGTGAGTGCCGTCGTATAGTAGTCAGGCTCCACGGACCGAACGAAGGCTTTGTGGTTGGCGTAATCGAGAAACTCGACCTGATATTGACGCCCATCGTGCTGATAGATGGCCTGTTCGTGCAGCATCGTATGCGCCGAACGGAAATCCATTTCGGCGAGGGTCCGCTTGGTTTCGACATCGATGATGACGAAATTGTCCCAGGTGATGCTCCGCAGAGGTACGTGATGAGCAGGAAAAGCCTCCGCGGACCAATGATAGATCCGCCGCTCCGAATTCGGATCCGCGCCAACGCCGCCTCTGGAAACGACATGCAGGACCCGGTGGTCGGCGAGAAACTGCAACGCTTCCTGCACGGAAGGGATAGGAACGCCTCCGAAACCCTCGGCCTCGTCGAACGGAAGCTCGAACGCCGCGCACTTGAGATGCTGAAGAAGAATCTCGACGTTGTCGGGGTCGATGCGGGCCTGCTCGACCGGTGCGTCGACCAACAGACGCGGGTCACCGGCCAGGAACTGGTCGAGCGGCGAGCTCGACGCGACCAAAACGGCTAGGCTCTCGCCGTCGTCGCTGCGGCGACCGGCGCGCCCAAACCTCTGCCACAGACCGGCCATGGTCCCCGGAAAACCTGCGCAGATCACCGCTTCGAGGCTACCGATGTCGATGCCCAACTCGAGCGCGTGAGTCGCGACCACACACCGCACCGAGCCGTCGCGCAGACCTCGTTCGATTCGCCGCCGGGTATCGGACAGGTAGCCCCCCCGGTACGCCTGAATGCAATCGGCAGGGATCGGGCTGCCGGCGACGGCGTCGCGAAGATACTTGAGCATGACTTCGACTTGGTTGCGGCTCTGACCGAAGACGATGGTCGGCACTCCGGCGTGCACCAGATCAGACGCCCATCGGACCGTTTCTTTGGTGCAGCTGCGACGAATACCGAGCTCGGCGTTCACGATGGGCGGATTGCAAAGCACGACCCTTCGTGTACCGGACGGCGCCCCGCTTTCGGTGATGGCGTGGACCGGCCGACCCGCCAGACGACTCGCGTGCTCTTCCGGATTACCGATGGTCGCGGACGAGAAAAGCAACTGCGGTCGGGCGCCGTGGAAACGAGCCGCCCGCAACAGCCGGCGAAGCACGTTAGCGAGGTGGGAACCGAACACCCCCCGGTAGGCATGGACCTCGTCGACGACGACGTACTTCAGGTCGGCCAGGAGCCGCGCCCAGCGCGCGTGGTGAGGCAGAATGCTGGTGTGCAACATATCGGGGTTGGTGATCAGGACCCCGCAGCGATCGCGTGCCGAGCGGCGCGCATCGGCCGGTGTATCTCCGTCGTAGGTCACCGCGCCGTGGTCGAGGCCTGTATCGCGCAGGATGCCGCGCAGACTGTGCTCCTGGTCGCGGGACAACGCTTTGGTTGGAAACAGGTAGAGGGCCCGCGCCTCGGGGGCCCGTGCGAGCGCGTCGAGAACCGGGAGATTATACGCAAGACTTTTGCCGGACGCGGTCGGTGTCGCCACGACGATGTCTTGCCCGTCGCGGGCCCGCGCGAAAGCCTCGGCCTGGTGGGTGTACAGCCGGGAAAGGCCGAGCTTGCCGAGGGCCGCGGCGACCTGGCCGTGCAGCCCGTCGGGAATGGGGACGTGGGTCGCCGCGCGGCTCGGTAGCTGCGCCTCCATGACCACATTGGCCCATAGCTTCGGATCGGCCTTCCATCGAGCGATGACCGACCCCAACCCCGAGGGTCGGCGCCACGGAGCCGGTGGACGCTCGAACGGCTTGGGCGCCCCGCTGCCCTCGCGCGGCGCTTGTCGCTCCGGCGGACCGGGACCCTCCGCTGGACCGTGCCGGTCGTCGTCGATGGCGTCGCCATCGGCATTTTGGACGCGAGGAGGGCCCTCAAGCTCGGCGATCCACTGCACAGGTGAGCACTGTACAGATGAGACCCGATCACCGCAAGTCTGTTCAGTTGAAAATCATTGCTAAGGACCGCGCCGTCGGCGGGTTCGTCGAACCCCCATCGATTGCTCGATCGTCTGTTCGGACGCTCGGCACGAGGTCATGCACGCCTCGAAGGCCGCACGACAGGCCGGCGCGCATCGGGTTCCGGATTCGCAATTCGCCCTGCACTCTTCCCACTGGGTGCGGGCTCCGTAAAGACAATCGTCGACGATGCTCCCGTCGGACACGACACACCGCTTGAACTTGAGCTGCCGAGCCAGAGCGGCCAAAGGGAGCTTGTCGCCGAGGTTTTCGGGACGGACGAAACCGGCCGGCCCGTCCGGCGGCACCAACACCAGGTGAGCAGCGTCGAACCGCTGGATCACTCGGACGACCTGCCCTGCTTTCAGCCACAAAAGCGGCTCGGCACCGGCAGCGGCGGTCGCCCTCAGCTCGATGCCGTCGGTAAGGACGAACTGATGTCCGGGCGGCGGCGGACCGTCCATCACGCCCGGTGCGATCAAGCGCGACGGCGACCTCAGCGGTTCGAGCGGCGGATCGGGGGGGTCGCCACCCTCGAGCTCGAAGCCGTCATCGGCATACCCTTCGACTTGGTCGATCTGGGTTCCCGTCAGGTTCGCTTCGACCGTCGGTGGCCTCGAGCCAACAAACACAGCCACGGCGATGATCACCACAATCGACGCACCAGTGCCGATCACCAGCGCGGGCGGTACTCGGTGAGCCAGCGACCGAACCTGAACACCCGACGACGGCGCGGGTGGTTCCACCGATACGGGCCCCGCCGCGGGATCGCCGGAGGACGGAATCATCCGGCGGGTCACGTCACGAATGTTCCGACGTCGACCGTCCCTTAGGCTCGGCAAGGCGTCTTTCGGTTCCCGCTCGGCGCCGGCGAACGGTCGTTCGCGGGGTTCGGTCGGCGACGAAGGCGCCGGCGACCGGTCCGTGGGCGGCGCCGAACGCAAGTCCGGCGGCGGGGCAAGCGGCGAACCACTCGCACTCGACGTCGGAAACGCGCCTCGGACGCCTGCATCGGACGGGGCGGGACCTCGACTCGACGGCGACGGTTCGTCGACCACGGGGTCGAGGACGCGAGCGTCCCGGTTGGACGCGGGCGCCGGCCGACGCTCGGACTCCGCCGCCCGTGGCGAACGGGTACGAATGATCTCGGTTGCGGGCGCGCGCGGAAGCGGCGGCCGAATGCCGCCCGACTTCGGCATTCGAGTCCCGCTGCTCGGGGTCGCCGTCGCGACCGGCGTCACCACCGGCGGCGGGTCATCCTCGACGTCCGGGCGGACGACCGACGACGGACCGGTCTGCGCCCCCGGATGCGGACCGACGGTCGTCGCCGCCTCGGGTTCCGGAATCAACGTTTCGCTGAAGTCGGTCACCCCCACCGGCTGCGTCGCAGGCTCGAAGCGACGGGCTTCGGCCCGTGCTCCGCGAACGGCCGGCACCGCGGACTCGGTTTCCGGAAGGTTCTCGCGCCGCGCCCGATCGGCCGTAGGCACGGTCGGGGGGTCGCCGAACGGATCTCGCGGAATCTGGTCGATCGGTGCGTCTTCGAGAGTGGCTTCCCGCTCCAAGCCTCCGTGGTCGGTATCTCGAGGGGTGCTCGACTCGAAGCTGGGCTCTTGGGGAAGGAGCAGATCGTCGACCTCGGGGCGCTGATTCATCGCCGTGAGCTCGATATCCGACCTATCAATGCTTCCGTAGACACGGCCCACGGCCCGTCGAAGGTCCCCTTCGCCCGCCAGCAGGCGGATGATCTTCATCTCGTCGGGGAGGCGGCGGCTGACAACGGCCACCGCTTCGTCGTCGAGGGGGTCGGCCATGGCGAGC
This sequence comes from uncultured Myxococcales bacterium, assembly GCA_964519665.1. Classification (GTDB taxonomy): domain Bacteria; phylum Myxococcota; class Kuafuiibacteriia; order Kuafuiibacteriales; family Kuafuiibacteriaceae; genus JANQQN01. Next base: position 80,336 of record CAZFIV010000010.1, read on the forward strand.
AGCAACCCGTCGTGCTCACCGATGCGCCGGCGAGCCAAGGGCAGCACCAGCATGCTGGCCGCTACGGATGGCAGCACCAGCTCTCGTACCCGCTCGTGTACCGATACATCGGATAGATCGACGGTTTCGACGCCCAACTGCTCCCCGAGCACCTGTATGAGCCGGTCTTCCGTGAGAAAGCCCCCCTGCACGAGCTGCTTGGAGAGCGGCCGCCCCTCGCGGCGTTGCACCGCCAACATCGCGTCGAGCTGCCCGGACGTGATGAGCCCCATCCGGACCAAAGCATCGCCCAATGGACGTTGATCGGTAGCGTTCACGGCTCGACCTTCGCCGACACCAGGCGGCGAAAGTGTTCGACACAGGCTTCGTGATGGGGCGAGAGCCGGCCGGGCCGATACAGGCGAGACCGGATCCCCACCTGTACCGAAGTCACGACCGCTTCATCTTCCCGTTCGACCTGGTCGAGACCCGAGCCCGCCCCCTGATCTCGGAGCCCAGGATCGCCCACGTAGGACTCGAAAACCACCCTCGTCTCGGTCGGTCCGATCGGCTCGACGATATTCAGGGATAGACCCCAAGGGTATATGTTCAGCATCGTGGTCGGGAACAGCCAAAAGTAGAAGGCGCTGACCCGGTGCCCGACGTCCGGATGTCCGGGCGGGAGCTCGAATGCGAGCCCCGTCGCCGTTTCCGCTACCTGCAGGTTACCCTGCGAGTGCACGACGTAGCGATACGCTCGCCAGTCTACGACCTTCGCCAGCGACGGATGGACGAAGGGGATGTGAAGACCCTCGAGGTAGTTTTCGACGTATACCGTCCAGTGGGCGTCGACGTTGTAAACCGAGCGATCGGCGAACTTCCAAGTCGAGGTCGGAAGGAAACCCAAACGCTCCCGAGGACCAGCCATCCAAGTCTCGAACGGCAGGGCGTCGTTCAGGCTTGCGAAGACCAGCGGTCCCCATGTGGCAAGCTTGACCTCGGGCAGCGGCTCGAGCTCGTCAGGCGACACGCCGTCGAACCCCGGGGACCGAATCACCTGACCATCGAGGCCGAAGCATCGGCCGTGATATCGGCACTGGATATTCCGGAGGTCGGCCCGCGCCTCTTCCAGCAGGACGTGACCCCGATGCGTACAGACGTTGCTCAGACCCCGCAGGCTACCTTGCCGATCGCGGACCAGCATCACGGGCTCATCGAGCCCACCCGGTGCCAATACCGCCGGCCGAGCCGCTCCCGAGGCCGGCAGATCATCGATTCGAGCGATCACGTGCCAACCTCGGAGAGCCGCGTCGGCCGCCTGAGCTTGGGAGGTCACCACAACCCCTCCATGACCCGCTCGTCGATCGCCGCCAGCTTGTTCCGAATCCCTTTCTCCATCTCGGCAAAGTATGGCTCCGCGAGCACCTCGTGGAGCATTCTCGCGGCTTTCATGACCCGAGCCAGGTAAGTGAAGAGGCTTCCCTCTTCAAAGGCGAGATCGTGCTCCTTGACGAAGTCCATGAAGGTCATATCGGCGTCCTCCATCTGAGCCCAGATCGCCTTTTGCTGCTTGCCGCCGTGAAGTTCCTGGTGAGGCAACAGGGCGACAAACGCCTGATGAACGCGCTCTGCGTCCGAGGGTTCGGGGGGGAACTTCTCCCAGTACTCCTGCTCCACATCCTCGAACGTAACCTGAGGATTCTCGCGCCGAAGCTCCCGCAAGCGCTCCAGGATCCACTGCCGCCGCTTCTCCGCCTCTTTCTTCTCGAACTGCTGATGGATCACATCGTGGTCGACAAGCAGCTCCACCAACTCACGAAGGAGCGGTGGAACCAATTCGTGATCCTCGGGCAGGCGCTGCATGAAGAACCAAACGAACGGACCGTCGACCCCCCGCAGCTTGTTGATGATGAAGCCGTCGACCTGTCGCCCGTGCCGGTCGAGCACCCCGAGCGCCTGCAGATTGGCGGTGATCATGGCCAACCGTTTGTGCGCTTCGTGTCGAAGGCCTTCGGGCAGGAGCAGGTTGTCGATCACCGTCCGGATATTGAGCCGGCGGGGGCCCTCCGGACGTTCGGCACGAACCGCGGGGCGAGGGCGCAACGGCGCCGGGGGAGCGCTGGGTACCGGGTCGGCCTTCGGCGACTCACTCGCGGTCGGATCGGCCGGCGGCATCGCGTCCCCGGTCGCCTCGGCGACCGCCTGTTGTCGCGCCGCCTCCGCCACCGCCACTCGGGCCGCCTCTTCTTGGATGAGCGCTTCGCCGGGCAGCGCCTCTTCTTCGAGGTCGGGCAGCCCGATGGCCAGGATCTGCTCGGCGGTGATCCGCGTCCGAGAAGTGAGCGCGGCCGGCTCCCCATCGACGATCTTTTGAAACGCGTCTTGGTCCCAGGTCACGTCCTTGCGGCTGCGGGCTTCGGTCAACGCTTTTTGGTAGTGCTTCTTGCGAATCTTGGCCTCGTCGACGGTGAAGCCCTTCTTCTTCTGGTCGCGGATCTCCTTGCGGAACTCCTGAACGACTTCTTCGGGGGCGAGCGTAACCGCGATGCCCTCCTTGTCGAACTGTGGTCGCCCGGCTCGGCCCGCCATCTGGTGGTACTCAGCCGGAACGAGGAGCCGAGGCTTCTTTTTGATATACTTGCGCAGGGACGGGAAGATGACGCGCTTCGCCGGAAGATTGATGCCCGCGGCGATCGTTTCGGTGGTCACCACGAACTTCAGCAACCGGTCCGCCGTCAGCTCTTCGACCAGGCGCCGATAGGCGGGCAGCACGCCCGCGTGATGAACACCGATCCCGTGCTGGAGCAGCTTGATCAGCTCCGGACCAAGTCCGACCGGCAACAAGACCCGCTCCGCCCGGTGCCCGATCTCCGCCTGCTCATCCTTGTCGACAAAGCGCGGACAGCTGCGCAATAAGCGCGCCCGCTCGAAGCACAACTTGCGACCGAAGGAAAAGATGAGCGCGGGATAGTCACCCGCCGCGTACAGCGCCTTGACGGTATCGACCAGATACTCCTCACGATACTCGTGAAGTAGCGGAACCCGTCGTTCATACGACTGAACCAAGGCGAGCTTCACCTTCCGCACCTGGTACGCCCAGACACAGAACTGCTGAGGGGCCCCGATCGTGGCGGACAAAATGATCAGCTGGGTTTCGGGATGCAGACCGATGATCGACTGCTCCCAAACATAGCCGCGCTCGGGATCATTGAAGTAATGGCCTTCGTCCATGACGACGATGTCGGAAGGCTTGTTGTTCTGGTCGGAGTAGATCCGATTCCACAGGATTTCTGCCACGACCACTTGCAGGGGCGCTTCAGCGTTGACCTTGTAGTCCCCGGTCGCAAAGCCGACGTTATCGTCGCCGAAGTCCTCGCAGAGCTCTCGGTATTTCTCTTCGGTCAGGGCTCGCAACGGAGTTGTGTAGACCGCAGTGCGACCGGTTCTGAGGGCCAGCATCAAGGCCGCTTTGGCCATCATCGTCTTGCCGGTACCCGTGGGGACCGTGACCAGGACGGATTCGCCGGCGAAGATCTTACCGAACGCCTCCTCTTGGACGGGATACGGCTCGAGGTCGCGCTCCAGAAAGAAGCGCTCGTAGAACTCAAGCTCGACGTCTGCCGCCGAGGGTTTCATCACTTGACGCCCAGCAGCTCCACTTCGAAGACCAGGGTGCTATTCGGAGGAATGACCGGCGGAAATCCGCTCGCGCCGTACCCGAGGTCGGGCGGAATCACCAGTTTCCGACGACCGCCTACCCGCATGCCGACGATGCCTTGTTCCCAGCCCTGAATCACCATCCCCGCTCCGAGCCGAAACTCGAACGGCGTGCCGCGATCCACGCTGCTGTCGAACTTGCTGCCGTCGGTAAGGGTTCCCGTGTAGTGCACTCGCACCATTTGCCCGCTTGCGGCGACATCGCCGGCACCCGGTTGGAGTTCTTCGATGCTCAATTCCATGCTGTCATCCTTTGTAATGCTTCCTCGCGCCGAGCCGGTCCCGGCCACGGCAATCGTGCGATGGCAGGCTCCCAGATCCGGCGACTCGTGTCACTGTCAAGCCGTGGGCCGCCCGAAACAACAGCCCGGACAAGTACAGACGCGCGACCGGATCCTCGGGGCCGCCGAGGCCGCCTTTGCCACCCGTGGTTTTCACGGCGCCTCTTTGGAGACCATCGCGGAACAGGCAGGCATCCGGCGACCCTCGCTCCTCTACCACTACTCGAGCAAACAGATGCTGTATTCCACCGTGCTCGAGCGCGTGTTCCTCGGGCTGCAGCAAGCCCTGTCGGAAGCGATGATGGTCGACGTGCCGTTCTCGGAGCGGATCCGGGCGATCACCGACCGCTTCGACCGATACATCGCCGCCCGCCCCCACGCAGCGCAACTCGTACTGCGGGAGCTCCTCGACAACCATGGCTCCGGGCAAGAGATCCTTCTTGCGGGGGCCGCCCCGCTGCTCGACATGGTTGAAGCGTTCGTTCGGGCGTCGCCGGATGCCCTGGTCGATGGGCCACCGATCCGGGAGGCCTTGATGACGATCGCGGCCAGTCGGTTCGTCCGGGCGGCGGCCGGTCCGTCGGCCGATCCGCTCTGGGGCGCGGAAAGCCACCTGCCTTGCCTGGCTCATCGCCTCTTCGTGAAGTAAGGCGGCCGGCGGGATTGTCCACCGCCCCGAATCGGTGATCCTCTCCTCATGACGAGGCAGCGATGAAGCGCGCACTCGAGTTGATGACCGCCCTCGCCAACGGGCCGGCTCCACCCGAAGCCGCCCTCTGGGCACGCTCACTTCGACAGACCACCGCCGCGACCCCCGAGGTCGCGGCGGTGGTCGCTCGCGCACCGCCGGTCTCCGCCGGCGCGAGCGTGGCCGCCCGAATCATCACGATCGCGGTGGTCGCCGGTCTGGCCGCGGTGACCGCCAAGGCGATCGCGCTGATGAGCCCGCCCCCCGAACCCGCGCTGATCCCGTGGTGGATTCCGTTCGTGGTCGTCACCCCGACCCTGGGCATCGTCGTCGCTTCGTTGCTCAGCATCCAAAGGAAGCTTCGTCGAGCCGCCCTGGACGCCGGCCATCGACTGGCCGATGAACTCCAGCGGCACGACGTCACCCGAACCTTGGCCGTCGAGGCCGCCGTCTACGTGTACCAGCTCGACGAATCCGCGCGGAAGGCGCTCGAGGAAGGCAGCGCGGAAGTCGTCGCCGCTCCGCCGACGGCTTCCACTGACGGTCGCCGCGTCGGAGGGCGCAGCATGTGGGTCGTGTTCGTGGTTTTCTTGGTAGGCGCGGTTGTCCTCCTCCTGCTCACTTACAAGGGGCTGGCCCCCTATGCGCCGACAAGACCTGACGCGGCCACCTTGAAGTAACCGGCATCCGACCTCCGTCGCGAACGCGCCTTCTTTACCCACTCCCAAGTTGTCGCGGCGGTCACGTCCATCACCGCCTCGGCCTGCTCGTTCTCGGATCGCCGCGGTAGTTTGTCCGCACGGCACCGTCAGCCTTGATCCAGGGTGACTCTCCGGATCGTGGGCTCTCATGAACCCGTCGCCGATCCCGATATCCCGTGGGGCGTCGGACACCGACGCGAGGACGCTCGAGCGCACCGGGGAAGCGGATGCGTTCGATCCGGCCATCCGGGGGCTTTCGACAGGACGTGGACAAACCCGGCGAGACATCGAACCGAAGACTCGGGCGCCGAGACGGGGCCATCGAAGTTTATCCTCATGCCTGGTTAGTCCTCGCGATGACCGGGTGCGGGACCACGACGATCCCCACCCACTCCGTTACGCAATTAAAATTGCACGGAGTCCGACAGGTCGAGAAGGCCTCGCTCGCCGATGGACTATCTCATCACGACCCGGTCGGCTGGCCGATCAAAACCTACGCCCCGTACGACCCCCTCCAGCTGACGATCGACCGTCAGCGGATCTTGTCGTATTACCAGGATCGGGGCTTTTATGCGGCTCGCCTCGAAGACGTCGAGGTTCGGAAGACCGCATTGGGATACGACGTCGAGTTTTCGATCGTTGAAGGCCCTCCGTTTCTCGTTCGGTCCATTCAATTGATCGGAGCGCCCGGAGCGCCCGGAGCGCCCGGAGCGCCCGGAGTGCCCGGAGTGCCCGGAGTGCCCGGTGCGCCCGACGACCCGAACACCGATCAGGCTCCGCTCCAACGCGACCTCCCGCTCGCGGTGGGGACGGTCTTTCAGTATTCGAGCTATCGACGCGCCAAGGCCGAGTTAGTCGAGAGGCTCGTCGCCTCGGGTTATGCGCACGCCGAGGTGACCGGAACCGTCGAGATCTACCGCGCTTCGGCGGAGGTCGCGGTTCGTCTGCACATCGTCCCCGGCCACAAGATGCGCTTCGGTCGAGTCTACATCGACGCCGGGCCCCTCCCCGAGTCCGCCATTCGGGCCCGGCTGGCCTTTCGAACCGGTCAGGTCTACGACCCTAGCCTACTGGCGCAGACCGAGGCTCGCCTCTACGAGCTCGGCCTCGTCGGCGTCGCCAACTTCTACATCCCCACCGACCGTGACGCGTCGAGCATGGACATAGGGATTCGTATCGTTCCCGGCCGGAAGAACGAGCTTCGACTTGGGGCGGGTTTCGCTCGGCAGGCGCCGAACTACCAGATGCGGTTTCGCACCGGCTATGTGCGGCGAGACTTCTTCGACCCTCGGGTCCGCCTGGTCACCGAGGCGCGTCCGGCCGTCGTCTTTCGTCCGGCGAGCGCCCGCTTCGCGTTCGGCATCGAGCTCTCGGCCAGCTTGGCTCGCGAAGATCTGTGGGTGCCGCGGCTGCTGGGCACCGTCCAGGTGCAATATAGCCTTCTGCAGTATGAGGCCTACGCAACCTTGGGCTCCTCGTTTCGGCTGGCCATCGACCGGCCCTTGCTGGACGACCGGCTGCACTTCTCGGTCGCCGCCCGTGCTAAGTTCCTAGGCTTCCCTCGGGTCGATCCGTCGGTGCCCCGAGACCGCTTTTCCGCTGTCGGCATTCCCGCTTGCAACTCGGATTGTCTGGAGACCGGGGAGCCCGGCGGTCTGTCGCTGTTGTACTTGGAACCGGCCGTCACCTTCGACGACCGCGACGACACGCTATCGCCCACGAGGGGGCTGTTCGCCCAGCTCCATCTCGAGGTCGGCCAGGCCGTCAACCAACCGAGCGTCTCCTGGATTCGGCTGACGCCCGACCTTCGCGCGTACGCTTCCCTCGACACGCCCCGGATCACGTTGGCCGCCCGAACCCGGTTCGGCTTCAAACTGCTGCCGGGCCAACCCATTCCCGCCACCCAGCGATACTTTGGCGGTGGCTCGGAGAGTCAGCGGGGCTTCACGATCCGGCAGTTGAGTCCGTTCTTCGGATCCGGTGACCGCGCGGTGCCAGTAGGAGGCGAAGCGCTGTTCGAACTATCGGGCGAGGTCCGGTTCGACCTGTTCACGCTGTGGGGCGTGCGAGTCGGCGTGGTCGGCTTCGTAGACGCGGCCGACGTCGCCGACGATCTGTCGTCGATCAAATGGTTGGCTCCGCACGTTGCGGCTGGAGGTGGCCTGCGGCTGTTCACGCCGATCGGGCCGGTCCGGCTTGACGTCGGCTATCGCCTGAACCGGGTCCGTCCGGGCGTTGAGCCCGGCGGTTCCGACCGCATCGCGTTTCATATCAGCCTCGGTGAGGCGTTCTGATGGCCGGCCGGCGCTGGTGGGCGCTGGGAGGGGTCGCGGTGCTCGTCCCAACCGTCGCGATGGGCTCGCTGCACACTCCACCCGGTCGGGATCTCATGCGATGGGCGGCCGAGACCGGAGCCCGGTCGATGCTGCAAGGGGAGCTGCACATCGGCGCGATCGAGGGATCTCCGTTTGGAACTCTACGTCTGCACGACGTTGAGATCCGCGACGCAGCGGGGCTGCCGGTCGTCACGGCCGACACGATCGAGGTTCAGCATCGCCTGAGCGCGCTCCTCGACGGTCAGCTCCACGTTCAGGACGTCGAGGTCCGGTCCCTTCGGCTCGACCTCCCCCGTTTCGTGAGCGCCTTGGTGACCTCCGAGAGCTCCGAAACCGGTGCCGGTCCGCCGCTCGTCTTGCGGATCGACCGCGCTCGCGTCGACGCCGACCAGATCGTGGTCAACCCCGGCATCACAGTCAGCGACCTGACCCTCGTGGCCAGCGCATCGGTCCGCGACGACCGCATCGACGCCCGCATCCGGCAGCTCACGGGTCGCACTCTGGGTCGGTCCTTCTCCGTCGAGGGCGGGGGCACCTGGTCCGGGTCGAGGCTCGCGGACCTCGGTATGAAGGCCCGGTTCGGTGCCGTCGAAGTCGAGCTCGAAGGCGTGCCTACATCCACGAGTAGTATCCCGATCGACGGTCGTATTCGCTGGAGCACCGGAGCGCTCGTGGGGCTGGTCGAAGTACCCGGCATCCAGGAGTCGGCCGACCTCGCCTTTCGGATTCGAGGAACGCCCGCTAGGCTGGCCGTCGCGGTGGCCGGGCGGGTCGCCGCCGCTCAGGCCCGTTTGACCGTAGCCGGACCGGGCGCGCCCTGGCGGCTCGCCCTGACCGCTGAAGGCGTCGATCCCCAACGCTTCGCCCCCTCGGCGCCTCGAGGTCGTCTTTTCGTCACCGTGACCGCGACGGGCGGCTGGGCTCGAACGGACCAAGGCCCGTCGCTGGAGGGCCGGGTCCGCATCCGGGCTCGGGGCCGGATCCAGCCCACCGGCGCGAGAAGGGTTCGAATTCGGCGTTTGGTCTGGGAGACGACGATCCGCGGAGGCTCCGTCCGGTCACGTCTTCGCCTCGGCAGTTCGGTCGGTCGGCTGGACGCACGCGCAAGGGTACGGATGGTCGACGGCGAACCCCACCTCGACCGCGGCAGCGTCGTGTTGACCCGATTCGACGTCGCAGCCCTGCCGGGGACGACCGGTGGGCAAGGCCGGGCGACGGCCCGCGTGACCGCGTCCGGTCCGGTAGCCCGTCTACGAGCGCGAGCGGCCGTCGACCTCCAATTCCTGCGGTTCGGTGAGGTCACCATCGGCGCAGCGCAAGTCTACCTGCGGTGGTCGGGATCATCGCGCCGCCGGCATCTGTCGGTGACCGGCCAGCTTCGGGGGCTCGAATATCGGGCGCTGCACATCGACGAGGGCAATGTGGTCGCGGGCTTCCACGACGGGCACAAGCTCGCGCTGACCATGACCGCGACCGGAACTGGTCCGATTCGCGGCCTGGCGTTGCAGGCGACGGCCGAATGCCACCGCACGAGGACTTCCGTCCGCTGGACGCGGCTGCAATGGCGCGCTCCCGGCACCACTTGGAACCTCGAACCGGGCGGCCTCGAATACGTCGACGGACGGCTGCACGCACCCCGTGTATTCGCGCGGTCGCCGCACGGTCAGCTCACGGCTCACCTGGACGTCGACCTGACCGCGCCGCTCGGCGCCGACTCCAAGGCCGAGCTTCGCGTCGACCGATTGGACCTCGGTGCGCTGTCCGGTTTGCTTCCGATGACCCGTCCGCTACCTTCCGGAGAGGTCGAAGCTCAGCTGCGGTTCGATGGTCAGCGTCCCGAGGCATTCGTGCAGGTCGACCTTCGCCGGCTTCGCGTCGCACCTTCACGTCCACCAGTGTTTGCCCGGGTGGTCGGCCGAGTGACCAGCGCCGAAGGACGACTGACGCTCCTGGCCCACGGGCGGGAGTGGGGACTCATTCAGGGCCAGGTTCGCACCGAGCCGCCGAGCCCGTGGCGGTCGGTGGCCGGTTGGCAGCCACCGACTGTGGCCCGGCTTCGCCGGGCCCGTCTGGTCTTCGATCTCGACCTTACGCATCTGCCGACGGATGGCGCCCCGATCGATGGCCTGCGGGGGCGAGTCAAAGGCCACTTCCGGCTCGGTCGAGGGGCCGAAACGATCTCGATGCACATCGAAGGCAGGTCGATCACCGGCGCCGGGTTGACGTCCCCCATCGCGCTCGATCTTGCGGTTCAGGGCACTTCCGACGCGGTGGACGCCGAAGCGATGGTTGGCGTGGGTTCGCATCGAGCGTCTGTATTGGCCGCCCACCTTCGGCACGGTCTGCCGGCGCTCCTGGGCGGCATCGCGCCCGAAGACCTGCGAGGAGACTTTCGCGCCCACGTCGACGCTCTGCCGTTGGAGCCTCTCCGATTGCGGCTCGGCCCCGACCCCAAAAAGCGTCCGATCTCCGGAACGCTCACCCTGCGTGCTCAAGGCGGTCAAGGGACCCGCGGCCCGCTGATGGATGGATTCGCTCGAATGGATGACGTCCGCCTCGACCCGCGCACCCCTCCCATGGCGATGGCGGTTCAGGGTCGTCTCAACCGCTTCGTGACCACCGCGACAGCGACGTTCTCGGCCCCCGAGCTCGGACGACACCGCTTGTCGGTCCGGGCGCGAACGCCGGAAGCGTGGCCGGCTCACGATCTGCTGACGCTTTTGGAACGGCACATCCAAACCCTTTCTCTGGTGAGCACCGACGTCGCGCTCTCGGCAGTGCGGTCTGTCGGAGGAATACCCGCCGAGGGGCAGGGGACGCTGCAAGCTCGCATTCGCGCCGGCCCGGGATTGAAACGCGTTCGGGCCCAAGTCTCCGCCGTCGACCTCCAGATGAGCCCCGCCGTCGCCCCTCTCTCGCTCGCCGCGCACCTGACGGCGACCTCCCGCGGTATGACGCTGCGGTCGTCGACGACGCTCGGTCGAGCCCGCCTGGCGAGTCTCGACGCGCATACGCCCGCCCGGTTGACCGACCTGCTGCGGGCGCCAGCAAGCGTCTGGAACCGACCGGTGACCGCTCGCGTCGTGTCGCGGTACCCACTTCAAGAAGCGTGGGTCGATGCCGCCGACCAGCGCGATGTGGACGGCGAGATGACCATGACCGCATCGGTCGCCGGAACGTTCGGAGCGCCCCGATTCGACGGACACATCGCGCTCCATGGCCTGCGGCTGGGAAAAACCCACTTCGAGCGCTTCCAGATCGACCACCGTCATCATGGTGATCTGACCCGCTTGCAAGTGGACTTGTCACAGAACGGGGGCGGCCGCTTTCACGCCCAACTGCGGTGGACGCCAACCAAGGTGGACGCCCGCCTACGAAGTCGCGACTTCATGCTCGGCTTCATGACGGCGCTCGCAAATCTGACCGACACCGGGGCCGCGTTCGACGGAACACTCACCGCCGGGGCAACCTTGACGGGCAGCGCGACCGCCCCTCGATGGTCAGGCATTCTGTCGGTCGAGAACCTTCGTCTAGCGGTGCCCGGGCTCCCCAGCCTCGACCAGGGCCGGTTCGAAGTCGATGTCGAGGACCGAACGGCCAGGGTGTCGCTCGCGGCCCAATCAGGGCCCGGGCGCGTCTGGCTGAAGCTCCGGGGGGAGCTGCCGACACTGCTCGAGCCTCGCTTGGTCGGGACCTTCTCGGTCCACGAGGTTCCGCTGGCGGCGATGGGGAAGATCGTCGGGGTTACGCTCGACGGGCAGCTCGCCGGCCATCGCTCGAGCGCCGGTGTCGATGCGGAGGTCGTCCTGCTCGACGGGCGAATCCGCCTACCGGACGCGACCCCTCGCCCTCTACACAGGGTCGCTGCTCACCCGGACGTGGTGTTCCGCACCGGCCAGTGGCGGCCTCTCTTGGGTACCCATCCACGCTGGAGACCACCCTTTCGTTACTCGGTACGCGTGCGGACCCGGGACCCGGTCGAAGTCCGGGGCCAGCCGGTGCAGGCCCGGCTCGGCCTCAACCTGGTCGCGCACGGCCGACCCCACGGGGTTTCGTTGGCGGGCGACGTCCGAGTCGCAGAGGGATCGGTGCGTCTGTTCGGACGGCGCTATAGGCTCGAGCGGGCCGACCTGCGCCTCGGCGGAAGGACGCCGGCCGACCCTCGACTCGACGTGCGACTGAGCCATCGCTTCGAGGCCTGCACCTTCGTGATCGACCTGCTCGGAACGGCCCAGGCGCCACGGATCGTTCTGTCGGCCCAACCTGACATCTACGATGATAAGCAGTTGTTTGCCTTCTTGTTCGGCGCTTCGCCCGACGGAGGTCGGTACGACAAGACGCCGGCTCACCAGACGCTCGACCTCGCCGCCTGGCTGGTCTTGGAGCACCTGCAGTCGCGCCTCAAGCAAGCCTTGCCCTTCGACACCCTTGCCGTCGACCTCGGAGAGGGAGCGGACAGCGGACAAGCAAACGTGACGCTCGGCAAGTGGCTCACCGACCAGCTCTTCGTCGCCTACGCCTACCATCACCGCGGCTCGCCCATCGAGAACAACAGTGAAGGCCTGTTGCGCTATCGGTTCTTGGGATCTTGGCTCTTCGAGATGGTGTTTGGCGACCGCGGCAACGGCGGCGCCGACGTCCTGTGGACCAAGCGATGGTAGCCTTTGCCGATCGGTGCAGGCTACGCCATGATGGGTCTACGTGCGGGCGATCGATCAGCGGAGGAGACTCCTCGCGGTTTTCTTCCTACCCGGCTTGATCGGCGGGTCTTTTGTCGCGGCGCTCGTTCCCCCGTCGGCGCACGCTCAGTTTCCCAGCCCCGTGTTGGTCAAGGGACCCGACCTTCGACTCACCAGCGCCGACGCGTTCCTCGACCGCCTGCGGTCGGCGAACCAGCGGGTGCTGCGGATCGACGAAGACCGCCGCCCCGAGATCGAGCTCGAACGGGAGCGCCTCGAACGCCTGCTCGGCCTGTCGGCGGCGGGCGATATCGTCGGTGGTTTCGACCCCGCCGCTGCTCGCCGGCTTCTCACGGCCTTGCAGCGGGAGGAAGAGCTTCGGAAGACCGCGCTCGAGATCCTGGAGCGAGCCAGCCTCCTCGCCGTTCAGCCTCCTGCCGAAGCCCCGAGCCCGACCACCATCGACGATCTCGTGCTCGCAGCCGAAGAAATCCGTCGAAACGAAGGACGCGCCTCTGAGCAGTTGGCCCTCGCACAGCAGCTTCGATCTCTGTCCACCACCCGTCCGGCCGTCCTGAGCGCCGATGACGAGTTGGTCGCGTCGACGGTCCAGCAGCAGTTCCGCCTGCACCAAGCCGAAGCGGATTTCTCCGAAGCCCAGGCGTTCGAAGCCGAAGCCGCGGCCCGGCTGCTTCGGCGAAGGCTGGTCGTCCTGAAGGAGAAGTGGCGTCCGACCGACGAGCGAATCCAAGAAGCGGAGACCGCGTTCACCGAGGCGGTCAAGGTCTCGGCCGCCGAGCGCCGAGACCTCGCTCGGCGGCAGGCGGAGACGGCGACGGTCGCCGTTCCTCGCCCGGGCGACGGTCCGGCCGACCGGCGCGTCCGTCAGGAGCTTCGCAACGCGGAGCTCGCCAGCATCGGCTACCGCCAGCTTCGAGCGGACGCCCGGGTTCTCCGGGCCCGCGCTCGGGTCGCGGCGCTGAAGCAACAAAGAGGCCTGGAAGTCGTCGACCCGGAGCTCACGTCCGTGGCTCTGACTATCCGGGTCGCCGGCACCGACGAAGCGGCGCGGCAGGTCGAGACTCGCCTCAGCCAACTGCCGGCGACGGCACCATCCCGACGAACCCGACGAACGTTGGCCCGCGAGCGAGAAGTGCTGGGGCAAGCGCTCTTGACCTTGACCGCGGCCCGCCGCGACTTCGTGCGGGCGTTGACCTATGCCGATCTTCGTGAGGGGCGAACGGCCGCCAAGCTCGACGCACCCCGCTCCCGCGAGGTCGGCCTGATCCTTTCCGGGTTGGTGGTGCTCGCCGCAGTGTTCCTCCTGGCGCGAGGTTATCGATGGGGTCAACGCCTGTTGCAATCCCAAGACCTGCTGCCTCGCGGGCTTCGAATGAGCCCGCGGCAACAGGCCCGACTCTCCACCGTGGCCGTGCTGCTGTGGCCGGTGGTCGTCGCCACCACTACCGCCGCCCTCCTGATCTGGCCGGTCTGGGGGCTCTCCCTGACGGTCGGCGAAGCCATCCGACTCGTGGACCGCCCCTTCTTCTTCGTCGATGAGACGGGCGTCAGTCTGCTGTCCCTGGTCAAGTTCGCTTTCGCGATTTACGCCGCCAACGTCCTCTCGCGCGCGCTCCGAGAGTTCCTGCGTACCCGCATCTATCCCCAAACCGACTGGGACATCGGCCTTACCACGGCGTTGGATACGCTGGTTCACTACCTCACGATGTCCATTGGCCTCATCTTTGGGCTTCGGTTCGTCGGGGTGGGCTTTTCGGCCCTCGCCATTCTTGCCGGCGTACTGGGGATCGGGATCGGCTTCGGCCTTCGTAACATCACCGAGAACTTCATCAGCGGCCTGATCATTCTCGCGGAGCGGCCGATCAAAATCGGGGACTTCATAGAGCTTGGACCGGGCGACCTACAGGGCCAGGTCCGGCGAATTCGAGCGCGTTCGACCACGGTCGTCACCCGCGACAACGTCTCGGTCATCATTCCCAACAGCGAGTTCGTGTCGAGCCGTGTCACCAACTGGTCCCACAGCGATCCGAAAGTTCGCATCGCGATCGCCGTCGGCGTCGTCTACGGCTCCGACGTCGACCTGGTACGAAAGACACTGCTCGACGTCGCGGATCGCCACGGCAAGGTTTTGTCCAAACCTGCACCCGAGGTCGAGTTCAAGGCGTTCGGCTCTTCCTCGCTCGACTTCATCTTGCGGGCGTGGATCGATCAGCAGGGCGACAGGTACCGGATCGCGAGCGACCTCCACTTCGCGGTGGACTCGGCTTTTCGAAAGCGCGGCATCGAGATCGCCTTCCCGCAGCTCGATCTCCACCTCAAAAGCGGACGGCTCCTGGAAGCCTTCCTCCAGCAATCGACTGCAACGAGCGAGCCCCCCGCAACAAAACTTGACGATTCTCCGACGCGCGATGGACCGTGATACCGATGATTGAGGCCGCTCTGCTCGGTCTGGCGCTGGCGCAAGCGCCGTTTTCCGACGACCACCTCCGAAGCGCCGGCATTCAACGCGACCCGGCCTCTTCGCTTCGGTTGTTCATCGCGGATGATGCTGCGGGCGGCGGCTCCGCTCACCGCGCGAGCGCCCGGGTCGCGCTGCTTCCGGTGCTCGTCGACGCCGGCGACGGCGTGAGCGCTTCGGCGATCTTTCGCCTGGTCTCGAAACAGATGACGCTCCGAAAGACCCTGTCGCTGATGTCGATCGACGAGTTCTTCTTCAACGAAGGCGGCGGACGGGCGGATCAGGTGCTCGCGTGCGGCTCCGACACCCGTTGTGTCGCCCGGCAGCTCGCCCCGTTTCAGGCCGACCTGGGGCTCGTGGTGATCGTGAATGGCCAAATCGACCCGCCGTTGGTCGGGCTGCTGACGATCGACACACGACGCGAAAGGCCGATTGCTGAGAAATATCAGCAGGTTTCGCGAACGAAGCTTTGGACGGTCTTGAATCGCACTTTGGCCGACCATCTCGACCAAGCAGGCCACCCATCATGGGGCCAGCTGCGCGTCGACGTGGAGCCCGCCGGGGCCAGCATCCAACTGTCACCACCGTATGCGCCCGAGGCCGGCCGACCCAATCTCTTTGTCGTCCCGCCGGGCCGGTACGTCGTGAGCGCCGAGTTCGATGGCTTCAGCCGGGACGAGACCGAGACCCGCATCGAGGCCGGAGCGAGTCACTACGCGGCGCTGCAACTCGAAGCCGAATCCGACTGGTACGAGTCGCCCTGGCTGTGGGTCACCGCAGCGGTGGTCATCGCCACTTCGGTGACTGTTGCCGCAATCGCCCTTTCGCCCGAAGAAACGACCTGCGGCTGCGTCATCACCGCGGATCAGCCGGTGTGTCCGCCGTGTCCTTGAGCAGGGTCGAGGCCTCACGCTCCAGGACGTCGAGCTGAGGGCCGGCTTGGGCCGGGTCCATCATCTGCGCCATCGATAGCCGACCGAGCAGCCGAGACCAGGCCTCTCGTCGAGGATCGGTATCTTCGATCGCCTTCAGCCGGCCCGTAATCTGCCTACGGAGCCGATCGATCCGAGCGGTTGCCTCCGTGGCCGGGTCCGACGCCGCGGTCGGCCCAGAGGCCGGCTCTGGGGGGGCCGCGGTGCCCCTTCGGCTGGACTCAGGCGCAACGCGCCTTTTCTTCGGCTTGGCTGCACGGCGCTTCTTTGGTCGCCGGGACCGGGACGCACGCCGGCGGTCCTCTTTATCCGGGCCTTCCCGCCCCGAGATCTGCGGCTCGGCGAGCGGGGCGGCCTGCACTTCTACCGGCGCCGAGGGCGGCGGATCGACCGATGAGGGGGCCGTATCCGCCGCCCTGAGCGGCCCCTCAGGACGGGCGGCGGTTCGCACTCGAGCGCTATCGGCCAGCATGATGGTCGCCACTGCGGTCCCAAAGCCCAAGACCACCGCCGCGCCGACCACCGCCGTCCACCACCCTCTGAAGCCGGAGCGGGCCGGAACGCCAGCCATCGGCACCGCCGCCGACGGCGAAGCCCTGCTCGGATCAGGCGTCCAGCTCTGCGTCGCCGAAAGCCGAGTGCGCAGCGCGCTTTCGTTCGGACCGGGCCGCACCGGCGAGACCGCCCGTTCGGGATGCCGAACGTAGACCTCGGTGAAGACGTCGGGCTCCGGCGCATCGGGGTCCGGCAGCGACATAAGGCGCCCCAGCTCAACGTCTCTCGCGTGTTTGGCCGACCCCAGCAGCTCGTCGACCAGTCGCTGAAGCGCCATCGACCCAGGCCGCTTTGGCAAGCAGTCCTGCACCGCGGCCATGAAGGCCCGCGCCGTTTCAAAACGCCGTTCTCGACGGGTCGCCATCGCCTGCTGCACCAGGGTGTCGATCTCGGGCGGAACGTCGCGGCGGCGGGCCGATGGAGGCTCGAAACGCTTCGACACGGCCCGTCGAAGCATCTCGACCGGCCGCCCAGGCATCACGTACCGATGCCCGGTCAGCAGCTCATGAAGAACGACCCCCGCTGCATACAGGTCGGTCCGCTGGTCGACGCCCCGCCCCGCGATCTGTTCGGGCGCCATATAGCCGGGAGAGCCCATCACGGCGCCGGTATCGGTCTTCCAATCCTGCGCGCGCGACTTGCCGAGCCCCAGGTCGATCAATCGAACCCGCCCGTCGTCGCCGACGATGAGATTCTTGGGCGCCAGGTCACGGTGGATGGCCGACATGGGCCGCCCCTCGGCATCGATCGCCTCATGCAGCGCGATGAGCCCCTGCAAGACCTGGGCGATCACCTCAAGCGCCAATGGGATCGCCAACAGGACGTCGGTCTCGGCCATCCGGGCGTTGATGCGGCTCAGCGTCCACCCCCGGACGTAGTCCATCGCGATGTACGGCTGCTGACCAACCCGTCCGGCATCGAGCACCCGTACCACATGAGGACTCGACACCCGGACCGCCATCTCTGCCTCGTGACGGAACCGCTTCACGAACTCATCATACTTGCGAAGGCGCCGATGAAGGATTTTGACCACGATCGGCCGAACACCATCCGTGGTCGTCGGCGCCCGATCACGGACCCGAGCGACGTACGCCGAGCCCGACCCGCCCTTTCCGAGGCGGGCCAGGAGCAGATACGGCCCGAAGGGGCGGGGCAGCGCGCTCACGGAGCGGGTTCCGGCGGCGGAATCAATCCTTGGACGGCAGCCAAGCCGCCGATTCGCAAAAACACTCGGAGCAACACCAAGCCTTGCTGCAAAGCGATACCGGTGGCGATCGCGGATGTGCTCGACCAGACCATTTGGGCATCGACCCACATGACGACCGCGGTGATCACGAGCGTGGCCGACCACCATGGCACCGACCGCCCCAACAGAGCCAGCGGTCGAGTGAGACCTCGCCACAGGCCTCTACCGAAGGCGCCGAAGACGCCCCGCCCATCCACCTTGTACGTGCGCATCGCGTCGTGGGTGCCGCTCGCCCAGATCAAACCGACGAGGGCCAGCAGGTGGGTCGGTAACCGCACCGCCATGACATACGCTTCGGAGGTCGAGTCGCCGGTCAGCGCATCCGTCAACCAGCCGGCGGCAGCCACCCCAACGCCGCCCACGAGCAGAACGAACGGCGTGCCCAACAAGCTGAGAAGCATCAAGCCCCACCAATGGGCCCCGCCGTGAGCCAAGCCGGTGCGCAGGTTGGGTGGCTTGGACGACCGCACCGTGCCTAACACCGCGGACGCGATGAACGACTGCAGCAGGAACCAGATGAACCCGGTGACCGCAGCGGTGACCAAAATGGCCCCCCAGGCGCCCGTCTCTTGGATGATGACTTCGGCGATGAGAGGCATCGAGCCGCCGGAGGTCATGGTGGTGCTCGCCTGGCTATACCCAAAGTAGCCGTTCATCAACGCTCCGACCGCCGCCGCGGTCGGCAGCGCCGCGAGCGTGGTCATCACATAGAAGGCCAGCCCGAGCCGCCACTGTCGGTAGACGGCGGTCAGCCCGGAGAATCGAACCGGTTTCGATGCGCTCACAGGATACCTCCGCCCAGCTGCAGGACGGACTGCAGCCAGAAAAGAGCCCGCGCCGTCCAGGTACGGCCGACAGCGGGGTTGGGTTCGCGGGTTCGCGTATCGTTGCTCGGTCGAATGTCCAAAGGCCGATCGACGTCGGCGTACACGCGAGCGGAGACCGCTCGCTCTTTACTCTCGAATCGAATGCGGTGCCAGCGGTGCCGCCCGTCCCACCGACCTCGATACGGCGGCCCGTCCGACATCTCGATCTCGACGGTGACCGGAACGATTCGCCCGGCTCGTCGAGCCACCACGACTTCATTGACATAGAGGCGCTCGTCTTCGGGCACTCGTTCGTTCAAGGCGGCCGCGGTCGTCGAGCTCACGATGCGATGGCCATCGCCCACCGGCTCGAACACGCCCTCCTGGAAGATCTTCTTCCTCTTCGAAGACAGGCTTTCGACCGCGTAGTCGAGGGCCTCGATACCGTGGATGACGTCTTCGAAGAAAATCTTCAAGGAGCGTCCGGAGACCTCTTCCAGAGTTTGCTGCAGATCATCGCTCGATGGGTGTCGATACCGCCACCGCTGCTGATAGGCCCGCAAGCCCTTCAGAAGAGTGTCCTCACCGATCTCGGCACCCAGCTCGTGCAGTGCGAGCTGCGGTCGCATGTAGCTGTTCATGCCGTAAGACCACGAGCTGCGGTAGCTCCAGGCGGGTTGGGCGATCGCGTCTTCATCGGGGGCGATCATCTGGGCGGCCATCGCCCGATCGCGTTGAGAATACGTGGCGCCGGCCAAAAACGGCGTCATCGGCACCCCCAGGAGCCTGGGGCTCAGGGTCGCCGGACCGTAGACCTTGTCGATCACAAGCCCGGTCGAAAAGGTCGTGAGGCCTTCGTCGAGCCATGCTTCCTCGAACTCGTTCGAACCGACCAGGCCATACCAGAACTGGTGGCCGAACTCGTGCACCGTCACTTCTTCGGGAGACATCGACTCGGGCGGCGAAGGCCAGCGCACCCCGCCGGTGATCAGCGTGGGATACTCCATTCCCATGGCTCCGGCCGCGCCGCGAGGGCCGTCGACCAGGGTCAGGGTCGCGTACGGATAACGACCGAACCACAGACCGAACCACTTGAGCCCCTGCTCGACCGAGTCTCGGTATCGCGACCCGTAGACCGCGTGTTCCGGCTGAAGGAGCATAGTGACCTCGACCGGCGTCAGCACGAGCTGATCGGGGCTCAGCCCCAAGACTTCGGCCGCCTCGGCGACTTCCTCTCGAGGGATGTCGGACGGATCAAACGTGAAGCGCCGAACCAGAAAACGGGTATCCGCGGTCCAAGCGAAGTCGTGAATGCGTTCCTGGTAAAACTCGTAAGTCGTCTTGCCGTCGCGCTCGACCGGATCCGTGACCTGTTGTCCGGTGGCCCCGACAACCATGTCGCTCGGAACGGTGATCCGTACCCGATACGACCCGTAGTCGGCAAAGAACTCGCTGAACGCATGGAATTGGTGGCAGTTCCACTCCGGCTCTCCGGCGAAGTCCTGGCGAAGTCCTTTGAAGCTCTCCTCGAGAACCCCGAGCTTCGGGAACCACTGAGCGACCATGTGAAACGTGCCCCCGTAGCCCGTCCTCGCGAACACTCGCGGCAACCTGGCCTTCCACCGAAGCTGTATTTCGACCATCTGGCCCGGTCCTACCGAGAACGGCAGCGGCGTCACCCACACGGTCCGGTCGTCGTCGTTGCCGTCATCAGGCGAGGTGAAATGGGCCGCCGGCATCAAGTCATGCCGAACGATGGTGTGGGTGGACGTGTCAGCGAGGTCTCGCGCTCGGATCTCCGTGACGTCGGTCCAGCCCCATTCGTCTTTGGTCAGCTGGTCGCCACGGAGCTGTCCGCCCGATTCACGAATGAAGGTGCTGTCTTCGTTTCGAAAGGCGTTGAGATATAGGTGCCACCACAGCTCGGTGACCGGAACGCTTCCGGTGTTCTTCCAACTGATCGTAGCGGTTGCCACGAGCTCATGGCTTTCGGGATCGAGTTGTACGTCGATGACGTAGTGCACGACCGGGCGATAATTCGATTCCCCGTCGTACAAGAGCAGTTTCGTCAACTCATCTTCCGGAGAGCCCTCCGAGATCGTCGAGGACGAAACCAACTGTCCTTCTGGAGGGTCGGCCGGCGACCCGACCGCCAACGAAGCGGTCAATAATGCTGCGACCAGCATGACGGAGCGCATTGTTGTCTGGCCCCGGTCCGAGCGCAACCGAGGCCGTTCGAAGGCCCCCAGGTCCAGCGTCGAAAGCGGGTGGTCCGCTTCGAGGGTAATCGCAGGGCGACCTGCGTCAGTGTCGTTCGCCTTCGAGGGCATGACCAACGAAGTTGACACGCCGTGAATACTGTTTCGTGACGCCCACAGGAAGACGGTGGCATACTGTTTGCGTGGTCCGTCTCAGCTTCATGAAGGATCCCGAAACCGCCATCAAAGGCGCGGGATCGGTCATGGTCATTGCACCGAGCGGATACTTTCGTCGTCGAGGAGCGCTGTCGTTCCTGGCCTCGCACCACCGCAAGTTGCTCGTCGCCCTGGCCGCCGAAACCCCCGCCGGCATGTACGGAAACGCGGGTTCGACCCTGACCGGCGACGATCAGCCCCGCCGTCTGATCGTGGGTGTCTTGCCGGATCAGGTTTCGCGGTACAACTCACCGGCGCGCCCCTCGGCGGTGCAACGGGTGGTTCAAAACGTCAATCTGGGCCGCGATAAGCGCTCGGCGCTGATCGCCATCCTCGACAAACGAGACCATCAGCTTGCGGTGCTGAACGCCGTCGGACGGTCGTTTCCGATCTTCACGGCCAAGAGCGAAGAACCCACGCCGGGCCGGCTTCAGGTCGCGGTCGCCCTCAAGAGCGGAGAAGTCATCCCCATCGACGGTCGCGTTCGCGACGTCGTGACCGCCACCCGAGAGGCGGCCGCCCTCGTCGACGCGCCGCCGACCGATATGAACCCCGAGGCACTCGCCGAGCGCGCTCGCCTCCTCCTGAAGGGTATCAAGCGGATTCGTATTCGAGAGATCACCGGAGACCAGCTCCTCAAGGCCGGCCTCCATGGAATCCATGCGGTCGGCCGAACCGCGGTCGTCGCCCCCCGCCTCCTGATCGCCTCCTACACGCCGGCAAGACCGACGGAGAGCCACGTCGCCCTGGTCGGTAAGGGCGTCACGTTCGACACCGGAGGCCTGCATCTCAAAGGCCGCGGCTCCATGGAGACCATGAAGGCCGATATGGGGGGAGCAGCCGCGGTGCTCGGCGCGTTTCGAGTGCTCTGTCAAAACGACTGTCCCCACCGACTGTCTCTGCTCCTATGCTTGGCCGAAAATGCGGTCGGACCGGCATCCTTCAAGCCCGACGACATTCTGACCCTCCACTCGGGGAAGACGGTCGAGATCAACAACACCGATGCCGAAGGGCGGCTGTTGCTCGCCGATGGCGCCAGCTACGCGGCTCGGCATCTGAAAGCGCAGGTGGTCTTCGATGCCGCCACCCTGACCGGAGCTCAGCTCGTCGCCACTGGGCACATGCACGCGGCAACGGTCAGTAACGACCCGAGCCTCGAGCAACTGATCATGCAGGCCGGATACGCGAGCGGTGACCTCGTGCATCCTTTGCCCTTCGCTCCCGAGTTCTACAAACCCGAGTTCAAAAGCTCGGTGGCCGACATGAAGAACAGCGTGAAGAACCGGGCCAACGCCCAGTCGAGCTGTGCCGCCCAGTTCATTTACAACCACCTCGAGGGAAGCAACACGCGGTGGTGCCACGTCGACCTGGCTGGTCCCGCCTTCCGGGGCGACCGAGGCACCGGCTTCGGGGTGGCGCTCTTGAGCGAGGCCGTCGAACGCCTCAAGCCCACCACGTGAGCCGTGTTCATCCACAACCGGCTAGCAGCCGAACCACTCATCGGCGAGGTCTTCCAGGGTATCGATCGCAGGATCGGGGCGGAGCCGGCGCAGGTACCAAGGCAGGTTGCTGTACCGGTGTAAGAGCGCATAGGCCAAACAACGGCGCGCCAACACCGACCCGCGCGGGCCTTCGTACCCGTAGGCATCCAAGACTTGAGTGAACGACGACCCGTCACCTTCGGTCACGAAGAGCCCGACTGAAGCCCACTCATACCCTGCTGCGCCTACCATGGCGGGTTCGAAGTCGATGAGACCCGTGCACCGCCACTGCCCGGCTGCCGAGTCCACCAGGACGTGCTCCAACATCACCTCGGTGTGAAGGCACACCCGCGGTTCCATCGGAAGGGCCACTCGCCCCAGGAAAGGCTCGACCTGGACCTGCCAGGAATTCTCCAACCCGTGCGCGCGCTACCGCTCGAGGACGGATCGCCGCTGCGCTTCGATGAAGCGATCCCAACGGTCGGGCAACCCCGAGGCCACCGGATTGATATCGTGAAGGTCGCGCAGCGCCCGACCGATCGCACGGCGGCGATCGACGCGCCGAATGTTCGCTCTCAGGCGCTGCTCACAGAGCTCGGTTTCACTGAGGGCGGCCGGCGACCCGGCGCGTTCGGCAACACGGTGAAGTACGACTGGCGGTCACCGCCCGGATCTCGGGCCTGATTCCGTGCCTGATTCCCGAGAGCGGACAGAGCACCATCGGGGCCGCGACACGACGAACCCGAGCGTGCATGCTCGGGGCGTGCGGGTGACCAGCATTGGCGGGGGCCCAGCGGGCCTGTATTTCGCCATCCTTCTCAAGCGACGTGATCCGACGAGCGAGATCACCGTCATCGAGCGCAATCGGGCCGACGACACCTTCGGCTTCGGGGTCGTGTTTTCGGACGCGACCCTCGAGAACCTGGCCGAGGCCGACCCCGAGAGTCATCGAGCCGTCACCGAGGCTTTCGCGCACTGGGACGACATCGACGTGCACTATCGAGGTCAGATCGTCACCAGCCGCGGCCACGGATTCGCCGGCCTGTCCCGACAGACCCTCCTGCGGCTGCTGGCCGATCGGGCGTCGGAGCTCGGGGTCGACGTGCGGTACGAAACCGAGGTCACGGACTTCGAGGCTCTGCGGGCCACCAACGACCTGGTCCTGGCCGCCGATGGGGTCAACAGCGCCGTCCGCAGCGAGTACGCCGACCGATTCCGGCCTCACCTCGACTGGCGCCCGAACCGCTTCGTGTGGCTCGGCACCACCTTCCCGTTCCGGGCGTTCACATTCTACTTCAAGACCAACGAGCACGGTTTGTGGCGGGTGCACGCTTATCGATACGAGGAGGGCAAATCCACGTTCATCGTGGAGTGCACGACTGAAACCTGGCTGCGCGCCGGCCTCGACGACGCCTCCGAAGACGATACGCTCGCGTATTGCGAAGCGCTATTCGCCGACGAGCTGGCCGGTCACCGGCTGATCAAGAACCGATCGATGTGGCGTCAGTTTCCGACCGTCCGCAACGGCGTTTGGTCGGACGGCAACGTAGTGCTGATGGGCGACGCCGCCCACACCGCTCACTTTTCGATCGGGTCAGGGACCAAGCTCGCGCTCGAAGACGCGATCGCGCTCGCCGACTCGGTGCTCAGCGACAAAGACCATTCGAGCCGCGGGGCCGGTACGCCGGCCAAGGCGGTGATCAGGGGCCCCGACGACCTCTCCGCCGCGCTCGCCCGGTACGAAGCGGAGCGCCGGCCGCTGGTCGAAAGCACCCAGCGGGCCGCCCAAGTCAGTCTCGAGTGGTTCGAAAACACCGAGCGCTACCTGGGCCTTGACCCCCTCACGTTTACTTTCAGCCTCCTCACCCGCTCCCTCCGGTTGACCCACGAGAACCTCGCCCTTCGCGACCCCGAGCTCGTCGCCAAGGTCGACCAACACTTCGCCGACCAGCTCACCGACCGGCATCCGGACCTCGAACCGGCGCCGGGCACGCCACCAATGTTCGCGAAGTATCGCGCCCGCGATCTCGTGCTCGACAACAGGGTCGTGGTGTCGCCGATGTGCATGTACTCGGCCACCGACGGTGTGGTGAACGACTGGCATCTCGTTCACCTCGGGAGCCGGGCGATCGGCGGTGCAGGGCTGGTGCTCACCGAGATGACCAACGTGAACGCCGACGGGCGCATCACGCCGGGCTGCGCCGGCCTGTACACGGAAGAGCACGTCGGCGCGTGGCGACGCATCACCGACTTCTGCCACCGTTACTCGAGCGCGAAGGTCGGCCTTCAGCTCGGACACGCGGGCCGAAAAGGCGCCACCAAGCTAATGTGGGAGGGGATGGATCGCCCGCTCACCGAAGGGGGGTGGCCGCTCCTTGCGCCTTCGCCTCTCCCCTATTTCCCCGACAGTGCCGTCCCCAAGGCGATGACCCGCGCCGATATGGACGACGTGGTCGCCGATTTCGTGCGGTCCACCGAGATGGCGGTCGAAGCCGGCTTCGACTGGCTCGAGCTTCACATGGCGCACGGATACCTGCTCGCCACGTTCGTCTCGCCGCTCACCAATCATCGCGACGACGAGTACGGGGGCGCGATCGAAGGGCGCATGAAGTTCCCCCTCGAGGTCTTCGATGCGGTGCGCCGCACCTGGCCGGCTGAGCGACCGATGTCGGTCCGGGTGAGTGCCACCGACTGGGCCGACGGTGGTCTATCGGTCGGTGATTTGTTGACCCTGGTTCGGTTGCTGCGGCACCACGGCTGCGACATGGTCGACGTGTCGTCGGGGCAGACCGCCCCCGAGTCGAAGCCCGTGTATGGACGGTTGTTTCAAACGCCGTTGGCCGAGCTCATTCGACTCGAGACGGGAGTTCCAACCATGACCGTGGGCAACATCTCGTCGTACGCCGACGTCAACAGCATCCTGGCCGCGGGTAGAGCCGACCTCTGCCTTCTGGCCCGGGCGCATCTGTATGACCCGTACTGGACTCGCCACGCCGCGTCCGAGCAGAGCTTCGAGATGAAGTGGCCCGACCAGTACTCAACGCTGAAGCGATACAACTTCCGGTTCAAATAGTGATGAAAACGCCAATCCTCTTCGCGTCGTTCTTTCTCTTCGTCGTCGCTTGCGCGACCACTCCTGCCTCGCCGCCGAAGGCGGTGGTAAGCCAGCCGGCCCTCGCCGCCGGCAACAGCGCCGCCCACAAGTTGGGCAGGTCGATCGTCACCGAGGCGGGCTTCGAAAAGCTCCATCAAGTGCAGCAGCTCGACTTCAAGTTCGTCGTCCAGGATGCCGGCAAGACGGTCTTCGAGGCCTATCACCGATGGGACCTGATCAACGGCCGCGCCCGTATCGCGTGGACCGACAAGGCCGGCGTCAAGAACGAGGCCTGGCTCGACGTCGCCACTCGAAAGGCGGTCGGCACCAAAGACGGAACGATGGTCACCGGCCCCGACCTCGAGAACCTAAGCAAGAATGCCTACGCTCGCTACATCAACGACACCTACTGGCTGATGATGCCCCTGAAGCTGTTCGACCCCGGCACCACCTTGCAACTCGAAGGCAAAGAGACCGTCGCCGACACCCCTTACCAGGTCCTCCGCCTGAGTTTCGCCGGCGTCGGCCTGACCCCCGGCGATGTGTACCGGCTGTACGTAGGCGAAGCCGGAAAACGAGTCCAACGCTGGGAGATGAAGCTTCAGGGTCAGGGTGACAAGACGTCTTTCGTCACCTGGGAAGACTATCGCGAAGTCGGCCCGCTCAAGCTCGCGCACCGACATCGCATCGAAGGCACCGACCGCGAAGTCCTGCTCGAAAACGTGCAGGTGCACGGCCAGTTCCGTGACGAAGTGTTCGCACCCCCCGCCCCCGCTCCCGACGGCGCCTGAATATCCATGAAGGCTCAGCACGTCAGCCAGGTGCTCAACCGCCCGGCGACGCTCGGCTTTGTAGCTGATGAAGATGTCCGCCACGACTACCGAAGGTACGCAATGTCCGGCGGTCATCGAAAGCCCGGGGGAGTTCGTTGGTCGGTTGACACCGGCGAGCATCACCGATTCGAGTGAGTCGATGCTCTCCACCGAAGAAGCGCTGTCTCGCATCGTCGAACACGCCGGACGCCCTCCTGCGGTGACCGTCGACCACACCGACGCCGTCGGCCACGTGTTGGCAGAGGCCGTGGCCAGCGACATCGACTCACCCCCGTTCACCAAGTCGCTGATGGACGGGTACGCCCTTCGGGCCGTCGACCTGCCCACGGGCACCGGCACCCTGCGTCGAGTCGGGCGCTTAGCCGCGGGCGAAACGCCTTCGCGCGCCGTCGGACCGGGCGAGTGTGTTCAGATCATGACCGGAGCGCCGTTGCCCGAGGGCGCCGACGCGGTGGTCATGGTCGAGCAAACCTCCGACCTCGGCGACGACCGGATATCCTTCGAGGCGCCCCAAGTGGCTCCGGGCACCGCGGTCATGCCCCGAGGTCGAGAGCTTCGGGAGGGCGAGGTCGTCCTGGAGCCCGGCCACGTGCTGGGGCCGGCGGAAGTCGGTCTTCTGGCCACGGTAGGCCATACGTCGGTCAAGGTCTCTCCTAAGCCCCGCCTCGCGGTGTTGGCGACCGGGGATGAGATCGTGCCCCCGAGTCAAACGCCGGGTCCGGGCCAGATCCGCAACTCGAACGCCTCGACGGTCGTCGCCCTCGCCCGCCGCGCCGGCTACGAAGTCCGGGCGCTCGGCATCGCCAAGGACGACGAGGCCGACATCGCGGCCAAGATCCGCGAGGGGCTGACCGACGACGTGCTGATCCTCAGCGGGGGCGTCTCGGCGGGGCAGCGCGACCTGGTGCCCTCGGCCCTCGCCGCCGCCGGCGTATCCGAGGTCTTTCACAAGGTGCGGTTCAAGCCCGGAAAGCCGCTGTGGTTCGGCCAGCACTCGAACGGCCTGGTGTTCGGGCTCCCCGGCAATCCGGTCAGCGTGCTGGTATGCTTCGAGATCTTCGTCGCCACCGCCCTGCGGGCCCGACAAGGGCACCCCACGCCTCGGCCAGCCCTGATTCCCGCTCGAACCGAAACCGAAGTGCCGGGGGCCACCGACCGGGTGATCTATCACCCGGCCCAACTCCAATGGACGCCCGACGGCCCGACCGTCCGCCGCGTCGACTGGTTTGGCTCGGCCGACCTGAGGGCGCTGGCCGCGGCCGATGCTCTCCTGGAGATTCCGGTCGGGGCCCCGTCCTATCCGGCCGGAGCCACCCTCAACGTCTACCGGCTCGCGTAGGCTGCCGACGACAGCGTCGCACCTTCGCCTCGAACCTCGGCGAGCAACCGGCGCCTGAATAGGTCTGCTAAGCGGTCGCGGCGGGCGTGATGCCGGTCCAGTGGCCGGGGTCGATCGGACCTGCGGCCGCTTGGACGTCGACGATGATGCCCGTCAGCTTGGCCATCCCCGAGATGGGGTCCAGGTTCGAGGGGCCGTCGGCGGCGAGGACGTTCGCGTTCACGCCGGTGGTTCGGCTCGCCACCGAGAGCCCCTTCGCGGCCTGGTGCCCCCATCCGTGGGGAAGCGCCACCGATCCTTGGGTGAGATCTTCGGTGATGCTCAACCGCACCCGCACCGTACCCGCGTTCGACGTCACGTCGACGATGTCGCCGTCGGCGAGGCCCCGCGTGTCGGCGTCGGACGGATGCATGTACAGCCGGTTGGTGCCGCCGAAACCGTGCACGAAGTCCGGGAGATTGTGGGTCCAGGAGTTGTGCGTCTTCACCTGCCGCTTGGTGATCAGCTTGAGTTGGTCGGCGATCTCGAACTCCCGCTCGTATAGCTCACCGAGGCCCTTCGCCCTTTCGAGCAAGACCTCGGGCGCGAGGTCGATCCGCCCGTCGTCGGTCACCACCCGCTGGCCGAGGAAATCACCGGGCGCATGGTCGGGCCGTCGGCGCCCGTGCGGATGCTTGAGCAGACTGTAAAAGCCACCTTGTCCGCAGAGCCGAAGGATCACGTCGAGCAACCTTTCTTGCGGCAGGCCCGCCGAATCGCGGCCATTGAAGCTTCGGTTGATGTCACGACTCATCTCGAGGATGGTCTGGGCCACCGGCGAACCGAACAACGACGCGCCCGCGGTCCGGCACAGCTCGAGATAGATCGTCGCCTCGTCCCGCTGATCACCCTCGGGCGGAACCAGGGCTCGAGTCGCCTGCAGATACGGTTCGGTCTGCAATCCGAGCATCAGCGGAAAAATGAAGGGCAGATCGGGCCTTTGCAGCGGCGATGTGCAGGGCAGAACGTAATGGGCCAGCGAAGCGGTCTCCGTCGGCAGGATGTCGAGCACCACCAGCAATTCGAGTTGCGAAAGCGCCTCCCGCAGCCGGTCGCTGTTGGGCATCGTCAAGAGCGGGTTGCCTCCGGTGACGAACAGCGCTCGGACCTGCCCGGGGCCCGGAGTGAGGATCTCGTCGGCGAGGGTGCCCCCCGGGAAAGCGTCGTTGACCGAGGGAAAGTCTCCGACCCGTGACCGGTCGGGTCGCCCCAGCAAGCCATTCTTCTTGCCGAACTTGGCGAAGTCGATGACGCCCTGCCCCACCAGCGTTCCACCCGGCCGGTCGAGGTTGCCGGTGATCGCGTTGATGCACTCTTGCAGCCAAAACGAGACGGCGCCTTCGCCCCCCATGTTGACCCCGGTCGAGCTATACAGGGCCGCCCCGCGTACCGAGACGAACTCGTGCACCATCGTTCGCAGAACGTCGGCGGATACTCGCGTGACCTTCTCGGCGCGCTCCGGCGTCCAGGGCGCGGCCAGCGCGACCAGGTCGTCGAACCCCCGCATGTACTCGTGGACGTGCGATCGATCGACGGCGCCCGACCGCAATACCTCGTGCAAGAACGCAAGGTAGAAGAAGACGTCGGTGCCGGGCCGAATGGGGACGTGGACTCCCGCCACCTTGGCCGATTCCGTGCGCCGGGGGTCGACGAAGTAGAGCTTGCCGCCGCGGGCCGCGAGGGCCTTGAGCCGGGCCGCCGGGTTCGGCACCTGGCCAAAACTCCACTTCGAGATGGCCGGGTTGGCGCCGACCACGATCAGGCACCGGCTTCGGTCGATGTCAGGAAACGGCTGTGTGAACGCAAACCCGTACATGTGCTGGGCCACCGCGAACTTATTGGAGCAGTCCTGAGAAGCCGACGAGTACATCGACCGCGAGCCGATGCCATCCATGAAGCCCTGCGCGAACACCGGATGCAGAACGCCGAACCCCGCCGCGGTCCCCACGTACATCGCAACGGTGTTGCGCCCGTGCTCGGCCTGCAGCCGTCGAATCTTGGTGCCGATGTCCGAGAGGGCCTCCGTCCACGACGTCGCGATGTGCCCATCGCACGTCCGCTTCAAGACGTTCCGCAGGCGGTCTGGCGAGTCGTACATGCGGTGCTGATTCAGACCCTTGACGCAGGCATAGCCGGAGGTCGCCACATGCTGGGTATCCGGCCGAATCGCGGTCACGCGGTGATCGTCGACGTCCACTTGAAGCCCACACAGAGCCTCACAGATCCGACAGAAGGTGGAGTGGGTTTGCGCCATACTCGCATCTTGATGCATCGACTGGCCTCGCAATACGGGCTGATTACCCTGGAGACTCTGTTTCGACTGCTGACGGCCGTTTCGTGTACACGAATGCGGTCGACGACGGGTTCGAGAGGCGGCGGCATCGAGTACAGTGGCCGAGTGTCAGAGCTCGGATCGTTGAGTGAAGATGTGAGGTGGCTTGCCGCCACCCTGGGCCAGGTCATCCGCCGCTTGGAAGGAGAAGCCGTCTACCAGGCGGTCGAGCAGATTCGAACGGCGTGCAAGGCTCGGCGGGCGGGCGCCGACGGCCACCTCGACCTCGCCCAGTTGCAGGCGATCGTCGACGCTTGGCCACTCGAGACGGCGGCGGCGGTCGCGCGCGCGTTCGCCCTTTTCTTCCTGCTGATCAACACGGCCGAACAGGTCCACCGCGCGCGTCGGCGACTCGCCTACGGCACCCCGGACGCCTCGCCGCAAGAGGGCAGCCCCCAGTGGGCCTTCGAGCACCTGAAACGCGACCGTGTAACCGCCGACGAGGCGCGCACGACGCTCGCCCAAATCCAGGTTCGCCCGGTGTTGACCGCCCATCCCACCGAGGCCACCCGGCGGACCGTCCTCGACCTGCAGTCGCGCCTGGCCGATGGCTTGATGGCGCGCAACCGAGTGATGGCGTCCGACCGGCGGCGTTTGGAAGCCCAGATGGAAGCCGAAGTCGAGCTGCTATGGCTGACCGCGGAGGTCCGCCGGGACCGCCTGTCGGTCCTCGACGAGGTGTCCAACGCCATCTGGTATCTGCAAGACCGAATGCTCGACGCCATCCAGCGAGTCAACGACGACATCGCCCGCAGCTTCGAGATCACCTACGGTGAACCTCTCGGAGCGGCGGTAGCGATTCGGCCGGGTAGCTGGGTGGCTGGAGATCGCGACGGCAATCCCTTCGTGACGCCCGAGGTCACGCTCACCGCCGCCCGGCGGAGCGCGCGCGCCCAGGTCGAGTATTATCGGATCTGCCTCGCAAAGCTCGTCGAGCGCCTGTCGCTCTCGGAATCGGTGGTTCACGCGCCGGACGAACTGCGCCAGAGAATCGATGCCTACCGACCGCTGCTCACCGACGTCTTCGCGACCAATCAGCGGCGGGACGCGGATGAGCCCCTGCGACTGTTCCTTAGCTTGATCGAGGGGCGGCTCGAGGCCCTCGTTCGACAGTTGACCGCGCGCATTCGACAAGAGCCCGATGTCGAGTCGCCCGTCGCCTACCGGAAGGTCGACGAACTGCTCGACGATCTCTCGGTAGTGGAACGGGTGCTTCAGGCGGCCGGCGCGACGGTGACCATCGAACAGGTGTTGACACCCATGATTCGGCAGGTTCGCAATCTGGGTTTCGTAGGCTTCCTGCTCGACGTGCGGGAAGACGCGGACGTTCACACCCGGACTCTCGACGAGATCGCGGGCCAGGTCGGCCTTCCGTCCTTCGACCGCGACCAGCTGCGGGCCGAGCTGCTGGGCCGACGCCCGCTGTTGTCCGATCAGGTGCCCTTGTCGGACGACGCCAAGAAAGCCACCACGGTCTTTCGCACGATTCGCCGCATCCAAGACGAACTCGGCGAACCGGCCGCGTCGACCTATATCGTGTCGATGGCCAAGAGTCAGGAAGACCTTCTGCGCGTCTTGCTCCTCGCCCGGGAGGCCGGGCTTGTCGACCTCGCCGGGCCGACACCGTGGTCCCGGATCGACGCCGTCCCCCTCTTCGAGACCGGCCGAGACCTGGAGAATGGGCCGTCCACGCTTCGCGAAATGCTCGCCGACCCGGTCTACCAGCGACAGCTGGAGGCTCGCGGCCGACGCCAGGAGGTCATGCTGGGGTACTCCGACTCGGCGAAAGACGTCGGCGTATTGCCGGCGGCTTGGGTCCTGTATCGCGCCCAGATCGAACTCGCGCAGGTAGCCAGCGACGCAAACATCGAGCTGACCCTCTTTCATGGCCGCGGCGGCACGGTCGGCCGCGGCGGCGGCTCGCCGGTGCTGCGGGCTCTCTCGGCGCTCCCGCCCGGCTCCGTGGGCGGACGGATCAAAATCACCGAGCAGGGCGAAGTCATCTCTCAGAAGTTTGGCCTGCCCCCGATCGCCGAACGAAGCCTCGAGGTGATGGTGACTGGCACCCTGATGGCCGACCGAACCGACTGGCGCGACGGCTTGTCCGCCGATGAGGTCGACCGCTTCTGGGTGACCATGGATGAGCTTGCGGCGCTAGCGCTTCCGGTCTTCAAGCAGCGAGTGCACGAGGACGACCGCCTGTTCAAGCTTTTCCTCGAGTGCACGCCGGTGCGTCACCTGGCTCACGTCCACTTCGGTTCGCGCCCCGCTTACCGCGAGAAGAACGCCGGCAAGATGGCCGGTATTCGGGCCATTCCATGGGTGTTTGGATGGACGCAGATCCGGCTGATGCTGCCTGGCTGGCTCGGCGTCGGAACCGCGCTGGCCACGGTCGGCGCCCGACCCGGTGGTCGCGCGCTCCTGACTCGAATGGCCGAAAGCTGGCCGTTTTTCGACGACCTGCTCGCAAAAGTCGAAATGGTCTGCGCGAAAGCCGACATGGCCGTCGCGCGCCGATACATCGAAACACTCGGCGGCGATCTCGCGTTGTTCGAAGAAATCGAAGCCGAGTACCAGCGCACCGTCGACGAGCTGTTGGCGATTCGCGGGCAAGCGAGGTTACTGGAAGGCCAAAGCGTCCTCCGCACGACCATCGATCTTAGAAATCCGTACGTCGACCCGCTGAGCCTGCTCCAAATTAGCTTGTTAAACCGTAAAGCCTCGGCGACCTACCAGGCGGAGGCCCTTGAGGTCGCCCTCGGCACCACCTTGAACGGCGTCGCGCAAGGCCTTCGAAACACCGGCTGAAGTACCCTCGTTGCCCTCGCCTATGACCGTTCGAGATTCATGAAACCGTCTGCCGGTCTAGCGGCGACGCGCTCGAACCCGTCGGGACTCACCGATTTCCACGGCTGGACACGACCACCCCGAAGCCATTACGACCGCAGCATGAGCTTCGGCCCCGCCGACGCCGTCGATCTCGATCGGCTCCGTTCCGTATCCGGCGCCGACCCAGAGATCGCTGACGGCCTGATCAGCGTTTTTCGCGAAGAGGTCGAGCGCCACTTGTCGGCGTTATCGAAAGCCACCGAGTATCGCGACATCCCCGCCGCCCGCGACATCCTTCATCACTTGAAAGGCGCGAGCGCGAATGTCGGCGCCCAGCGGTTGGAGCGCCTAGCTCGAGAAGCGCTCGAAACACCGCACGATCTGCTGACCTTCGAAACGCTCGACCGGCTTCATCGCCGCCTGGTCTTCGAGTTCGACCGGGTCGATTCGTCGCTACGGTCGTGGAGAGCCAACGGATGAAACTCAGCGCGCCCTCCGCCGAACGCAACCTGTCTGTCATTCTCGCTACATTTGGGCCTCGTTTGCCGCCCTCGGGAACCGTGCTGGAAGTGGCCTCCGGCACCGGTCAACACGTCGCCGCTTTCGCCGCGGCTCATCTTCACCTCGAGTGGATCCCTTCTGATCCCGACCTCGACGCGCGACGGTCGATCCAAGCGTACCGCGCCGAACACCCGGGCTCGAATCTCCATGCCGCGCTCGACCTCGACGTGTGCGGTGCATGGCCCGAGGTCTCGGCGGCCGCCATGATCAACATCAACATGATCCACATCTCGCCCTGGGAAGCCACCGAAGGCTTGATGGCCGGCGCTGGTCAGGTGCTGACCCCCGGCGCCCCTGTCTTGCTTTACGGCCCTTACAAACGCAATGGTCAGCACACCGCGCCGAGCAACGCCGAGTTCGATCAGTGGTTGAAGTCCAAGAGCACCGACTACGGCGTGCGGGACCTCGAGCGGGTCGCCGAAGTGGCTCATCGACAAGGGCTCGACCTCGAGGAGGTCGTTCCGATGCCGGCCAACAACTTTACGGTGGTCTTCCGACGCCGCTGAAAAAAGCCTGCACCGCCTCCTGGTGCAGATCGAATGCCATCGCGATCGGTTCTCGAATGATGAGCCGCTCTTCGGTCTCAGGATTCGGCTCGAACGGCGGTAACAACTCCGGTGCGATCGGCGACGCCAGTCCGAAGACCACCAGCGTGCCGTCCGGAGCACTGCGCACCCGATAGTCCGCGATGTCGGCGACCGGCACGACGACGTTGGTCTCTTCGTAAAGCTCGCGAGCCGCCGCCTGCTGCCAGGTTTCGTCGAACTCAATGAATCCACCGGGCAAGGCGAGTTGCCCCCGTCGCGGGCGCTCCCCCCGACGGATCACCAACAGCCCATCGCCGACCGGAAGCAAGAGAACGGCGACCGGCAGCGGATTTCGATAGGACACCGAACGACAGGCCGTACAGACTCGCGGCCAGGGCTGCCGCTGGCCGAAGGCGTGCCCGCAGTACGAGCAATGACTATTTTTTCGCGGCGCCGAGCCCATATCGATCAAGCTCGAATCAAGCGGAGCCTACTTCGACGAGTCGCGAGGGTCGTCGGCCCAGTTGGGGGTCGATGCCTCGGAAGTAATCGTTGGCGTAACGATGACAATTGAGCTTGCCACCGATCGTGGTCAGCCAGGATCCGGAGATGAGAGGGCAATCGGTCGGTTTCGCCCATGAGGGCCCATCAGGACCTCGTCGGCTCCGTCGGTCAAGTCGTAGAGCCCCGTCGGAGTCGTACCGGATTGCGCAGGTTTTTAGTTGTCTTCGGTGTCCGGACCGTCGGCGGGGGGTTCCGAGGGGGGCTCGGCGGCGCTAGCCCCGTGAGTCCCGGATGCGCCGTTGGTGGGCACCGACTCTTCTTCAAAATCGCCGGCCAACAAGGCCATCAGCTCCCCGCGGCTCCGGACCAGCAGCTTCTTGTTGATGTTACTGATGTGAAACTTCACCGTTCGCTCGGCGATCGCGAGACGCCGAGCGATCTCGCTGTTCTTGGCGCCGCTGAACACTTCGAGCAGCACCTCTTGCTCGCGCTCGGAAAGTCCAGCGCGAAGGGAGAGCTCCCGGGTCCGGTCTTCCCGCTTCGCAAACGCGAGCGACGCCGACACCGAGCTTGCGAACAGAGTAACGGGGGCTTCGGTAGCCGCCGACGGCACCACCGCGACTTCGCAGGCTCCTTGATGCATACGTTCGGCCTCGCTACACTGCCTGCGCACTCGAATGGTTTGCTGCACGCACTTGTGCAGGGCCGGCAATAGCACGTCGAGCGACACCGGTTTGGTGAGCGCCTCATAGACCCCGGACCGGTACGCATCTTCGTAGACCCGCCGTGACGGCTTCCCCGTCAGCACGAGGCTGGCCGTGAACCGCTTCGCCGCACACAGCGCCTGCACCACCTCGGAACCCGGCCGGTCGAGCAGCTGGTAGTCGACCACCGCCGCATGAAACCCCACCTGTTCGGAATCAATGGCTTGCAGGGCCGTCTCCACACTGCTCGCCGAGGTCACTTTGCACCCCTCGTTGCTCAGCGCTCGGTCCAACGAACGAAGATGCAGAAGCTCATCATCAACAACTAGAATCTTTGCACCTGACAGCGCGTTTTCCATCTTCCCACCCCACCTTTGCGGGGATGCTAGTCGATGGCACGCCCTCGTAAACCTGTCCCGTCGTCCAGGCGCGGAACAATTCATGGGATTATGTGCGCGTTGCCGGGCTCCGGCATACGCTCACGGTTCATATCGGTAACCCGCGCCGTGCACTGTCCGAATGAGGGCGGGCTGCTTGGGGTCGCGCTCGACCTTCTTGCGCAACTTGGAGATGTGCTGATCCAAAGTGCGGCTGTTGGGGTACGGCTGCCCGGCCCACCCGGCCCGAAACAGCGTGTCGCGATCGAGGACCACGCTCGGATGGGCGTAGAAGACCTTGAGCAGACGGACCTCCCGGAGGCTAAGCTCGACCAAAGCGCCCCCGCGTTGCGCGCGGAGCGCCTTGGGATCGACATCGAGGTCGCCCATCCGAAACGGCGCGTCGGCTGGATCGTCGCGGTCTTCGAAACACCGTCGACTGACCGCCCGCACCCGCGCCAACAACTCCCGCACGCCAAAGGGCTTCATGATGAAGTCATCGGCGCCGAGCTCCAGGCCCAGCACGCGGTCGACCTCCTCGGATTTCGCACTCAAGAAGATAATGGGAACCCGTCTATTTTCGCTTCGAAGACGCCTGCACACATCGTAGCCGTTCATGCGCGGCATCATGATATCGAGGCACACGAAGTCAGGGCGCTCCGACGCGAACTGTTCGAGGGCCTCGACCCCATCGGCCGCGGTCACCACCGTGTAGCCCTCACCCGACAGAGTATCCGCGATCCCTTCCCGCATCGGACGGTCGTCTTCGGCCACCAGCACTTTCATCGCTCTATCCCCGACTTTAGACGACCCGGCGGTCCATCGGCGAATTTGTCCGCCCGATTCCCCCAATCCGAGGAGAAGCGCGTTCTCGAGCGCACGAACCGGCCTGACCAACGACTTGGACCGGCGTCGACAAGCCCAACGCTCAAGCTCTCGGCAGCACGAGCTCGAAGCACGCCCCCCGATCGGTGGGCAACAAGCGTAGCGCACCGCTGTTCTTGCGCGCGAGCTCGGCGCTGAGTGCGAGGCCGATACCCGTGCCGGTCACCCCGTCGGCGAGGCGGTCGCTGATTCGATAAAAGGGCTGAAAAACCCGCTCTCGGTGCTCGAGCGAGATGCCCGGTCCGCGGTCACTGACCACCACGTAGGTGTACCGGTCGTCTTGACGGGTCGAGACTCCGACCCACCTGCCCTGTGCGGCGTATTTCTCGACGTTGGACAGAAGGTTGGCCAGGATTTGGTCGACGGTATCGGCGTCGGCCCGGGTGGCGTGCGGCGCGTCGAGCGTCATCTCGACCTCGACGCCGGAGCTGGCCAATGCCGGCTCGAACTGGGCGACCATGCCCTCGATCAGCGGGTCGATGCGCACCGGTTTCGGGGCGACGGTCAACTTGCCCCGCCGCTGCCGAGAGAAGGTCAGGATGTTGTTGATCAACCGGCTCAGCCGCTGCGCTTCGGACACGATGATGCTCACCCGATGGCGCGGCTTGTCGTCGTCGTCTTCGAGGTCCCGGTCGAGCAGCTCCGCGTACAGGCGTATGTTGGTGAGCGGCGTCTTCAGCTCGTGCGACACCTGGGTTACGAAGGTCACTCGCTGGGCGGCTTCCCGCATCTCTCGGTCGGACTCCCGGTAGAAATAAGCGGCGAGCCCGACGAGGCTGAGGATCAGGGCCCCGAGCCCAAGCGCGAGCCCCCAGCCCGAGCCCGCCATGAAGCCCGCTCGCCGAGCGGGCGAGGGATAGTAGACCAACCGCCAAGCATCCCACGGCGGCGACAGGGTCACCCGGGCCGACGGGGGCGCTCCCGACGGCGGCTGAAAGGGCCCCCACTGGGCCATCGGCTCCCCCCGAGCGTTCAACAGCACGATGCGCCCTTCGAGGTTCGCTGGCTCCGGCAGCCGCCCGATGATCTGCGCCAGGGCCGCCACTCGGTCGACCTCGACGCCGATGACCCCGCCCGAAGCCCCATCGGGGGCCTGGACCCGAGGCGAGCTCTCGAGTCGTTGCCACAATAGAAGATGCAGGCCTTCTTGCCAGTACCAGGTGATCCATCCCGAATCTCGCACCTCGGCGAGATCCAGCAGGCTGTCGCCCGCTTCGGCTCGACGCGGACGGCGGCGCCGCGAACCGGACGAATCATCGGAGTAGGCGCGACGAGCCGGCGGCGCCACCCTTTTGCCGGGGCCCGCCAGCGGCGGCCCGCTCTCACGCTGCTCGGCCCTGAAGGGCCCCTCCACGGTCTGCTCGGCCTGCGGCGGCGCGTACAGGATGGCTTCGCGCTTCCAAATGGAGCGGGTTCGGTCGAGAAAACGACGCTCGTCTTCGCTCGTGGTTTGGTCGTCGGGGGGAAACTCGAGGCGTCCTTCCGGACGAAGCAAAAAGGCCTGTGCCACCAGGGGGGACCGTCGAACCAGCGCGCGAAGCCCATCGGTGTCGCGGGACGCCTCATCGATCGAGCTCAGCGCGTCCCGCTCGATGGCATCGGTCTGGGCGGCAATGCTGTTGGAGAGGTCGCGCAAGCGCCCTTCCAACAGCGCCCGCCATTGCATCGCCGCCATCTCCCGCTCGTCATGAGCGATCTTGAGCGCCAGGTAGACCAGACCGGTGAGGGGGAGTCCGACCAGGAGACTCAAGGCGATGATCAGGCGGCGATGCACGCGCGAACTCCGTTAGTAGGACTG
This sequence comes from uncultured Myxococcales bacterium, assembly GCA_964519665.1. Lineage (GTDB taxonomy): Bacteria > Myxococcota > Kuafuiibacteriia > Kuafuiibacteriales > Kuafuiibacteriaceae > JANQQN01. Next base: position 118,452 of record CAZFIV010000010.1, read on the forward strand.
CTGCCTCTTCAGCTCGTACTGCTTCTTGCGCATGGCTTTACGGCGACGCCGCCACTCGTCGCCTTCGAGGCTCTGTGCGTCAACCTCGTTCTTGGTTCCGTAGTCGTCAAGCCGGCTCGAGTCGTACCGGCGCGCCTGCTCCCGCAGATACTCCGCGTTCTTCAGCAAGCTATCCTTGGCCTCGGTGACCCGCCCCTGGTCGCGCAGAGCGACCGCTTCGGCGTTGGCGTTGACCGCGATGGCCTCGATGACCTCGACCATCACGTCTTTGTTCTCGGCCTGGGCGACCATTGTCGCATCCTTTGAAAAGACGACCGCCACCGACCGACGGAGACGATCGGTCTCACCCGACACGATGTTGGCATAGCTCACCTCGACCTCCGCCAGCGGCATCGACTGCCCATCGACGCCCACCGGGACCTCGACCTCGAGGAGGAAGTACTTCTCTTGCTGGGCGTAGATTTGGTTCAGCTTGAGGAAGACCTCCGAACCATGAATCTCTCCGCTTCGGTTGAGCACCCGATGCGCCTTGATGCCCTCCGAAAGCTTGACCTTGATCGCGACCTCCTGCGCCACGACCGACAGCACGTCGCCGAGCTCGGAATGGAACAGGGTCGCCAGGTCGTCGGCGTTCTCGGCGAAACCGTGATTGCCGTCGCTCTTTTCGGCCAGCTGGGCCATCAGGTCTTCGTTGTAGCCGAGTCCGAGCCCGATCGTGGTGACCGCGATGCCCTCTTTGCCCGCCGAAGCGCCTAGACGGCCGAGCTCATTGGGCGAGCTGGGCCCGATGTTCGCCTGCCCGTCGGACAGCAAAATGACTCGGTTGACCCGCCGGTCGTCGCGGAACTTGCGGACCTCTTCGAGGCCCTTGCTCACCCCGGCGAACAGCGCGGTGGACCCCCGCGGGCTGATCTGGCGGATGCGCGCCTTGATCTGGTCTCGATTTCGAACCTTCGTCGCCGGGATCAGCACATCGACGGTGCCATCGTAAACGACGACCGACACGATGTCCTCGGCGTCCAGGCGGTCCACCACCATGAGGGCCGCCTCCTTCGCCCGCTCGATCTTCTCACCGGACATCGAGCCCGACCGGTCGAGCACGATCGCGAGATTCACGGGGCTGCGATGGCGCTCCCCCGCGGGCTCGAACCCGGTCAATCCGATCTTCAGATAGTTCCTCTGCGTCGCATGGGCCGCGACCACCGGTCGCGCCACCGCAACGTCAATCTTGACCTGCTGCTGTGGTTTGGCCGTCGCCACTCCGGGCAGTACACTCACTGCCGCAATCAACGCGGCAAGCCAGGGCCGTGGGGTTCCGTCGAACTTCATACGGAGACTGTAACCACTACCCAATGACGGGTGGTTTGCCCTTCGTCAAACGGTTGTAAAAGAAATGTATGGGGTGGTCAAAGAATCAGAACCATTCTAGAGCGCCGATTCACTTGGAGCGTGCTGTTGTCGCTGGTTCTCACCCCGTCTGCTCTCCGCGCCGCCTTTGGCTTTCGTCGGTTGCGTATTCCCGATACGCGCCCTCCTCACGCGACGACCCGACGGGCCGATTCCGGCGCGACAACAGCACGCTCCAAGTGAATCGGCGCTCTAGCGGCCGACTTTCGGAGAGCACAGGGCAGCGATGCCTTACGTCCCCCTTTTTTGGTCGGCGTGCGATTGCAATCGAGCTAGACTTGGCGGACGATCGTCTCATGAGTGGAAGGATCTCCGTCAGCCACCGTCGAAGCGATGCGGCCAACGCGACAGGGCGACTGGTGGACGAGCTGAAGAACGCGCTGGGGGAAGATGAGGTCTTTTTTGGACATCGAAGATACTCGGTGGGAGACGATTTCGTCGACGAGCTCGAGCGCCGAATCCGGTAGTCCATGAATTCGGCGGTTCTTGTGGGCGCCAATAGTTGGGCGAACGTCGACTTTACCGTCGAGGGTAAGTTGGTGCGAATCTTCGCCGGAAGCTCGGCGGTAATCCCGGTCGACGGCAGGTCATGTCGATGGAGCGTCAGCGGGTATGTCGACCACGGGCAAGTCGTCTTGCTCAAAGACTGCCGGCTGTCGACCGATACCCTCGATGCGCCGTTGCTGAATATGAATGACGGCTCGCCGGCAAGGCGTCTGACCTCGGAGCCGCCCGTAGAGCAGCTCGAAATCGCCGTCGGGACGCCGTATCATCTGGGGCACCAGCTGACGCCGGCGCAGTTGCTGGGGGCCAACGGCACGGCGAACGTTGATTTCAAGGTGGCTGGAAAGCTCGTTCGCATCCGGGGTGGCGCCCGGGTGCCGTTTACGATCGACGGCCGCACGTGTCAGCTCAGCACGAGTGCCTACGTCGACGCCCGCAATATGGTGGCCCACAAGGATTGTCGAGAACCAGGAGATGCGTTCGACCCCGGGGCCATCTTTCCCGAATCATCCCCCGGCCTGCAGTACTTGGGCGCCTCACCAAAAATTCAGAAGGTGCCGGTAAAGGTCGGCCAGCCGTTCTACATGGGCCGACCGCTGCGGCCCGCCATCCTGACGGAGATCAATGGGCACGCCAACGTCGACTTCATGGTCGACGCGAAGCTCGTTCGCATCCGGAACGGGAGCAGCCACGAAACGAAGATCGATGGTATGCCCTGTCAGCTCAAGACGTTGAAGTACGTCGACGCCAGGCAGATGGTCCCGCTCAAGCGGTGCACCGCATCGTAACGCTCTCGCCCACCATCGAGCCAATCCGCAGTGAACACCACCGCATTCCGCTACTCCCTGTTCGCGATCCTCTATTTCATACAGGGCGTGGGGCTCGCGTACTTCCGGACCTTTCAGAAGCCCTATCTGGACGGATTCCGGGTCGACCCCGATACGATGGGGCTGATCACCTCTCTCCTTCTACTCCCCTTCGTCTTGAAGATCTTGCTGGGCGTGCTCTCGGACCGGGTCAACCTGTTCGGCTTCGGAAACCGTCGCCCGTACATCGTCGCCGGCCTTCTCCTGTCCGCGATCGGCTTTGGCGCCGCGGCGTTCATGTCGCCCGGAACGGCGCTGGTCTTGTTCGTCGTGTCGACCTTCCTCGGCTCCTTCGGCGTGACCCTGTTCGATACCGCGACCGACGGGTTCGCGGTGGATGTCACGCCGGCCGCGCAGCAGCCACGGGTACAAGCCGTGATGGTGGGAGCACGGGCTTTCGCTTTCGTGCTCATGAGCTTCCTGTTTGGGCAGATCATCGGCTCGTCAGGCTACAAGCCCCTGTTTCTGATCATGGGCGGCGCAATGCTCGTGCCGCTCATCTGGGCCTTCTGGATCGTAGAGCCGGTCGAGCGTCCGAAGTCGGACCAGTTCGACTGGAGGGCGTTTCGGGCGCTTCTGCAGGCCCGCTTCCTGATCTTCGCACTGTACTCGATGCTCTACTCGCTGGTGACCTACGGCACGGACGGGCTTCCTTCGCTCTTCATGGCGAGCGAATTCGCCGCCGATGCGGCCCAGGTCGGCAGCTACGGGGTCACGCGCGGGACCGGCGCGCTGGTCGGGGCGGGGGCGGCGTTCTTCCTCGTCCTCCGGCTCGGACGCCGGACGAGCGCGTTCGCCGCCCTGGGCCTGGTGGCGCTGGTCAGCGCCACGTTCGCCCTCGCCGACGACGCGACCACGGTGGCCAGGCTCGGGCTCCTGTGGGGCGTCGCCTGGGGGTTTCAGGAGGCCGTGTACCTCTCCTTGGCGATGCAGATCGCCGACTCTCGCATCGCGGCATCGATGTTCGCGCTGATGATGGCGCTCTGCAATCTGGGTACGATGATCGGGGACGGTGTCGCCACCGGTCTGACCGACGACGTGCCCTTCAGCGCGGTGTTCGTTATCCTGGCGGCGGCCAACGTCGTCGTCCTTCCGGTGCTCTGGCTCGTCTTCCGGCTGGCGCCCGACCTGGATGTGCGCGCAGCAGCGACAACATAGGTTGCGACCCGTTCGCGCAGGCTTGCCTGCGTCGTGCACTCGATGTAGTAGATCGTCGTGCTCAGCCGTGGGTCAGACACACTTCGCCTTCTTGGAACGGTACTCCGTGCACCGTTGATCCTTCTCGCGATGGTCCGAGTCGTCGTTTTTGTGGTCGCGATCCTGGTGGCGACTCTGATTGCACAGTTCCTGCATGCTCTACTGACCTCGGCTCATGAGTCGGTGCGGTTGCGGGTGGCTAACCGCATCACGCGAGAGTTCCTGCGCCTGATGGCGTTCGTATTTGGGGTGTGGGTTCATACTCACGGTCGACCTCCGCGACGCACATCGCTCATCATTGCGAACCATCACTCCTACCTCGATGGCATCGCTGTGTGCTGGAGCAACACGACCTCATTGGTTGGCAAAGCCAGCATCTCGCGTTGGCCGCTGATCGGTCCTGCTGTACGCGCCACCGGCATGGTCTTCGTCGAACGGGGCAATCGCAAAAGCGGCGACTCGGCCGCGGACGCCATCGTGACCCGTCTCGAAAAAGGACTATCCGTCACCAATTTCCCCGAGGGCACCACCACCGACGGTGATGAGCCGGGCCCGTTCCACCCAGGATTATTCCGACGCATCGCCGGCAAGGCCTTCATCATTACGCCTATCCGCATTCGGTACCGCGACCGTAAGGCGCATTGGGTTGGTGACGCCTCACTGTTCGACCACCTCCCCGCGACGGCCATGCGGCCCCTCACCCACGTCGACGTCACATTCTGCGAGCCCGTTGATGCGTTGGCCGTCGCGGACCCTGACGTCCTTCGAGCGCTATGCTGGCAGCGCATCGCCCGGGCCGTACCCAACGACGCGACGGCGGGGGAATCAACGCCGCAAGACCTGGGAAGCGGGTGGCCGACCGAGCCGCCGCCTCGCCACCCGACCGGATAGCTGGCCCCGAACCTAGTGACCTCGCGAAGGTCAGTATCAGCTCGCCACGCGAATGATGTTGGAACGATCCTCGACGAGTTCGCCGCGCCTATCGTGGCTGGCGTATTCCTTCCACGCACCCGCGATCGGCTGCGAAGATATCTGCGCCGGGATACCAAAGGCCTCGACGAGCTCCAGCGCGGCGTCCTTGGTCGCTCGCGCCTTTTCCGCCACCAACCGACCGACCTGCCGCCCTTGTCCCGTGGTCAACACGTCCTCCTTCAAGAACCAGCCGAGATCGCGCTCGATCGACGCCAAGCCGTACAAAGAGAGCAGGTTCTCTAGATCGTGCATCCACTCTTCAGGCACCCGCGTATTCAGCGCGTCGATGCAAGAGGTGAGCACCACCCGCTCCCCGTACGCCAGGGCCAGCCGCTGAACGAGATCCGACTCCTCCATCATCCAGATCTCGAACACAGACTTCCCAAGTCTCTTCTTGATGGCGAGACGAGCCGCCAACTCGGTGAGTAGTATCCGCTCTCTCAACGCGAAGAGCGAAAGCTGCGTCTGCAGCTTCCCTAAGTCTCGAAACGCGAGACGCCCGGCCATCTGTCGAAGTACTCGCGGGCTGGCCCATTCGAGGGCGCCACGGGCTAGATTCGCAGTGGCGGCGTCGCAGAGAAGCTCCTTGGCGACCTTCTGCGTCAGTACTCGGTTGTCACCTTCGGCGGTGATGCCAGCGTGGGCGCCGGCGATGGCTGCCCCGAACCCATTGACGGACAGGTACCCTTGGCCTCCGCAACGCTCGCGGGCAAGGCTGGCCACCCGCTCGGCGTGCCAGGTGACCATGGGCTTGATGACGCAGCACAGTCGAAGCAGCTCTTGCGTGTCGGCAACCTCGGGCGCGTCGGTCGCTTCTTTGTAACGGTCCTTGACGTCGTTCAGGGCGAAGTTGAGGGCGTAGGTCTCGGCCAGAAGCGGCATCAACGCCAGCTGTTGCAGCTGATATTCGATGATCGGCATATCGCTCCGACCTTTGGGCCCCAGCGCCAGCCGAGACGACGCGTAGCGAATCGCGGCGTTCATCACGACCTTGGTGCTGCCCAGGCACATCGCCGCGATGCAGATCCGACCACTGAGCAGCTGGTCGGCCACCTGGAGAAAACGACGACGCTTGCCGGGGGTCCGGCTGGAAAAACGTCCGTCGCGATCGATGTCGGAGTAGGCGTTCAGGAGTCGGTCTCGAGGCACGCGGACTCCATCGAAGCCAAGACTGGCGTTGTCGACGCCGTTCACACCCATCTTGTGGCCCATGTCCCATATGCTCACGCCGGGCAGAGGCTTCATCGACGCATCACGGATCGGCACGACAACGGCGTGGACGCCTTCGTCTTGGCCGTCGACGAGCAAGCGAGCGAACACGATCGCGTACCGAGCATCGACACCTCCATTGGTGATCCAGTACTTCCGGGCGATGGGATCGGGCGTGTCGATCTCAAGTTCATCAGTTTCGGCGATATAGGTCGCCGTGGTCTTCATCTCGACGGCATTGTTGCCGTAGCCGAGTTCCGTCAGCGCAAAACAACCCACGACGTCGAGGTTGTCGATCCCGTCCAGGAACTGCTCATGGTGGCTGGGGCTGCCCAGTTTCAGCAGCGTTCCCCCGAATAGATTAAACTGAACGGTCATCTTCGTGGCCGTCGAACCGTCCACCATGCCGACGACTTCGTGCACCGAAAAGATCCGTCTTGGGTCTTTGACGAAGTCGCGCACGGATATGAGTCCTTCGTCGGTGATTCGGCGCAGTCGTTGCGAAGCCAGCTCCCGCTCACGCTCGAGAGAGACGTCGTAGCGCGGTATGAACAGCTCCTCCTTGAAGAGCTTCTTCAGCTCCGCGCGAGTCTGGTGGTGGTCGTGCTCCAAGACCGCGCACAATGATGTTGGATCTCGTTTCGCGTTCGGCATGGCAATCTCCCCTGCCAGAGGACTAACCGCTGGTCCGTCGGATACCGCCCCAGTATTATCGCCTCGCCGATCGGCGATGCCCACCCGAACCGAAAGTAAATTCAACGGCGGGGTCGGATACATTCCAGCCGGCCAGAATGATGTCGCCCGAGTCTCGCTGGTGAAGACCGAGCCGCCAGCGCCTTCGTATTCAGCTGATGAGAAGCCGACCGGTGAGACACGGCCCAGGCTGACCACGCCAGCCGCGACACCCCGGATACGCCGAACCCGCGAGCAGCGTCGACAGCGAGATCTCTTCGCGCTTCATGATTCATCGAGGGCTGCCCGTCGGCGGACACCTGCAGGGTGTGAGTCGGTGAGACGTTGGGATGCCCGCGCCGGCCGGTCGCGGCCCGGATGGACGGTGACTCACTTGTCCGTTAGTGCGACGACGCCCGGCAGCTGCTTGCCCTCGAGGAACTCGAGCGAGGCACCGCCGCCGGTCGAGACGTGGCTGACCTTGTCGTTCAGCTTGGCCTTCTTGATAGCCGACGCGCTGTCGCCGCCGCCGATGACGGTCGTGGCGCCGTTCTTCTGGGTCGCCTCCGCCAGGGCCTCGGCCACGGCCATCGTGCCCTTGGCGGTCGCTTCGATCTCGAACACGCCCATCGGGCCGTTCCACACCACGGTCTTCGCCCCGCGGATGATCTCGGCGAAGGCCGCTGCCGTCTGGGGTCCGATGTCCAAGGCTTCCTGGTCGGCCGGGATGGCGTCGTGGGCGACCGTCTCGATGCTGCCGACGGTGCGCGCGCCGAAGTCGAACTGGTCGGTGATCACGCAGTCGACGGGGAGCACGATCTTGCCCGCGCCCTTTTCCAGTAGGGCCTTCGCCAGGTCGATCTTGTCCTCTTCGAGTAGGCTGTTGCCGATCTCCAGGCCCATCGCCTTGAAGAAGGTATATGCCATGCCGCCACCGATGAGGAGCTTGTCGACCTTGGGCAACAGCGCCTCGATGACGTCGATCTTCCCGCTGATCTTGGCGCCGCCGATGATGGCGACGAAGGGAGGGGTGGGGTCGCTCAGGGCGTTGCCGAGGAAGTCGAGCTCCTTCTTCATGAGGTAACCGCACGCGCACTGGTCGATGTGCTGCGTGATGCCCTCGGTGGATGCGTGGGCTCGGTGAGCCGTCCCGAAGGCGTCGTTGACGTAGATGTCCGCCAACTCGGCCAGCTTCTCGGCGAACACGGAGTCGTTGCCTTCTTCTTCGGGGTGGAAGCGGAGGTTCTCGAGCAGCAGCACCTCGCCGTCACCGAGGGCGTCGGCCGCGGCCTTCACCTCGGCGCCGATGCAGTCCTCGACCGACTTGACCTCCTTGCCCAGCAGCTCGCTGAGGCGCTTGGCGACCGGCGCCATGCGCATGTCCTCGTTGACCTTGCCCTTGGGGCGACCGAGGTGGCTCATGAGGATGAGCCTTGCGTTCTTGTCGAGGAGGTAGTTGATGGTCGGGAGTGAGGCGACCAGGCGCTTGTCGTTCTCCACCGCGCCGTCGTTGAGGGGTACGTTGAAGTCGACGCGGACGATGACCTTCTTCCCACTGACCTCAAGGTCTTCGACGAATAGCTTATTCATTTCTTCGCTTCTCCAGACTTGGTATTGTCGCGCGGCGAGGCCGCGTTCTTCGGTGGCTCGAGCTAGTAACACATTTAGCGAGGCTGCGCCTCAAACGCTCGAGTTCATTCGCGATTCCGTGCTGGC
>CAZFIV010000011.1:0-7539 GCA_964519665.1 uncultured Myxococcales bacterium
GAGCGCCCAAAGTCCGCTTCTTTGTCACGCTTCGCTCGGAGCAAGTCTCCTAGATGACGTCCACCCTGACTTCAAGCCGGCTGCGGGCCGGGTAGACCCGTGCCTCGAACACGCGCTGGTCTCCGCGGTTGGGCGTTTGAACTTGCCCGACCGCAACGCGGTGCGGCCACGTCAATCAAGGTTGCGTAATATGATGTGGCGATCGACTGCCCCGTCGAACAGTCGAAATCCCCCGAGCGAGGAGGGCGAGCAGTCAACGGGTAAGTTCGAGAGTTGGGGGGGCACCCGTCCTCCCCCGCCGATAGTAGACGCCGTCGCGAGAAACTCCGTCGCACTTGCCGGGTATCGCGAAGGCGAATACGCTTTGCGGCGATGCACGAACATTCGAATGAAGCTACCTTGCGTAAGGCGATGCGGTGGGTGTGCGGCCTAGTTCTGGCGAGCGGAGTGGGGGCTTGCGGCGGCGACAGTGACCCCCCGGACGACGATGATATGCTGTCGACCGAGATCGGCACGAGCCCCGATGCTTTCACGAACTCAACCTCCGCCACGTTTGTCTTTTCCGCCAGCGTGGCATCGGCGACCTTCGAGTGCAGCGTCGATGGCGCTCCGCCGACGTCATGCACTTCACCGTTCACCGTTTCGTCCCTCAGCGAAGGCGCGCATGTCTTCACCGTGCGCGCGATCGGTGCCGACGGTGAAGAGGGGCAGCTGGCCTCGTTCAACTGGACCGTCGATGTGACGCCTCCGATCGTGACCATTACTTCGGGACCGGACGGGCTGATCTACGAGAACACCCCTACGTTCGAGTTCTCGGCCGACGAGAGCGCGATGTTCTCGTGTGTCGTTGATGGTGCTCCGTTCTCTTGCATGTCGCCGACCACGCTTCCCAGCACCCCGGCTGGCTCGTACACTTTCGAAGTACGGGCCACCGATCAAGCGGGCAACGTCGGGGCCGCCACGCGCCAATTCACCATCTCGGGTGGTCCCCGCCCCGCGATCTCGCAAGTCCTGCCCACCGCCGTTCGTCCTGGAGACTCCCTCATCCTCACGCTCGCCGACGTTGCCGATCTCCGACAGGCCACCCTGTTCATCGACTCGGTCGAGGTTCCGGCGGACCAGATCGTCTACCCCCCCGAGGGGGATGAAAGGTATCTCAACCAGATTGGGATCCTGACTTCCGACACCATTTCGGGGTCGAGCTTCGAGGTCACCGTAAGCAACGAATTCGGTACCAGTCTTCCCGCAACGGTCAGCCTCGTCTCGGAGCTGAGCGGACAGCCAGACCCCCTCCGCGAGGTTCTCTTCCCGGTGATCGGGAATCCGACCGACATGTTCCCGTTCCCAACGTTCGGCGTTTCGGTTCGCCCCTTGAAGACATCTGACCCACGGTATTGGTTGATCGCCTTTTCCGGCTTCCAAGGGTACTGCTCGCTCGAGCCTATGCGGACCATCGAGTTCGTCTTTGACGAGCCCGTTGACTCGATTTCGCCACTCGCACTGGATGAGTTGGCGCCGGCTTTCGAGCATCCCATGACGATTGATTGGGGAGATCCTGCGGCCAATCGTATCGAAGCCACTATCGACCGGACGTCGTCGGGGGGGATCGTCGAAAACTACATTGGTGGGTGGGAGAGCGTCCCGTTTGGCTACCGAGGCGACTATACCTACCGCGCGCCTCGAAATCCCCGCGACCCCATCACTATGCCCAGCCCGGCGGAATCGGACCCTCGTTGCTCGCCCCGGCCCTTCCCCCGGGCAAGGCCTCGGATCGTCCTTCGATCGGTGCAGACCGGTCGCACGATTCGCTTCGACGGCGACGCATGCGTTGATTTCGATTTCTGCCGAGACTGCGAACCGCGGTGTGAGCCTTCGCGGGAGTACAACTTGTTTTTTGCTGCTGACCTCTCGGGAGCGGTGGATTCGGCCATCTGTGTCGATGTTTCGGGTCGTCGATGCGACGGTGTCAACAGTGCCGCCGCGCTGGGGACGGTCGGACTGAGCTGGGGATCAGATCCCCGAGTGGATTTGCAGATCTCCGTCCCGCTACAGCTGGGGACGGATCTGGATGCCTCCTTGACCATCACCCAGAGCGGGCAGACCTATGCGAGCGCCCCGGCTTCTTGCAGCGTGCGCCTGGATTCCGAGCCGGTGACCGCGTTTGGATCGACCACGTACTCGATCCTCGCTGGTGAAGGCGCCTGCAGTAGCCCTCTGCAGTCAACAACCAGCAGTGAGCAGATGACGATCGATGGGACCTTCTCGTTCCAAGGGGCATATGGGCAGAGTCCAGTGGTCAAGATTACGGGTGGGCCGAGGGGCAGCTCCTCGTTCACCAACGACAGAACGCCCACCTTCACGTTCGAAACCTCCGCGTCGATGGTCGAATGCGAGGTCGACAATGTGGCAACACCATGCACTTCGACGACATCCTTGACCACTCCGCCCCTCAATGACGGCTCCCATACGATCTTGGTGAGAGCGACGGACTCTTTCGGAAATGTGGGAAGCACTTCGTCGTCCTTCTGGGTTGATACGGAACCGCCGGAAATCAGCATCTCGTCCGGCCCAAACCAGGTGACGGTCGACAATACGCCGGTCTTCAAATTCTCGCCGACCTCCATCACGACCTACGAGTGTTCCTTGCTCGGCGACTTCACTCCCTGCGACAACCCATTTCAGGCGCCGCGTCTTGCGGACGGGACCTATACGTTCAGAGTCCGAGGCCTCGACGGGGCAGGAAACGTCAGCTCGATCGTGCGTCGAGACTTCACTGTACAGGCCGAGGTGCCCACGGGCGAGCCGCTCGACATTGCCACCGGTGGGTCGGTCGAGGTCCCACTCGACTTTATCTTTCCATATCAAGGTCAGTCTTATACGTCGGCGTACGTGAACTCGCGAGGGAGTATCACGTTCGGTTCGGGCGACGACTCACCTTTCCCTGACGGCTTCGAATTGAGGTTTGGACGGCCGCGCATCGCCGGCCTGTGGGACCGCGAACTGTCACCCGATAAAGGGGGGCAGATCCTTGTCGATGCCGACGCGTCATCCTTTTCTCTGACTTATTGGGACGTTCCCGGCAGCAGCAGCACGGTCGGCAATCGAGTGGGTAATACGTTCACGATGACGTTGTTCCCCAGCGGCGACATCAGGCTGTCTTATCAGGGCGTGACCACGGATGGGCGAACGGTGGTTGGAGTCGGGCCGGGCACTGGTGTTGCCGACCCCGGGCCTACGGATCTTTCGGAAGCCAGCAGCCTCTCTGCAATTGGAGTGACTTACGAGGAGTTCTTCAGCTCTTTCGATCTGTCGGAGCTCAGCCTCGACTTCGCGGCGCCCTAGCGCGTCGACCGGTCGGTTATCGACTCCGCCCGCGGAGACCTTCGAGTGCGGAGCGTAGGGCAGCAGCGTCAATGTGGCCGTGCATGCGCTGCGCATGCGCGTGGGCGCGGTCGACCAGCGCCCGGACCTCGCCGTTCGTGAGCCCCTCGGTTTCGGATGCAAAGACCGCGGGTTGGAACGAGGGGTCGACGGGGCGGTCGCGCAACAGCCAGCCGATCAGGCGGGCGCGGTCGTCCGCGGTCGGTTGCTCGAGCTCGATCACCTGCCCGATGAGGCCGGACCGAGTCAGGGCTTCGTCTAGGTCGTTCATCCTGCTCGTCGTCATCAGGACGCCGATGGCGAGCTTCTTCTCGTTCGTCTCCTCGATGGACTTGGCAAGCTGCTGCATCGTTTGGGCCAGCTCGTCGGCGTCTTTGCTCGCGGTGTTGCTCTGCCGTCGGACGGCGAAGACTTCGATATCGTCGATGATCACCAGCGACGGAACGGTTTTCGCCGCGCGGTCGAACAGGTCGCGAATTCGGGCCGCCCCGACGCCGACGAACATCTCGACCAGCGAGGTGCTGTGGACCCGAAGCGGGGTCAACCCGCTGTCTTTGGCGGCAGCAGAGGCGAGCAGGGCCCTATCCGATCCTGCAGGGCCGACGATCAAAGCTGCTCTCGGTGCCGGCCGCGGGCCCTTCTGGCTCGCGAGCCAACCGACTTCATCGGTCCATGCGCGGAGGGCGGCCTTCGGGCCGTCGAGCCCGATGATGTCCGCGTAGGTAGCGAGCGGGGCGTTTGGGTCGAGCTTCACAGTCTTGAGGTCACCGATGTTGTCGACGCCCTGGCGCTTCAAACTGCGGAAGAAATAGAACAGCACGGCTATGAAGATCAGTATCGGCAGCCAAGAGATGACGACGCTACGCCCGAAGCTCGTCGGACGAGCTTTGAGTGTCCACTTTGTGGAGTGCGCCTCGAACAAGTCGAGTATCGCGCGGTCGACGAGCCCTTCGGCTCTGATCGGACCTTTGTTGGTCTTCGCTCGAAAAATGGCAAAACTACCCTCGACGATGCGGATCTCGACCCCAAGCACCTCGCCCCGCTCGGAGCGTTCTAGCAAGGCTTCGAGGCTCACCAGTGGACCATCCCGGTCTGAACCCATGACCTTGAAGATGGCCCAAAGCATCAACAAGAGGAGAACCCAAACCGCGATCCTGCGGGCCGAACTGGACATGGTCGTCGGCTATCATCGCTGACCGGGCTTAGCCAAATCCGGACTGCACGCCTTGTCGGCTTCCACGGGGCTCTCCTCAGTCGAATAAGAAGACGTTGACCTCGTCGCCGCGTTCGAGGGGGCCCTGGCCATCGGGCAGGCATAGGAAGCCGTCGGCGCGGGTCAGCGTGGTCAGGATGGCGGCCCCGCCCGGCAGGGCGGTGGCCCGGGGCGTGGGTTCGGTGGTCGCGCTCAGGGTCACGCGGACGATCTCGGTTCGGCCGGCCCGTTTCGGGTAGGGCTCGTCCATTCGGGCGACGGTCGACCGATACGGCCATCGATCCGAGGCGCCCAGGAGGCGAAGCACCATGGGGCGCACGATCAGATCCCAGGCGACGTAAGCCGCGACCGGATAGCCCGGCCCCAGCACGACCCACGTCTTGCCGATGCGGCCGATGCCCGTCGATGACCCCGGTTTGACCGCGACGCCGTGAAAGGCGACTTCGCCCACGTCGTTGGCCACGACGGGCGCGAAGTCTTCTCGGCCGATGCTCGAGCCGCCGGTGACCACCAGCAGGTCGGCTCGGCAATCGGTCATGACCTGAGTCAGCACCGACAAGTCGTCCTGCACGATGGGATGCAAGACGGGTTCGGCGCCGTCGCGGCGAGCCAGCTGCTCGAGCATGAAGGAGTTGGTCTCGACCACCTGAGTCCCCGAGACGGGCTGCCCGACCCGAAGCAGCTCCGAACCGGTGGGCACGATGACGACGGTGGGGCGCCGACGCACGACGACTTCGGTGACGCCGACTTGGACGAGTAAGGCGATGTCCGGCGAGCGCAGCCATCGGCCGGTCGTGAGGACCGTCAGGCCGGCCTCGACATCTTCGCCCACCCGCAGAATGTGTTTGCCCGGTTCGGTCGAGCCCTCGATGACGACCCGGTCTGCCTCGGTCTTGGTGTGCTCGATCATGACCACCGCGTCCGCACCGTCGGGTAGGCGAGCGCCGGTCATGATCCGGATAGCCTCCTTCGGGGCGAGCGGGTCGGATGCCCGCTGCGCCGCGGTGAGCTCTTCTCGAACGCGGAGGGTGCCCGGAACGTCGGCCGCGCGAACCGCGTACCCGTCCATGGCTGCGCGGGGGTACCGGGGCACGTTTTGCAATGCGACGACGTCTTCTGCGAGCACGCGTCCCGCCGCTTCGCGGAAGGACACCCGTTCGACGCCGAGGGGCTCGACCCGAGCCTGGATCCATTGCGCGACTTCCGAGAGGGCGGTGCGCTGTCGAAAGCCTTTGAGGCGGACTTCGTCGGTCATAGGTGGGCGGCGGTGGGTTAGGGGAACAGGCCTCGCATGAGCATGGCCTCGCTCACTCGATGAATGCCGAGCATCAGCGTGGCCGAGCGCATGTCGGTCTGAAACTTCTGTTTGAAGTCGACGCAGTCGTTGAAGGCGGTCTGCAGGATTCGGAAGAGCCGCTCATTGATCTCCTCGCCGGACCAGAAAAAGCTCTGCAGTCCCTGGACCCATTCGAAGTACGACACCGTGACGCCGCCGGCGTTCGCGAGGATGTCGGGCACCACGAAGATCTCGTCTTCTCGTTCTCGGAGGACCATGTTGCCCTCCGCGGTCACCGGCCCGTTGGCGCCCTCGGCGAGGATGCGGCAGCGCAGGCCGGCCGCGATCCTTCCGTCGATGACGCCGCCCAGGGCGGCGGGCACCAGGATGTCGACGTCGAGCAACAAGAGGTCTTCGTTCGAGATTCTCTCGGCCCGAGGGTAGTCCTTCAGGCTGTGCCGAATGTCGACGTACTTGAGCACGTGATTGAGGTCGAGCCCGTCCTTTTCGTAATAGCCGCCGGTGATGTCGGACACCGCCACAATCTTGCAGCCCATGTCGGCCAGTTTGCGGGCAGCGTAACTGCCGACGTTTCCGAAGCCCTGAATGGCGACCGTCTTACCTTGGAGGTTGAGTCCGAGGTGCTCGGCGGCGGCCGCCACACAGTAGGCGACGCCGTATCCGGTCGCCTCGGTCCGACCTTTCGAGCCGCCGATCATGATCGGCTTGCCGGTCACCACCGAAGGCACGGCGTAGCCTTTCATTTCGGAGTACGTGTCCATCAACCAGGCCATCGTCTGGCCATCCGTCCCCATGTCAGGGGCCGGAATATCCATCTCGGGTCCGATGACGTTGAGGATCTCGACCGTGTAGCGACGGGTGAGCCGCTGCTTCTCAGGCCTCGACAGCTCGGCCGGGTCGACGCGTACTCCCCCTTTGGCGCCCCCGAGCGGAATGCCCGCCACCGCACATTTGAAGGTCATCAGCATCGCGAGGGCGGACACCTCGCCGAGATTGACGTCTTCGTGGTAGCGAATGCCACCTTTGTACGGCCCCAAGGTGTTGTTGTGCTGCACTCGGTAGCCGATGAAGTTGTGGACGGCGCCCGAGTCCATTCGCACTGGGATGCTGACGATCAGAGCCCTCGAGGGGGTCAGCATCCGGTTGCGGATATTGGGGTCGATGTTCATCGCATTCGCGGTAGCTTCGACGAGAGCGGCGGTATCTCGATAGAACTTGGATTCCCATTCCATCGACGAGCGGAACCGCCCGTGACTCTCCGTCATCGCCCCGACCGCGGGATCGTCGGCCGGCGAAGCGGTGGTGATTTGCTTGTCTTGACTCAAGGCAACTCCGTGCGCGTCGCGGGCTTCCGGCTGGTCGGCGACATCAGCGAGACCCCGAGGCGGGCGCGCGGGACGGTCGCACTGGAAACCTAGCCGTGCAACCAGGATCCCCATCTGCCAACGACGAACGGAGGTCGGCCATCATGACGCTTCGAGTCAGATGCCGAGTGCGAAATTGCTTCCCTCGTCTTGACTCGAACCTTGGGCGATGGTGCGGAGGGAGCCCCGGGGTGACGGCGCTCAATACTCAAGGGCGCGAACGGGCGCGAACGGGCGCGAACGGGCGCGAACGAGCGCGAACGGGCGGGAACGGGCGCGAACGA
>CAZFIV010000011.1:7639-125866 GCA_964519665.1 uncultured Myxococcales bacterium
GCGCGAACGAGCGCGAACGGGCGGGAACGAGCGCGAACGGGCGCGAACGGGCGCGAACGAGCGCGAACGAGCGCGAACGAGCGCGAACGGGCGGGAACGAGCGCGAACGGGCGCGAACGGGCGCGGATGGGCCGGAACGGGCGCGAGCTCGGCCCCGAGGGAGGAGCAACGAATGCGGGCATCCATCAGGTCTAGCCGAGAGTTAGCTGCCCTGGCCGGTGTCGCGGCGCTGGCTCTTGGCGTAAGCGGCTGTGCGAAATCGGTCGGTGAATGTGGCGACGATGGCGAGGCATGCGCAGAACTCGTCAACATACACGCCGAAGCGTGTGCGCAGGCGTGGCAGCTCAGGGCGGGCGACCGGAAGCGGCGGAACTGCATCGCGGCGGTCCGCACGGTCAAGCGTCAAGAGGTCAAGGCGGCAGTTCCGGGCTTGATCAAGCTGCTCGGGGTGCCGGAGTCCGGGGTGCCCGATGATCGACACCGGGAAGAAGCTGCCCGCATCCTCGGCCGACTGGCTGACCCGTCGGCTATCAAGCCCCTGATGACCGCGTTCGAGGTGCAGGTCAGCGCCGGTCGCGACCCCCAAGCGCGGCAGGTCGCCCAGACCAACGAGCAGATCGTTGAGGCGCTCGGCGCCTTGAAAGCGAAGGCGGCGGTCCCGATGCTGCTCGAGGCGCTCGACAAGAGCGCCGACCGCCAGGTGGTGCGCAAGTCGGTGCGGGCCCTCGGACGAATCGGCGACCCGTCAGCGGTGCCTGCGCTCTCGAAGATCGCGCTGACCGACCCCAATAAGTTCATGCGAAAGACCGCCGTGGTGGCCCTCGGCAACATCGGTGACCCGTCGGCGGCCGACGCTTTGATTCAGATGATGTTCATCGAAATGGGGGGCGTTTCGTTCTATCGCGAAGCGTCGTTGGCCTTGTTCCAGGTCGGGCCGGAAGTCGCGCCGGCGCTGCTCGAGACCATGGCTCTGAAGAACGAGAAGGTGAACGCATACTTCGAGGCGTCGGGGGGCCTCAAAGAGTCGGCGATCAAGGCGAAGTGTGGCTATGTCCTGGGTGACCTTCGCGACGAGCGGGCGTTCGAGCCGCTCTTGGTGGCGTTCAAAGAAGCCGCCGAGAAGAACGACCCGGTGGTCTTGGTATTCGCCACCACGCCGTTGGCGGTCCTCGGTGACAAGCGGGCCATTCCGCTCCTCGCGAGTCGAATGGGCACTTTGGACCCGTCCCAGAGAGATCCGATCATGCGGGCATTGGTCCAGCTCGGGGCGGTCGAAGTCCTGGACCGCATGATCGAGACCATTCCAAAGTCGCATTTTCTCGAGTCATGCGTGAGGACGGGGGCGAGCCGGCAGGAGTGCGACTCCGAGCGAACCAAGCCGTCGCTTTTCAGGGCCCAGAAGGCTTCGATCGATCACGTGACCAACCTGGCCGGCGGTGACCGGCTCGAGGCGCTGACCGCGCTCCTCAAGCAGGAGAAGGACCCTGCCATACGGAAGTACTTCAAGGCGCGCCTCAAGCGGGTCTTGGTGGCCGCCGAGTGCAAGGAGAACGCTGGCTGCTGGGCCCGGAAGCTTAGCGATTCGGATCCCCTGCTGCGTGAACGGGCCGCGTGGACCCTCCTCCGATTGAAAGACAAGTCGGTCGCCAGCGCCCTCGCGGAGGCCCTGGACGACAAAGACAACAACGTCCGGTCGGCGGCCATCCAGGCGTATTGGGAGCTCGGCAATAAGAGCGCCATCCCGGTCATCGAAAAGACGCTCGAGCGAGAGGAAGGCTCTCTCGACTACGTGCGCGTCAATGAAGACCTGAAGCGATTGTTGATCGCGCTCAAGCGCGCATAGTCGGGCGGGTCGACGTGGGCTCGCGACCTGCCCGGCGCAGGCCGGTCAGGACCAGGGCGATCGCGATGACCGTGGCGACTGTCGACAGCCCCCACCATGAATGAACGCGGCCGACATAGGTGAGTTGCACCCGATGCGCCCCGGCCGGCACTCGAACCGCGGTTTGACCCATTTCGGCCTCGAACACCGGGGCTGGCTGACCGTCGACGATGGCGGTCCAGCCCGGAACAAAGGTCTCTTGCACCAAGAGCAACCCATCACAGGGTGAGCGAACTTCGAGCACGACGTCACCGGTCGGGGACGGAGGGTCTGCGACGGCGCGCGCGTCTCGGCGACAAGCTGCAGCGGCGGTGGAGCTCGTTTCGGGCGCGGGTGCGCTCGGGTCGAGCACCAAGAGCTCATCCCAGGTGTCGAGGCGTTCAAGGTGCTCTCGAACCGCAGGGTCGAGGTCGGACCCGTGGAGCGCGGCGGGCGGCACGCGCGTCCAGCGCGCGAAGAAGTCGGCATACGGGCGATGGGGTTCGATCGGAAAGACGTATTGCGGAACCTGTCCCGCGATGGGAAACGTCCGGCGGCCCGCGCGTTGAATCGGCGCCCAGGTGGATACGGCGCCGACTCCGACCCGCCCCAGGAGCACCTCCGCCGCCGGATACCGACTTCCGTGGACCAGCTGGAGGGTCACCGCGGAGCTCGGATTGCTCTGGCCGTCAGGGTCGTAGTCGTGAAAGACCCGGTGGGTCCGAAAGTCGAGGAGGCCTCGCTGGGCGTTATCGAGGGTGACCTGCCGCCAGACCTCGGTCCCGTCGGTCAGGCTCAATGGTGCGTCGATTCCATTCGGCGCCAATCGGTAGACCCGGCTCTGGACGTCGCCGAGCGCCGCCGGCAGCCCTGACGACGGCGCGGTATCGCCCGGTGCGCCGCGGATGGCGTAGCCGGCCGCCCACGCGACATCCAGGCCTAGCAAGGCCGTGAGCACCATCGTTCGCCGCCGGTGGTTCTTCAGAACGATCATCGCGAGGGTCGCCAGCAACGGAAATGCGATCGCGTGGGCCAGCCTCTCGCTTTGAGCGACCAGGGTCAGGTCGGCCAGGAAGCCAGGCTCGACACCGCTCAGGGCTCGGTTGAGGGGGGAGAGCAGGCTCGGAAGTTCCAAACGGTAGGCGTCCCGGTTGAACCATCCCCACAGCGCCACCGCGGCGGCCGCGTGCAGCCAAAGCGCGGTCGGAGGACGGCGGCTCCGCATGATTCGGCGGGGCCCGTAGGCGAGCGCGACCGCGAGGCCGCCCATCGCGAGCACCAAGAATTTGACTGGGTACCGGCCGCTGGTCATCAGCGGAAGACGCGCCACCCAACCGTGCAGCGGAGTGAGCGCGCCCAGGCTCATCGCGACGAACAGCGCGAACGCTGCGCACCCCGAGATCGCCCTCCAGGGGCGACCGACCGCCAATGACAGGAGCAGGCCACAGTAGATCGACAGGAGGTACGGTCGGGTCTGGCCCGCGTATAGCCAGTCGAATCGAGCCAGGTCCACCTCGGGAACGCTCCAGAAGCTGGGCGCCACCACTCCAACCAGGCGGGCCGGAGCCAGTGACCACACGGTCTGCTCGGCGTAGCTGAAGCCCTGGCCCCGGCGAGTCTCGAAGATGTTTTGGACGACCGGCATCAGCTCGATGGCCGAGACCGCCCAGGCGAGGATGACTCCCGCCCCGACGGCGGTCACCGCGCGAAGGCGAGCCCGTCTGCGAGGGGCCAAGTGAACGATCAGCCCGATGCCGACCAAGCCGTCGAGGAACAGGATCTCAGGCATGATGCCTTGCAGATGCCAGCCCCCGAAGAGGCCGAGAAGCCCGACGTGGGTCGCCCTTGGTTCGCGCAGGGTGATCGCGAGCGCCCAGTACGTCCACGGCGCGTAGGCGATCCCTTGGAGACCGACCAGCAGATTTTCGAACGACACGATCGGCCCACTCAGTGGAATTATGGCCGGCCAGAAGGCGCTCGCGGGACTGAAGCCCAAGCTTCGAAACAGCGCGTAGACGCCGACGCAAGCGATGATGACGTGTCCGAGTACGAACCAGTCGTACATGACGTTGAATGGTCCCGCCGCCAGGACGAGGGTTAGCGGCGTGTAGGTCGCATTCAAGAGTGACTCGATGGGCACTCCGGAGCCATTGGCGAGGGTGCGGGCCGGGAGATGACCCTCGCCCATCGCTTCGAGGATGAACCACCACCGTTGACGAAAGATCTGGGCGTGGTCGCCGTACCAAAGGCCTTCGGTCGGTCCGAGGATCGACCGAAAGGCGATGAGGACGAGGCCCGTGAGCCCGAGCAGAGCCCACGCATCGGCTCGACGAAGACGCAGGCGCACCGATCGGCTCGCGCGTCAGCCGTCGACGGAGCGGGCGGCGGTGAGCTCATGGCTGCGCACGAGCGCGGCCACAGCCTCATGAACCCGGGTGTCGAGCAGTGCGCCGTTGTGCCCGACATCCTCGAGGAGCAATTGCGGTCCGAAGTCGAGCAGGGCGCTGGTGTGAGGCTTAATGAAATGGTCGCGTCGCGCCGCTACCGTGAGCACGCGCCCTCGGAGAGGCTCGAGGCGATGCGCGGAGGCCAGAATCTCGCTCATGAGGGGGCTGTCGGGGGTGAAGTGGCGAAGAGGCGCCGGGGCGAGCTTCGAACGCCACGTGCCGTGAAGCGGGCTGCAAAGGGCGGCGTAGCCGCTGACGACGGGGGCGCGGGGACTTTGAAGCGCCATTCGCAGGACCAAGCCGCCCAGGCTATGGCCCACGCAGTAGAGGCGGTCGCACTTGACGGCCAACGCGTGCAGGCGAAGTTTCAATCGTTGCGCGATGCTCCTCGGGTCGCGCCAGCTGACGTACTCGAACGTGTCGAACAGGTCGACGTGCCGCTCGAGGTAGCCCCGCATAGGCAGGAAGTTGCCGCCGTTGGCTCCGAATCCGGGCACGAAGAGAACGCCGACCGAGGCTTGGCCTCCGTCCCGCTTGAGCGCTCGCCGACCGCGCGAGGTCAGCATGCCGAGGCGCAGGTACGCGAAGGCTTCGCTTCGGACCACCGATGCGATCTCACGGAGCGATTCGTTCGAACGCTTCGGTTCGCGCCGGCGCGCGCGCGCCCAAGATCCGCGAGGCGACATAATAACCCGACGGTTTAGTGCCCGTGCTCGTGGTTTCGCAAGCCTAGCAGCGACCCGCCCCCCGGAATCTTCAGGCCACCGTCGACCAACCATCGAAATACGAGGTCGCGCCCACCGATCCGAGCGAGCCACTCGATACTCGCGGCCAGCGCTCGCCGCGGGGTCGGCGCCGTCGTGATGCGAAAGAGGTCGGTCCGCCAGACCACCTCCGACCCCTCGATGTGCTCGATGCCGAGGTCGACTCTGACCGCCGGTTGGTCGGGGCGAGGGCTTGCGGCGCCCTCGGACGAGAGCTTGAGAACGAATGGGGCCTTCGCAGCGGGAACGAACCGAAGCGACAGCCCCGCCGCGTTGAACGTTCGTTTGAAGATGCCCTGCACGTGTTCGCGATCGAGCTCCGAACCACGCAGGAGGAGTGCGGCCTCGATCCGGCGGGCGTCGAGCCCGTCATGTTCGTGCACCCGTAGGGCATCGTGGTGCCCCTCAGCCTCACGATGAACGGCGATGGTTCGTTCCATCCACGGCTCGAAACCGGGATCCGTCAGGTCGAGACGCGAGAAGGTAGACAGCGCTTGGTAGTAGCGGGAGGGCTCCGGAAAGTCCGGCCGAGTCAGGAAGATGCCCCGTAACGCGACGGCCGCCCGTCGAAGGCGAAGGGCGGTCGCCTCTGGCGACGACCGTGCGTACCTCGGCTGTGCCTTTTCGATGACACGCAGAGCATTGGCGGTTCCGAGCGTCGGGTCGAGCTCAGCGGCGACCGCTCGCTCGATGATCGGTCGGATCGACTCCGGAAGGACGGGGTCGGCCGGGGGACGCTGACCGGGCTGCGCCGCCGTGAAGCCGAGCAGCAGGATGGACAGGGTTTGGGTCACCGACGACGCGCCTTCGCGTGCTCGGTCAGGACGGCGGACAGCTCCGTCCCCAGGTGGGTCTCGAGGTTCCCTCGGCCCGAGAACTTGGTTTTCCGAAGGATGCCGGTACGGTCGATCAGGAACGTCGCGGGGAGGGAGACGACCTTGCCCATGTATTTCTCGGCGACATGTCCGTGAATGTCCTTCACGACGACGAACGGAAGCTCGTGTCGGGCGAGGAACTGAGCGAGCTTTCGATCGCCCGCGTCCTCCTCCAAAAGGGCGACCATGATGACTTCGAGCCCTTGGCGATGGTGGCTTTCGTGAAGGGTGACCAGCTGCGGAAGCGCGCGGATGCACGGCTCGCAGTCGGTTCGGAAGAAATCGAGCAAAACGGGGTGCTTCGGCGCGTAGCCCTTTTCGCGGCCGGCATAGGCCCGCTCATCGAGGCGGACCATCGCGCCGTCGAGCGCGCGTATTCGGAAGTTGGGGGCCGGTTTTCCGACGGTGAGTTGCTTGCCCCCGGGGCGAGCCGAAGCGGCGCGCGCTCCGAGGGGTAGCACCGCATCGACAAGGCTCGACTTGGACTCGACGGCGCCTCGTCCGGAGCGGGACTCGGACGGGACGGAGTCGGTGGTCCGAGGGGGTTCCGCGGTGGCCGTCGGCAGGCCGGAGAGGATCATCAGTCCGACCAACAACGAGGGGAGTACGAGTTTAGTGGCGTCCATTTACTTAGTCCTTGAGCGCGGCGAGGTTCTGGTCCATCCAGGCGAGCACCTGGCTTTCCGCCTTTCGGCAGGCGATCGTCATGGCGCCCGGGAAATTGACGTGCCCACCCTTCTCTGGCTTCACCTCTTTGACCTGACGGATCTCATTGAGGTCGACGTCGAACAAGACCGCCCGGGCGCCGCAGCGGGCATACACGAACCCGTATTCCACAGCGGACTGCCAAGTGTTGTATCTTAGGGCCAACACGTAACGTGACGCCCGAGTCGATGTGTCGAGTTCCGGTGCCCGCGAGTCGAGGATGGCCTTGGTCGTGGGGCGCGGAACGGGCGCGGATGCGATTTGAAAGCCCGCCTTGCCGACGCGCTCGCGGATCTTGCCGACCCATCGCGACGCGCACTGGTCTGGCTGGTCTTTGATCTCGCAGACCACCGTCACCGCCATCGAGCTCTCGCGCTCCGGACGTAGCTGGTCGAGCCGCGCTTTCAGAGCCTCGACGGCGTCGAATACCAGGCCGCTGTTCGAGAGCTTCGGGTGGCTGAGCGGAATGCTACTTCGGGTCGGGCCCAGGGCCTGGCGGGTCTCTCGAATCAGTCGCTCCGCTTTCCGAAGCTGGTACGCCTCGACCGCTCGTTCGGCCTCGAGGTACAGCTCGAGCGAGCGCTTCGCTTTGGCCCGCCGGGCCTGCTGAACTCGCGCAAACTGCGTCTTGGGCCACTTGAGGCGAACATACGCGTTGTAACCGCCGGCGCTGTTCTTCTGCACGGACCACGATTCGGTCGCGGCCTCCTGAATCGAGATCTCTTCGCCCGCCACGTCGACGGTGAGCGAGACTTCCTGGTTCAGCTGGCCGTTCTTCTCGATCTCGACCGAGCTGAAGTCCGTCGTCAGCGAGGCTCCGCAGTAGATGCTCAGCTCATACAGGGCTTTTTGAACCGCAAGCTCGCGAGCCATCGCCTCTTCGCGGGCATTCGCATCACCCAGGAAATACAGAAATTGGGTGTCGCTCGGCTTCGGTTGAGCGAACCACGCGGGAGGTTTGACAGGTGCGGATGAGCAGGCCCAGGTCCCCGCCCCGAAGAGCGCCCAGACAAGCGCCCCGCCGAGCGCTTTCGCGAGATGACGCGGTCGTTTCATGGCTGTGGGCAAAGAATGGCGTGAACCGGGATGCCTCGCCACCGCGAAAGTCGTGCTTTTGGGATTTCCTTGTCACCGCTCGTCGATGAGGGCAACTTGGCGTCGTGGACGCTCCCACCGACCGGCGCACGGCCGGATTTACGCTTCTCGAGATTCTGGCCGTGCTGGCGATCGTCGCCGTTCTTGCGGCCGTGGTTCTACCGAGCGCCATCGCGGTGAACGAGGATGCGCAGCAGCGGGCCGAGGTTCGGCGCCTGATGGCCGAGCTTCGGCGGGCCCGCTCCTCAGCCGTCTCGCAACGGGAGGTGTCGCCCGGCGTTGCGGTCGGCTCGACCGGCATCACCGTGATCAGCGCGACCGAATATTGGCGGTTTTTGGATAATGACCTCGCGGCCGGGGGCGAGACGGCGCAATCGATCGTCGACATTAGCGAGACGGGGCTCACGATCCAGTTTCCGGCAATCGGAGGTCAGATTCGCTTCCGTCGTAACGGAACTCGACTCGACTCGAGCGCGGACCGTATCGAGCTGAGAGGGAGTACGGGAAAGACCTTCGAGGTCGCTGTTCCACTCAGCGGATTGATCCAACTGAATTGATGCTCGCGTCCGCCGCTGCGGTCATTGCTCTGCTGGGGAGCGTCGCCGCGCCCGACCACCCGCAAGCCGGCCCTGAGCGCGCGCGATCTGCGGCCCCCCGCGAGGGTAAGCGCCCGCTGATCCGGCAGATCGACCGAGCGCACGTGGTCGGCGCGCCCGTCCTAGACGGCGAGGCGCGACCGGGGGTGTACGTCTGGCGCGAGGACGGGCTCTTTCGGTTCGCGGTGGTCGGACCCGCTTCGGCGACCACCGAATTCCAGGTGCGCGCCTCGCAAGGGGTCGAAGTCGTCGAACGCGACGGCATTGTCTGGCAACGGCGGGCGCCTCGGCACCTCCTGGCGCGAGGTCGATCCGGACGCGGGGCGCTCCGTTCGCGGGGACACATCAAGATCGGGTTGGCACGCCGGGGAAAACGCAGGGTGCGCATCTTCGTGGGGCCGCTGGCCGCTCGTGCCGCTTCGACGGTCGAGATCGGTGCCTTCGGCGCGCTCCGGGTGAGATCGAGGCGTTGACGATCGCCGGCGCGGTTCTCCGCACTGACAGACCGACGGTCGAGCCGAATTCGACGTCATGAACGGTGGAGCTAGAGCGCCGGTCCTCAGTCTGGCGGGTCTGGAATGAGGGCCGCTCATGGTTGACCTTTGAGCCGGCCGCCGCTTTAGTCCTGATCCTTGCGGCACTTCGTACGCCAGCGAGGTATGCGAACATTCGCCGAGCTGCTGCGTCCGATCGGATCGAGTCAAGAACGGCTCATCACGGCGTCGCAGGTCGAGGAGTGTGCATGCGTCTGATTCTCGTTGGTCCGCCCGGAGCGGGCAAAGGAACCCAAGCGAAGCGCCTCACCGGGAGGCTCGGTATTCCTCACATCTCTACCGGAGATATGTTGCGGGCTGCGGTCAAGGCGGGCACTGAACTAGGCAGGAAGGCCGACGCGATCATGAAGGCCGGGCAGCTCGTTCCGGACGAGATCGTCATCGGCATGGTCGAGGAGCGCATCCAGGCCGACGACGCGGCCACCGGGTTCATGCTCGACGGCTTTCCGCGTACTCGGCCCCAGGCCGAGGCGCTCGACGCCGCCCTCGCGGCCGCGAACGTCGAGCTCGACGCCGTCGTTCTGATCACCGTCGATGACCAAGTGATCGAAAAACGGATCACCGGGCGCCGCTCGGATCCGGCGACCGGACAGATCTATCACATCGAATTCGATCCGCCACCGGAAGGCGTCGAGGTCGTCCAACGGGCCGACGACACGGCGGAGGCCGTGCGGCAGCGCCTCGAGAAATACCATCGCGAGACCGCGCCCATCGTTCCGTTCTACGAGCAGAAAGGGCTGCTCAAGCGCGTCGACGGAGAGGCCGCACCCGACGAGGTCACCGCGCGCCTGCTCGCCGTCCTGTCGTAATGGCGGCGCCGGCTCACGGGGGCGAGCGGAGGAGATCACCGCGCGCCTGCTCGCGGTCCTGTCGCATGGCGGCGCCGGCTCACGGGGGCGAGCTGAGGCTCAGGGGCCGACGATGACCCTGGCCCGAACCTGGTTGCGCCCGCTGTCCTTGGCCTCGTAGAGGGCCTGGTCAGCGGCATTCAGAAGATCGAGCGCCGATTCGGCATCGTCGGGAGCGGTCGCGACTCCGCACGAGATCGTGACCCGACCCAGCGGCTGCAGGTAGCCTCGTTCGAAGTCCGAACTCTCGATCGTCCGGCGGAGCTTTCGCGCCACTGCCATGGCCTGGTCCTTGGTCGTCCGGGGCAAGATGACCAGGAACTCCTCGCCGCCGTACCTGGCAACGGCGTCGACCTGTCGGACTTTCTGGGCGAGAAGGCGGGCGACCTTGCGCAAGGTCTCGTCTCCTCGCTGGTGGCCCTGCTGGTCGTTGTAAGTCTTGAAGTGGTCGATGTCGGCCATGATCGCCGAGACCGGTGCGTTGTCCCGCTGCGATCGTGCCCACTCGAGGGCCAGTCGCTTATCGAGCCCGCGTCGGTTGAGCAGTCCGGTCAGTCCATCGATCTCGGCGAGCTCAAGGGTTTCTTTGTACAGCCGAGCATTGGTCAGCGCCAGCGCGGCCTGGCTGGCGATGGTTTCGAACAAGGTACGATCGGAGGCAGAGAAGGCGCTCGTCTGAGCCGACGAGAAGTTCAGAACGCCTACGACTTTGTCTTCGTAGACCATGGGCACCGACAAAAGACTGCCCTGAGGATTCGGCTCCGCCCGATAGATGATCTCGCAGTTCTCGCCAGAGACATCCGGCACGTACACCGACGCTCGGCTACTGACGGCGAGCCCGGTGACGCCGCGCGCGGGCTCGAAGGGCATCTGAATGACCCGGTCATCCTCGAAGCCGCGGGCGGTGAGCACGAAGACCCTCCGTCGGTCTCGATCGAACAGCAACACGGCCAGCTCGTTGACCGTGAGCGACTCTGTAATCCGGTCGCTCAGTCGCTGCATCGTCTCTTCGAGGTCGAGGTTTCGGGCCAGGTCTTGGCTCAGCTTGTTCAGGAAGCGGAGCTGGGACAATTGCGAGCTGAGCTGGACATTCGCCGCTTCGAGGCGCCGGCTCTGTTCGGCGAATGCCGTCCGCAACGTTCTTTGCACGACGGCGTAGGCCACGATGCCCAGTGTTGCGCAGGTGAGGGCCAGCGCCATGCTCTGCCCAACGCCGTGACCGAACAGATAGACCGCGACCGCGGCGACCAGGCCGGTCCACAGGACCACCCGCCCCGCGAGGATACGGCCGGTATGTCGCTGGGGCGAACCCACAACCTAAGGTTGGCCGGGCTGTCGCCGCATGAACAACCCCCGTCGATGATTTCAGCCGGCACCAGGCTACCGGGTCTGAAGCGAGCGGCCGGCCGCCGGCTGCCCGCTCTGGTCAAGGTGGATCCAAGTCGCCTCGATGAGGGCCGCCCGCTAGCCCGACCGCGGCGTTGAGGTCGCGCTCGAGGTCGCCGATGTCGCGGGCCAGGCGCTGGTAGTACCCACCATCGACATCGGTTCTCAGGGCCGCGCGGAGTCGTCGGGACCGGGTCTCGAGGATGACCCGGGTCTCATCGCCGATGTGGACCGCCGCCAGGCGATCGACCAAGGCGTCCAGGCGGCCCCATAAAAAGGCGAAGTTGACCGGGGCCTTCTTGTCGGCGGGTCGCGTCCCGCCGACGGCCTCGTAAGGAATCGGGACGACCGGCAGAGCGGGAGTGGGTTCAGGTTCCGGATAGGGCAGGTACGGGCGCGCCGGTGGGTGCACGCTGGTCGGCTCGGCGACTTCGGGTAACTCGAGCGGACCGTCGCGCGACTGGTCGAGCGTCGTCGCGTCGAGCGCGGGCTGAAACTCGAGCGCCGCGCGGAGCCGGGGGGGGCCGGTGCGGGCGCCGGCGAGTCGGTCGAGTTCCGCGATGACCGCCTCTGCATTCGGGGGACGGCGATCGGCTCGCTTCTCGAGAAGCCAATGGACGAGCAGCTCCAGGCCCTGAGAGCCAGGTAGAGGGGGGATCGGTGCCGTGGCGTGCTGGATGAACAGGTCGACCACGTTCGGCGCATCGAACGGAGGCTTTCCCGCGAGCAGCTCGTACAGGATGATGCCGAGGCCGTACAAGTCGGCGGCCGGCGTGATGTTCTGCGGATCTCGCGATTGCTCCGGGGCCATGTAAAGGGGGGTGCCCACGAAATGATCGGAACCCGTTATCCGGATCGAAGGGTCCTTCGGCATGAAGCCAACGATGCCGAAGTCCAAGATCTTGACGTACTCGTGGGTGCCGTCCGTCCAGACCATGATGTTGGACGGCTTGACGTCCCGGTGGATGAACGACTGCCGATGGGCCTCGCCTAAGCCGGCCGCGATTTGGCGGGCGAGGGTGGCGGCGCGGGTCGGGGTAAAGGGCGCCTCCTCGGCAATGATGTCGGCCAGCGTCCGGCCCGCGACGTACTCCATGACCAGAAAGGTGAGTCCATTTTGTGTGCTACCGAAGTCGGTGACCGAGATGACGTTCGGATGCCGGATCTTGCTGATGACCTGGGCTTCTCGGCGAAAACGCTCGACGATGCGCCGGTTGGCCGAAAGGTCCCCGAATAGGACCTTCATCGCGTACTCGTGCTCCAAAAAAGTGTGGGCAACCCGATACACACAGCCCATCGCGCCCAGGCCGAGGCGCTCGAGCACGCGATAGCGGTCGAGCACCCGCCCCACCAGCGGATCTTTCGGCTCGTCGCGGAGCTTCGTTCCGTCGATGCCGCAGTAGTCCACCTGCGACGTGTAGATGGAGAAGCAGTGAGGGCAAAAGCGCACCGCGTAAAGCATAACGATCCACCTTCTCCGTCACAAAGCTGCTAGCCTCGCCGGCCGGTGCGGTTGTCTGAGTTTGAATACGAGCTGCCGCCGGAAGCGATCGCTCGACATCCGACCGCCTCCCGCGATGGCAGCCGGCTGATGACGCTGGACCGCAAGTCCGGTCGGGTGGGCCACCACGTCTTCTCGTCGCTGGCCGAGCACCTGCGGCCGGGCGACCTGGTCGTGGTGAACGACACCCGAGTGCGAGCGGCCCGCCTTTTATGCAAAAAGGTAGGCACGGGGGGCCGAGTCGAGGTTCTGTTGGTCGAGCCCGAGGGGCAGCACTGGCTGGCGTTGGCGCAGTCCAGCAAACCGCTCAAGCCGGGGACGGCGCTGCTGGTCGAAGGCACCGACCATCTTCTCGAGGTGGTCGAGCGTCGCGACCAGGGGTGGATTCTCATCGGCGCCGATGACGACCTGGGCGCCATCAGCGATTCCTACGGGCAACTCCCCTTGCCGCCGTACATGGAGCGGGCCCCTGAAGCGACCGACGCCGATCGCTACCAGACCATCTTTGCCCGGGCCGACCGACTCGGTTCGGTCGCGGCGCCGACCGCCGGGCTGCATTTCACCGAGGCCGTGAACGCCAGCCTCCGTTCGCGCGACATTTCGATGTCCGCGTTAACCCTTCACGTGGGCCCCGGGACGTTCCTCCCCGTTCGGGTGGACGACCCCCGCGACCATCGAATGCACGCCGAGCGGTATGCCGTGCCTGCCGAGACCGCGGCCGCCATCGAGACGACGCGTCGGTCCGGGGGCCGCATCGTCGCCGTGGGCACTACGGTCACGCGAGTGCTGGAATCGATCGATGACCCGACTCAGGCGACGTCGGGGGTGACCGATCTGTTCATTCGACCGGGATTCACCTTTCGTCACGTCGACGCGCTGATCACCAACTTTCACCTGCCTCGCTCGACCCTGCTGATGCTGGTGTGCGCATTCGCAGGGCGCGTCGCGGTCCTGGCCGCATACGAGCAAGCCGTTCGGACCGGCTATCGCTTTTACTCGTATGGCGACGCCATGCTGATCCAGTGAGGTCCGATTGCGCACGGTTCGCTACCAGCTGCTGAAGACCGATCCCCACACTCGCGGTCGTCGGGGACGTCTGTTTACGCCCCACGGGACGGTCGAGCTCCCGACCTTCATGCCGGTCGGAACCGGAGGATCGGTGAAAGCGATGCTGCCGGAAGAGGTCGCCAGCACCGGCGCGCAGATCGTCTTGGGCAACACGTATCACCTGCTGCTTCGACCCGGACACCAGCTCGTCCGTCAGCTGGGCGGCTTGCACCGCTTCATGGGTTGGGAGCACACGATCTTGACCGACAGCGGGGGCTTTCAGGTGCTGTCGCTCAAGGAGCTGCGCAAGATCTCGGAGGAGGGCGTCCTCTTTCAGAGCCCGTATGACGGTCAGAAGGTGCTCCTGAGCCCCGAGTTATCGATCGAGGTGCAAGAGGCGCTCGGCACCGACATCGCGATGGCCTTCGACGAGTGCCCGCCCGCCGACGCCGCTCGTGACTACGTCGCCCGGTCGATGGCCCGGACCACCCGCTGGCTCGAGCGATGCCAAGCGTCGCGCCAGCACCCCGACCGGACTTCGCTGTTCGGCATCGTTCAAGGTGGCCTGTATGAAGATCTGCGGCGGGAACACGCCGACCGATTGCTGGCCCACGACTTGGACGGATACGCGATAGGAGGGGTGGCCATCGGCGAGTCGAAGGAGGACATGTTGCGGGTCGTCGACACCTCGACCGATCTGTTGCCGGTCGACCGCCCGCGCTACCTGATGGGGGTCGGCCTTCCGTATGATCTCGTGGCCGCGGTGGCGGCGGGGGTCGACATGTTCGACTGCGTGGTCCCGACGCGCAACGCGCGCACCGGTCGCATCTTTACCTCCGAGGGCATCTTGGTCCTCAAGAACGCGACTCACCGGGACGACAGCCGCCCGCTCGACGAGAACTGCGGGTGCCCGACGTGCCAGCGCTACAGTCGCGCTTACCTGCGGCACCTTTGGACGACCAGCGAGCTGCTCGTTCATCGGCTGACCACCATGCACAACCTCTGGTTCTTCGGTTGGTGGATGGCCCGCATCCGCGCCGCCATCGAGACGGAAACGCTGCAAGACCTACTGCGAGAGACCGTCGCCGGGCCGTACGGTCCAAGCTCAGCAAGCCAGTCCTGAGCCCGCGAGGCGGCCGTTTCGAGGTCGGAAGCGGCGCGGCCTCCGCCAGCGTGTTCGGCTTGGCAATGATTGAAAGAGGTTGCGAAAGATGGCGGGCTGCGGAGGGGCTCGGCCTGAAGAGCTTAACGAACGGAAGCCGAAAAAAAAGATGGGGTGCAGCGCCGGCTTTCGACGCTTACCGAGTGTGCCAACGATCAGTGCTGCGACCCGAAGTGGTTCATCTCATCTTAGTGTTCGGGGCCCTTCGTGGGCCCAGGCCCGCCGCACCGGCGGGGTTGTTTCGGGGCGCGCGAAGCGCATTTCGGAACCGAAAGCCCGAAAGGCCGATCGGGAAGCGGTCGTGCGGGTGCATGCAGGTCCGCTGCACGCCATGTGCCGCCGGCTGTTGGGGTGTGAGGAAGCGGCGGCGGAGGCGGTTCGAACGGCCTTCGCCGCTGTCGACATCGACGCCAGCCGGCGGATCGGCGACGATCTGCGGAGAGCCGCCGTCAGGTTTGCGCTCCAGCAGGACCGTCCCGATTCAAGCATCGATATCGCATCGGTGGTGCCCGTTTTCACCGATGAGGGCCGATTCGCGCGGCGACCCGCCCCGTGGACCGCCGACCAGGTCGATGGCCAGCGGGTGCGGCAGATTGTCGAGCGGCTTCCGGCCGAGCACCGGATTGCGTTCATACTGAGCGACGCCGAGGGGCGCGGTCTTCGAGAAGTCGCGGGGTTATTGGACGTGCCCGAGGGCACCGCCCGACAGTGGGTGCATGAAGCCCGGTTCGCCGTTCAAGCGCTCCTCAATGATGACCGGGCATGCGCGGAAGAGGTCTTGGTCGACCGTCTGGTCGCGGGTGAC
This sequence comes from uncultured Myxococcales bacterium, assembly GCA_964519665.1. Taxonomy (GTDB): domain Bacteria; phylum Myxococcota; class Kuafuiibacteriia; order Kuafuiibacteriales; family Kuafuiibacteriaceae; genus JANQQN01. The sequence continues at coordinate 23,286 of CAZFIV010000011.1, forward strand.
GAACGCGCGTTCGAGGTCCTCGTGCGTAAGCACGGAGGCCGGATGATGGCCATCGCTCGCCGCCTTCTCCGCGACGAACAGGAAGCCAAAGACGCGGTCCAGGAAGCGTTGCTGGCGGCGCACCGGCATATTGCGACTTTTTCGAGGGGCGCCCCCCTCGGCGCGTGGCTTCGGCGCATCGTGATCAATCAGGCGTTGCTCAGGATCAGAGCGCGTGAACGCAAGCGAGAGGTCAGCCTCGACGACTTGCTGCCGGTGTTCGACGGCACGGGAATCCACGTTCGTAGCCCCCAATCCTGGGAAGCGTCCGCGGATCGGACGATGGAGCGGAGCGAGCTGCGGCGGCTGGTTCGCCAACAAATCGATCGGCTGCCGGAGAAATATCGAACCGCATTGATGCTTCGCGATATCGAGGAGCTGTCGACCCGCGAAGCAGCCAAGGTGCTCGGCATCTCCGAAGTGTGTATGAAGGTCCGCCTGCATCGGGCCCGGCAGGCACTCAAATCGCTGCTGGAGCCCCACCTGATCGCCGAGGAAGACGGGGCGGTCGAATGAACTGCCGTGAGTTCGTAAGCTGTATGGATGCCCTCCTCGCCGAAGAGCTGGACCCGAATCGGCGCGCCGAAGCGGAGGCCCACTTACAGTCGTGCGCGGATTGCGGCCGGTACTTTGATGCGTATTGTCGCACGGTCGAGCTTGGCCGGTCAGCCTTCTCGGAAGCCCGGGGGCTCACCCCTGACGCAGCCCCCGAAGACCTCGTGCAGTCGATCCTCGCCACCCGCGGCAGAAAGGACTGAGGCTTTGGCGTCGTCGGTCGTGGCGGGAGCCGTCCGCTGGGCCCAGGACGATCTCCGAAGGCCTGGAATACAGTCACGGACTTGCGCTCATCGCCTACCTTTGGAGCACTCAGGGGCGAGCCGGCTTCGGCCCTCTGTGGGTCCGTGCCATGATCGCTGCGTGAGCGCCCTTTCGGTCACTTCTTTGCTCAAAGATTGGCGCTCGGGCGACGAGAGCGCCCTCGAGAAGCTGATTCCGGTGGTCTACGACCAGCTGAGAGCCATCGCGCGCCGCCATCTTGCTCGAGAAGGCGCACAGCAGGTCGAGACGACGGAGCTCGTCCATATGGCGTACGAACGCTTGGTGGATACGGACGTGGAGTGGGTGGATCGCGCCCACTTCTTCGCCGTCGCCGCGCGGGTGATGCGCCGAATGCTGGTCGATCAGGCCCGAGCCCGGGCTCGCCAAAAGCGCGGCGGAGCAGCCGACTATGTCACGCTCTCGAACGTCGCGGACGGCCAAGCCGCGTTGCGGTTCGACTTGCTCGACCTCGACGAAGCGTTGGGGCGGCTGGCCGAGCGGCACGAGCGCAAAGCCCGGGTGGTCGAGTGCTTTTACTTCGGTGGTCTTACGCAAGAGGAAATTGCGGCGGCGCTCGACGTTTCGGTCAATACGGTCAGCCGGGACCTCCGGTTCGCGCGCGCGTGGTTGGTGAGGGCCATGCAGACGTCCGGAACCTCGAACGCATGACCACCTGCGGTTGCGCCGAGTCGGTCGAGGCGTCGACCATGGAGGACGGGTTCGTCGTCTCAGTGATGGGAGAAGGGTCATGGCGAAATCACTCGATGACGTTCAGGACATATTCGAGGCTGCGCTGAGCCGTCCCGAGGCGGAGCGAAAGGCCTTTCTCGAAGAGCAGTGTGGCGATGACGAGGGGCTCCTCGACGAAGTCTCGGCATTGCTTTCGGCCGATGCCCTGGCCGGCACCTTCAAAAGAAGTTTCGTGGTCGAGTTCCCGCCGACCGAGGTGCCCGATGATTCCGCCTCTACGGCACTGGTGTTCCGGTCGGGCGACAAGGTTGGGCCGTACGAAATCCTGAAGCCGATCGGACACGGGGGCTTCGCCGTCGTTTACCTGGCCCAACAGGAGCATCCGGTTCGCCGTCGCGTGGCCTTGAAGATCCTGAAGTCGGGCATGGACACGCAGGAGGTGCTCGGACGATTCGAGGCGGAGCGCCAAGCGCTCGCCTTGATGGAGCATCCCCATATCGCAAAGGTCTTGGACGCGGGAGCTACGGATCGAGGTCTCCCGTTCTTCGCGATGGAGTACGTCGAGGGGATTTCGATCGTCGAGTACTGCGACGAGAATCGCCTTACGATCAAGGAGCGATTGGCGCTGTTCATCCTGCTGTGCGAGGCGGTTCAACACGCGCATCTCAAGGCGGTCATCCACCGCGACCTGAAGCCGTCCAACGTACTGGTCGTGAAGATAGACGGTCAGCCCGTGCCTAAAGTCATCGACTTCGGGGTGGCTAAGGCTATCGAGCAGAAGTTGACCCCGGAGACGATTCAGACTCGGGCCGGCGACCTGATCGGCACGCCGATCTACATGAGCCCTGAACAGGTCGACGCTCTCAACGACAGAGGGATCGATACTCGGGTCGACGTGTATGCGCTGGGCGTGATCCTGTACGAGCTCCTGGCCGGGAGACTCCCGTTCGACATGGAGAGTGTCGAGGCGGCCGGGCTGTTGGAGCTACTGCGGGCCATCCGCGAAGACGAGGCGCCCCGGCCGTCGACGGTGGTCAAGCCGGCGAGAGCGGAGTCCACCTTGTCGGCGAGGAGGCGGCGAACCGACTTGCCCACTCTGGCTAGGGAACTCTCGGGCGACCTGGACTGGATCGCGCTCAAGGCCTTGGAGAAAGACCGTGACCGGCGGTACGGCTCGCCCAAGCGTCTGGCCGAGGACATCGAGCGTTACTTGGCCGACGAGCCGATCCTGGCTCGCCCCCCCTCCGCGATCTATCGGGCCGGAAAGTTCGTCCGCCGCAATCTCGTGGCCGTCTTCGCGGGGGCAGCCTTCGTGGTGTTCCTGGTCGTTTTTGCGGTGGCGATGGCGATCCAAGCCAGTCGAATCACCGCCGAGCGCGATCAGGCTCGACGAGCGCGCGCCGAGCTGGCCCAGGTCGTCCGGTTCCAGGCTCAGAGGCTCGGTGAAGTCGACGCCCAGTTGATGGGGGTCCGAATGCGAACTCGACTGTTGGCCGAAGCGCGGACGTCGATGCAGCGCGCCGGGGTCGCCGAGGCCGAGATTCGCCGTCGAACGACGACCCTGGAGCAGCTGCTCGCGGGTGCCAACTTCACGAATCTCGCCGTCCACACCCTCGAAGAGAATATTTTCAAGACAGGGCTCGAATCGGTGGCCGAACGATTCAAAGAGCAACCGCTCGTGAAGGCGAGGCTGCTTCAGTCGCTGGCAACCGAGATGCGAGATGCGGGGTTGCTGCAGTCCGCCACCGGGCCTCAGCGGGAAGCGTTGGCGATCCGGCAGCGAGCGCTAGGTGAAGGTCATCCCGATGCGCTGGAATCGCTGGCCGAGCTGGGACGACTTCTCGGGGCGCAAGGCAAGCTCGACGAGGCCGAAGACGCCTGCTCCGAGGCGCTGAGGGCCAGGCGTCGCGTGTTGGGCGAGGGGCACGCCAGCACCCTTCGCTCGACCAATGACATGGGGGAGCTTCTGCAGGCCCAGGGCAAGCTTCAGGAGGCCGAGGCGTATCTTCGTCGAGCGCTCGACGGCACCCGCAACGTGCTCGGGGATGAGCATCCCGAGACGGTGCGTTCGATTCGGTCCTTGGGTAGCGTGCTGAACGCTCAGGGCCGCTCAGCCGAGGCCGAGCCGTACTACCAGGAAGTTCTGACCTTGAGTCGCCGGGTGCTTGGCGATGAGCACCCGGACACGATCGAGTCGATCAACAACATGGGCTTTTTACTTTATGCGATGGGCAAGCCGGACGAGGTCGAGCCTTACTATCGCGAGGCGCTGGAGGCCAACCGCCGGGTTCTCGGTGATGAGCATCCCAACACCCTGCTGTCTTACCATAACCTGGCATTTTTGCTTCAGGGCCAGAGTAAGTTCTCCGAGGCTGAGCGTTACTATCGAGAGGCGCTCGAAGGTCGCCGTCGGGTTCTTGGCGACGACCATGCCGATACGCTCGCCTCGGTCAATAATCTGGGCTTTCTCATGAAAGTCCAGGGCAAGCTCGACGAGGCCGAACGATACTTTGCGCGGTCCCTCGAGGGCTTGCGGCGGACGGTGGGCGAAGAGCATCCGAGCACGCTGGTTGCGCTCATCAATTTGGGCACCGTGGTGCACGCCAAGGGCAGCCTGACCGAGGCGGAGCGGTATATCCGCGAAGCTCTCGATGCTGGGCGCCGAGGGCTGGGCGGTGAGCACCCGATAACGCTGATCGCGACCAGCTATCTGGCCGAGCTGTTGAACGGGCAATCGAAGTATCTCGAAGCGGAACGCCTCGCCCGGGCGAGCTTGCCGACTCAAATCAAGGTGTTCGGAAACGAACACTGGCGGACGGGTTGGGCTCGAAGTGTTCTCGGAGAGGCGCTCGCAGGACTCGAGCGCTACGATGAGGCGGAGAAGCTTCTACTCGAAGGCTACGCGGCGTTGGCGGCGTCCGTGCCACCGGCGCGTCGGTATCAGAAGCTAACGTCCGCCGTCGAGCGGCTCGAGGCTCTGTACAGCGCCTGGGCTAAGCCGGACCAAGCCGCAAAGTGGCACGCCAAGCGACCTCCGAAATCGCGCCCGGCGAAGTAACCTTCCATGATGGCCGGCGCATCCGGGAGACGTCGAAAGGACGGCCCATGATGAGCCTAGAATACTGGTACTTACTTCCTGTTTCCGTATGTATCGCGACCGTCGCGATGTCGAGTGGCATCGGCGGTGCGGTCTTCTTCTCGCCGCTGTTTCTGCTCGTGCTGAGGCTGGAGCCCTCGGTCGCGATCGGAACCGCTCTGCTGACAGAGCTGTTCGGGTTCGGTTCCGGGCTCGTCGCGTACGTCCGCTCGGGGCGGATCGACTATCGCTTGGCGGTGAGCTTGCTGACGTTCTCCATCCCGGGTGCCATCGTCGGCGTTCTATTCGCCGACTTCGTACCGGATATGGTTCTCAAGGCGATCTTCGCGACCGGACTGCTGTTTCTCGGCTACCAGATCTTTGCCGCGGCTCAGCATGGGGATCACGGCGGCGAGGACACGGCCACGAGGGGCGCCGAAAAACCCGAGCGCCGGATCGTCGACCGCGAAGGCAACGTGTTCGAGTACTCTGTCCGCAATAGGACGCTAGGCCGCGTGTTCGCCGCCGTTGGCGGCATGTTCGTGGGCATGATCTCCGTCGGCCTCGCGGAGCTCGAAGAGTATGAGCTCGTCGTTCGCTGCCGGGTGCCGTCTCAGGTTGCGATCGCGACGTCGATCTTCATGGTGGTGTGCACGGTATTGGTCGCCGTGATCGGTCATGGCTATACGTTCGTGTCCAGCGCCGAGCCGGCCGACCTGCAACAGGTGGCGAGCATCGCGCTGTTCGCGGTTCCGGGGGTCATCATCGGCGGTCAGCTCGGGCCGCGGGTGGCATCTAGAATCAATCCGGAACTCATGAAGCTGGCCGTCGGCGTGCTGTTCATGGGCGTAGGCCTATTAATGCTCGTGACCTTGGCTTTATGATGCCCGATGGGTCTCATCCGTTGACGATGGGCTACGAAGCCTTCCAAAGCCGTCTGTGGCGTCTCCTCGAACCGGGCGACGACCCGAGTCCGACCGCCCGCCGGGTCGCCACCGCGATCTCCACCTTGGTGGTCATCAACGTGCTGGCGGTCATGATCGAGACCGTGCCATCGATGTCGACTCCGTGGCTGCACGCGGTCTGTGACTGGATCGAGAGCATAAGCATCTCCGTATTCACGGTCGAGTACGCCGCACGCCTGTGGGCTTCGGGCGCCGACCCTCAGTACCGGGGGGCCTTCGGACGACTCCAATACATGGGCACTCCCATGGCGATCATCGATCTTCTGGCCATCGTTCCGGGGTTTGTGGCCTCGACGACCGATCTGCGAACTCTTCGGCTATTCCGGGTTCTTTACCTTTTGCGCATCCTCAAGCTGGGGCGGACGTCGCGTGCGCTGCGAACGTTGGGCCGGGTGCTCTTTCGCACGCGCAGCGAGCTTGCGATGTGCGGAGCGGTGGCTGGGTTGCTTCTGTTGATCGCGTCGTCCCTGATCTATTTCGCCGAACGCGAAGCCCAGCCCGATGTTTTTTCGAGTATTCCGCACGCGATGTGGTGGGCGACCGCCGCGCTGACGACGGTGGGGTATGGCGACGTGGTTCCGGTGACTCCCTTCGGAAAGATGGTCGGGAGCGTCATCGCGTTTATCGGCATGGGCCTGTTCGCGCTACCGGCGGGGGTGCTTGGTGGGGCGTTCATGAAAGAGCTCGAAGGGCTCAACATCAAGTGTCCCCACTGTGGAAGAGCGCCGAACGACCCGGAATAATGTCCGAGCCGGCCGAGGCAGGCTATGGTAACACTTCGAGCGACACGGCGGTCGACGCGGTCTCGCCGAGGTCGTCTTGCACCTCAAGCGTGAAATCAAACGACCCGGCCAGCGATGGCGTGCCGCTGATCGTGCTGGTCGTCGCTTCGAGCGGCGCCAGCGCAAGGCCCGCTGGCAGGTTGCCCTGCGCGACTCGCCAACTGTATCCCTGACCTGAGCCGCCGGCCGCGCTCACCGTGGCCGAATAGGCCACCCCCAGTTGAGCGGCCGGGAAAGGTTGGGGAGCAGCGATCGTGACCGGCGGCGGGTTCTCGGTCACGACGACGATGAAGCTGGAATCCGCAATCCGCGGCCGAACATCGATGACCCGCACCAGGAACGCGAACTCGCCGGTGGTGTTCGGAATACCGGCGATCAACCCATCTTCGGACAGCGTCAGCCCCGGCGGCAGCCGGCCCCCAACTTGCGACCATATGAATGGCTCGAACCCGTTCACGGTGTCCAGTTGGACCGCGTATTCCTCTCCAACGACGCCGTCGGGCACGCTGTCGGTCGATATTCTGAAATCCCCTACCTGATCGTCGGTGGAGAGGTCATCCCCGCACCCTGCGATCAGCGCGACGGCGAGAAGGCCACAAATCGAATCCCATCGTCGGGCGACAGTTGCTGTCATCGCCCCATAATGCATGGCGGGGCGCCCGTTGGGTCGACCATGATGTGTAAAATTGTAGCACCGGTCCACCGACCAGCCGGTCGTCTGACGCCACTCGATGCAGGGTGAGCGCTAGCGTAGCCGGCGACGGAGTGCGACGATACGTGGCCCGGGAGGGCCGGCGAATGGCGGAGTTCAAGGATAAGCTCGGACGGACCGAGCGCGAGTACGTCGCTCGCATCAATCGCGTCATCGATCACATTCAGAGTCACCTCGGCGATGACCTGAGCCTGGACGTGCTCGCGAAGGTCGCATGCTTCTCCCCGCACCACTTTCATCGAGTCTTTCGCGTGTTTACCAACGAGCCGCTCGGCCAGTTCGTTCGCCGGGTGCGACTGGAGCGCGCGGCCAGCCTGCTGGTCTGGGCTCCGGACCGTCCGATCACCGAGGTCGCCCTCGACGTCGGCTTCAGTTCGCCCGCCGCCTTCGCCCGGGCGTTTCGGGAGCGGTTCGGGATGAGCGCCAGCGAGTGGCGCGAGCGCGAACAAAGCAAGGACGGCAAAGCGATGCGCGAGCGCGGCAACGCGCCCTCGCACATCGAGATGTACTTTGAGCCCGGTGCTTGGGCACCAAAATGGAGGTTGACCATGACGACCGGGACCAAAGATGTGAACGTCGAAGTGAAGTCGCTGCCGGAGCGAACGGTGGCGTACCTGAGGCACACGGGGCCCTACCAAGGCAATACGGAGCTGTTCGCGCGCCTCTTCGGCCAGTTAGCGCAGTGGGCGGGACCCCGCGGCTTGCTCGGACCCAATGCCCAATTCATGAGTCTGTACCATGAAGACCCCGCGGTCACCGACAGCGACAAGCTGCGGGTGACGGTGGCCTGCGTCGTTCCCGACGACACGGAAACCGATGGTGAAATCGGTAGAATGAAGGTTGCCGGAGGCGAGTACGCGGTCGGCCGATTCGAGATCGATCCGGCGGAGTACGGTGAGGCCTGGGACGCGATGTACGGCCAGTGGCTCCCGAAGAGCGGCTATCAGCCCGATGACCGCCCGGCCCTCGAGCTATATCTCAATGACCCTCAAACCCACCCCGAGAAAAAGCACATCGTCGAGATCTGCATCCCCGTGAAGCCGCTGTAGGTTTCGTCGCGGATATCGAGCGGGTCGGCGGTCAACGCCGGTGGCCGAGCGCTTTGAGCCTCGCGATCACCGCGGAGTCAGGGTTCGCGAACTCGTGAACGAACCCGAAGACCGGGGAGACGGGCGGGATGGCCCGTTGGAGCTGAAAGAAGTAGTCGACCACCTCTTGGCCGGGCTCTTTCACACCCATGAACACGCCGAGGTCGACCACGGCGATGGCCGGTTTGTCTCGTCGCCGCTCTTCGGGGGCCAGCCACATCACGTCGACGCCGTACAGCGGGTTGCCGAGCGTTACGTTGAGTTGAAGTTCGTGTGGATCCGGACCGAGGTCGCCGAGCGAATCGGCGATCAGGCGACGGAGAAAAGTACCCGAGCCGGATGACTCCGTCGGTCGGCGAGCGCTGCCCTGGTGGGTGCGCCACAGATAGTCGGTGATCGTGCAGGTATGGTGCTTGAGCTTGTCGAAGTCTCGATGCAGGAAGTGGTAGGCTCGACGCTTGGGGCGACTCATCAGAACGTTCAGCTCACCCTTACGCTTGGTCTCGTCGTCGCCCTGCCGGAAGTTGCTCAGGTTGTAGCGAGTGACATCCCACAGATAGAAGATATACTTTCGCTCCTTGCCCTGGAGCGCCGCACCGGCCCCGTCGAGCACGTCGCTGCCCCGAGGGAGTTGATTGAGGAGCTTGTTCTTGATCGCCTTGATGTACGGCTCGTTCTTCAAGAGGAAGTACACCAGCGCGACGTCGGTGTCGGGGTTGATCGGTTCTCCGGTGTCGCGTTCCAGCTGCTCGAGCGTGGTGGCGACGTAGTTCATGAACCGATCGATCATATCGGTTTCGATTCCCTTATACTTGCCGGTCTTCTGTCGTTCGCTCGATGCGACCTGGGCCTCGCTGTGGTCCACGATCACCGATGGCGCGGCCCCGGTCATTTTCCACTGCATCGTCCGCAGCTGATTGCCGTACACGTAGCGGTTGGAGAACTCGATGATGTCGGGAGGGCATCGGTAGTGCTCGTCGAGCATCACGGATGCCTGTTTGATGCGCTTGACGAGGCCGAACAGGTGCGAGCCACCCCCTTTCATACCTCGGGCCTGCGCGAAGCGCAGGTGCTCGTCGAGCTCGAAGTCGTCGAACAGGTAGTCGTCGATCGCCGAATTCTTCGCGAGCACCGTTTGGCGCTCGTCGCCGACTGCCATGAGCTTCTTGCCCCGGAACAGCAGCGGGATGGCGTCATCGACCCGACACTGAGTGGCTTCATCGACGATCACCAGGTCGAAGGTCTGCTCTTGGCAGGGCAACAAGAAGGGCACCGCCTGCTTGCGGCTGATCCAGATCGGAAAGACCTCGTAAAGCAGGTCTTGGAGTTCTTTGACCGCATCGGCGGCCCGAGCCCACGACGCCGCCGACTCGAGGCGATCGAGGGTGGCCAGGATCGTCGTCAATCGATTCGTACCGCCCCGTTTGTTGACTTCGAACGCTCGGCGACCGATCGCGCCGAGACCGTACAAGAACTGGCGTCGAACCAGCTCGTCGCGTTCCCGTTGCAAAGTGGCCACCGCCTCGAGTTGCTCTTGGATCGACTCGGAGTCCGACGCCGCGCGGTGGGCGGCGAGCAGCAACTCGATCCGGGCGTCCAGCGGCTTTCGGCCCGACGGAGCCAGCGCCAGGTGCACGCGCGACAGGGTGTCCCACAAGCCGGTGGGCATCTGCTCCTTGCCGCGCCAGAGCACCAGCTGCTCGGACACGATGGCTGCCAGCTCGACCACCAGCTTGTGAAGGTCATGCTGCCCCCACAGCGACCGCACGAACTTGGCGGCCCGAGCGGTCCAGCCGGCATCGGGAGGGAACGCCTGCAGCCACCTTCGCCGCAGGACGGCCCGCATCGCCGAGGCGGCTTCTCCCCCGTCGATCTTGTCGAATTCCTCGATCCGTTGGGGGCCGACCTGCTCGAGTTGCTGGAGCCAGGCCAATACGCTGTTCAGGCGGGGCTCCATGACGTCGGCTCGGCCTTCGAAGCTGAACAGCTCGTAGCTGTCATGCAGCTCGAGCTCGCGCAGACGCTCGCGGTACACGACGTGGCGGCGGAGGCGATCCAGGACTTGCGGGTCGTCCGCGAATCGCGCGACGAGGCCCAGGGCGTCGTCGATCTCGGCGTCGGTGCGAGGGTGTTCTGAGCGGGCCGCAATCATCGGCATGCGCCAGGCTTGCTGGCTTCCGAACCGCTCGCTGACCACCGTCCCGACCTCTTCGATGTGCTGCTGGATCTTGCTGTCGAGTTGCTCGAGCGCCTCGACGTAGCCGGAGACCGGCGCCGGCCAGTCGAGCTCTTTCGACGCGTCGACGCCGAGCATTCGTCGAACTTGGCGCGACCACGAAGACAAGGCTCCGGCGCCGGTGGGCAGCTCATCGATGACTTTGATGCCCATGCGCCACAACAACTCGAGCTCGCGGCCCTCGGGCGTGTCGGGGGTGGGCCCGGTGACATATCTCTGAATCTGCTCCGCGAGCGCGTGGATCGCGGCCTCCTGGTCGCTGACCACCAACAGCCGCTTACCGGTGCACACGCAGTGAATCAGCAGGTTGGCGATGTTGTAGGTCTTGCCGGTTCCGGGGGGGCCTTCGAGCAACACGAGGTCGTGCGAGTTGAGTCGCTCGGTGAGAGTGCGGATGCTCTTGGCCTGCGGGCCGTGCATCGACGGGCGCTTCGAGAATTCGCCGACGGCCTCGGTGGCGCTGGTCGCGGGGCTGAGTGACCGCGCCAGCAGGGAGGCCCGAAAGGCGTCCGGTGTCGTGTCGGTCCGAGCGAGGATCTGCGACAGGTCGTCGTGCAGAGAACGGGTGATGGGCGACGACGACTGGGGTGCCTTGTACAGATAGACGCTCTCGAGGTCGCACTCGATCGCGCTCACCTTCACGTCCGACAGGAGGCCGCCCTTTCCGTTTTCGCCGGGCAGCCCGAGGAGAATCTCGCGAGTGCGGTCGAAGACGTCGGGCGCGCAGGGCAGCATGCGGAGCAGTCGGATCCGGTCGGGAACCCCCCGAATCGTGAACTGGTGCGACAAAAGGGCCGCCAGCAGGTCGCCGAGGCGCTTCGGCGCCTGACCGGCGGAAGAGTAGGTTTCGACCAGATTGGCGAGGGCGAAGTGGTTGAGATAGACCCGCTCGTCTTCGAGGGGATGCAGGATGGCTTCCCGACCCGACTCGACGATCTTGATCGGAAGGTAGTAGAGCGGAAATCGATTCGTCTGCAGCTTGCCTTTCTTCTCGTAGATGGCGTCGAAGATCTCGAAACCGAGATAGAAGGAGGCGTCGCGGTCGTCGAGAAAGCTCGACCGCAGCACTTTGACGTCCGCTCGCGACAGCTCGCACCGGAAGGGCACCTTGGCGAACTTCTTGATGTCGGCGGCCAGCAAGGGCACCGAAAAGTAGTTGAGCGACTCGTCGGCGTCCGGGGTCTCGTTGTTCGAGTTGACTGCTTTGCGTCGACTGTTGGCCGGCCTCGACCGACCGGATCCCGAGTCGCCGAAGAGCGACTCGTAGTCGACCTGGTACCGCTTGTCTTCGTCGCGCTCCCCGAGGCGCGAACGAAACGTGCGTTGCGGATCGGGCTTGGCCCCGACGGGCGCGAACTGCTTGAGCATCGCCGGCTCCACGAGGTCGGATTCCTCGTTGGTTTCGCCATCGGGGGGCTCCGTCTTGCGGGCCAGCGCCGGGATGTATCGCTGGACGTGCGACAGCAGCCCCCGGCGAAGCTGTAGGTTGCTGGTGATGCTCTCGCTGCCTTCGGTGAAGGTTGCGGCGAAGAGGCGATGATAGGTGACGATTCGAACCAGGAGGTCGTTCGGGTGCTTCAGCTTCGGATGGTGGAGCACCGCCAAGAGGGCGCCGATGGCGCCGGGAGCGACCAGCATGTCGGCATTCGGTAGCTCGTCGGGCCCGAAGCTGCGCAGGCGAACCTCGTCGGGTTTGGTGCGCAGCCACTGCATGTCGAACCAGGTGCGCCCGCCGAAGCGGAGCTCGACCAAGACCTTCTTTTCGTCGGTTTCCAGGATCTCGTCTTGAATGGTCCGAAGGAGCACTCGGAAGCGGTCGAAGAGGTCGAGGGGAATGATGAGCCCTTCTTTACGGGCGGTGTTCTCGAGCTCGTAGAGGTAAGTGCCGCGGGGGTCGAGGGTGCGTCGGAGAACGAAGCGATGCCAGCGGTCGTGCTTGGCAATCACCAGCTGGGCGCGATCCGTGGCGCTGTCGAGGGACGTGGCCATCGGCACCATCCTACCGGATCATGATTGAAACCCGCCTGTTTTCGGCCCGCGCGTGGTCGAGCGCCTCACCTTCGAGCCCGTCGATGGGCATTTTGGGCTTCGTATCGGCGTAACCCACGATGCGGAGGCGGTCCGGCGTGAATTCGGCGTCGAGCAGCCGCTGCAGAACGCTGCTGGCCCGGCGCCCGCTCAAGGACCAGTTGGTGTCGACCTCTTCGCCTTTTCGCCGGAACAGGGGCACGTCGTCGGTGTGACCCTCGATGTCGAGCTTGTACTTGGTCCTCAGGACCAGGTCGAGGACCGGCTGCAGCGAGTCGAGGGAGCCCTCCTTGAGGACCGCGCTGCCCGAGTCGAACAGGGCCGCGGTATCGAGGTCGACCCGCACCCCCTCATCGGTCATATGCACCGACACGCCGGGAATGCCGGGCTCTTCCGTCACGATGGTGTCGAGCTTCACCGACAGCTCCTGCAGGGTGTTCTCGGTCGTGCCCGACATGGCGCTTCGCACCCGCTCGAAGTCGACGGTGTCGACCTTGCTGACGCTGACGAGCATGATGAAAAACACGCACAGCAAGATCATGACGTCGCTGAGGCTGATGAAGAAGGCGTTGGTTTCGTTGCCCGCCACGCCCGCTGGCCGGCCCCCGTCGAGATCACTCAGCTTCATCTTCGACCGGCCTCGGCACGTGAGCGACCGTGAATTCGCGCTCTTCGCGGGTCAGAAGGATTCCGATCCGGCTCAACAGCTGCTTATGGCTGTCGAGAAAGACCGCGTTGTGGTGCTCGAGCCGGCCTGCGAGCGGCGTGAACACCAGCGATCCCAGACCGGCCCCGTAGGCGGTGGTCATCAGGGCGGTCGACATCGATGATCCGATCGTCGACGGGTCGTTCATCGAGCGAAGCACGCCGATCAGACCCAACACCGTTCCGAACAGGCCCAGGGCGGGGGCGGTGAGGGCGGCTCGCCGCAGGACGTCGGCGGATATCCTCCGAGTGGCGTACTCGTCTTCGAGTCGGGCGGTGACGAACTGGTTGATCTCGTCGAACAGGAGCCCCTGGTTGTACATATAGACGACGTCGTTCAGAAGCTCGCCGTCGACCCGCTCCCCGTCGCGAAGGGTCGCGAGGTGCTCATTCTTCATGATCGCGTCGTCGACCTCGTGCAGCATCCGGTGCACCGACGGGTCTTGGGCCCGGAAGAACGAACGAAGCACCGCGACGAGGGTCACCGCCAACGAGCGAAAGTCGTATTGCAGAAGGGTCGTCGCCAGCGTGCCCACGCCCACGATGATCAAGCTCGGGCGGTGAAACAGCTGGTCGATCGAGCTAGCCTCGTTGATTCCGTAGGCGACCGCGGCGAGCCCGAAGATGCTGATCAGGGCGGATGCCCAGTCTCGCCCGGTTTTTGGCCGGGGGAGGTACGTCTTACTGTGTAGACCCTGTTCCATCGGGTTCGAGCTCCTCTTGCTGCGATTGGTCTTGCTGCGACAGCTCCCATCGCGTGATGGACTCTTGAACGGCTCGCGCGAAGGCGTCGGGATCGGTGCGGGCGCAGGGTTGGAAGCGGATCAGCTCGTTTCGGTGCAGGAACAGCAGCACCTGATGCCCCCGACGCAGCTGGTTGATCAACATCTCTTCGGCCGGGTTTTGGGACTCGATGACCCGAGTGCGTCGATTCTCTTCTCGGATCTTCAACTTGCCCTCGGCCACGTGGAGAACCTCGGCGAGCACCATCGCGGGTGGCGAGGGCGACCGTTCGTGAAAGAAAACCCCGACCACCGCGCCGTCCTGAATGCTCACCAGGCACTGGTCTTCGACGGCCGGAAAGACCCATAAGGCGACGAGCGGCACCGAGAAGACCTTGCGGCCCGACTTGAGCGCGACGAAGCGGGTTTCGAGGTCGACCTCGTGCACCTGCGCCTGGCGAACCTGCGAGGGCAGCATGTTTTGGGCCGCGAGCGCCTTCGTGGCCTCGGCGTGGGCTTTTTTGACCATGTTCACCTCGCGGGTGAGGTCATCGAGCTTGGCCTGCAGAAGCTCGTTTTGCTCCTTGAGCTCGTCGCGCTCCCGTTTGAGGGCCTCCACCTCTTTGCGTTTGCCTCCCTGCGAACGGCCCTTTTCTTCTCGAAGGCGGGCCAGCTCGGTCTGGTAGGCTTCGACCTCGGCGTAGAACTTCGCGAGCAGTGGTCCGACCCGGTTCTTGGCGGGAAGGCGCAGGGTCAGCGCGGGGACATAGGTCGCGGCCACCGGTGGCGCGTCGGCGGACGGCTGCTGAGCGGCCAGCCGAACCCGGTAGCCCAACCGGACCTCGTCGAGGGTCGCCAGGACGTTCTCGAGGTTCAGCGCGAATCCATTGGCGTCGAGGACGGTGTCGACGACCTCCGGTGCCGGACGATACGCGACGCGGTCGACGGTCGTATAAACGAGCTGGCGCTCCCCGTCGCGCCCCGCGCCGGATAGCTTTTCGTCGAAGTCGGCCTGGTCGAGGTCGTATTGACCGGGTTCAACGGCGATCTGATATAGGTTGTCTTCGCCCACTGCTAACGAAGCTCCGGTCGGTACAAGCCGGGGGCTTGATGTAGCAGAGAAAGCCGCTGACCGCCAGCGGGGGCCGCGAGGTCAGCGAGGGGGCCTTGGGGGCGCATTCGCGGGCTGTCCTCGGCGCAGAACTTCGAGCCAGCGACTCAGGTCGGGAGGCAGGTCCGCCCGAAACTCCATCGTTCGACCGGTGTACGGATGAACGAAACCCAGCTTGCCGGCATGAAGAAAGATGCGGTGGCGCTTTTGGGCCCGCGACGCCCGCGCGTGGTCCAGGTATTTTTTCTCGCCGAGCAACGGGTGACCAAAATCGGCGAGCTGAACCCGGATCTGGTTGCGGAGCCCGGTTTCTAGCCACAGAGTGAGGCGGGTCGCGTCGACGGCCTCCAGCCGTTCCCGCACCGCGAACCGAGTGACGGCGAGGCGAGCTTTCGGGTGAGGCGACGGAACGCTATAGACCTTCAATGAAGGGTGATCGGTCCGAAGGAGGCTGCGCAGTTCGCCTTCGTCGTCAGCGATCAGGCCTCGCGTCATCCCCCAGTACTCGCGCCGGGCCTCGTGGGAGCGAAACTGTTCGACCAGTCCCTCGTAGCTGTCCCGATGCTGAGCGTACACCAGGAGCCCGGAGACGACCCGATCGAGTCGATGGACCGCGAACAAGTTGGCCCGGGGGTCTCGCTTACGGAGAAACGTTCTCAGCAGTCCGAACAGGTTGGGGTCGCCGTCGGCGGTGCCTTGTGAGAGCAAGCCGGCCTTCTTTTCGACGACCACGATCGATGGGTCGATGTGGCGAATCAAGAATGGCAGTCCCGGACGCCACCCCGGGGGTGAAGGACGACGCGAAGGTGGAGCGGTCTTCATGCGACTCAGGTGATACGGCCCGGCACGAACGGATGGCTCGCCGACAGGCCGCCGTCGACCACCAGGGCGTGGCCGTTGACGTACGAGCTTTCGTCGGATGCCAAGAAGACGACCGCGTGGGCGATTTCGTCGGGCTGGCCGGCCCGGCGGGTCGGGTTCAGCTGCCCGACCTTGTCCGATGTGCCGCGAGCTCTCGCCAGGTCGAATAAGGGCTTGGTCATGCCGGTTTCGACCAGGCCTGGGCAGATCGCGTTGACCCGAATCCCGGTGCCGGTCAGGTGGCTGGCCGCGGTCTGGCAGAGATTGATGACCCCCGCCTTCGATGCCGAGTACTGGGCCGGTCCGGCCCCCGACCGGAGGCCAGCCACTGAAGCGGTACAGATGATGCTGCCACCGCCATGGGCCTTCATGTGGTGGGCGGCCAGCTGAGTGCAGATCACCACGCCCATCAAGTTGACCTCGAGGACCCGGCGCCACTCCGATACGGGAACCTCGAGGAACGGGCCGATCGGGCCGGTGATACCGGCGTTGGCAAACATGATCTCCAGGCCGCCGTGTTTCGATACCGACGTTTCGATGAGTCGCTGGACGGCCGCCTCGTCGGTGACGTCACTGATCATCGACTCGGCGACCCCTTGGGCGTCGCGGATGGTCTGGGCGGTGTCGTGGACGGCCTCATCGAGGTCGCTCAAAACCACGGCGGCGCCCTGCTCGGCGAACGCGAGGGCGGCGGCCCGGCCGATTCCGCTCGCGGCGCCGGTGACAATGGCCCGTTTGTCTTTCAGTCGCTCCTGGTTCATGCGTGCTTTCACCTCACCCGTCAGCCGACCGCTCACGACAGGTCGCCCAGCCTACCATGAGACTGGCGACGCGGCGGAAACTCGGCGGCCACTGGCTCTGCGGAGCGGATCAGGGGTCGAGGCGCTCGACCACGGTGGGTTGATGGCCTTCCACTGCCCACCGGAACTCAGCCGACCGGCGGTCTCGATCGACGGATAGGGCGACCACGGTGCCCGGCCGAAGCGAGCGCGGATATTCTCGCCCGAGGAGTTGGCCGACGAAAATCCCCAGCGTCGGTTGATGACCAACCATCAGCAGACCTTGAATGGACGCTTCACTCGCGACGACCAGGTCGACCAACGTATCGATGGTCGGAGGTTCGGCGATCGTCTCGAGGGCGGAGACCCGCTCGTCGATGCCCAGCGCATCGGCGAAGATCTCGGCGGTCTGGACGGCCCGAACGAGAGGGCTCGTCCACACGGTGTCGATCACCTCCGGACGTTCGACCAACAGGCGCCCGGTCGCCCGAGCCCGGCGGCGACCGAAGCCGGTAAGGCTGCGCTGACGGTCGGGCATCGAATGGCCGGGTTCGGCTTCCTCGTGGCGAGCGACGTAAAGTTTGACCTCCACTGGAGAACGGTACGCCGGACGCACCGTCGGACCAAGTGCGACTTGCGTCTCATCCTCCGGCGGAGGCCTATATTCTATAGGTGATACCCGAGCCAATTCGAAGGCTCGTCGGGACATGGCCTCGTAGTGATGGCCGATTTCGACCTGCGCGCCAGACCACACGCGCCGACCTTCCGCATCGAGGCGGGCGTTCATGGTCGCTTTTTGTCCGGTTCGGCATACCGTCTTGATCTCCTGGAGCTCCTCTGCCCACGCGAGCAGATAGCGGCTTCCTTCGAACGGCTCCCCTCGGAAGTCCGTGCGCAAGCCGTACGTCAGAACCGGGATGTTCAGCTCATCGACGACCAAGGTGAGCTGTAGAACTTGCGCGGCGGTCAAGAACTGGGCCTCGTCAACGAGTACGCAGTGCACCGAATCTCGCTGGTGTTCGGTCCGAACGTGCAAGTACAGGTCGTACGCGGGGTCGAAGGTCGTGGCGTCCGCTTGCAGTCCGATCCGGCTCGTGATCTTGCCGATGCCGTAGCGGTCGTCGACCTGGGGGGCGAACAGCAACGTGCGCATGCCCCGCTCCTGATAGTTGTAGGCCGACTGCAACAGATTCGTGCTCTTGCCGGCGTTCATCGCCGAATAGTAGAAGTACAGCTTGGCCACATCGGAAGCGTATGGCTCGGTCTTATCCGCGGGTCCAGCGGGCGGGGTGGCTTTCCGGATGCTGGTCGTGGGTTTTCTCGCGCTGTCGGGCTGCTATCACCATCATCGTTCCGCGGGCTCGGCGCCCGCCTTGCCCGAATGGCGCCCCCCGTTGCCGAAGGCCCAAAGCGGCGTCTACGCGGTACGAGGACCCAACGGTATCGTCGGCGTGGAGGCCTTCACGGTGACCTCCTCGTCGGCCGAGTGGGCCGTACGCAGTCGCCGACAAACACCAGGGGGCGAAGAGGGCTTCGAGCTCAGGATCGATCCGACGACGGCCGAGCCGATCGGGTTCGAGTGCTGGCGGGCGGTGCAAGGGCTCCGTCGCGTGGTCCGGGGCGAACGAAAGGGTGCTTGGTTCGAAGTTCGGGCTGCCGGGATGGGTGGAGCGTCCGCTCGGCGGGTCTCCTACGCCCCGGGGACCATGATCGACGCCCCGAGCCCGGCCATGAAGGGCGCTTTTTTGGCGCTCTTGGCCCTCCGAATGGCCCGCGGTCGTCCGATTCCAGTGCGAACGATTCGGATCGATGGACCGCACCTGAGGCCGCGGGTCGTGCTGTCGACTTTCGAAGGACGGGGCGAGGATGGCGCCCAGCTCTTGGTGCGGTTGAGTCGACCGGGTGAGCCCTCAATAGGGCTTTGGGTTCGCGCCGATGGCTGGCCGGTGCGGATGCGGGCGCTCGATACGAATCGCCAGGTCGGCTGGTCGTGGAATCTGACGACGCCGTCACCGGCGACGGGGCGAGTCAGCGGAAGGTCGTCGACCCTCGGTCGGTGACCGTCCGTCGGTTCAGTTCGGCCGTGATCGCTTCGAGCAAGGTGACTTCCTTATCGGAATCATGCGTGGTCGGGCCCCACGCGGGACGCCCGTCGCTTTGCGTCTGAGCCTGCGACTGGTGCCGCACGTATACGATCAGGGTCCCGTCGGGCTCACTGTGCTCCCACCGGACGACGTACCGTTCCCGGTTTCGGTCGATCCCGTCGCTGATGAACAGGTACTCGCTCGTGATCTCGTGTTTCGCGACGTTCCAGGCGGCAACGTCGAGCTGCTGGGCGGCAAGCGCCTTCAGCACGGCCGGACCGGCTTCATCCGGATGGATCCGAAAGCTGCGCCAAGTGGCCGGAAGCAGGTAGCTGCAAGCCGCCATCAGGAGCGCGCACAGGCTCATCAAGGTTGCCGACTGACGAATGGGGCGCCGAACGGACACGGGGCGCCGAGGACGCATGGGGCGCGTTGGGCGCATGATTCGGGCGTGAATGATCGGTTCGCAGGGTCGCCGGTCATCAGGTGTCGTAGCGGGACATGAACGTCTTACGGAAGGCCATCGTCGCGTCGTAGAGCGCCTGCTCCAGCTCGACGTCGATCTTACCCTTGCTACGAAGAGTGGTGAGGAGGTCGGGGTGGTTGCCGTCGAAGTAGCTGAGGAGCTCTTTCTCGAACAGGCCCATATCCGGGGTCGGAACGTCGAGAATGAACAGGCCTTCCGGATACTCCTTCGGGTTCTTGAACTTCTTGTTGACCGGCTTTGACGGAAAGGTAGCCGCCCAGATGACCAGGACTTGCCGCTCGACGGGGACGGGCTCGTACTGTGGCTGCTTGAGCAGCTGCATCAAGCGCTCCCCGATGTCGAGTTCCCGCTTGGTGGCGGCGTCGAGGTCGGAGCCAAACTGGGCGAACGCCGCCAGCTCCCGGTAGGCGGCCAGCTTCAGGCGCAGTTGGCCGGCGACGGCCTTCATGGCCTTGACCTGGGCCGAGCCGCCCACCCGGGACACCGAGATGCCGGCGTTCACCGCCGGTCGCTGGCCGGAGTTGAACAGGTCGGTCTCGAGAAAGATCTGACCGTCGGTGATCGAGATGACGTTGGTCGGAATGTAAGCGGAGACGTCGCCGGCCTGCGTTTCGATGATCGGCAGGGCGGTCAGCGAACCTCCGCCCTCGTGATCGGACAGCTTCGCAGCGCGCTCCAGCAGGCGGCTGTGCAGGTAGAAGACGTCGCCGGGATACGCTTCGCGGCCCGGCGGGCGCCGAAGCAACAGCGCGAGCTGACGGTAGGCGACAGCCTGCTTGCTGAGGTCATCGTAGATGATCAGCGAGTGCATCTTGTTGTCGCGGAAGTACTCCGCCATCGTGACGCCTGAATACGGCGCGAGGAATTGCAGCGGCGCCGGGTCGGAAGCGTTGGCGGCGATGATCGTCGTGTAGTCCATCGCGCCGGCGCGTTCGAGGCGCGCATAGACCTGGGCGACGGTGGACTGCTTTTGGCCCACGGCCACGTAGAAGCAGTGGAGGTCGCCGCCCTTTTGGTTGATGATGGTGTCGATCGCGATCGCGGTCTTGCCCGTCTGCCGGTCGCCGATGATCAGCTCCCGCTGGCCGCGACCGATCGGGATCATCGTATCGATCGCCTTGATGCCCGTCTGCATGGGCTCGTGCACGCCCTTTCGGCGAATGATGCCGGGCGCCTTGATTTCGATTCGGCTCCGCTCGGTGGCCTCGATCGGGCCCTTGCCGTCGATGGGGTTGCCCAGCGCGTCGACGACGCGCCCCAGCAGCGCTTTGCCAACCGGGACGTCGGCGATGCGGCCGGTTCGACTGACGGTGTCACCTTCCCGGATATGGTCGCCGCGACCCATGAGCGCGACCCCGACGTTGTTTTCTTCGAGGTTGAGAACGATCCCCATGATGCCGCCCGGGAACTCGACCAGTTCACCGGCCTGGACTTTCTCGAGACCGTAGACTCGCGCGATGCCATCGCCGACCATCACGACGGAGCCGGTTTCCGCGACTTCGACTTTCTTTTCGTAACCCTCGATTTGCTTCCGAATAATCTCGGAGATTTCGTCCGCGCGAATCTGCATGCCGTGACCCGCCTACCAGGGTGCCGTTGACAAAATCAACCTAAACCGAAGGCCGGTTCGAACCTGCTCTGAAGGTGGTGCGGAGTGGCTCGCAGTGGGGCTGCGGCAGGGTCAGACCAGGCGGAGAGTTTCGCTGAGCTTCGCGAGTTCGGCCTTGATAGTTCCGTCGTAAACCAGGGTTCCGATTTCGGCTCGGACGCCACCGATAAGGGAAGGATCGACCACGATCGTGAGGTCGAGGGTCTTGCCGGTTCGACGTTCGAGGGCCGCCTTCAGCTGGGCCTGGGTCTGTTCATTGAGCTCGGCGGCCGTCCGGATGGTCGCCACGGCGCGGTTGAGTCGCTCGTCGACGAGGGCGGAGAAGGTTTCGCTGATGCTCTCGACCTCGGACTGGCGGTCGCGCTCGATCAGCACCCGAATGAACTTCTGGGTCTGCTCACCCAGCTCCATCCGCGACATGACCGCCGAGACGGTCTGATCCCGCTCCTCGTCGCTGAAAGTGGGATTGAATAGCACATTGCCCAGGTCCGGGCTCTCGCGGACGGCGGTCGCGAAACTCTCGAGCTCCTGAGCGACCCTTTCGGCGTTGTCGTCGCCGATCGAGGCGAGCAGTGCTTCGGCGTACCGCCGGGCGGCTTGGGACGTTGAGGAAGCCATGGCTTGGGAACCCTACCCCGCAGCTTACGCGCGGGACGCGTTCTCAGCATCGAGCTGAGTCACGTATTGCTCGGCCAGCCGGCGCTGGTCGTCATTGTTGATTCGCTGCTTCACGAGACGTTCGGCGGCCTGAAGGGTCGCGGTCACGGCGCTTTCGCGGATCGCTTGCTCGGCCTTGAGCACCTCTTGTTTGATCGAGTTTTCGTTGTCGCGGGCGAGGCGCTGGATCGCTTTTTCGGTCTCTTCCCGCATCCGCTCGACGTCCGCTTCGGCCTGCGCTTCGTAGCTCTGTACGATCCGATGAACTTCTTGCTCGAGGTTCTCGAGCTTTTTTGCGAACTCGGCGGCCTTGGCCTCGGCTTCCGCCTGCTTGCGCTTGGCCTCCTCGAGCTGGTCCGCCATCGAAGCTCGGCGGTTGACGAGGGCGTTCGACAGCATCGGTCGGAGCTTCCAAATCAGAAACCCGAAGAACAGCGCGAAGTTCAGGAACATCGGGAGCTGTTCGAGCAGGAATTCGCCGAAGCTCGGCGGACCATGATGCCCTACGGCTTCCCCATGGCCGGCTTCGCCGCCCGCGGCGAGGAGGGTCAGGAGCAGAGCGGCTGCGCTATTCATGAAAGCGTCCTCCCCAGGAGCTTCGAGGCAGTGGTCTGGGCGAGCTCCTGCGCTTGGCCTTCGATCTCTTCCATCGCGTTTTTTCGTTTCTCGTCGAGTTGCGCCATCGCTTTGTCGAGGGCGACGGCCAGGCTCGCTCGCTGCTCCTCGATCCGTACCGCCAGTTGCGCCTGGGCCTTGGTCCGGATGCTGTCGCGAGCCTCCAGGCCCCGAGTGGTGGCCACTTTGATACGTTCCGCGAACCTCTCGGCCTGCTCTTCCGCCCGTTTGAGCATCTTCTCGGAACGCTCGATCGAACCGTCGAGTTGTTCGTGCCGCTCTTCGAGGTGTTTCACGAACGGGCCGATCACGAGC
This sequence comes from uncultured Myxococcales bacterium, assembly GCA_964519665.1. Taxonomy (GTDB): domain Bacteria; phylum Myxococcota; class Kuafuiibacteriia; order Kuafuiibacteriales; family Kuafuiibacteriaceae; genus JANQQN01. Next base: position 45,666 of record CAZFIV010000011.1, read on the forward strand.
CAGTTCATGAACACCAGCATGATGGCGATCAGAGCGAGAACAAACGCGATGGTAATGTTCAGGTCGAGCGACAGCACGGGGCCCCGATAGCCAGGTGGCTGTGACGAGTCAAGGAGTGGTATGGACCCTAGAGATGAGCGGGTCGAAGACCAACGACGATGCGTCTAAATCGGTCACGGAAGACGATCTGGCTCGGCACGTCTCCAGCATCCGTCGATACCTCGCCGGCATCCTCCGGCCCGACGAAATCGAGGACGCGGCGCAAACGGTCCTGCAGCGAGCGCTGGAGAACCTCGGCCGTTATCGAGGCGACAGCTCGGCGCGGGTGTGGGTCTTGGGCATCGCTCGCAACGTGGGTCTCGAGATCGCGCGGGCTCGACAGCGGGAGATCACCCGAACGTGGGGCCCTCGACCGACAGATTCCGGCGATGAGCTGTCCACCGGAGATCTTCTTTCGATCGACGAGCCCAGCCAGGAGGAGCAGCTCGGCTCGAAGGAAGAGCAAGCTCTCTTGCTCATGGCCCTCGAGCGACTCCAGCTCGAGAGCCTCGACGATTACCTTTGTCTGGCGATGACGTACTTCGATAACCTCAAGGGCCCCGAGGTCGCCGAACATCTCGACATGAGCTTCGCCGCGTTTCGGCAGCGTTTGTCCCGGGCCCGCAAGGCGCTCAAGCGCGAGATGGCCAAACTTCGCGCCGCCGGCGAGGTCGGGGGGCCCGACACCTTGAAGCGATGGCTACCGGCCACCGATCCTCACGGGCGCGCCCGCGCGCTGGCCGCCGAACGAGCGGCGGCCGAAGGGCAGGACCGCACCGATGGGGTCCAGGACTCGGGACAGGCGCAGGACGCATCGAGCGAAGACTGAGCCGCGACTTCAAAAGGACATATGAGGGCGTGGATACAGCAGCTCATGTCCTTGATAAGTCTGTTTGGGTGCGGGATTTGCCTCAAGAAGCACCGGATTCTCGCGCCGCAACACGCCGCGGCGTGTTGGACTTGACCCCGCACCCGGTTGCGGTCGATACGCCAGGCGTTCATGGGCACGGAAAGTCTCACCATCATCGATAACCGAACCGGCAAGAGCTACGAGGTTCCGATCGAGCACGAAACGATCCGCGCCATGGATCTCCGGCAGATCAAGGTCGAGGAGACAGACTTCGGTTTGATGACCTACGACCCGGCCTATACCAACACCGCCGCGTGCAAGAGCGCCATTACGTACATCGACGGAGCCAACGGGATCCTCAACTACCGCGGCTACCCGATCGAGCAGCTGGCCGACAAGTCGTCCTTTCTCGAGGTTTCGTACCTGCTGATGTTCGGCGAGTTGCCGACGCAAGATCAGCGCGACGAATGGGTTCACTCGATCATGACCCACACCTTCGTCCACGAGAATGTGACGAAGTTTATGGATGGCTTTCGATACGACGCCCACCCGATGAGCCAGCTCATCTCGACGATCGCGGCCCTCTCATCCTTCTACCCGACCGCCAAGAACATCTATGACCCGGTGGAGCGCCGCCTGCACATGGTTCGCATGCTCGCCAAGATGCCCACGATCGCCGCGTGGTCGTATCGGCACTCGATGGGTTTTCCGCTGGTTTACCCCGACAACGACCTGAGCTACGCGGGCAACTTCCTATCGATGGTCAAGAAGATGTCGGAGGCGAAGTACAAGCCCCACCCGATCCTCGAGCGCGCGCTCGACGTGCTCTTCATCCTGCACGCGGACCACGAACAGAACTGCTCGACCAGCACGATGCGGGCCGTCGGTTCGTCGCAGGTCGACCCATACTCGGCGGTCGCGGCGGCGGCCAGCGCGCTGTACGGCCCGCTGCACGGCGGCGCCAACGAGGCTGTGCTCCGGATGCTCCGTGAGATCCGGTCGGTCGATCGCGTCCCCGAGGTCATCAAGCAGGTGAAGGCCGGTGAACGCCGGCTCATGGGCTTCGGTCACCGCGTTTACAAGAGCTACGACCCCCGGGCGACGGCCATCAAGAAGCTCGCCGACCAGGTCTTCGAGATCACGGGCCGTAACCCGCTGCTCGACGTCGCTCTCGAGCTCGAGCGGATCGCGCTGGAAGACGAGTACTTCGTGAACCGCAAGCTCTACCCCAACGTCGACTTCTACTCGGGTCTTATCTACGACGCGATGGGCTTTCCGACCGCGATGTTCACCGTCTTGTTTGCGATTCCGCGGTGTGCGGGGTGGCTGGCGCAATGGAATGAGCTGGTCGACGATAAAGAACAACGCATAGCTCGACCTCGTCAGATCTACACCGGGTCGAACCGCCGCGACTACGTCCCGATCCTCAGCCGAAGCTGAGTGGCGATTTCGGCCCACCGCCGACGGTGCCGACCGTGCCCGGACGAAAGGTGGGCAATGCGGGCGGCCCTTCCCATGCGTGTCGAAGTCATCAAGGTCGAATCCGAGGCGCTGCGAGGTAACCCTCTCGGCGACCCCCATGTGCGGACGCTGCACGTTGTCGTGCCCGATGACGTCGACGATCATCAGGAACTTCCCTGCGTATGGTGGCTGGCCGGGTACAGCGGTGTCGGGCGAGCGATGCTCCAGCACGACCCCTGGCAGGAAGGTTTGGTCGAGCGGCTCGACCGCCTCCTCGCCGAGGGACGGATCGGGCCGATGATCGTGGCGCTGCCCGACGTATTCAATCGCTTCGGCGGCTGTCAGTACCTCGGCTCTGAGGCGGTGGGCGACTATCAGACCTATCTCATCGATGAGCTCAGGACGGCTGTCGAGGCACGGTGGTCAGTGGGGCGTCACGCGCTGGCCGGCAAGTCGTCGGGCGGGTACGGGGCGTTGGTCAACGTCATGCAGTACCCGGACCGGTTCGCGGCCGTCGCCTGCCACTCTGGCGACATGCACTTTCGATTGTCGCTGTGGCCTCAGCTCCAAGACCTGATGGATGCCGTCCGCGATCACGGGGGAGTCGCACGAATGGTCGAAAAATTCGAGCGAAGTCGAAAGAAGCGGGAACGCAAGTGGTTCGGGGCGATCAGCATGCTCGCGATGGCCTCGGTCTTCAGCCCCGATCCGAGAGCGCCGCTCGGCATCGGTCTGCCGTTCGACGTCGAAACCGGAGTTCTCGACGATGCTGTGCTGGAGCGATGGTCACGGTTCGATCCACTGGTGATGATCGATCAGCCGGACGCGCTCGCGGCGCTGCGACAGATGCGGTTGGTGTTCATCGACTGCGGGCGACGGGACGAACACGGCCTGTATTGGGGCGCCCTCGCGTTCAGTCATAAGCTCACCAAGGCGGGGGTTCCGCATGTCTTCGAGGCGTTCGACGACGGGCACCGAGGTACCAGCTATCGGCTCGACGAGTCTCTGCCTCGGCTATACGCGGCGTTGACCGAAAAAATCGCCTAGTCTCCCGCCCGGGATGGACAGCTCGTTGTCGCGGGCCCGCTTCACCGGTGCTCGCCGCGCGGCCTTCGGCCACCCTCGCGGGCTCCTCGGTGACGAGGGGTCACCCTGCTCCTTGCGGAGCGCAGCGAGCACCGGCGAAGATGACTCTACGAATTCCCACCCGTACTTCCCGGGGGGGACACTAGATGTGGACCTATGAGTCATCCGCTCTTCCGACTGTTCGAGATGGTCGACCGCCTGGGACCGGGATCCCCTGGAGACACGATTCGGGCGTGGTCGGCGCTGGCGCCTCCCCCGAAGGCACGGGTGGTCGAGATGGGGGCTGGCGCCGGAGCGGCCACCCGGGTGTTGCTCGCGCACACCGACGCGGTGATGACGGCCATCGACCAGCACGGACCGTTCCTGGAGCGGCTCTTCGCGTGGGCGCGGGCTCAGGGCGTGTCGGACCGCCTGGATACGGTGGTCGCCGATATGGCTTCGCCGCCCGTCGAACCGGCGAGCGTGGACGTCGTGTGGTCCGAAGGAGCGGCCTACGCGATCGGATTCGAGCGGGCCCTGAAGACCTGGCGACCCCTGCTCGTCGAAGATGGTTCGCTGGCGCTCAGCGAGCTCGTATGGCGGACCGAGTGCCCCCCCGAGGCCGCGCGAACATTCTTTGCCGACGAGTATCCCGCCATGACCCACCCGAAGCAGTGCGTAGCGGTCGCGAGGCGCTGCGGTTATCGGGTCGTCGATGACTTCTTCGTGTCGGCCGAGGGGTGGGAATCCTATTACACCCCGTTGCTGTCGCAGGTCGACCGATTCGAGGCCGCCGCGGCCGAAGAGCCGGGGGTGGCGGAGGTCGTCGCCGCCATTCGCGCCGAGGGGCAGGTGTATCGCGATTATGGCGACAGCTTCGGCTACCTCTTCCTCGCGCTCAAGAAGGCGCCGTCTGACGCAGGAAAGCTTGCAAGATGACCGCGAACCCGGCCGGGACCTCGCTCATCGGAGAGTGACCGGACCCTTCGAGCGTTTCGATTCGGACATTGGCGTCCCATCGTCTGCTCGTACGGGCATGGGCGTCGGCCTTGAAGGGTGCGATGTCGAAAGCGCTGGCCGGAGGATGTCTGCACCGTCACCGGGAAGGGGCGTCGTATACGAGGACTTCGAACGGCGCGCCCTGGTGCTCGAAAGCCAAGCGACACGCGGCGGGATCTCGGGCGGCGCGAAACGCGCTCGCCGGAGTGACTTCGGGCAGGCCGAGCCGTGTAGGCTGGTCGACCATACACTTGATGTTGCCGCCGATTATATGGGTGAGTTCTCGAGCGGTATCTTCCATTTCACTGGTCGAGACCTCTTGCGCCTCCATGCCGAACATCGTCGCCGCTGCGCGTCGCACCAGCGAAGGGTGCATCTGCAACGCGACGGTGGCCGAGTACGCGCCGGATAGCTCTACGAGGGCGAATACTGGGCCCTCTTGAAGGTGATCGTCAGTCACGGGGGCGCGGGCGATCTCGGTGCCCATGATCACCTGCCAGACCTGTTGAGCGATAAGTTCTAGTTCGTCGGCGTTGATCGTCATCTCGTCTCCGTGTTCGTCAAGGCCTCAGGCGGTAGCAGCTCGCGTTGGCGAAGGGGACCCTCTCAAAGCTATCGTCCACTCCTAGGGTGGTTTCCGCGCCACCCAAGAACAGGAAACCTCCCGGCCGAAGCACGCGCTTGAGCTTGGTGAGGATCTGGCGCTTGGTCGCGATATTGAAGTATATCAAGACATTGCGCATGAACACGACGTCGAGCGCGGGAAGGCTCGGCCACGGCTGGATGAGGTTGAGCTCTCGAATAGAGAGTAGGTCGCGCAACTCGCTCCGGACTTGCCATTTGATACCTCCGCGCTCGAAATACTTGACGAGCATTCGGGCGGGCAGGCCCCGATTGACCTCGACTTGGCTGTATTCACCAATCCGAGTGCGTTCGCACATTTCCGACGAGATATCGGTGGCGTGGAACTTGATGTCCCAGTCATTGAGGTCCGGAAATCCCTCCTTGAGTTCAATGAGTATGCTATAGGGCTCCTGGCCGCTGGCGCAAGCGGCCGACCACAGATTCAGGCTCCGTCGCCGGCTGCTCGCCTTGATAACTTCAGGCAGTACGACTTGCCGAAGCGCCCTGAAGGGAGCGACGTCTCTAAAGAAGCTCGTTTCGTTGGTCGTCATGGCTTCAACGACGCTCTTCACGAGCTGGCTATACGGAGACTGTTGCCGCAACATCTGCACCATCTCCCCCAGCGAGCCAAAGCCTTCGCGTTCGGCCAGCGGGGTAAGACGGGCCGTGACAAGATAGCTCTTCGAGTCCTCGAGGACGATGGCCGCCTGCTCGTGAACGAGCCGGCGGATATATTCAAAGTCGGCCTCGCGGGAGTTTAGCACGGTGGTACCTCTTTACCCTCCCTGAAGTGGGCCGGCCGAAGAACGCGGTCGTTGATCCGGTCGCTGAGTTGCTCGAGCCCAATGACGTCGTGGGCGAGATTCGCCCGCGCGACGTAGCCCGGCATGCCCCATACGATGCTGGTTTCTTCGTCCTGGCATACGATTTGAGCGCCGGTCTCGTAGAGTTGGCGGCAGCCTTCCAGGCCGTCGCGGCCCATGCCGGTCAAGACGACGGCCAGAGTACGGTGACCGAAAACGGCCGCCGCCGACCGGAACAAGACGTCGGCCGCCGGGCGACACGAGTTTTCAGGAGGTGCCTGAGTGAGGCGCGTAACGACGCCACGGTCGCGTCGCTCGACCATCAAATGGAAATCACCGGGCGCCACGTACACGCGACCGGCGCGCAGCGGTTCGCCGTCGACCGCTTCTCGGACGTCCAGGTCGGAGAGGTGGTGCAGGCGCTCGGCCAACAATCGAGTAAAGATCGGCGGCATGTGCTGAACGACCAACACCGGGACCGGAAACGGGCTCTTGAGGTCAGCGACGACCCTGGCGAGCGCATTCGGTCCGCCGGTCGACGCGCCGACGACCACGACGCTCGGCGTTTCGGCGCTGCGACGGATCCGAGGCCAGACCACGGGCGTCGGAACGATGTCGATCGTCGGCGGCGCTCCCTTGGCTTTGCACAGGGCGCGAATCTTCGGAAAGAGGTCCACTCCGAGCTGTTGCTGCATCGAGCCGCCGTTCGCGGTCGGTTTCGTCGCGTAGTCGTTGGCGCCGAGCGACAACGCGTCGAGCGTGATTTTTGCGCCACGACCGGTCAGGGCGCTGAACATGATGACCGGCAGTGACGGGTATTCAGCGCGAATTGCGGACAGCGTCTCGAGGCCGTCCATCTCGGGCATTTCGACGTCGAGCAGGACGACGTCAGGTTGAACGCGGGGGAGCTTGGCGAGCGCGATACGCCCATTGGCGGCGAGGGCGGCCACCTCGATGTCGTCCGTGGATTTGATGGCCTCCGAGATGGCGCGGCGGGCCACCACGGAATCGTCGATGATCATGACTTTACGCTTGAGCACTATGGGCTCCTGCGAAGTCCGAGGAGGCCAAGCTTGGAGATGAGTTCCGTCCGGGTAAAGGGCTTCATGACGTACTCATCCGCGCCGGCGTTGAGCGCCTTCTCCATGAACTCGGTGCCGGTTTCGGTGGTAACCATCATGAGCGGTAAGTCGTCCAGCTCTGGCTTGGACCGGACGGCTTGCACGAACTCGAAGCCATTCATGATAGGCATATTCCAATCGACGAGCGCGATGTCCATCGCTCCTGAGGCCTCCCCGAGACACCTGAGGCCCACGGAGCCGTTCTCGGCCTCGGTGACCTCGAAGCCGATCTCTTTCAATATTCTGCCGATCATACGGCGCATTGCGCTCGAATCGTCGATTACTAGAGCTCGCACGGGATCCCTCTACGCGTCTATGGACGGTCGAACCAGTGGGGCCTCAACCACCGAGTTCGTGCACGAGTCGGTCGACGTCGCTACGAACCCGGGACAGCTCCGAGACCGTATTTCGCGCCTTCGCGGTAGCCTTCGACGTGCTCTCGGCGGCCTGAGCCACGGCGGTGATGTTCTGGGCAATCTCGTTGGAGCCTTTGGCCGCCTCACCGACGCTGCGAGAGATCTCGTTGGTCGTCGCGGTTTGTTCCTCGACGGCGCTCGCGATCGAATTCTGAAAGTCGTTGATCTGGTTGATGATGCTGCCGATCTCTTGAATGGCGTCCACCGCGCTTCGGGTGTCGTTCTGGATCGCTTCAATTTTCCGAGAAATGTCTTCGGTCGCCTTCGCGGTCTCTTTCGCGAGCTCTTTGACCTCGTTCGCGACGACGGCGAATCCTTTGCCTGCTTCACCGGCTCGGGCTGCTTCGATCGTCGCGTTGAGGGCCAAAAGATTGGTTTGCTGGGCGATGCTGGTGATCACTTTGATCACCTTTCCGATCTCGATGCTGCTGTCGCCGAGCTTGTTGATCGTCTCGTTGGTGCTCTTGGCCATCGAGACGGCATGGGTCGCCACTCGAGCGGCATCCGACGCATTCTTCGCGATCTCCCGGACGCCGATGGCCATTTCCTCGGCCGCGGTGGCTACCGTCTGAACGTTCTTGGATACCTGGTCGGCCGCGGCGGCGACCACGCTCGCTTGGGCCGAAGTCTCTTCGGCATTGGCCCCCATCTCCTGGGTGGACGCGTCGAGCCCATCGCCACAGACGGTCAGGGTGCGACTGACGCCGCCGAGACTCTCGGCGGCTTGGTGCTTGCTGCCGGCGAGGTCTCGAATGGCCTTGGCGAGCCGAGCGATACGGTCGGAGCCCGAGGTGTCGATATGGTGGTTCAGGTCGCCAGCGTTGAACGCGGTGACCGCGCTGATGAGTGCCTGCAGTCGATCCTCTTCGCCTTGGTCCGAGTCCGAAAGGCCGAAGGGCGGTTGACCGGGGGGGGCTGGAATCGGGTTGCCGTTGTCTGTCGTGGACATTGGGGTCATCTTTCTTCGCCGTACGTCGGAGGGTTAGCGGATCTGCGGGCCGAAGCCTGGGTGATGGGTTCGCTGGCTCATCGCGTCCCATCCATATCGAGGGTGCGGTCAGTATCTAAGACCAGCAACAAGCTGTCCTGAAACTTGTAGACACCCCGGAAGAGCTCTCGTCGGGGACCGGTAAGGGTCTGGGGTGGCCGCTCGAAGCGTTCCGCCGTCGTCTCCATGACATCGCCAATCTCGTCGACGAGCAGGCTCACCGCCCCGTCGTCGGAGCGAACGACGACGTTCATCGGGTTCTTGTCGGGCGACCGAGGGGGCATGGAGAGGCGTTTCCGCAGATCGATAGCAGTGACAATCTGGCCGCGCAGATTGATCAGGCCGCTGACGACGTCCGATGCCAAGGGTACCCGGGTCATGGTTTGATAGCGCAGGACTTCCTGCACCTTCAGGACTTCGATGCCGAGGTGGATTCCGTGCACGTAAAAGGTGCAGTATTGCTGAGTTTCGGCCATTTTCAGGACCTCACGTCGAGAGTCTGCGTGTCTGAGAACAGCGAAATCGCGGCCGCGTCGAGAGCGGCGCCCACGTCGAGCAGGTCGGTGACCTTGTCTTGAATGACGGCGGACCCCAGAATACCGTCGCGTCCCCGTCGCTTCTGTACACGTACGCGGTCTTCTACGATGTCGACGATCTGGTCGACGACTAGACCGACGGTGCTCCCGTCTTTCGAGTAGACGATGACTTGGATGGGGCCCGGGTCTTCGTCCTGAGCCGGCTGTACCCGCAGCAGGTTCTGGAGGTTGATGAGCGGAAGGATGCGCCCGCGGTACTGAACGACGTCCATCTCCCCGGCGTTCTCCACCATGTTGCGGTCGAATTCCTCGAGGCGAGCCACCATCGATAGCGGTATCGCAATCCTTCGACTCTCTCCGACGATGAACAACAGCATCGTCTGGTTGTCGGCGGCGCGGTCTGATGGGCCGTGGTCGGCCGCGGTGGTCAGGCGGGCTCGCGCCTCGCCGATGACTCCCGCCTTGGTTGCGAGACCGGTCACATCGAGGATGAGGGCCACCGAGCCATCACCCATGATGGTGGCTCCGGCGAATGTCTTGATGCCCTTCAATTGCTTGGACAGCGGCTTGACGACGATCTCTTCGGTGTCGGTGATTTCGTCGACGACGAGCCCAAAGCTCTGATCGTCGGCCTGGAGAACGACGATATTGACGGCGGATTCCTCCTCGCTGGCCCTCGACTTGGGGTCGTACGTCTGCAGCTCCTGGTCCAGATACACCAGCGGCAGCAGATTTCCGCGCAAGCGATAGACCGGAACCCCGTGCACCTGTTCGATGCTAGCGCGTGCCACTTCACCGTCGAGCCGGACGAGTTCCAGGAGGCTGACTTGAGGGAGCGCATATCGGTCGCCGCCCGATCTGACGATGAGGGCGGGAATAATCGCGAGGGTGAGCGGGATCTTGATGCGCAGCAGGGTGCCGAGGCCCACGCTGCTGTTGATGTCGACTGTACCTCCGATGCGGTCGATATTGGAGCGAACGACATCCATCCCCACGCCGCGGCCGGAGATGTTGGTGACCTGCTCGGCCGTCGAGAAGCCGGGCATGAAGACCAGATTGAGAATCTCTCGGTCACTCATCCGGCTCGCCTGCTCGGCGGAAAGCAAGCCCCGCTTGAGAGCCTTTTCGAGGATTCGGCTCGCGTCGATCCCACGGCCGTCGTCGCTGATCTCGATGTTGACCTGGCCGCCCTCATGATAGGCGCGCAGCTGCAGCACGCCCGTTTCATCCTTACCGGCCGTCACCCGGTCAGGAGGGGTTTCGATGCCGTGGTCGACCGCGTTTCGGACGATGTGGATGAGTGGGTCTTTGATGGCCTCGATCAGGGTCTTGTCGAGCTCGGTGTCCTTGCCGTCCATCTCGACTCGAACCTTCTTTCCGCAGGCGACGGCGAGATCTCGAACCACCCGGGGAAATTTGCTCCACATGTTCCCGATGGGCTGCATCCGGGTCTTCATGACCCCTTCCTGGAGCTCGCTAGTGATGAGGTTGAGACGCTGAGAAGTGGCCGACAGTAGAGAACTGCTCTCGGTCGAGCTGTACTGAAGGACTTGGTTTCGGGCCAGAACCAGTTCGCCGACCAGGTTCATGAGTTGGTCGAGAAGCTCGACGTCCACCCGAATCGTTCGGTCGGAGACCGATTGCTCTTGTCGGCGGGGTTCGGCCGCGCCGGGGTCGGGGTCTAACGTCGCGGGGGAGGTCATAGCCTCCACCGCCGGGACTTCGGAGGCCGGGGCAACCGGACGTTTGGACGTTGCCGCAGCGGAGGGAGCGGACGTCGGGGTCACCGGTTCGGCTGGTGCAGCCTCAGAAGCGCCGTCTCGTTGCGGACCTTCGATCAGGGCGGTTAGGTTGTCGATGAGCTGGGTGAAGTCCGCGTCGCCCTCGGTGCCGTCGGCCTCGATACACGCCATGATCGCCCGCACGGCATCGACCACGGCGAGGAGGGCGCTCGTGATATCGGGGTCGAGAACGAGCCGGCCGTCGCGCAGCTTGCTGAGGAGATTCTCTCCCTTGTGAGTGACCGATTCGAGCTTGGTGAACCCCAAGAAGCCGCACGTCCCCTTGATGGTGTGGATGCAGCGGAAGATGTTCGCGAGACGGTCGCTGTCCAACGGGTTCTTTTCGAGCTCGACGAAGTCGTGCTCGAGCTGGTCCAAGCCTTCGAGACTCTCGACGAGGAATTCCTTAACGATATCGTCCATGGCGATCAGGTCCGAGCCGGTGACCGGCCGGGCGTCGAGGCCGGCCGGGATCCGCAATGAAGAGTCGGACCTCGCTGCGGCGACTTTAGGACGGTGGGAGGTTTCAGCTCGACGGGCTACCGCGCCCAGCTTCGCAAGAGAAAGGTGGGCTGCAGAGAGAGTGGAAGGTCGGCGAAGACGCCTTTCGCCAGGCCGAACGTCGCGAGCGCCACGTCGATACCAAAGTTGCGAGCACCGAGTACGTCGGTATGCAACTGGTCGCCGACCATCACCACCCGTCGACTCTGGGCCCGCTCGACCGCGGCCTCGAAGATGGCGGCAAACGGCTTGCCGAGCCGGTCGAAAGTCAAATCGGCTCGGTCTGGATACCTCTGGGCAAGAGCCTGCTCAAACCACAGCGCCATCGAGCCGGCGGCGAAGCCGAACCGTCCGGGACCCGCCGGGTACACCAGATCGGGGTTGGGAAGAATCAGGCGAAGGTTTCGGCCCGCGTCCAGCTGGGAGAAGACCATCGATAGGCCCTGGTTCATGCGCGGCATGAAATCGAAGCCGCCCTCTTCGCCGATGACCAATGCCTCGGCGCGAGACATGTCGTCCCGATCCCAATCGAGGATCTCGCCGCCGGCGAGCCGGACATATTCGACGGTATCGGGTGAGCCGATTACGGCGCAGGGTGTGCCCACGAGGTTGTGTGCTTCGAAGTATCCGGCCACTAAGCTGCCCGCGGTGATGATCCGATCGCGCTCTATCGCCAGGCCGAGGCTTTGATAGCGCGCCTCGGCGGTGGCCGGCAGGCGAGACGAGTCGTTGGTGACCACCCAGTACGGCTTGCGGATGGCATTGAGGTGCTCGATAAGGGCTGGCGCACCCGGGATGACCGCATGGGCGTCGATCAGGACGCCGTAGGCGTCGAGGAGCAGGGCGTCGTACCGTGCGACCAGATCTTCTACGGTGACTTCGGGAATCTCGAGGCTCGTCGTACTCATCGACGCGGACGCTAGCAGAAGGTCGCACCCAGGTCGGCCAAAAGGCGTTATTCCTCTCGTCGTCGTGGCGTCGGCGCGAGCTCTGCCTTCTTTCCAGGCATCGAAGAGGTCCGTTGTCCCGGAGCGGGGTGTCAAAAGGCCATGATGCGACGAGAGTCGTACCCGGGGAGCAAGCGCGCGGGCCGCAACATGAAGTGGAGCCTGCAGCCTCGGCGATACACGCCTGCGCGGCACGAAGCGCTATCCGGAGGCGGCGCAATGCAGCGGTCCGAGATCTCTTTGGTACGCCGTGTGCGGGAGAATCGCACGCACGGTTTGAACGGGGGCTTTACCTGAGTTCGGTCCCCGGGAGAAGGAAGGTAAGGTCTACGAATGTTCTTCCGTCGGGTCGGATATCATTGGTTCGGATGGATAGTCCTCTTGGCGGGATGTGCTTCTGGGACCTCGGACCGACCGTCCGTCGCTGCTGGTGGGTCAGCCCAAAGCCGGGCATCTGGTTCGGGCCCTCGCGGCCCTTCGGAATCGGAGCCGATCCGTCCTGATGAGCAGCTGGAGGGAAGAGACCACGATCGCCCGTACGCTGCCTGCGGCGCGTTCGAGAGCTATGAGTGGGTCGCGGCTCAAAGGTGTCCGGACGGGAGCCATCCTCTGGTAGGAGACCCTCGGCGAGGCCGGGGCGCGCGGCGCGGCTCGATGGGACCGCACCCCGTCGACGGGCCGGGAACGGGCGACATCTTTCGCGATGCCCATATGGTCGATCACTACGTCTTGCCGTGCCCCGACGGCGACGTCGACCTATTCGTTTGCCTATATCACTGTCCCGAAGGCCGAAGTCCATTCGAGTGACGGCGAACCGTTGGCCACAAAGCTACGCACGCGGTGACCAGCACAACGACGGTGACGATCGAGGCCTCCGGCCCCGCCGGGCCACCGGTCATGATCATCGAGCCGTGAAAGCTGCTCTGCAGTGGCGCGAAGACCCGCCAGGTCTGAATGCCGCTCAGCGGTAGTCCGGAGATGAAGATCGTAAGGTTCCAGGCCGCATGGTGAAGGACCAGCGCCCAGATGTTTCGAGCCAGAATTAAGTACAGACCCGCCCAGAAGAGTCCGAGCAGCAGCAACGACAGGGACGGCATGATGCCCTCCCAGTTCTCGTTGGCGAAGTGAGCGAGACAGAAAGCCACCGACGAGATACCGCCGGCTGGGCCCACACCGAGCTTGCGTTCGAGAACGCCAAATACGAGTCCCCGAAAGATGAGCTCTTCTAAGACGCCCATCATCAGAACGACGCCGACTACGCCCAGCATGCCGAACTCAAAGCCGGTAACCGCATCGAGTCGATAGAATCCCATCAGATACAGGAGCGACATAGGCAGGCCGATCAGCGCCGGGCCGGATACCAACCCCACCAGCGCGAACCCCGGCCGAACGCGGAGCTCGGTCGGCGGCCGTCGAGCGACGCCCCACATGTACAGTCCATAGGTGGTGACGATGGTCACCGTAGTGAGGCCGACATTGCCGAGGAACTCGAGCGGGTCGTCGACGACGACCTGGGTCGGCGCGTGACCGCCGCGCAGGCCCAACGCCGGCAGGACGACCAGCTTCACAAGGATCAATGCCAGCAGCAGACTGAAGACTCCGCCCAAAATGACCAGCGTCGCGCGCGCCAGCGCGCGGACCGACCCCCACCATCGCCCTACGAGCACGCTCCGAGACTACCGTTTCGCCGGGCGGAGACGAAGCGGTGTCGTTCGAACCGCCGGTGACCAGCGGAATCACTCGATGCGCGTGGTCATCCAGGGGTTCCAGGGTGCTATCGGACTCTCGGTCGGTGCGGCCTTCCGCCGGCATGGCGAGGCTGCATTTGAGCGATGCCTGATTTCTGCGCGGACGCTAAGTGGTCATGGCATGATGCGCCAGGATGGGCCGCCACCATAGTACCGGCCGGGTCTGGCGTCTGCCGGTCGCGTTGACGATCGGGGTTCATGGGGCGGCAGCGTTTTGGGCGTTGGTATTCCCGCGAGACGAGGCCCCGGGGGTTCGGAGCGGGCCCGAGATCGAGTTCATCGTCATGCGGGCGGTCGAAACGACCCGTCCCGAAGAAACCGCGGTCGGCGAGGAGCCGGCTCCCTCGGTCACGAAGCCCGAACGACGCCGCGGGCCGGGGCGGCGGAAAAGGCATACGGATGGTCCGGCCGAGCCGGAGTCGACCTCGGGAGAGACACCAGCCTCGGCTCGGGCGCCGGGGCCGGATGTACGAGTCGAGCGCCGGGAACCGATGCCTAGACCATCCCGACTCGCCGATGGAGCGGTTCGGCGCCCTCCGAGTGAACGGCTCGGTTCCGAGAAGAAGATCGATCTGAAACTACGGGTGCGGCCTCCGCCGGCCCCGCCGCTGACCGAGTTCCGCAAGCCTTCTGACGTCCACATCGACGACCCGCTCATGGATGTGCTCGACCGGCTGAATCCGCTGGCGCGCCGCTCGCGAGCCGACCGCCCGGCGGGTGGAGGCGGGCGCGTCGTCGAGTCAGCGAACGTCGACCTTCGCGTGGATGCCGACGGGACGGCGACGTTCGAAGAAAAGCTGCCTTTCGACCTCGGCGGAGCGCCCCAGGATCCCGACCGCGCCCATGATCTCCGCATTCACCAAGGCGGGCCCTACCGGACCTCCGAGCTGGCTGACCAGGGCTTCAAGGGGCTTCAAATCGGGTTCTCGGCCGACCTGTTCGGCGCGCTTCTGCCACGAGAGATGGGGCAAGCCGAGAAGCTACGTCTGTTCGAGGAGACCGAGGGCGTGCGAGCCGAGCTCAACGAAGAAGCCTGCGCCCAGCGCCTCCGGACGTCCTTGTTCGAACTACGCGACGATCTCGAACGAGTCTGGGCGGACGATGGGATGACCGTCGCCGAGAGGAAGAGGCTCCTGTTCGCGCGGTGGGACGAGTGTGCCGAGTCCGGAACGGATGAGGTCCTGCTCTATGCGATGGCCGCCCGAGCCACGATCATCGCGTTCATCCGAAATCGGCTGCCCTCAGGGAGTAAGGTCGCTTATACGCAAGCGGAGTTGTCGGCGCTAAATGCGCGCCGGGAATCCGCCGTGGCCTTCGAACCTTACCTCGCCCGCGAGCCATGAACAGGGCGCGCCGAGCCGATGAGCAGACCTCGTGAGGCGCCGGTGGTCGGGTGGTCCGACCACCGGGCGACTCCGGGGCTAGGCTCCGCCGCCGCGATGGCGGCGATACGTACCGGAGAACGGCGCGCCGCACACGGGCGGATGCACGTGGGTGTCTCGGACTCGAGCCGTGTTTCCACTCGGACCGAACAGCTGTATGATGATTCCGCCGTACTGGAGGTGTTCTTCCCGGAGCTCACCGTCGACATCTTCGTCCACGTCGGTGCTCGCGACGAGCTTCGAGCCTCGAAGCGAGCCGACCGCGGCGACCGAGCACGGCTGGCCGGCCTCTATCAGCCCACCCGGTCGAGCCGTTCGGAACAGGTCGACCCGATAGTTGCCGGAGTGAGGCCCCTGAGCCGCCCGGATCTCGATGCGACTACCCTCGTGGGGCCCGAAATAGGTACCGGTGGGGTCGACGTCGTCGGGAGCCGCGGGCTGGGACCAACAGGCGAGGGCACCGATACAGGCGGTGACCAGCCCGAAGAAACGATGTTGGCGTATCCGTGCAGCTCGAGTCATCCGGTTCGGCCCATCGTGGATGTCGGTTCGAAGGCCCAGCTCGACTCTGGCGGTGGCCGCGATCGCACCGAGCGTTCAAGACCCGGCGACGGTCATTCGGCCGACCCGGAACGTGGGGCAAGCGAACCCGGTTTTGGGGTCGAGGTCATCGGCGATGCCGTCGACACGGGCCCAGAGGTCTTTGAAGTTGGCGGAGACGGTCATTTCGCCGACCGGAAAAGTGAGCTTGCCCTTTTCGATCCAGAAGCCCTCGGCCCCCCGGCTGAAGTCGCCGGTGGTGCCATTGAAACCAAAGCCCATCATGTTGGTCACGTAGAAGCCCGATTCGATGTCGCCGATCAAGGACTCGGCCGTCGCGGTTCCAGGCAGCAGGTGAAAGTTGGTGGACGCGGGCGCCGGGCGGCCGCCGATCCCCCGGGATGCGCTTGCGGTGCTACGAAGCCCCAGCTTGCGTGCGGCGTAGGTGTCCAGCAGATACGATCGCAAGACACCCTTCTCGATCACCACATTGCGGCGGCTCGCCAGGCCTTCGCCGTCGTAGGGGCGGGAGGCCGGGGCGGCGGGCATGAGCGGGTCGTCGACGATGGTGACGCCATCGGCGGCGACGGACTCGCCGAGCGCATCGACGAGATAACTCGTGCGTCGGTAGATGGCGCTGCCCGAAATGCAGCTGAATAGGAGACTCAGGAGGGCGCGCCCCGCGTCGGGGTCGAACACGACCGGTACCTCGCACGTGGGTACCTTCTTGGCGCCGAGCTTGGCCAGCGTCCGTCGGGCCGCTTCTTGCCCGATCGCGGTAGGGTCAGCGAGCGCCTGAGTGTGGCGGCGGGCGTCCCAGTAAAAACCGTTGCGCTTTTTGCCCCCGGCGTCGTCGGCGATCGGGATGACCACCAAGCTCTGGTAGGTGCCTTGGTACCCTCCGCTGAAGCCCCCGCTGGTGACCAGGGCCGATGCACCCCACGTTCGGCTAAACGTCGAACCGTCGCTGTTGGTGATCTTCGGGTCGAATTCGCGAGCCGCCCGTTCGCCGCCGAGCGCGTACTCGGTGGCCTTGGCACCGTCGATCTGGGCGCCGGTCGGGTCGTGGAGGTCGAGGTCGGCGGGGGATTCGCGCATGAGCTCGGACGGATCGGGCGGACCCGCCTCGAGGTCGGGTTCGGACAGCGCCGCGAGTTCGAGGGCGTCGGCGACCAGCCGAGCCAAACCGTCGTCGGTGAGGTCACTCGTGTAGGTGATACCGGCTCGACCCTCTTTGATCACCCGGATGCCCACCGCGCTGCTGCCGGCTTCTTCTACGAGCTCTCGCTCGCCAAGCCGGACTTTGACCGACAGGACCTGGCTGTCGCGAGCCAAGACCTCGGCGATGTCGGCACCCCTGCTCATGGCGCTGTCGACCAGCCGTTGGGCGCGGTCGATGAGTGCCGCTACACGCTCGTTACTCATGCTTCAGACCTCACCCGACCTGCGTGCCGCCGACGGTGATCGCCGAAATGCGAGTGGTTGGGCAGCCAACGCCTACCGGCACCTGCTGACCTTCTTTGCCGCACGTCCACATTCCGTCGGACATCTCGACATCCGATGCCAGCATGTCGACTTTGCACAGTACATCCGGGCCATTGCCAATCAAGTTGACACCCTTCAAAGGGGCGGTGAGTTTACCATCTTCGATCAGATAGCTCTCGGTCAACGAGAAGACGAAGTCACCATTCGAGATGTTGACCTGGCCACCGGAGAAACGCTTGGCGTATACACCCTTCTTTACGCTGGCGATGATCTCCTCCGGCGTATGAGGGCCCTGGGTCATGATGGTGTTGGTCATGCGGGGCATCGGATGATGGCGAAACGATTGCCGGCGACCGTGGTGACTCGAAACCTTGAAGTGTTTGGCACTCGTTCGGTCTTGCAGGTAGCCTCGCAGGACTCCATTGTCGATCAGGTGCACGGGCCTCGCGTCGTTGCCTTCGTCGTCGATATTGATCGAACCGCGAGAACCCAGATAGGTCGGGTCATCCACAACGGATACGAGCTCGCTGGCGACGACTTCACCGATACGGTCGGAGTAATTCGAGGTTTTCTTGCGGTTGAAGTCTGCTTCGAGGCCATGACCCACAGCTTCATGGAGCAAGATGCCGCTGTCGCCAGGTGCCAGCACGACCGGCAGCTCCCCGGCCGGCGCGTCCTTGGCGTCGAGCATGTCGATGGCGATCCGAGCCGCTTCCCGGCCATGGTCTTCGGGTTTCTTGCCGCCCATCAGAAAGTACTCCATCCCCATCCGCCCACCGCCGCTCGACGAGCCCGACTGACGTAGCGGACCATCTTCGGCGACCGCATTTACGCTGAATCGAAGCAAAGGCTGGTGATCGCGCACGAAGACCCCATCGCTGGTCGCGATCAGGACCTCCTTGATCTCTTCAGTAAAGCTCGCCTGCACCTTCTCGATGCGAGGGTCGTAGGCGCGGGCGGCTTGATCGGCCCGCCGCAGCATTCGTCGCTTCTCGGTGCCCGGGACTTCGAGGGTCAGCGTCTCGAAGGGATAGCGATTGGGATGCTCTTTGGGCGCCGGCACCGGGACCTCGGGCGCTCCGCCGCCGGCCGCGATCTGACCGGCGATCTTGGCGGCGTTGGCCATCGCGTCGGGCGCCAAACTCTCGGTGTAGGCGTAACCGGTCGCGTCGCCTTTGAGGACTCGAACCCCCAGGCCGAGGCTTACGCCTCGGCCGGCCGCTTTGAGGATGCCGTCCTCGTACGAGAAGCTACCCGATGCTTGATACTCGAAGTAGAGATCCGCGTAGTCTCCGCCCGCCGAGAGGGCCGTCTGCAGGAGCTTTCGAGCCGTCTCGGGGTCGACGGCCATCGGGCCGCCCGGCGCGAATGGAGCGCGATACGATGTCGTCATGCGAACCACCGTAGCAACCCAGGACCGTTCGGCAAACGAGGTGATGGTTCTTCGGGTCTTTGTCTTCAGATAACGGAGCATCTCGTGCCGAACTGATGACGCAGGCGACGGGCGAGGGCGACGCCCCGAATCGAGCGGACACCGTGCCAGCAGGCATCGTCTCCCCCCATCAACTCCGCGACCGCGCCGGGGACCGCCGCCGTAATCTCCGGCGCGTGCACGGCCTTGAACGGGAAGGGCTCGTCGGGAAGCAGAACGATCTGGGGCTCGCGGCGGGCCAATTCGCGTAGGGATATTTCGGGATACCGCGTATCGACGTCGCCGAAGACGTTGCTCCCCCCCGCCCGGCTCAGTAGGTCGCTCACATATGTGTCCGCGTTGAGGGTCATCCAGGGGTTTCTCCAGATGAGGTACGCGAACGTGAACTTCCGCGGGTCGCTTTTCTGCAGGGCCGTTAGTTCGGCGAGGGCGCGTTCGAGCTCCGCGGCTCGCGCTTCGGCCCGGTCGGCGGTGCCGCACAGCTCGCCGATCCGCCGGAGATCTTCGGGCACCTGATCGACCCGCCGGGGAAACGCGGTGGCGATTCGAAAGTCCGCCGACAGCGCTTCGTAGTCCTCCCGGCGGTTTTCCTCCTCGTTGACGAAGATCAGGTCCGGCTGCGCCGCTCGGATCCGGTCGAGCTTCGGGTCTTTGGTGCCCCCCATCTTCGGCAAACCCGCCACCACGGTTGCTGGGTGAATGCAAAAGCGGGTAATGCCTACGATCCTATCGGCGAGGCCGAAGTCGATGAGGGTCTCGGTGACCGATGGCACCAACGAAACGATTCGCACGGTCCGTTTTCTAGCAGTCCGTACCCGCGCTCGGCCACCCGGTGACGACGGCGGTCATTCACTCGAAACTTGTCGTCGTCGCCCACCCATGTTTGACGATGCCATGACTCGTACGGTGGTCACCGGAGCGGCGGGGTTCGTCGGTCGTTGGCTGGTGAAGGCGCTGGCCGAGCGCGGTGATGAGGTGTCGGCGAGCGATCGGATCGACCCAGCGGACCTCCCCCCAGAGGCGCGGTTCGTACTCGCCGACATTCGGTCGGGCGCGGACGTCGTCTCCTTATGCGAGGGGGCGGAAGTCGTCTTTCACACCGCCAGTGTGATCCACACCCGGCACGACGGCTCGGACACCCTCCGCGCAGTCAACGTCGAGGGCACTCGACACCTGCTCGAAGCGGCGGCGGCGGCCGGTGTCAAGCGGTTCGTGTACGTCAGCTCGGCCAGCGTCGTGTACGAGGGGCGCGATATCGAGAACGGCGATGAGCGCCTGCCGTACGCGAAGTCCCTTCACTCCCCATACGCAAAGTCGAAGGCGGAGGCGGAGGCGATGGTGCTCGCCGCTTCGAAAGACAGCCTGCGCACGGTCGCCATTCGCCCGCATATCGTGTTCGGGCCCGGTGATACGCGATTCCTCCCGGCGATCCTCGAGCGTGCCCGGGCCGGTCGTTTGAAGGTCGGCGTCGGGCGGCGGCGGAGCCTTTCCGACTTCACGTACATCAGCAACCTGA
Source organism: uncultured Myxococcales bacterium (assembly GCA_964519665.1). Taxonomy (GTDB): domain Bacteria; phylum Myxococcota; class Kuafuiibacteriia; order Kuafuiibacteriales; family Kuafuiibacteriaceae; genus JANQQN01. The sequence continues at coordinate 65,900 of CAZFIV010000011.1, forward strand.
CCGATGCGTTGCTGCTGGCCGATGCGGCTCTGCAAGGGGACTCGCCGACCGCGGCCGGCCAAGCGTACTTCGTGTCCAACGGTGAGCCGATCGACTTTTTCGACTTCGTGAATCGGGTGCTCGAAGGGCTCGACCTGCCGGCGGTCCGGGCGCGGGTCCCGTTTGCGCTCGCCTATGGCGCGGCGGCGGTCGCCGAGACGTGGCAGACCTGGCGGGGGGCGCCGATCGGACAAGAAGAGGGGCTATCCAGGTTCTCGGTGCGTTACATGTGCACCCACCATTTCTTTTCGATCGAAAAAGCACGCCGAGACCTCGGATATGCCCCGCGGGTCGATTTGGCCGGCGGCATCGAGCTGACGTGCGAGGCGTTGCGGCGGGCCGGGAGTGCATGATGGCGCTGGTGCTCGACCGGGCGACGGTGGCGGTCACCGGGGCGACCGGGTTCATCGGACGGTATTTGGTCGAAGCGCTCGTGGCGCGAGGGGCGACGGTCCGAGCGGTGGTCCGACGGCCCGATAAGGCGAAGGCGCTCTTTTCTTCGTCGGTCGAGATCTGGGCCGCCGATCTCGCCGACCAGCCGGCCATGACTCGGGCCTTCGAGGGTGTCGACGCGGTGATGGCCAACGCGGCGTTGGTCGACGTCGCGGCGCGGGACGCCGGGCCGATGATCGAGGCCAACGTCAAGGGCGTGGAGCGCACCTATCGGGCGATGGCTGACGCGGGCGTTCGGAGGGCCGTGCACACCTCGAGCGTGACCGCCTACCTGCCGAAACGCGACCATTTCTATCACGAGGACGATCCGGTGCACCCGCCGGGGGCCGATAGCCGGTGGCTGAACCACTACGGGGTGACCAAAGCCGCGGGCGAGCATCGGGCCCGGGAGATCTGCCACCAGACGGGCATCGCGTGGTCGGCCTGTCGGCCCCATACGGTATACGGCAACCATGATCGCGGAACCTTCACCAGGTGGTTTCTGCGGGTGCTGAGTCTGCCGGTGACCGTTTTTCCGGCGTATCTACACCTGCCGTCGATCTATGCAGGTGACCTTGCCGAGGCGATGTGCCGGATGCTGGAACGCGACACCGCGGCCGACCGCGTCTATAACACGTGCACCGATCCGGACCAAGTTACCTACTGGCAGCTGATGGACGCCTACCGACGAGCGGGGGGGGCCGCCCCCCGGATGGTGGTGCCGCTTCCGTTGCCGCTTCGCCGACGCTACTCGACCCAACGCATGCGGTCCGACCTCGACTTTGTTCCCCGCTCCCCCGTCGACGCCTTTCGAGAGATGCTCGCCGCGCGAGATTGAAGTTGGCGACCGGAGAGCTTCGTCGTACCTCTGGGATGTGGTTGAGCTACGGCGGGTCTGTGTTTTTTGTGGTTCGGCCATCGGGCGCGATCCGGCGTTCGCGGCCGCCGCGACCACCCTCGGCACGCTCCTGGCGAAGCGGCGAATCGGCCTCGTCTACGGCGGGGCGATGGTGGGCTTGATGGGTGAGGTCGCGGACGCGGCCCTGACGGCTGGGGGCGAGGTGTATGGCGTGATTCCCGAGAAGCTCGCCGCGAAAGAGATCGCCCACGACGGCCTTACTCAGCTGCATATCGTCGACGGGATGCACGCCCGCAAGGCCAAGATGGCCGCGCTCTCCGATGCGTTCGTATCGTTGCCGGGCGGGTGGGGAACCCTCGAGGAGACCTTCGAGGTGCTGACGTGGCTCCAGCTGCGCTACCACGAAAAGCCGGTCGGGCTGATCAACGTGAACGGTTATTACGACGGGCTGTTGGCCTTCGCCGACCACGCGCTGGAGGTTGGTCTGCTTACGCTGGAGAACCGGCGACTGTTGCTCGACGCCGATGACCCCGAGACGCTCTTGGCTCGGTTGAGCAACATCGAGTTGCCACCGGCGCCCCGGTGGATGGAGCGTCCCTAGAGGCGGAGGCAGCATCGATGTTTATCGAGCGACAACACGTGTTGGTCCGCGGCCTCCGGATCGTCGTTCATGCTTACGGCGACCCGACTGGGCGCCCTCTGCTCTGCCTGCACGGGTTTCTCGACCACGGATCTTCATTTCGCTTCATGGCCGAACACCTGCCGGGGTATCGGGTCGTGGCGCCCGATATGCGCGGGCACGGAGAGTCGGAGTGGGTTGGACCAGGCGGCTATTATCACTTCTACGACTACTATGACGATTGTCGGGCGGTGATAGAGGCGTTCGGTTGGTCGCAGTTCAGCTTGCTGGGCCATTCGATGGGGGGAAGCGTGGCCACCGGCTTGGCCGCGCTCGAGGCTGACCGGGTCGACCGCCTGGTTTTACTGGAGGGCATGGGGCCGCCGTTCGGAGATCTGACCCTGAGCGTGGACCGACTGCGTCGGTGGGTTCAGGCGCTCCGCAAGCCGGGGTGCGTCGGTGGTCCCGATGAGCGCCGGATGGCCCGCCGGGTGATGGAGAGCGTCGACGATGCGGCTCGTCGGATCCGCACCCTGAATCAGCGCCTCCCCGAAGCTCGGGCCAAAGCGCTCGCCGAGACTTCGACCGAGCCCGTCGCCGGTGGGGTGTGCTGGCGGTATGACCCTTTGCATCGTACGCCCGCCGCCAAGCCGTTCGTCCGCGGAGAAGCCGAGGCGATCTGGCGGGGCATCCGGGCCCCGGTCCTGTCGATCCACGGGGCGGAAAGCCCTTGGCGGCCCGAGCACACACTGGAGCGTCACCGAACTCTAGGTCAGGTTCTCGTGGGCGCTTTGGCCGAGGCCGGCCATAACCTCCACCACGACCAACCCGAGCGGCTCGCGCAGGTCGTCAAGCACTGGTTGTCGACGCCGAGTGTCCTGCCGGCGGGCCTCAATCCGTCCTAATGTCGCACGCTTCGCACAAAAGGTTGTCGAGGCGCGCTTCGGCGTCAGATCGCGCTGTCATCGGTAGGGCGGAAGTGGTTATAGAGCCTTGGGACCGTGACCCAGCTCCCTAGTGCCATCGGTGGTTACGAGATCCTCGGCCTTCTGGGCACCGGAGGCATGGCTGAGGTCTTTTTGGGGCGTTTCAGGGGGCCTGCGGGCTTCGAACGTCCTGTCGTGATCAAGAGGATCCTCCCCCATCTCGCCCGCGAACAGCACTTCGTGGACATGTTCCGGGACGAGGCCATGATCGCGGCCCGCATTCATCACCGCAACGTGGTCGAAGTGCACGAGCTCGGTCAGGATGGTGCCGAGCTGTTCCTGGTGATGGAATATCTCGGGGGGGAGAGCGCATCGGCGCTCGCCCGCCGCCTCGGGCAGCGAAAAAAGCTCCTCAGCTTCGGCTTGTGCGCGCACCTGGTGGCCGAGGTTTGCGGCGGTCTGCACGCGGCCCACGAGTTGGTCGACGAGACGGGTCGGGCCCTCGAGATCGTCCACCGCGACGTCTGTCCCGCCAATATCTTTGTTACCTACGACGGCGAGGTGAAGATCCTCGATTTCGGTATTGCCCTGGCCGCCAATCGGCTCACCGAAACCCAAGCCGGCCAGGTCAAGGGCAAGTACGCCTACATGTCGCCCGAACAGTGTCAGGGTAAGGCGATCGACCGCCGATCGGATATCTTCTCGCTCGGCATCGTCCTGTACGAGATGAGCACGTGCCGGCGTCTATTCAAACGCCCCAGCGACATGGATACGTTCACCGCGGTGTGCACTGAAGACGTGGTGCCGCCGTCTCAGCTGGTCGCCAACTATCCGCCGGAGCTGCAGCGCATCTGCTTGAAGGCGCTCAGCAAAGAGCCGAGGCGCCGTTATAGTACGGCGGCGGCGATGCAGACCGACTTGCTAAGGCTCAGTCGGGAGCTGAGCAAAGACAAGCTCCCCGAAGCATCGCTGGCGAGGGTCTTGCGCAGGCTCTTCGCGGACCGCATCGAGCAAAAACGCCAGATGCTGACCTGGAGGTCGACGGCGGAGGGTGTCGGCCGGCCCTACGTTCTGAGCGATGACGGTGCCCTTGACCTGCCGGTGGTGCCGTCGCCCGACGAGCTGAAAGCGGCGCGAGCGGCAGCCCAGGCCGAGACGTGGGCGGTCGAAGGCGGTCGCGAGTCCGGGCCTCATAGCGCCTTGGGTTCCGGCCCCCGTACGGGCCCCCGAGGCCCAACTTGGTCCGCCCAGGGCCCCGAATCCGGGGCTTCGGGCTTGGCTTCAGGGCTTGGCCCGCGTCGATGGCTCGGGTGGTTGCCGATCATGCTCCTCATCGGTGGGATGGCCGGTTGGTGGTGGACGACGCCGCTCTCGCTCCGGTCGATGGACGCCAAGCCCGGCTCCGTCGAGGCCGCGGAGACCGTCTCGGTCGAGCTCGACTCGACGCCACCGTCGGTCTCGGTGTACCGGGACGGAAGACGGCTGGGCACGACGCCGCTGAGGGTGGCGCTTCCTAGGGGGCGCGCTCCCGTCGTTTTCACTCTCAAAAGAGAGGGGTATGCGGACCGGGTAGAGCGCGTCGTGCCCACTGAGGACCGCACGCTGCAGCTGCGCCTTCGGCGGACCACCGACGACCCGGCAGGAGGCCAAGGCCCCCTCCGCTAGCTCGTCCGACGTCGCGGTCCGCGGTACGGCAGTCCAGAATTGGTAGTCCAACTTCGGAGACGGTTGTGCCGCGTTGATATCCGGGAAGTCTTGGCCTTGGGGCGGGAGGCCAGCGCGGCGCCAACGAGGATCAGAAGCACGCCGACCAGAGCGATCGGTGCGACCCGATCGTCGTTGATGGTCGCTCCGAGCACCAAGGCGACGACCGGCAGCAGATAGGTGATCAGTGACGCTCGGGTCGACCCGATGCGGCCGATCATTTGGGACTTCGAGACTGAATCCAAGCTTCGACCTGCTGCTGCAGGACGGGCAGGCTGACCGCGCCGCGGCTCAGGACCGTGTCGTGAAAGCCTTTGATGTCGAACCGGTCGCCGAGGCGCGATTCGGCATCGCGGCGAAGACGCCAGATTTCGAGCTGCCCGGTCTTGTAGGCGACCGCCTGACCCGGCCAAACGATGTAGCGGTCGACCTCATTGTTGATGTTGTTGGCCGCCAAGGCCGTGTGATCGAGCATGAAGCGCTCGGCGTCGACCCGGCTCCATCCCATCGCGTGCAGGCCGGTGTCGACGACCAGCCGCGCTGCGCGCCAGGCTTCGTAACTGTGCATGCCCATGCGGTCGATGTCGCCGCTGTACAATCCCATTTCATCGGCGAGCTGTTCCGTGTACAGGGCCCAGCCCTCGACGAACACCGTCATGCCGCCGTGCCGTCGAAAAGCGGGCAGCTCCGAACGTTCCTGGGCGATGGCGATCTGGAGGTGATGCCCCGGGATGGCCTCGTGAAAAGAGAGCGCCTCCATTTCGTAAATGGGCCGAGTGGTGGGGGCGTGGGTGTTGATAAAGTACTGACCCGGTCGAGCGCCGGTCGGGTCGGGCTGACGGTAGTACGCGATGGTGGTGAATGGCGCTTCGTAGGCGGGAATGCGGGAGACGATGCAGTTCGCCTTCGGGAGAATGCCGAAGTACGCCGACATGCGGGCGCGCGCTTTCGCGAGGGCGGCATTGGCTTTCGTCTCGATGTCGGCGGCGGTCTTGAAGCGCAGAGCATCGTCGGTGCGCAGCCGATGCAGGATGACCGGCAGGTCGCGGGTACCGAAGAGTTTCTGGCCGAGCTTCTTCATCTCACCGTTGATGCGCTCGATCTCCGCCAGCCCGGTGCGATGAATCTCTTCGGCGGTCTTGGGCAGGGTCGTGAACCGGCGAAGCCGGGCCTCGTAGCACTCGGCCGCGAAGGGAAGCGGTGACAGGCCGGGTTGGTCGTCCGATCGCGCGTTGGGCGCGATCGTTTCGGCGATGAAGGCGCGGTATCGTTCGATCGCCGGCTTGATGGTCCCGGTGAGGACGTCGAGCATCGCCTCCTTGAACTCGGCTCGTTGGGCTTCCGTCCATGTGGGGTGTTCGGCCAAAGCCGGCGCGTACATCGGCCACTGTTCGACCGGCTTCGCCAGCTGGTCGTCGACCATCTTGAGGACGCGTCGGGTCGATTCGGCGTTGGCGAACAGGCCATCGGCCGCGCCGCGCCGCAGGTGGCCGGTTTCGTTGTCGATCGATGTTCCGCCTTTTTGGAATCGAGTGATCAGGCGCTGAGCATCCTCGTACGAGTTTACCTTGTGAAACTCGGCCAGGTAGTTGAACTCGGTGATCGGATTGCTTCGGGGCGAAAGGGTCCACTCTTCGAACCGACAGGCCTCTTCGGCGACCTCGTTGACGAGCATCTCGACGAAAAGAGCGTGCGTGGTCTGGTCATCGCCGGTCAGATCTCGAATCGTTCGGGCCTCTTCGAGAAATGCCCGGGTCGCCTTGCGCTGCGCTGCGAGCCCTGCCGGGCTGTTGTCTTCGAGCTCGGCGTCGTACCGATGGTCGCCCAGGTGCGTCGCCCACCGTGGGTTCGTGGCCATCGTGGCCTCCCAGTGCCGCTGGAGCAGGTCGACCAGGCGCGGGTCTTCGACCCCCGCAGCGTGGTTCAAAGCCGCGTCGACGTCGGCGCCGGTCTTCGATTTGGGCAGCGAAGATGCGGCGCATCCAAATAGGAGCAATAGGGTCAACAGTAGCTTGCGCATCGCGCCAGCCTTATCACCACCCGTCGTTGTTGCCCAAGGCGATATGCCGGTCAGTAGACGTTGTACTGCTTCTTGTTGCGGGCGTGACCTTTGGCCGTGCGTGCGAAGTGGATGCGGCCGTTGCGGTCGTGCAGGTAGTACCAATACGGATTCGTCTTCGGGCGCAGCGCGGCGCTCAGCGCGTCGAGACTCGGGGCACCGATCGGTCCGGGCGGCAGACCCCGGCGAAGACGCGTATTGTAGGGATCCTTGGGGTCCCGAAGCTTTCGAAGGAACGCTCGGCGGTCGTTCCAGTCGTCGAGCGTGAAGCGGCTCGTCGCGTCGACCCCGAGCGCCCAGTTGTCGTCGAGTCGTTTATAAAGCACGTGCGCCACGTCGGGACGGTTCTGCGGTTTGGACTCCTCGCGCTCCAACATCGAGGCCATGATGACGATCGTCCGCAGGCTGCGTTTGCTGCGAGCGATCTCTGCTTGGTTCGGTTTCACGAACCGCTCGGAAAACGCATCGAGCTGGCGCTGCACCAGCCGGCGGGGGTCGATCTTGCGGGGCATCAGGTACGTCTCGGGCAGGAGATAGCCGGCGAGATCCTCGCCCTCGACTTCGAAGTCGATGTCGTAGCTGGATTTATCCTTCGCCGCGGCGATGTATTCGCCCGGATTGATGCGACCCTGCTCCGCGAGCGCAGCATCAGCGTCGCGAAGGCGCCAGCCTTCGAGCATCGTCAATGGAGCGTCTTCCGACATCGGATTCGCGGCCAGTGCCTCGACCAACTCATGGATGTTCATGTTGGCGCGCAGTTGATGGCGGCCGGCCTTGGGGCTGGGCAGAGTCCGGTTGAGCTTCAGGTGCACGGTCCACACCGCGAGGTCCTTCAGCAACCCGGCCTCGACCAGCGCCGGTCCCAGCGACCGGAGCGTCGCGCCTTTGGGAACCATGAATTCGACCGCCTGCTCGTCTTCCCCTTGAGGGGCCGATACGGCCGTTACGTAGACGCCATAGGCGGCTGCGCCGACGACCGCGACGAGCAATAGCAGGACGGACAGAACCCGCACAATCCGCATGCCGGCTCGGTACGGCGCACGACCGGCAACGTCAACCTACGTGCCGAGCGCGCCCGATATCAAAGGGGCGCGTCCTCTCCCCTCGTCGACCGACCGTTCATCGTTGACAAGCGATGACTACTGCGCAAAGCGGCGCGCCTGGTAGGCGATCCGCCAGAGTTGGGCGATCACGACCACCGTGGCTCCGAGCAGGAACATCGTGCCGGGGCGTTCATCGATCAGTAGCCAGGCCCAAACCGGGCTCGCAATAGGCTCCAGCAGCACCAACAGCGAGGCTTCGAGGGCCGACACCCCCCGGACCCCTCGAATGAACAGTAGGTGTCCGCTCGCTTGCTGTAACAAGCCCAAGAATACGATCACCCCCCAATCGATCGGCTGCGGTGCGGGGCCGTTCAACGCCCACGGCAAGCACACCGCGGCCAACATGAAGTTGCCCCAGGTGACCGCCCCGACGCCTTCGTCGGGACCGAGGCGGCGATAGCTGATGATGAGCAGGGCGAAGAGCACGCTCGCGGCCAGAGCGGCCAGATTGCCGGAGAGTCGTCCGGCGTCGGGGTCGTCGAAGAACAGCAGAGTCATCCCCGCCAGCGAAACGAACACCGACACCATCTCAGGCCGGTTGGGGCGCTCGCCGGTCAGCCAGGGGCTCAATAACAGCACCCACACGGGGGCGATATTCTGGATGAAGATTGCGTTGCCGGCCGTCGTATGCTGGTTCGCGTACACGAACAGGACGCAGTTCGCGGCGTGAAAGGCGCCCGCCAGGAGCATCTCGGGGCGGGGGCGACGTCGGGCGGCGGGAACCAGCAGTGCGAGGGCCAATCCCGCGAATAGGGCGCGCCCGCCCGCGATCTGAAGGGCATCCAGGCTGCTTTGTTTGACCGCCGCTCCTCCGGTCGACCAAAGAAGCACCGCCAGGATGATCAGCGAACGGGCCCGCCCGGTGGTGATCTCGTGAGCGCTGGCGGTGGTCATTATCGCCGGCGCCGAACCGGTCGGGGCCGGTTGGGGCGCTCGACACTGCCGGTGATCGAGTAGGCGTAGAAGTCGTCTTTCCCCTTGGCCCTTCTGATCGCCATCAGGGCTGGCCCTAGGACATCGATTCGCTGCAGGAGGGCGGGAGCCGGTTTGAAGGCGACTTCAAGGCGCAGCTCGCTCCGTCGGATGGGATTCGCGAGCCGAATAGAGCCATCGATTCGAAGATCGATATCCCCGCCCTTGAGCTCGAGCTGCTCGAACTGGGCTTCCCCGTCCTTGATCGGGATCTCCCACTCGAACGACCCGAGCACGATGTCTTCGGGAATCGTGACCGTCATTGGACCGGAGCCAACTTTGCCGCCCTGCAGAATCGTGAGGCCGGCTGCCTTGAGCTTGACCAGTCCTTGGGATGCCTTGGGGTTCTTAGTGGCCAACAGATCGACGTCGAGATCGAGCTCGCCGCTCAGGCGCAGGCCGGTAGCGTCGGTCAGCCCCGGCACCAGGGCGATTTCGACCCCCTTCACGGTGCCGTCGATGTCGGCGCCCTCGTCGGTGATGACGAGATCGGCGTGCACGTTACCCCGCGCGAAGGGCGCGTCGACAGTGACGCCTCGCCCCCCCGTCAGCATGGGAAGCAAGTGGGCGCGGACGGTCACCGTGGACAGCTCGATCGGCTGTTCGACGCCGCGAGGTTCGATGGTCACCGACCTGAGAACCGCGCCGGTGAACCAGTTCGGTTCGAGCGAATCTGCGGAGATGTTCATTTTGGCCTCTTTCGAGACCTCACGCAGCACTTGATCCTTCGCGACATCGTACGGAAAGGTCCAGTACACGCCCAACGCGAAGGCGAAGAGAAAAAACACGACGTAGCCCAGGGTACGTAGAACAGACATGGCTCAGCTCGAAGTCTTGAACGTGCCGACGGTGACCCAGGCGTCGAGCAGCTCTCGGTTGTCAAAGCGCTGTTTGATACGGAGACGGCGCACTTTGACGAGCGGGTTGTCGCTCTCGACCTGCCGGAGGAACTCGTAGAGTCGGTCGAGACTGATCTTCTTGAGTTGCACTTCGGCCGCTTCTTCCTTCACTTGGTCGAACCCGGTGAGTTCACCCGGTCGCTCTCGGATATATTTGAGGTCGATGCCCGCGGCGCGCCCCTTCTCGTCGAGGTACGACAACAAACGCAAGCCATTGTTCTTGCGGACGCGGTCCGCGACTTGCTTCTGCTCGGCGAGTCGTCGCTGGTAGTCGGTTCGGAGCTCGCCGACCTGGGCCAGCTTGCGCTCTTTGGCGGCGATGCGCTGTTCGCGGGCTTCTACGCCTCGATTGACGAAGTATCCGCCGAAGCCGAAGATCATCGCGATGATGGTGGTGACCAGCACCAGACTCATGACCTGCTCTCGCGGCGACAGGCGCTCGAATGCGGCTCCGACCTGCTCGAACTGTTTGTCCATCATCACTGACACCCCAATCGAATGCTGAGCTGGAATTCGACTGAATTGCCGTCGCTCGTCTTATTCAGCCGGCCCTTCTGAATGGCCTCGTAACACTTGCTCTCGGCGAAGGCGGCCGAGATTTTGTCGACGGCCTCGAAGCTCGAGGTCAGGCCGTCGACCCGTGCGCGCTCCACGTTGATGTCCATCTCGGTGATCGTGGTGGCTTTCGCGAGCTCTTCGGGGATGAGCGCCGACAGCTCGGCGGCGACCAAGAAAGCCGAGCGCTCGGGAAGCTTGAAGGCCCCGAGTTCGCTGGTGGGCTGGCTCAATACTGGAATGGCCATCGAGGGCTCGCAGATTCGCCGACCGACCACCTTGCGGGTCGTTTCGCAGAACTGCTCGTCGATCTCGGCTTCGCGTTGCCCGAGGGTCCGGAACTGGACGATCACGTTGGCGATCACCAGCACCGTGAGCACCGCCAGGGCGGCGGCAATGAAGGGCATCCGAAGCCGGAAATTCTGCAGCGAGCCTGCGTACGCCAGCTCGCCTTTGCGCATATCGATGCGCGAGACGTTGCTATCCCCCGCCGCGCGCAGCGCATGAGCGAGGGCCTGGGCCATCGCCCCTCGGCGCGGGGCCTCCGCGTCTTGCTCCACCGCTTGTTCGACCGCCACTCCGACCGAGACGGGGATGTTGAGTTGCTCGGCGAGGTAGGGGGCCAGATTTCGCAAGCGCGCGCCCCCGCCGAGCAGATCGATGCGGGCGACCCGAACTCGCTTTTCGCGCCTGATCGCCTGGATGGTTCGCCGAAGATCACGCACCAGCGGCGCGAATCCTTTGGCGACGACCTCGCTCATACGTGCCGCCTCGTCGGTCGGCGCCGGATATCGGGATGACGCTACCAGACCTTCTTCGTGTTTTTTGGCTTCGGCGGCCTCTCGCTCCAGCCCGTAGGCCTTTGCGACCGCTTCGGTCACCTCGCAGCCCCCGTGACGAATCACTCGGACGTGGGAGGGGCCCTCCCGGGTACATACGCACACCAGGGACCGTTCGTGCCCGACATCGAGCAGCATCCGGCCGTCGGGCCGATCGTCGACGACGATGCTGGTCCCCACCGACTCGGGCGGAGGTACCGACGGGATGTCGGGCTTCGAGGTGTCGTCGGCGAGATAATGGGAGTGCAGATTGAAGAGCGACAGAACGTCGATCGGGACGAACTTGGGGTCGACTTCGGCCTCCCAACACATGTTCAAGAGGGCTTTGACATGCGTGGTCTTGGCCGCCGCGGCAACGTTGAGCGAGCCGCCCTGGTCGGTCTTCTTGACTAACTGGTGGTCGTAGCAGGCGTCGAACACGTCAAACGGCAATACGTCGGCGAGCTCCCCGGCCATCGTCTGATCGATCTTGCGAGTGTCGGCGAAGGGCAGAGCGATGAAGCGGACCGACGCATGTTCGATCGGGAGGCCCACCACGTACGTGTCGGCCTTGAGCTCTGGGTCCTCGACCAAGACGCGTAACGCGGCCATCTGGCGGGCCTGAAGCGCGTCCGCTTCGCCCGCGGGCACCGGGGCTTCGCGGGCGGCGGTCACTCGAAAGCCCCGAAAGGCTGACTCGATGACCACCGCTTTTATCGACCACGCGCCGACGTCGAGACCAAGGATCTTCTGGGGCATGGTGGGTTACTCCTCCCGCCAGTATTTGAATTCACCGGGGCCGTTGCCCACGGGGCGCCAGACGACGGTCAGGCGCGTGGACGCGTCGTTGACCCGCCCGACGGCGGTGATCCGGTAGATGTTGGGCTCACTCTCGAAGTCGAACCCTTTCACGACCTCGTCGAAGGTCGTTCGGTCATACGGGACCTCGGCCTGATCGAGCAAAGAGCGCAAGGTCTCCTTGTTGAACTTGTTCATGCCGCCCGAGAGGGCGGTGAGGGTCGTATAGGCCTCCATGAACTTTTCGAAGTATCCGGCGTACCCGGGCGTGGTGGCCGGGTTGACGAACGTCGGAAAGACGAGGTCACGGAGCTGTTGCGGCGACGGATTCTTGAGGGAGATCGTGTTTCGATCGCCCCAGACCGTAAACTTCTCGGCGAACAGCTGCATGAAGGCATCGTTGACCATCGGAACCATTCGAAGCTCGGCCAATGAGTTGTACATGCCGTCCTTGGGTTTGTAGTACGCGTTGTAGGGCAGGTTGTTGTAGCGCGCGTCTTCCGCCGTGCTGCCGACCGAGTCACCCGTCAGCGCGGTGACCGGGTCGATGGTCTCGTTGGCGTCCGTCCAGTCGATGATATTGGCAATGATCTCGATTCGATTGCGGCGCGGGTCCCGCGAGTCGCCCATCCGCTCGAACAGTGCATCGTACTTAGGGTGCGAGAAAATCGCCGCCATGAGCCGCGGCATCACATTTTGCGCTCCCACTCCATAGTTGCCGTTCAGGTTGATCTTGGTCTGCTCGTTGGAGATGCTTTCGATCCAGAACGAGCCCGCGAAGTCCCCAAAGGGCCGATCTTCGTCGGTCTCGTCGTCATCGATGATGGCGGCATCGCTCGGGGTCCGGTCGCGGTCGACGATACCCTTGATCGTGTCCGACGAAACCAAAAAGCCTGACATCTCGAACAGCGGCACTGGCAGCAGGTTGGCCACGACGGGGTTCGAGCTCACCGTGTTCTGAAAGCGCAGCAGGAAAAGCTCGAGTTCGAGCGCACTTCGGGCATGAAAGTGCGCCTGCAAGTTGTCTCGGGAATTGGCCGCCGCCCGCAGATTGACCTGCGCCTCGTTCTCGAGGTCTGCGGCTAGGGCGGCCAAGACGGTGGTGATCACCATGACCATGACGAGGGCCACCCCGCGTCGGTTCACGGCGGGGTTCTTGCGTGACTGAAGCTTGGAGGACACGCGGACCGGACTGCGAGCAGGGCGCCGCGTCCGAGCCGACATGGGTTGATAAATGTAGTCGAGCCACCGCATCAGATCGGATCCAACTGACGATTGAGGTTGATTCGGGTCTTGGTTACGAACTTCAGCTCTTTGCCGTCTTCGTCGTTCGTGGTCATCGTGATCTCCACGATCGACGGCAGTCGTCCCCGGAACTCGCTATTTTCGGTGTCCCACTCGTCGGACCATTCTTGACGGCGGTCGTTCCAGAGCCGGAGCTTGAAGCTCGTGATATTCTCGGCCAACGGGTAAGCGCGGCCACCTTCTTCCCACTCGGTATCGATGATCGATGATTCTCGACGCATCAGGTTCATCACATCTGCGTTGTCCGGGTCTCGGGCGCCGAAATAACTAATCTCGTTCTGGTCGGACTCCTTCGCGTCGCTGCGCAGAATCTGGTGCGAGAACGATACGAAGTGGATCTCGTGAAAGTCGCCTTTCGGGTCCGACTTGAAGTGGGTGACCCACTTCCGCCCGGTGCGAGCGTTGCGGTGGCGCTGATCGGCGGTCACAAAGGCCATCGACAGCTCGGTGGACATTCGATTCATCGCAACCCGTACGTTGTGATACCGCCGATCGACGTCAGTCACCGTCTCGTACGCATCGAATGAACGGGAGATGGATCCCCACGTCAGGACCGCAATGATGGCCATGATGGCCACCGCCATCGCGACCTCGATCAGCGTCAAGCCACGTTGCCGACGGCTCGATACGTTCATTGTCGTGGTCCTTGGCCAGGCAGGGGGACCAGCCGGCCGGGTATTTGGGCGGGATTGGGCGCGCCTCCGGGAAGCGTCGGTGGCACGGCGTTCTGAGAGCCTCGGCCCCCAGGCGTAAGCGACGCAGGCGTGAGCTGCGACGGCGCCACGCTGAGCCGGCCGGTCGTCGTCACGTATTGCACGAACTTGATCGATTCGAGGTCGATATTCTCGCGGCCCCACTCGATTTCGAGGGTGATCTCGCGGATCGACCTCGAGAGCGTCTCGCCGACCTGCTTGAACACGAGCTCCATCCCGCCGTTGTTGAGGAGTTCTTGCACTTGGCCGAGCTCCTGAGGGGCGTCCGCAACCTCTTCGATCGAGGAGCCGTTGAGCCCGGCGATCATCGACGAGAGTTGCCCCGGAAGCTGGTCGCCGGCGATCTCCGTATCTCCGCCGAGAAGCGGCCCCAGGAGCTGGCTGACGTCGACCTCGATGGGGCGCACCGTGGCTCGCCAGCGCATCGACTCGTACCCTTCCTCCGAGAAGTTGCCTTTGAAGTCCTGTTCGGATTCCGAGAATCCATCCTTTTGAATCTCGAGCTCGATGTCGAGCATCTTCGAGCGGGCGAGCATCGTCGCGATGGTCATCGATCGAGCGTAATTCGAGGATTCGAAACTGTTGGCATTGATGCCGGAGACGGCCACCAACGCGAGTGCCAAGATGGCTAGCGCGACCATCACCTCGAGCAGCGAAAATCCGCGTCGTTTCACAACCGACCCCCTTCCTCGCTCGCATCGTAGGTCTCCCCTCGACCGTCCTCGAGCCTCTTTCGGTACATGCGGACCCGTCCGGTGAGAGGAGACACCTTCAGTGTGATGTAGTCGCCGGCCCCGTCGGTCAGGACGATTTGGGCGGGCTCCGTCCACCCTCCGCGAAAGAAATGAAGGTAAGCGACGCCTGAGGTGAACGGCTTCTCTTGGTGGCCCGTCCAGACCGACTCGATCTGGATGTCGGACGGTATCGCTCGGGGAGCGCCGCTTTCGGAGTCGGGTACGAACGAGGCGGCGCGACCGCCCTCGAGGGCCGTTCTCACCTCGACGTCGTCGTCTTCATCGAAGATCGAGGGCTCTTCGTCGTCATCTTCCTCATCGAGCGGGGTTCCCTTGTCGCCGCGCGCGAGTTGGCCGGTGAGGGCGTAGGGGTCGTCGGTGTACTCGAGCCACCAAACCTGTTTATCGAGGTCGAAGCCGATGCGCTGAATGCGCTTCTCCATGATGGCGCGATCGTAGCTGTACTTGATCGCTCCGGTGATCTCGACCGCCGAAGACCGCAAATGCGCGCCGGTGAGCGAGTTAACGCTTACGATAGCGACGCCCATGACCAAGGCCACGATGGCCAACCCAATCGTGACTTCGATGAGAGTCAATCCGCCTTGCGCGGTCCGTCGGCGAGCGATCATTGCTTCTGCCAGTTGGTGATGTCGTCCTCGTCGTCGGCGACCCCGTTAGGTCCTTTCGAGTAGAGGTCGAACTTGCCCGGAAGGTGGGTGCCCGGCGAGACGTAGATGTATTCGCTTTCCCACGGGTCTTTGGGAATGCTGTCCATGATGGCGGGCCGCCCGCCCGGCGGATTGGTGAGCGCGTTCAGCCCTTCGGTCGTATTGGGGTATCGGCCAACCTTGACGCGAAAGAGGTCGATGGCGTTCGAGAGCTCTTTGATCTGAATGCCGGCCGTATTCTTCTTGGTCTCATCGAGCTGCCGAACCACCGTGACTCCGACGATGCCGGCGATCAGCCCCAGGATGGTGACCACGACTAGAATTTCGATCAGGGTGAGGCCGGCCTGGCCCCGTCGGCGTCGGCGTCGAGGCGGTGACCGCGGGTCGGGCGGCGGCGCATCGACGGCCGTGGGCGTCGGTGCGACCTCGCCGACGGAAAGAGTTTCGACGTTTGTCGTCTCGAAGGTGACCTCATCGCAAATGTGTAGTTCGTTCATAACCAAGACCCTCATCAGCGAACGTGCTGTGACAGCTGCAAAATCGGCAGCAAGATCGAGAACACGATAAACGCGACCCCCACTCCCATGCCGATGATCATGATGGGCTCGATCAACGTCGTCAGCTGCTCGACGCGCTGCCCAACCTGGAAGTCATAGTTGTCGGCCACGTGTTCGAGCATTTCCTCGAGCTGGCCCGACTTTTCGCCGGTCGCGATCATGTGCACCACGATCGGCGGGAACTCTTTGCTCTTCTTGAGTGGAGCGGCGATCGAGTCGCCCTCGCGGATCGCTTCTCGGGCTTCGGACACCACCTCTGAGAGCCGCTGGTTGTTCAAGACGTCTTTGGTGATGTCGAGCGCGCCGAGCACCGGCACCCCCGAGCGCAGGAGGGTCGCCAAGGTGCGGGCGAAGCGGGCGATGGCGACCAGTCGAACGACCGGGCCGAAGATCGGTGCCCGGAGCGTGAAGCGGTCCCAGTAGGGGCGGCCGGAGGGCGACTTGCGCCATCTCAAGAACAGGAAGATCGCGAGCGCGATGGCCGGGAAGATGACGAACCAATAGCCCTTGATCATGTCGGCAGTGAAGATCAACAGCCGGGTTTGCGGGGGCAGCTCCGCTTTGACCTGCGTAAAGATCTTCGTGATGCGCGGAATGACCACCACGAAGAGAATCATCATGATGAGCGACCCGATGCCGAGCATGATGACCGGGTAGAACATTGCGTTCTGTATCTTCGAGCGCAGGGCGGCTTGCGCTTCCGTGAAGTCGGCCAGGCGCGCCAGAACCTGATCGAGGGCGCCGGAAGCTTCGCCGGCCCGAACCATGCTGACGTACAGGTCATTGAAGACGTCGCGGTGCTGACCCATCGCGTCGGCGAGCGACGAGCCCTCGTTCACCTGGGTTTTGACTTGGCTGAAGATGCGCTTCAGCTTGGGACTGTCGACCTGGTCGACGATGGCTCCGAGCGTCTCGATGAGCGGGATACCAGCTCGCAGCAGGGTGGCCAGCTGTCGGGTGACCAGCGCAATATCCGACACGGTGATGCGGTCGAAATAGCGGCTGAAGTCGACCTCGGTCGAACTCGTCGAGAGGAAGCCGTCGCCCTTCTTCTTGGTTTCGTCTTCCTCTCGGTGCTCGACGACCCGGACGCCCTGCTTCTTGAGCAGGCCCCGCAGAGCGCGCGGAGAATCGGCGTCGAGGAACCCTTTGACCTCCTTGCCGCGCTCGTTCAGCCCTTTGTATACGTAGACCGGCATCGATTCTCACCTCGGGTTGGTGGACGCCGCCGCCGCGGTCGAGCGCCCTGCTCAGAACAGAACGCCAAGGGGCGCTCATTCCACCACGACTTCCTCATCCTTCGCGACGCGCAATACCTCTTCGGTCGTGGTCTTGCCCGCCATCACTTTGCGGACGCCGTCGCCCAAGAGCGTGATCATCCCGTTCTCGACGGCCTTACGCTTGATGGTGCCGGCATCCGCGTTGCGTAACACCAAAGGCCGAATCTCGTCGTCGACCGACAGGAGTTCGTAGATACCGCTACGCCCCCGGTAGCCGGTCTCGAGACACTCCGAACACCCGTTCTCTTTGTAGAAGGTCAGGTCGGGTTGCGGCTGCATCCGCACTTCGCGGAGTTCATCTTCGGTCGGCGTGTAGGGCGTCTTGCAGGCTGAGCATAGGTTTCGCACCAGACGCTGCGCCAGCACGCCGATCAGCGTGGAGGACACCAAGAACGGCTCGACGCCCATGTCGACCAAGCGGGTGACGGCACCGGGCGCGTCATTGGTGTGAACCGTGGACAGGACGAGGTGACCGGTCAGCGACGCCTGGATGGCGATCTCCGCGGTCTCGCGGTCTCGGATCTCGCCGACCATGATCACGTCCGGGTCCTGCCGCAGGAAGGCTCGCAATCCCGACGCAAAGGTGAGGTCGATCTTCTTGTTGACCTGCATCTGTCCGACGCCCGCGAGCTGGTATTCGACCGGGTCTTCGACGGTCAGGATGTTGATATCGGGGGAGTTGATGCGGGACAGGGCCGCGTACAGGGTGGTCGTCTTGCCGGAACCCGTCGGCCCCGACACTAGGATGATGCCGTGCGGACGGGTGACCAAGTGCACGAAGCTCTTGTAGACGTTCGGCGCGAAACCGAGCTCTTCGAGCGACAACAGGATGTTCGAGCGGTCGAGGATACGCATGACCACGCGTTCGCCGTGAGCGGTGGGGATGGTGCTGACGCGAACGTCGATGTCTTTGCCGGCGATGCGACGCCGGATGCGGCCGTCTTGGGGCAGTCGCTTCTCGGCGATGTTCAGCCCGGCCATGATCTTGACGCGGGCCATGATCGGCGATTGGGCGTGCTTCGGAGCCTCGACCTTCTTGTAGAGGATGCCGTCGATGCGGTTGCGCACGACGACCAGACGTTCGAAAGACTCGATGTGGATGTCGGACGCCCGGCTCTTGACCGCGTCGCGCAAGAGCGCGTTCACGAACCGAATGATCGGCGCATCGTCGCCGCTCTGCTCGTCCAGCAGGTCGCTGGCGTCGATGTCGGCTTCGAGGTCGTCGTCTTCATTTTGAAGCTGAGCGACCGCCTCGTGGGCGAGACCAGTCGCCCGGTCGTAGGCGCGATTGATGGCGTCGGCGATCGTGTCAGGCAAGGCGATGACCGGGATGACTCGAGACTCGAGGAGCATCGCCACGTCGTCGAGCCCCTCGGTGTCGACGGGGTCTTGAACGGCGGTCATCACCGAGTCGCCGAGCCGGGCCACCGGCAACACACCGTGCTGGCGGGCGAACGAGATCGGCACCCGCTGAATCAGGTCGTCGGGAATCTGGTCGACCTCGATCTTCTCGAGGAACGGCATCTCCATCTGTACCGACAGGATGCGGGCGACCTGCTCGTTGTTGAGGCGTCCGGTTTGAACGAGGAGGTCGCCCACCCGTTCCTCGTCGCTCTCGACCTGCTGCGCTTCGAGCGCCGCGTTGACGTCTTCGCTCTCCACCATGCCCATCGCGATGGCGATCTCGCCGAATGGGCGCCCAGCCAAATGCGCGAATTGGGTCGGTGTGGGGGGCGGCACCACCTCGCGGGGAGTCTCGGTGACCGACCCCGATACTTCGGGCTGGACGCTTTCAACCATATTCTCGTGGCTCCTCAACGCCCGCCGGAAGGCGCATCATCCACTGATGGCGTTTCGTCAGCGGACGCTTCCCCGATCGGCGGCGTGCTCGGGTCGAGGGCGGAACTGCCGTCGTCGGGGTCGCCGTCGTCTCCCGTCGTGCCATCGGGCTTGATCAGCACTTCGGATTCGGTTCCGGGACCGTCGTTCTCGAGCTTCTGAAGCTCGCTGGACATTCGGTAGTGGTACGAGCCCAAAGGCCCCACTTTGCGGTCCCAATCGATGGCTGCCCGGTAATCCGACGTCGTCCCGTAGAAACGGTCTACGAACTCTTTGCGCTCGGCCATCTTGCGCTCGAAGATCCGCCGGAAGTCTTCCGGGCCCCGGATGATGTACGGAGTCAGGACCAACAGGAGGTTGGTCTTCTCGACGACCCGCTGCTGACGCTTGAACAGCCAGCCGATGAGCGGGAGGTCGCCGAGCAGCGGCGTCTTGGCCTCGTCGACGGTCTCGCGGTCTCGCACCAGGCCGCCGATCACGACGCTGTCTTGGCTGCGGACGACGACGGTGGTCTTGGCCGAACGCTTGGAGGTGATGACCTGGTTGGTCACCTGGTCGATACCGGCCACGTCGGACAGCTCTTGGTCGATCTCGAGGCGAACATAGTCCTCGTCGTTGATCTGCGGCTTCAACTTGAGCGTCAGGCCGACGTCTTCGCGGTTGAAAGAGACCTGCCCGAGGCCGAGACCGCCGAGGTTGCCGAGCGCCTGGGTGGCCTGGTTGTTGATGCCCCCGAGGCCGGCGAGGTTGCCGCCGAGGCTCAAGCCCGAGGGGAAGGGCCGCTTCTCGTTGACCTGAATCTCCGCCTCTTCGTTGTCGACCGTCAGCAGGTGTGGGGTCGATACCACGTTGACGTCATTGGTGCTCTGGAGCGCCTGCAGGATCACCCCGATGGCGGGAATACCGCCCTGAATGATCTCGTCGGTTCCCGCGAGGGTCGGACCGCGAATCGCTCCCGCCAGGCCGAGCAGGCTGGCCAGGTTGAGGGGGTTAGTGGCGGCCGCGATCGACGACAGGTCGTTGTTCGGGGTGTTCGACAAGATGATGGGCGTTCGCTCGCCGTCGATTCGAGGCGCGATGCCTCCGTGCCAGCCCACCCCAAGAGTGCGGTCGCGGCTGATCGAAACTTCGAGAATCACAGCTTCGACGAACACCTGGAAGCGGGGCACGTCGAGCTTCTCGATGACTCTCTTCACCGAGGCGAGGTCGCTCTTGGAGGCCGTGATGACCAGACTGTTGGTCGCCTTGTCGGCGGTGATTTTGATCTCGCCTTCGAACAGAGCGGCCGAGGGCCGCGGGGTGTTCGCGGCTGCCGCTCCTCGGCCAGCTGGCCGACGGGTTCGCGCGGCCGCGCCGCTCTGCCCTTGCGCCAACGAACTCAGAGTCTGGGCCAATTCTTCGGCGTCGGCGTGCTTCAGGCCGAGCACGTGGATCCGCTGCCCGTCACCGCTCTCCGGGATGTCGAGCTCGCGAAGCAAGAGCTGAATCTGCACGAGCGCTTCGGGGGAGCAAATGATGATCAGCTTGTTGGTGCGGTCGTCGGCCAGGATTTTCGAGACCCGCACTTCATCGTCGGTCTCTCCCGCCGGGGGCGCGGTATTCCGGCGCCCCCTTCGTCGTCGGGCGGCGCGCACTTTCTTCGCGGGCGCCTTGCCGGCCGCCGGCGCGGCCGGTTCGAATACTTGGCTGAGTCGTTCGGCGACCTCGCTCGCCGACGCGAACTCCACCGGGATCACGTGGACGTCTTCGACGACACCCGGCTGGTCGATCTCCCGTAGAATGCCCTCGAGCCGCTGGATGGATGTGCCGAAGTCGGTCGCGATGATGGTATTGGTGGACGCAAACGGGTGGATCTGGCCTTTGCCGCTCTTGAAAATGTTGAGATAGTTGACCACCGCGTTGATGTCGGCCGCGTGCTGGATTCGCCAGACGACGGTGACCATTCGGTCTTCGACGGCGCCCCGGGGCAGACTGCGTTTGTGAATGGGTACCGGCGAACGGGTGCCGTCGGTGGCCTGAATGATCTTATAATACTTGCCGACCTGAATCAGGCTGAAGTCGTTGGCCTCGAGCGCGGACAGAAAGACCCGCCAGTATTCGTCGCGGTTGATCGGCACCGGCGAGATGATTTCGAACTTTTGACTGCGGATCTTGTTGGTCAGGATGAAGTTTTTGCAGGTCAGCTTGCTGACTTCTTCCACCAGTTCCTTGATGTCGCCCTTGAAATCGAAGGTCCGCGTGCCCCGGACGGGCGTACAACGCCCGGTGCGGCGAAGGTTCTGAAACGCTTGCGACGCCGAGTCGCTGGACGGGGGCGGAGCGACCTCCGCCGCGGGACTCCGGCTATCCGGTCGTGCCCGCCCTCGATCCGGCCGGGCCGCTTTCCTCGGGGCGGTCTTCTCGACCTTCGCGCGCTCGCGAGCGGCCGGCAACCGGCCGGGTATGGTCAGGGCGCGGCGATCGACAAAGGGCGCGGTCTTCGCCGTAAGCCGCTTGTCAGCGCCTTGCTCTTCCGCCCCCGCCTGGATCGGGGGCAGAACGGCCAACGCGACGAGGGCGGCCGCGGGCAGCGGGAGGGACGGAGATGGAGTCGATGTCGTCATTGCTCTACCGGATGTTGTAGCTCAGCGACTTTTTCTTACCTCGACGCAGAAGGTCCACCGAGATGTTGTTCGCATCTTTCAGCTTCGAGTAGACGGCGAGGGCGCGGTCGGGGCTGTTGATCTCGTAACCGTTGATTTTCTGAATGATATCGCCGTTCTTGATGCCGATCTTGGCGTAGAGGCTACCCGGCCGGATCGAGAACAGCTTGAAGCCGTTGGCTTTGCCGTTCCGGAAGGAAGGCACGATCCGTGCCTGGGTCGCGATCTTGTTTAGGTTCGACAGAACGCTATCGATCTCGGCTCGAGGGATCGTGTATTCGTTCTCATTGACCTTCGCGATGCCGTCGCCCAGGTCGGGCTCTTCTTCCTGTTTCGCCTGCGGTCGGCCTCGGGGGATCGAGGGCTGCTGGTCTTTCGGGTTGAGCGAGAACCGTTCGCACCGGTTGTTGTGCATGATGAAGGCGTTCCGACGCTCGATCCAGACCAAGTCGGCCTTGTCGAGGATCCGGTCGCCCACCCGATGAATGACCAAGTCTTTCTGGCTGGAGTCTTGAAACGATGCCGACGATTGCTCTGGGTCGGTCGAGTTGACGGACGTGCTCACGAGAGCCAGCGGAAGACTGGACGCCACGCAGTTCTCCTCGGTGTAGTCTTCCGGGTTCTTGGGCGCTTCGACCACTTCGACGACCTCCGGCTCGACCTCGACCGGGGTCAGATCTTCGCGCTTCGACTTGAAGACGTTCCGCTCGAGGAGCGCGGACCACGCCGAAGAGAGGTCCTGCTCGGATGGGCTCCCGCTGGCGGCGCGAGATGGTCGCGGAGCAGCGATGTCCGACGCGGGAATCGCGAGGCTCCGGCGGACGAAGGCGTTGGCCGTCTGGGCGGTGATGAACGCGGCGACCGCGAGCATCCCGAGCTTGAAAGACCAGAAGTATGACTTGAAGTAGGTATCCAGCACGACTGCGGTGCTGGCTGTAGCAGCCGTCATGCCAGCTGGCAACGCTATGTCGCGCGTGGGTTTCTAGGCGCATGCGCTTTGACAGCTTGGCATCTGTACCCAGCGCGAGTGACATTTTGTCGCAACGATGTGTGGGCGGTACACTCTTCGGAAAACACCCAAGGAAGTGGGCGCCCTATGGGTGGGGGGGCCCGTGCTGATCGAGCCGTCGAACAATCCTTCTCGGCACCGTGGTGATCCGGACGCGCTCCGCTACAACATTGCGCCCACCCAGGATGTCTTCGCGGTCCGTCGGGGGCCGGAAGGTCGGGTCGCGGGGTGGTTCCGCTGGGGTTTGGTGCCGCCCGGGGCGCGCTCCCTTCAGGTGGGGGCCAAGATGATCAACGCGAGGGCCGAAACCGTGTTCTCACGCGGGGCCTTCGCCAAGCCGGTGCGTGAGCAACGCTGCCTGATTCCCGCCGACGGGTTCATCGAGTGGGTTCGCATTGGCAAAGCCAAGCATCCTTTCCACCTCCGAATGAGCGATGGCGCCGTCTTCGCAATCGCGGGAATCTGGCAAACGTGGCGGAGCTCGAAGGGCGACGTGGTCTCGTCCTGTTCGATCATTACGACGGAGGCGAACGCAGTGGTGAGACCGCTACACGACCGAATGCCGGTCATCCTGCGGCCGGATGACTACGGACCGTGGCTCGACCCCGAGCGACGCACGCCGGAGCAGCTCGGGGCGTTCCTCGAGCCCTTCGACGCCGAGGCGATGGTGGCGGTTTCGATATCGCCGCGGGTGAACGATGTGGCCCACGATGATCCGGAGTGCCTTGAGGAGGTTTCGTCACCAGCGCTGCCGTTTGAGCAGCTCGGGTTTCGATTCGAAGCGTGATCCAGCGCTCGCTCGCCAATTCGAGGCGCGATTGACCTCGGGCCATCTCAGCGCACGATCCGTCCTTCAGCCGAAAGCCCGTCCGTCGAACTAGCCCACAGGAGATGGTCATGAAGCAAGGGATGATGCTGACGACTCTATGCTGCTTTTTGGGCGCGTGTGCGAGCGAACAGGCTCGGATTCGAACGTTCGTGATGACTGCGCAAGCCCCGTTAACGACCCTACCGAACGCGAGCACCTTCCCCGAGTTGGAAGCGGTCATCGGCCGGTCGGGACCGAACCTGGCCCGAAGGCTGGGATACAAAGGCTACGACGTCACGGCGGTGGTCCCTCAGTCGTCTCAATGGCGATACGTTCGAGACGACCGCCTCCACGTGGTCGTCCGACGCGAGACCCCGCTGGGCATCGCCGTGCGCAAGCGCTCGGCGAGTGACCGTTGCCTCTATCTGGAGCCCACCGTCGTTCAAGATCGGCTGGGGGCTGAAGACTGGGGGCCGCTTCGCCTGGGAGCGCACAGCTATCAGGTCCGAAGGCTGGATTGCGATCTATCGGGAGCATCGTTGGCGTCACGATGAAGCCTCTGTTACCGTCCGGTTGAGAGATGGACTTCAACCAGCTGCGGTACTTCCTGGCCGTTGCCGAGCACGGAAGCATTTCGGCGGCGGCCCGCGCCGTTCAGGCTCGGCAACCGACGCTCAGCGTTGCGATCAAGAACCTCGAAGAAGACCTCGGGGCCACCCTCTTTCATCGAGACAGTCGGGGCGTATCGCTGACCGCTTCCGGACGGGTGCTGAGGGACGGTGCCCAGGAGATCTTCGAGATCCTCGAGCGCGCTCGGCGCGGCGTTTCGGGCCTCGAGACTGAAGATGTTGGGGAGTTCGTCATCGGATGCCACGAGGCGCTCGGTGCCTACTTTTTGCCTGCGTTCATGCAGGGGTTCCTCCGGGCGGCCCCCAAGATCCAGATCCGGCTCTGGAACGGGACTTCGTCGGCCGTCCGGGCGGCGGTGCTCGAGCGACAGGTGGATTTCGGGCTATCGGTGAATCCGGATCCCCACGACGACCTCGTGATGGTTCAGCTGTACCGCGACGGCATCGAGCTGTTCGTCGCGGCGAAGGAACCGGTCGTGACGAACCGTATGCAAGCCCTGATGCGGGTGCGGCAGGGACCGCTGATCGCGGCGACCCGGATCGGCCAGATTCGGGATCTCATCGCTCGTTTCAAGGCCGACAACGTGATGCCCGACCGGTTTCTGGACTGCGGCGACCTTCAATTGGTCAAGAGTCTGGCCGTGGCCGGGCTCGGGGTCGCGCTGTTGCCGCGCCGGGTCGCGGCATATGGGGATCCGACGGCGCTGCGTCGGCTTCACCCCCAGCTGCCCGGTTTTCCCGATACCATTTACCTCCTGTACCGCGCCGATCTTCACCGGACCCAAGCTGCGCTCAAGCTCAAGGACGCTCTGGTGGAATACGGCCGAACACTGCAGGAAGGTGACCCCAACGAAGACTCGATCCTCCCGCCGTGACCGGTGGTCGGCCGTTTTTGTCGTGCTCGACCCCCCGGAGGGCAGGCCGGGTCCGGCGCGTTCGACCCGGCTTGCGCCGTCGTGGGACTCGCTCTACCAGCTCAGTGATGACCTCCATCTACGACCATCGAGTCACCACCAAGACCGGCGAAGACGTCACCCTTAAGGAATACGAGGGCAAGGTCCTGTTGATCGTTAACACCGCGAGCAAGTGCGGCTTCACGCCTCAGTTCGCGGGCCTTCAGAAACTGCACGAGTCGCTGCAGGACAAAGGACTGCGGGTGCTCGGCTTTCCGTGCAATCAATTCAACCGTCAAGACCCCGGCAGCAACGACGAGATCCAGCAGTTTTGCCAGGTCAACTACGGCGTGACGTTTCCGGTTTTTGCGAAGATCGACGTGAACGGGGCCGGCGCTCATCCCTTGTTCCGACAGCTCAAGAATGAGGCCCGCGGCACCTTCGGCACTCAAGGCATCAAGTGGAACTTCACCAAGTTCCTGGTGGATCGAAGCGGCCGGGTCGTTGAACGGTTCGGCCCTACCACCAAGCCGGAGGCGCTCACCGCCAAGATCGAAGCCCTTCTCTAATCGGAGGGTAAGTACCCGTGTCGCATTGTGGTCTGACGTGTGAGACGCGCCGCGCAACAACGAACGCGTATCGCGACGACCAGAGAACGCGACGCTTCGCCTGAGCGCGACGCGTTGTGACGAACGCCCGGCGCGGTTGCCCGCGCCTTACTATCGAGGAAAGGTGGGATATGAATCCAAAGGACGGCGCTGAGTTGATGACGAGGGACATCGATCCGGTCGAGACCCGTGAATGGCTCGAGTCCATTCAGTCGGTGTTGGATCGAGATGGGCCCGACCGCGCCCATTTTCTGCTTGAACAGCTGGTTTCGCGGGCTCGCGAATCGGGCGCGTTCCTCCCGTACACCGCGACGACCGCGTATTTGAACACCATCCCTCCTGACAAGCAGGCGCCCTTGCCGGGCGACCCCGAGCTAGAGTGGCGGATCCGTACTTTGAATCGCTGGAACGCCATGGCCATGGTGGTGAAGGCCAACAAGGAGTCGTCCGAGCTCGGAGGTCACATCGCGAGCTACGCTTCGTCCGCGGTTCTCTATGACATCGGTTTCAACCACTTCTGGCGGTCACCGACATCCGAGTCCGGTGGCGACCTCGTCTTCTTTCAGGGCCACTCGGCCCCCGGTATCTACGCGCGAGCATTCATGGAGGGCCGGCTCACCGAAGCTCAGCTGATCAAATTCCGGCGCGAAGTCGGGGAGGACGGTCTGTCTTCGTATCCGCACCCGTGGCTCATGCCCAGCTTTTGGCAGTTCCCGACGGTCTCGATGGGGCTTGGGCCGATCATGGCCATCTATCAGGCCCGGTTCATGAAGTATCTTCACAACCGCGGTCTCATCGACATGAAGGACCGCAAGGTATGGGCGTTTCTCGGGGACGGAGAGACGGACGAACCCGAGTCGCTCGGCGCGATCGGCCTCGCCGCCCGCGAGCACCTCGACAACCTGATCTTCGTAGTGAACTGCAATCTGCAGCGTCTGGACGGTCCGGTGCGAGGCAACGGGAAGATCATTCAGGAGCTCGAGGGCACGTTCCGAGGAGCCGGGTGGAACGTCATCAAGGTCATCTGGGGGTCCAACTGGGACCCGCTGTTGATGCGCGACCATAGCGGGCTCTTGCGAAAGGTCATGGAAGAGACCGTCGATGGTGAATACCAGGCGTACAAAGCCAAAGGCGGCGCCTATACGCGCGAGCATTTCTTCGGCAAGTACCCCGAGACCAAGGAGCTGGTCAGCACGATGTCCGACGAAGACATTTGGCGGCTAACTCGGGGCGGGCACGACCCTCACAAGGTGTATGCCGCCTTCCACGCGGCCGTAAATCATCAGGGTCAGCCTACGGTGATCCTCGCCAAGACCGTAAAGGGCTTCGGCATGGGCGAGGCCGGGGAAGGTCAGAACATCACTCACCAGCAGAAGAAGATGGGTATCAACGCGCTCAAGGCGTTTCGTGATCGTTTCAAAGTACCGGTGTCCGACGAGGAGATCGGCGACGCGCCGTTCGTAAAGTTCGGCGAAGACAGCGCCGAGAGGGCGTACATGATGAAGCAGCGCGAGGCTCTAGGGGGCCCGCTACCCGCTCGCCGAATCGAGAGTCCTGCCCTCGAGATCCCCGACCTGAAGGCATTCGACGCGCTGCTCAAACAAAGCGGCGACCGGACGTTCTCGACCACGATGGCGGTGGTACGCATTCTGAACACGTTGTGCCGCGACAAGAAGGTTGGACCGCACGTCGTGCCCATCGTCCCCGACGAAAGCCGCACGTTCGGCATGGAAGGCATGTTCCGGCAGCTCGGGATCTATTCTCCGGTCGGTCAGAAGTACCGGCCCGAAGACGCCGACCACCTCATGTACTATCGGGAAGAACGCAAAGGCCAGGTGCTGCAAGAAGGCATCAATGAAGCCGGCGCGATGTCGTCGTGGATCGCCGCCAGCACTTCATACTCCACCCACGGACTGCCGATGATTCCATTTTACATCTTCTATTCGATGTTCGGTTTTCAGCGGGTGGGCGACCTTTGTTGGGCGGCCGGTGACAGCCATGCGCGGGGATTTCTGATCGGAGGCACCGCGGGACGGACGACGCTCAATGGCGAGGGGCTTCAGCACCAGGACGGCCACAGCCATATCCTGGCCGGAACCGTCCCCAACTGCGTCTCCTACGACCCGACCTTCGCCTACGAGATGGCGGTGATCGTGCACAGCGGCCTGCAGCGGATGTACCGAGACAACGAGTCCGTGTTCTTCTACATCACCGCGATGAACGAGAACTACGAGCATCCCGCGATGCCCGCCGGCGCCGAAGAGGGCATCCTCAAGGGGCTCTATCGGTTCCGGGACCGCGAAGGCGACAAAGCCGTTCAGCTGCTGGGCAGTGGCACCATCCTTCGGGAGGTCATCGCGGCCGGTGAATTGCTCGAAAGCGACTTCGGCGTTTCGGCGACCATCTGGAGCGCCCCCAGCTTCAACGAGCTGGCTCGGCAAGGGCAGGAAGCCGTTCGCTGGAGCCGGCTGCACCCGACCGAACCGGCTCCGACTCCCTACGTGACCGAGTGCCTGCGCAGTCGGCCGGGGCCGGTCGTCGCGGCGACCGACTACGTCAAGAACTACGCCGAACAGATCCGGGCTTTCGTGCCTCAGACCTACGTGACCTTGGGGACGGACGGTTTCGGTCGTTCGTCGACCCGAAAGCAACTGCGGCGCCACTTCGAGGTCGACCGCTTTCACGTGGCGGTGGCCGCCCTGAAAGCCCTGGCCGACGAAGCGATGGTCGAGTCGTCGGTGGTCGCCGACGCGATCGCCCGCTACGGCATCGACACCGAGGCCCCACCGCCTCGCCGGGCCTGATCGGAGCGCGACATGTCAAACATCATCGAAGTCAAGGTGCCCGACATCGGGGACTTTGAGGACGTCGAAATCATCGATGTCCTCGTCAAGGTCGGGGAACAGGTCAACGCGGAAGACCCGTTGATCACGCTCGAGAGTGACAAGGCGAGCATGGATGTGCCGTCTTCGCACTCCGGGGTGGTGGCCTTCGTTCTGGTCCGGGTCGGCGACCGGGTGTCCGAAGGGACGCCCATCGTTCAGATCGAAGCCAGCGAAGCCGCGGTGCCGGCGCCGCCGTCGCCCGAGGGCCACCAAGAGCAGGAAGCCACGCCGCCACGGCCCACCCCCCCGGCGCGGAGCGCGGATTCACCGCAGCCGGCTCCGGGGGCCGGGATGACGCCGGGGGCCGACCCCGGGCCGGCGCCGGCGAGCGCGCTTCTTCCAGTCGATGAGACAGGCTTCGCGACGGCCCATGCGAGCCCGTCGGTTCGGGGGTTCGCGAGGGAGTTGGGCGCCGATCTCGGCAAGATCAAAGGCACCGGCCGCAAGGGGAGGATCCTTCGCGAGGACGTCATCGCCTTTGTGAAAGGTGCGTTGTCCGCCCCCGCGGTGGCGGCGACCGGGGCCGATGGAGCGGGTATTCCGCCAATTCCGGCGGTCGACTTCTCGAAGTTCGGCCCTACGGAGACGGTGCCGCTGTCCAGGATTCAAAAGATCTCGGGACCGGTTCTGCACCGGGCATGGCTCAACGTTCCGCACGTCACCCATCACGATGAGTCCGACATCACCGAGCTCGACGCGTTTCGCAAGGAGCTGGACACGAAGGCCAAGCAGGAGGGGTATCGGGTCACGCTCCTGTCTTTCATCATGAAGGCGGTCGTGGTGGCTCTGAAGGCCCATCCGCAGTTCAACGCGTCGCTGTCGCCCGACCAAGAGCACTTGATCCTCAAGCAGTATTTCAACCTCGGGGTCGCAGTGGACACTCCCAACGGCCTCGTGGTGCCCGTCGTCAAGGAAGTCGACCAGAAAGGCATTGTCGAGCTGTCGAGAGAGCTCGGCGAGACCTCGGTGCGGGCGCGGGAAGGTAAGCTGACCCCGAACGATCTCCGCGGCGGGTGCTTTTCGATCTCGAGCTTGGGAGGCATCGGAGGCACCGGTTTCTCGCCGATCGTTTTCGCACCCGAAGTGGCGATCCTCGGCGTGACCCGGTCGAAGTGGAAGCCCGAGTGGAACGGCGAGTCGTTCGTTCCTCGGCTGATGTTGCCCTTGTCGCTCTCGTACGACCACCGGGTGATCGACGGCGCCGCCGCGGCAAAGTTCACTCGGTTCCTCGCCGACTTGCTGGCGGACGCCCGGCGGATGCTGCTGTAGCGAGAAAGGACCACCGAATGAGTCAAACCGTCGACGTCAAAGTACCAGATATTGGCGACTTCGATGACGTACCGGTCATCGAAGTCCACGTTAAGCCGAACGACGCGGTGGCGAAAGAAGATCCGCTGGTCACTCTAGAGAGCGACAAGGCCACGATGGACATCCCCTCGCCGGCGGCGGGGGTGGTCGATAGTATCGTCGTCAACGTTGGAGACACCGTTTCCGAAGGCGCCGTGATCCTCACGCTTCGGGTATCGGAGGCCCCCGAGGCCCCGGCGTCGAGCGTGCCTTCGCGAGAACCAGAGGTGAGTGCAGACGCTCCGCTCAAGAGCGACCTTCACGCGGAGCTTCTGGTGCTCGGCTCGGGCCCGGGGGGGTATACGGCGGCGTTTCGGGCCGCCGACCTCGGGCTCCGCACGGTGCTCGTCGAAAAGGACCCCACGCTCGGCGGCGTGTGTCTGAACGTTGGCTGCATCCCGTCGAAGGCGCTCCTTCACGCGGCCAAAGTCATCACCGATGCCGAGGACATGAACGCCCATGGCCTGAGCTTCGCCCGTCCGAGTATCGACCTCGATCGGCTTCGAGCTTGGAAAGATGGCGTCGTGAAACGACTGACGGGCGGCCTCACGACATTGGCCAAGCAGCGAAAAGTTCAGGTGGTCGAGGGTTACGGCACGTTCGTGGGGCCCCACGCGCTTCAGGTGCAGACCGCCTCCGGCCAGACGCGCGTTTCGTTCGACCACGCGGTCATCGCCGCTGGGTCGGAGGTCGTCCGGTTGCCGTTCGTTCCCCCTGACGATCCCCGGGTGATGGACTCGACCGGGGCCCTCGAGCTCGCCGACATCCCGGAGCGCCTCCTGGTGATCGGCGGCGGTATCATCGGGATGGAGATGGCAACGGTGTACGACGCATTGGGTTCGAAGGTCACGGTGGTCGAGCTGATGGACTCGCTCTTGGGCGGGGCCGACGCCGACATCGTTCGGCCTCTCAAGAGGCGGGTCGACCGGCGCTACGAGAACATCCATCTCGGGTCGAAAGTCACCGCCGTCGAGGGTCGCGACGACGGCATGCACGTGACCTACGAGACTCCGAAGGGCGTGCACACCGAACGCTTCGACCGCGTGTTGGTCGCGGTGGGGCGAAAGCCCAATGGGCATTTGGTCGGAGCGGAAGCGGCGGGCGTCAAAGTCGACGACCGGGGCTTCATCGCCGTCGACCAGCAGATGCGCACCAACGTTCCGCATATCTTTGCCATCGGCGATGTCGTGGGGCAGCCGATGCTGGCTCACAAGGCGACCCACGAAGGAAAGGTGGCCGCCGAAGTGGCCGCCGGTCACAAGCGGGCCTTCGACGCGCGGGTGATTCCATCGGTGGCCTACACCGACCCCGAAGTCGCTTGGGTCGGCCTCACCGAAAACGAAGCCAAGGCCAGCGGAACGAAGTACGACAAGGCCAGCATCCCCTGGGCGGCGAGCGGCCGGGCCCTCGCCGTCGATCGGCCCGAAGGCGTCACCAAGCTCCTGTTCGACGAAAACGGCAAGGTCGTGGGCGGTGCCATCACCGGACCCAGCGCGGGCGATCTGATTTCGGAAGTCGCGCTGGCCATCGAAATGGGATGTGATGCGGCCGACATTGGACTGACGATCCATCCGCATCCTACGTTGTCCGAGACGGTGGCGTTTTCGGCCGAGGCGTTCGAGGGTACGATCACAGACCTGTATCTACCCAAGCGCACGGGTCGCTGAGCCCCGTGGTAAAGGAGCGAGACATGGTTGATATTATCATCTGGCTGGTGCTGGGGCTCATCGCGGGGGCCATCGCCAAGTTCATCATGCCGGGCAAAGACCCCGGCGGGTTCTTTGTCACGATCGGTATCGGTATTCTCGGAGCGTTCATCGGGGGGGAAGTGGGTGAGTTCCTCCAGCTCGACACGACGACCGACGGCAGTCTGCACTTCGGCAGCATTGCGACCGCCGTGTTCGGGGCCCTCATTCTGCTGGGCGTCTTGCGGCTCATCCGGCGGTGATCGTTCCGCAGGCTCCGCTCGCGTTTTCGCCGTCGCCGCCGAGTCCTCACCGGCCGTTGACAAAGTCAGCGGTCCGCGAGGGTCAAGGCTACCCAGCCGGGCCATGACGCGCATCGATGCTCGGCGACGACGGTCCATGGCCGGTAACGGGCGACGAGCGTCGGCGCGTCGCTGTCAACCATTCCCGACAACACCATGCGGCCCCCGGCCCGGCATTGGTTCTTGAGCGCGGGCGCGAGCTCGAAGAGAACCGGCGGCGTGATATTGGCCAGAACCAAGTCCGCAGGCTCGGGGGGCCAAGCTGCGATGACCTGGGTCGGGCGCTGATTGATGGCGGCGTTGGCGGCGGTGGCGGCTCGGGCTTGGGGGTCGATGTCGGTGGCCCAAACCGTGGACGCGCCAAGGTGATGGGCGGCCAGAGCCAAGACTCCGGTCCCTGAGCCCACATCCAGCACCGAGGGACCGATGGGGCGCGGGAGCTGGGCTATGGCGAGCAACGCGAGTCGGGTCGACGGATGGTCGGCAAAGCCAAACCCGCGACCGGCCTCGAGGTAGATCGCCAGCCGATCTTTCGGCGATGGGGTGGGCTCGGCGCCGGGCGCGACGGGTGCGATCCAAAAGGGGCCCACCGCATGCGGAGTCCAGTCGGTCGTCCACGTCGACCGCTTGACGAGCTGGTCCGGCCGACGGTGGGCGGACGGCACCGACGTCAGATCGATCGCCGGCGGAGGACCCGCCTCGGGGGCCCAGTAGACCATGACCCTCGTCGTGTGGGCGCCGGGACCGTCCTCGATGACCACCTCGTCGAGGCCGGCGACCGATAGCACTCCGAGCACCGCTTCTTCTTCGGTGCTCGGTACCTCGATGGTGATCAGGAGGTCGGCGGGTTCCACTCGACGCTCAATGTGTCGTTTCCGGGGTTGCGCCGGGCGCGATCACCCCGTCGAGTTGGATTTCGATCGTCGGGAGCAGCGGGAGACTCTGAGCCACCGTGGAGCTGTCGCTGGGTTCGAGCTCGATCTCAGTGGGGAGCGAGCCGGTGACCGCTCGCTCGGCGATGACCCGCCCAGCGAGGCTGTCCGCAGTCAGGACAAACGTCGTTATGCCCGGGCCGACCCGGGGCGACAGCGACCCTCGGCTGGTGGTGGTCGAACTCGTCATGACGCCCAGGAAGCCGGGAACCGGCGTTTCGTTGGCGGTGAGCGTCAGATCGGACACCGAGATGACGTCCCACGACACCGTGACCGACGCGGTGTCCACGAACGTGGACGGCGTGACATCGAAGCTGACGATGGTGGGCGGGGCGATGCCCAGCACGCTGGCGGAGACGGTCACGGACCCATCGGCGTTGATCGCCTCGACCTGATAGGTCGTGGTGCCTTCGGGCACCGGCACGATAAGACTGCCCATCAGGTCGGCGCTGGCGCCGAAGGTGACGGTACCGGTCGAGACTCGGATTTCGTCGGCCATCATCACCGACCAGCTCAGCGCGGTGGTGCCGTTGGCGGGGACCGGATTCGGGCTGACGCTCACCGAGACGATGATGGGAAGCTCTGGGACCACGGTGATCGTCTCGGTGGCGGTGACGTTTCCGCCCGGGCTGAAGGCCGTCAGCGTGTAGCTGGTGGTGACTGAGGGCATGACGTCGGTCGACCCGGTCAACAGGGCGGAGTCCGAGACGGTCTCGCCGCCGCCCACGACCAGAACCCGGGTGGCGTCTTCGACTACCCACGAGAGGGTCGCGTTCTCGCCCGGGGCGATCGACGAGGTGTCGGTCGAGAAGGCGACGATGCGGGCCCCGGCCGGAGGGTTCACGGTCACCGGAACCGTCCCCACCACCGTCCCCCCGTCGTTGGTGGCTCGGAGCGTGTAGACGGTGCTCGCGGTCGGGCTGAGGCGGCGGTTGCCGACGAGGTCGGTGGTCGACGCGATGAAGTCGCCCTCGGTGTTGGTGATGGCGATGGTGATCGGCGTGGAGCCGACCAGCTCCCAACCCAGGATGGTGCGCTGACCGGGGTCGAGGACGTCAGGTGTCGCGGTCAACCCGACGATCCCGGGGGCCACGGGCGCGGGCGGATTGACCCCGACCATCGCATTCGCGGAGGCGACCCGACCGTCGGGGGCGGTCGCGACCAGCCGATAGGTGACGGATCGGGTCGGGACGACGACCGCGGTGCCGGTCGCGGCCGCATCGCCAATGACGGGCACATCGTCGGTGGTCATGATGTCGACCGAGTCGGTGCCGGCGGTCGCCCAAGACAACGTCACGGTTTCGCCGCGGGTCACCATCGACGGCGTCGCCGAGAAGTTGTCGACCGACGGTGGGGAAGGCGTCTGGACGTCTACTGCCAGCGTCGTGCTGACCTCCTCGGTGCCGCGCTGGGCGCGCACGAAGAACGTCGTGTTCTCCACGATAGGATCGGATTCGACCGTGCCCGCGGCGTTCGTGGTCTCGGTCAGAAGCGCGCCCCCCACCGTGCCCACTACGACTTCGGTGGCCCCGGTCGTGGACCACACCAGGCGAACCGTTTCTCCCGACGGCACGCTCGTGGCGGAGGTCGAGAAGGTCACGACCGTCAGTCTCGAGCCGGAACCATCGTCGCCGCAGGCCTGCGCGGCGCTTACGAGGGCCAAGATAAAGCAACCGATAAGCCAAGGTCGTCCGTGCATGCAGTCCTCCCGATTCGCGCCCCGGGTCTGCGGCCGGGTACGTTCGCCTCCGCGTCCCGTCGAGGTGTAGCACCCTGATAATGTCGTCTAAGGTAGGTTTTAGCGAATTCGGCTGTTTTCATCGATCCGGACGGCGCCGAGCCGTGATGCGCATGGTCGGCGTTCGCAAGTCTTTGGACAGCGGGTCGGCTCAGGTTCTTTGTCGACCCCATGACGGTCTGATTTCCCACTTGGGAGCGGCGGCGCCGGGAAGGTTGCACCGTTGACCAAACCAAGCTGCGCTCTGAACGGTGATTTGTTACCGTAGTGCTCCGCGCTTCTTCTCGGAGCGCTCGGAGCGTGCTTGACCCGGGGCGTATCGATCCGCACGAAGCTGGCGCTGTACGCTTTCGCAGCGGCGTCGGTCGGAGTGCTGATGGCGATGGCCATGAGCTTCTTGGCGCTGACCCAAAGCCGAGACGCCGTGCCGTCGTACTTGAGAGCCCGCTCGGTTCCTCTGGCCAAGGCGGTGCGGCTCGCGAGCCTCGAGCCGATCGCCCCTGGGCGCTTAGCACCGCCATCGGCGGCCCGCCTCCGGGCCGCGCTGTCGATCGTCGTTTCCGACGCCGAGATTCGGCAGGCGGCCATTCGGGCACCGGACGGCGGCTTCGAGCTGGTGGTGCCGGACGGCGCCGCGATGCCGGCGTCGCTGTCCGTCGGGTACGATCCCGGCTCGCTCCGCCTCGTGACCGAGCTGCCCGAGGGCGTCCAGGTGGCGCTCTGGTACGACGAACAGCGGCTGTACGAGGGATTCGTTCAGGCGGTGATTCGAATCGGCCTATCGTTGCTCACCGCGGCGGTCACCGCGATTCTGTTCGCTTCGCTGGCCGGCCGGTGGATCGCCCGGCCGATCGCGCAACTCGCCCATTTGGCCCGCAGCATTCCCGAAAGCGGTGACTTCGACGTTTCCACGCCGAGCGAGAGCTTCGACGAGGTCGGACAGCTCCGAGCCGCTTTCGGTGAGATGTGGGGCAAAGTTGAGCGTCGGGAACGCGCTCTGCAGGAGGCCCGTCGTAACGCCGAACAGGCCGCGCTCCAATCTCAACAGATGGCCGCGCAAGCCCAGGCCACCGCCGACGCGTTGGCCGCGGAAACCGCGGCCCGCGAACGTACTCAACGGCAGCTCGAACAGGCCCAGAAGATGGAAGCGCTCGGTCGGCTGGCGGGCGGGGTCGCTCACGACTTCAACAACCTCTTGTTCGTGATCGGCACGTACACCGATGACCTCACGCGTCGGCTCGAAGCCGATGACCAAGAAGCGATCGATCAGATTCAAGAAGCGGTTCGCCGAGCGACAAAGCTGACCCAGCAGCTGCTGTCGTTCAGCCGACAGCCTCGGGGCGAGCCGGTCGATGTCGACGTTGGGCAAATGCTGATCCGGATGGAGGGCCTCTTGCGGCGTCTGATCGGCGAGGACATCGCCTTGACCGTCGAAGGCACCCACAGTCGCCTCGTGGTTCGCGCGCCGGAAGGCGCCCTTGAAAGCGCGGTGATGAACCTGGTCGTCAACGCTCGCGATGCCCTCCCGGAGGGCGGTTCGATCAAAATCAGCATGTCGCCAGAGCGGGAGTCGCCCCAGTTCGCCAAAGGGACGCAAACGGCCGACGCCCGGTGGATGCGGTTGTCCGTCGAGGATGACGGCCTCGGAATGGATGAGTCGATCCGACGCCAGGCCTTCGAACCGTTCTTCACCACCAAGCCGACCGGCGAAGGGACCGGGCTCGGGTTGACGCTCGTGTACGCGCTGTGTCGTCAGCTCGGCGGCGAGGTCCTGGTCGACAGCGAAGCGGGCCACGGTACTCGCTTCGACCTGCTATTGCCGCTGGCTGACGCCGACGGGGGATTCTCGGTCGATGTCCACAACATGACGCCCCTTCCATCGGAAGAGGGTCGCGTGCTCGTCGCCGAAGACGATCCCCAGGTGCGCCGGTTGATCGTCCGGGTTCTCGTCAAGGCGGGTTTCGATGTCGAGGCCGTCGAAGACGGGCAGGCGGCGTTGACTCGGCTGAGCGAAGGGCCGCCGGTCGACCTCGTGGTCAGCGACGTCGTGATGCCCAAGATGGGTGGCCTCGACCTCGCCAACGCGATTCGGCAGGCGGGCATCGACGTGCCCATCCTGTTCGTTTCAGGGTATCCGGCCCACCCAGGTCAGGCGTCAGCGCCGTTCCCCCCTGGGCTGCCCATGCTTCGCAAGCCGTTCACGGCGCAGGCCCTGCGGCGCCAGGTTCGTCAGATGCTTGGCCGCCACCCGATCACTCCGGTTCCGTTCGATCCGAACGTCGACTCCGATCTCGGCCCGGTGACCGACGAAACTCCGGACGGGTCCGTCGACCCGGATGACCCCTCCGAGCCGTCAGCCTAAGGTCCGCGATTTGCCAAGACCCACAACTCGCGCTACGCGCGTGGAGTCCATGATTCAGAAAGCCCGACCGCCGGCACGCCTGCCGGCTGCATTCACCGCCTCGTGCCTGCTTCTCGTGGGTTGTTTTCTTGGCGGGCCATCAGCCTGTACGCACGCTGCACCGAGTCGTGCCCCGGCGACCGACGTCGAGTTCTTCGCTCCGACATCGGGACGGTCTGCCCCCTATTCAGAGGCCGTGCGGGTCGGAGATCTACTGTTCCTGGCCGGCAAGCTCGGTACTCGCCCTGGTGGTCGAGGCCTGGCGCCGGGTGGAATCCAGCCCGAAACCAAACAGGCCCTCGAGAACATTCAGCAGGTCCTCGAGCGGCACGGCGCGACCATGGACCAGGTTGTCAAATGCACGGTCTTCCTGGCCGACATCGCCGAGTGGGCGGCGATGAACGAGGTCTACGTAACCTTCTTTCCATCGAACCGTCCGGCGCGCAGCGCGGTTGGGGTCGGTGGTTTGGCTCGTGGAGCGCGCGTCGAGATCGAGTGTATGGCTTCGGTTACTGCGGCGCCTTGATCGCCTCGGTCTGCAAGGATGAATGAGTTCCTTCTGATGGTCCAAGACCGGACCGATGCGCTGTCGGGCTTCATCTGGAGCGGGCCGATGGTCGTCCTGCTGTTCGGAGCCGGGCTATGGTTAACGCTTCGAACCAACCTCGTACAGGTCCGATACTTCGCGGCCGGGGTCCGTCGGACGTTTGGTCGCCGAGGGCGCGGCGGAAGCGTTGCGGACGGCGATATAACTCCATTTCAGGCGCTCATGACCGCGCTGTCGGCGACGGTCGGCATCGGAAACATCGCGGGCGTCGGTTCGGCCATCGCGAGCGGGGGGCCGGGCGCGGTCTTCTGGATGTGGTTGACCGCGCTCTTGGGGATGGCCACGAAGTACGCGGAGGCCGTCCTCGCCGTGAAGTATCGAGTGCGGATGGCCGATGGCTCGATGGCGGGGGGCCCGATGTATTACTGTCGCTACGGGCTCCCGTCCGCGCGGTTCGGCATGGTCCTGGGGGCGATGTTCGCCGTTTGCGGCGCGAGTGTCTCGTTGATCGGCAGCGGCAATATGTTCCAGTCGCAGCAGATCGCGGAAGCAGCGTTCAAGCACTTCGAGGTGCCGATGTGGCTGACCGGGCTGGTCTTGAGCTTTGCGGCAGGTCTGGTCCTTCTCGGAGGGATTCGGGTAATCGGGCGGGTGGCCGAGCTCCTCGTCCCCTCGATGATCGTTCTGTACTTTTTGGCCGCGGCGTTGGTGGTCCTGACCCACTTGTCAGCGGTCCCGGCGGCCTTGGAGCTCATCGTGGTCAGCGCGTTCGAGCCGCGCGCAGCGTTCGGCGGCGCGGTCGGCATCAGCGTTCGAGAGGCGGTGCGGTTCGGCGTCGCCAGAGGCGTGCTGTCGAACGAATCAGGGCTTGGCAGCGCGGCGATCGCTCACGGAGCGGCCCGAACCCGGCACCCGGTCGCCCAGGGGAGCGTGGCCATGATGGGGACCTTCATCGATACGATACTCGTGTGTACGCTAACGGCCTCGGTGATTTTGATCTCCGGCGCGTACACGAAAGCCGAGTTCATGGCCCCGAGCCCCGCTGTGGTCGAGACGACCCCATCTCCGGCGCCGGACTCCAATCTCGAAGGGGCGAACGACGCCGGCCCGAAAGTCTGGTTGACGAGCGCGGCCCTGACCGTCGAAGCGTTCAATGAAGGGGCGCCAGGTTGGCTCCGGGGGCGTCTCGGTGCGGTGGTGGCCCTGGCGTCCCTGATCTTCGGCTTTACCACTCTCATGGGCTGGAGCTACTACGGTCAGATCTGCGTACAGTACCTGTTCGGCCCGAGGGCCCGGTTTCCGTACCTGATCGCTTTCGTCGTCCTCGTGTTCTGCGGTCCGCTCTTCTCAGGGCCGTTTTCCAGAATTGTCTCCAACCTCGGCGACCTGTGCAACGCTGCGACGGCCTTTCCCAACCTGATCGCCCTGGCGATCTTGAGTGGGGTCGTTCGCCGGGCGACCCGGAAAGCCGACCTTGAAGGCGATCTCGAGGCGGTCGAAGCAACGCCCCTCGACCCATCGAGGGGCGACGGATCTACTCGACGGTGACCGACTTGGCCAGATTGCGGGGCTGGTCGACGTCGGTGCCGTTGATGTCGGCGATGTGATACGCGAGCAGCTGAAGCGGGACCGCGGTCAGAATCGGGACGATCAGGGGCTGGTTCACCGGTACCAAGAACACGTCGTCAGCGATGGTGGCGATCTTCGAGTCACCCTCCGAAGCGATGATGATCAGCTTGCCGTCGCGAGCTCGAACCTCTTCGAGGTTGGAAACCGTTTTTTCGTAGGTGTCGCCTTGGGTGGCGATGGCCACGGTGGGCAGATGCTCGTCGATGAGAGCGATCGGCCCGTGCTTCATTTCGCCCGCTGAGTACCCCTCGGCGTGGATGTATGAGATTTCTTTGAGCTTGAGGGCTCCTTCGAGGGCGATGGGATAGTTTGGGCCGCGACCCAAGTAGAGCA
Organism: uncultured Myxococcales bacterium; assembly: GCA_964519665.1. Taxonomy (GTDB): domain Bacteria; phylum Myxococcota; class Kuafuiibacteriia; order Kuafuiibacteriales; family Kuafuiibacteriaceae; genus JANQQN01. The sequence continues at coordinate 105,167 of CAZFIV010000011.1, forward strand.
TGTTTTGAGCCTTGGCGTAACGGCGAGCGACGGCGATGAGCGACGCTTCTCGGTTGAGCATGCCCTCGATCTGCTTGGGGACCTCGCGCAGGTGAGTCAACATGTCTTGCGCAACGCCTTGCTCGAGGATTCCGCGTTCGCGGCCGAGATGAATGGCGAGCAGATACAGGGCGACCAACTGGGTGGTGAAAGCCTTGGTCGAGGCGACACCGATCTCGGGACCGGCGTGGGTGTACATCACGCCGCCGGAGTCCATGCACTCACGAGCGATCGACGATTCGATGACATTGCAGACCGCGAATACGAGGGCGCCCTGTCGCTTGCCTTCTTTGACGGCAGCCAGGGTATCGGCGGTCTCTCCCGACTGCGACACGGCGAGCACGCCGGTGGTCTCGTCGATCACCGGCTGGCGGTACCTGAACTCGCTGGCGAGATCGACCTCCACCGGCAGTCGGGCGACCTGCTCGATCATGAACTTTCCGACCAGGCCCGCGTGGTAGCTGGTGCCGCAGGCCGTGATCACCAACCGTTTGATCCGGTTGATGTCACCGACATTCATGCGGTCGAGGTGGACTCGAGCTTCTTCCATGACCACCCGACCGCGGATGGTGTCCGCGATGGCCGTCGGTTGCTCGAAGATCTCCTTGTGCATGAAGTGTTTATGGCCGCCTTTTTCGGCCATCACGGGCGACCAATCGACCCGCTTGATCGAGGCTTCGACCGGCTGACCGTCGAGAGTGGAGACCGTCACCCCGTGGCGACCGAGGACGGCCATCTGACCGTCGGCGAGGAAGGTGAAGGAGCGGGTATGGGCGAGCAGGGCGGGAATGTCGGATGCGACGAAGTTTTCGGCCTCGCCATCCTCGCCATAGCCGATCACGATCGGGGAGGCGTTCTTGGCGGTGATGATCTTGTCGGGTTCCTTTTCTGACAGGATCACGAATGCGTAGGCCCCACGAACCTCGGTCAGCGCCGCCTGCACCGCGGTTTCGAGCTTCATACCGCGACTGGTGTTGACCGCGACCAGGTGGGCCATGATCTCGGTATCGGTTTCGCTCGAAAAGACTCGCCCTTGCGCTTCGAGCTGGTGACGGAGCTGGAGGTAGTTTTCGATGATGCCGTTGTGGACGACGGTAATGCCGTCAACCGAGTGCGGGTGCGCGTTTTCTTCGGAGGGCCGGCCGTGGGTCGCCCAACGGGTGTGCCCGATACCCATGCTGCCGGCGACGGGATTCTCTTTTAGGGTTCGGTCGAGATTCCGAAGCTTGCCTACCGCCCGACGGATGTCGGTTCGGCCGTCTTTCAGAACCGCGATCCCGGCCGAGTCATAGCCTCGATATTCGAGTTTGCGAAGGCCTTCGACGATGATCTCGGTGGCGTTTCGTTCGCCGATGTATCCAACAATCCCGCACATGGTGAGTCGATCCTGAAGTCAGTGGTTCCCGGAGGAGCCGGATTTTTTTCGGGCTTCGGCGGCGGCTCGGGCCTCGGCGCGGAGCACCGGGGCTCGGCCGGTCTTGTTCACTTGGCGGGCGCGGCCGAAGGCGACGTCGTCGGCCGGAATCTGGTCGGTGATCACACTGCCCGCGGCGACGTATGCATTGTCACCGACGGCGACCGGAGCAACCAGGGTGGAGTTGGAGCCGATGAACACGCTTTCACCCAGTTCGGTCTTGTACTTGCCGTAGCCGTCGTAGTTGCAAGTGATCGTGCCGGCGCCGACATTGCTGCCGTCTCCGATGTCGGCGTCGCCGAGGTACGCAAGATGATTGGCCTTGGCTCCGACGCCAAGGCGGCTCTTCTTGAGCTCGACGAAGTTGCCGACCCGGGCCTTCTCGAGGATTTCGGCGCCCGGCCGCAGGCGGCTGAATGGTCCGATGACCGCCTCGGAGCGAACCTCGGCGCCTTCCATCGTCGTGTACGGCTTGACCTCGACGTGGTCGGCGAGCACGGCGTCGTGCAGCACGCAACCGACGTCGATGAAGCAGTGGGCGCCGACGGTGGTCTTGCCCCGAAGATGAACACCGGGGGCGATCGTCGTGTCTTGGCCAATGATGACTTCCGACTCGATGTACGTGGTCGTCGGGTCTTCGAGGGTCACGCCGGCCAAGAGGTGAGCGCGGTTGATCCGAGCCCGCAGGGCCCGGCCGAGGTCGGCGAGCTGGGCGCGATTGTTCGCGCCCGCGACCTCCATCGGATCGGTCACCGTGACCGCTTGAACCGAGTGTCCATCGGCGATGGCCATGGCAATGATGTCGGTCAAGTAATATTCCCCTTGGGCATTGTCGTTGTTCAAGCGACCGAGAGCGCGGCGCAGGAACGATGACGAAACCGAGTAGATGCCGGCGTTGATTTCATTGACCGAGCGCTCTTCCAGAGAGGCGTCCTTGTGCTCCACGATTCGGGCAACGCCGTCGCCCCGACGAATGATGCGGCCGTAGCCAGTGGGGTCATCGAGCCGCGCCGTGACCAGTGCCAGCGCACAGTTGGGGGTCCGGGCGGCCTCGAGCAGGGCTTTCAGAGTATCGGCGGTCAATAGGGGAACGTCGCCGGACAGGATCAACACGTCCCCTTCGAACCCCTCGAGGCCGAGGAGGCCCTCTCGGGCTGCGTGGCCGGTTCCTAGTCGCTCCCGCTGCACCTGAAATCGGGTCTTGGGGCCGAAACGAGCCTCGACATCGGCCTGCACCGTCTCGGCCTGGTGGCCGACCACGAGAACGATCGGCTCGGCGCCGACCTCGACGGCGGCTCGAATCGGGTACGCGACCAATGGTTGTCCCATCAACGGATGGAGCACCTTGGCCAGCTTCGATTTCATCCGTGTGCCCTGGCCAGCAGCCAGAACGATAGCGGCGACGGGACGACCCATAGCGACGAACCGTTCCATCGGGCGGGACCCCGGTCAACGCGCGGTCTGGCTAGCTCGGCCCACGAGGGGTCAGCCTGAGCCATCCAGGTCCGGCGAGGCCGGTCGGTACCACCGGCCCCGACCGCGCCGAGGTCCGGAAAGTTTTCTTGCGTCAAGCGCCGTTGTGCCGCCTCGGACTTGGACTGAACGCAAATCGGCGCTTTTTCGTCACTCATTAGACCGTGTGGGTCGCCTTTTGGGCTGGTCAGCAACGGCCGGGTCGGTAACATACGCGCGATGAGAGGGGTGGCGCTTCTACTAACCGTCGTCGTGGCTCTGGCCGGTTTGCCTCCGGTCGCGCACGCGCAAGAACAGGCCGAGTTCGACGCCGCGGTTCAGCAGGGTCTGAAAGCCTATCAGGCCAAGAACTATGACATGGCCATCGAGGCTTTCGAGAAGGCCTACAAGATTCGGCCCGAGCCGGAGATGATCTTCAATATCGCTCGCAGCCACGAAAAGGCGCAGCACCTGGACGCCGCGATCGCCGGCTACGAGCGGTTCATGGTGCTCGAAGGGACCACTTCGGAGCTCCGGGCCCGCGCTGTGAATTCGCTGCGCGCGTTACGAGCCGAAAAGTCGGCTCGGGACAAAGCGGCCGGCGCGACGAGCACGACTCCGGGCCTGTCGGCGCCTCCACCGGGCGCTGCGCCGCCCGGGCTCATGACCCGTGGTGAGGTGCCCGCCGAGCCCCCCAACCGGGCGTTGGAATGGTCGTTGTTCGGTGGCGGCATGGCGATCGCCGCGACCGGCGCCGTCTTCGCGGGGCTCGCGCTCAGCAACAAGAGCGATTTCGACGATGAAAAAGACAACGGGGTGGCGGCCGATGAGCAGCGTCTGCAAGACCTCCGCGACGATCTCGACCGAAACGCCCTCATCGCCGACATCCTCGTGCCGGTGGGCTTGGTGACGGCGGCGGTCGGCCTTTCGTTGCTGATCGTCAACAGCCCTGAAGACGATGTCATGATCGAGGTGGCCCCGAACGTCGATCCCAACCAGAGCGGTCTTCAGATCTCCGGGAGTTTCTAAGCCCTCACCGGTCCGGTCTTTCGATGTGCGGGACGCAAATCCCAATCCGATTCGCGGCTCGCGCGCTCGCTCTCTCACATCCAGTCTAACGCCCCAGGATCGCTTCTAAGCCGGCCGGACAGGCCGAAAGAGACGACACGGGGGTCTCCGGGTTGACGTCAGTCGTGAACAACGGTCCGTACGTCCCGCGCTCCGCGCCGGGCGCCGCACCCACGGCGCGCGCCGGCTTGGCCTACGGCATTGGGGCGGCCGTCGACTCGCGAACGGCAACCCAGCGTTCAGTTCACGCGGCGGCTGAACGCTCGGTTGAGCGCAGCCCCGCGTTTACGATTTCGCTATCGGGGCGCGCACCGGAAGGGGCGGCCCCCGGTGCGGAGCCGGCGCCGGACTCGAAGCCCGAATCGACGGGACCGCAGGAGGAAGGCCCAGAGCCGGGCCGGCCGACCGGACCTGGGGGCGAGGCTCTCACCGATCAGGAGGTCCAGCGCGTCGAGAAGCTCGAGGCTCGCGACAAGGAGGTCAAGGCTCACGAGTTGGCCCACAAGGTGGCCGCTGGACCGTACGGCGGACCGATTCACTACGACTATGAGACGGGCCCCGATGCCAAGCGGTACGCGGTCGGAGGCCACGTACCGGTCGATATGAGCGAAGTGCCGGGTGATCCTGAGGCGACCGCGCGCAAGATGCAGGTTATCCGGCGCGCGGCGCTCGCGCCGGCCGAGCCCTCAGGAAAGGACCGCCAGGTCGCGGCCGAGGCTTCTCGGCGTGAGGCGGAGGCACAACGGGAAGCCGCTCGCGAGCAGTCAGAAGCATCGGCGGAGTCGGGGGGAGACCGGAAGCGGGATGCGGCGAGACCAAATACATTCCGCGTCGAACAGTTCAGGACCTACGCCCGCCGTCGATACCAGGGCGACGAACGGTCGGCCGCTCTCATCGGTGGTGGCGGAGGATCAGCTCGATCTCTTGGAGCTCGACCTGGGCTTCGGTGAGGTCTCCGCGGCTCAACAAGAGCTGTTTGACCCGTAGGAGGCGAGCATCGACCGACCCCGGGATATCGATGCCCCGGGCCCGGAGGTCGCCGGCGGCCTGTCGAGCCCGACCCAGCCGTTCGACGAGGGCGAACCGTTCTTTGTCGACGCTCGAGGTCCCGCTCACGCTGATGCCGATCACCGAACCGGTGAGCAGGGCGACAGCGCCGAAAGCGACCCATCCGAGCCAATCACGCCGCGAAGCTTCGCCGGTCACCGCATCTAGCGGCGGTGACATGGCCGGTGATGGCGACACGATGGGCATCGGTGACCTTCTAGGATCGGGGTCGACGCCGGGCGGCGTCGAGATCGTCGGCTGCGCGGCGGGAGACGTTCCTTCCACCAGAATGCGCGTTTGTGCCGGCCGTGAAGGTGTCGATGCATGACCGGTCGCCGACTCACGGTCCGGCACGAGGTCCGCGACCTCCGTCGGCGCAGCCGGATCGGGTCTCCAGGCGATGTCCTCCCGGCGGCGGGCGGCCTCGATATCTTTGGGACGCAGGGTCCGGCCGTCGTCATCGACCGGTTCCTCGGCGGCCGCATTGGCAATGTGGGGACCTTCGAGGGGGCTGGCGGGCGCCTCCAAGACCCGGGTGCCCTCGCCGACCGGGATGCGGGCGATGTCGACCTTGCGGTCTTTCGCGAGCGCTTCGGTCTGGAGGACCCACTCGTCTGCGAACAGGTCCTTCAGCCATTGGCCCAGCTTCGCCCTCGGGAGAATAGAATCATGGCGGCGGCTCTCCTCGACGAGCAGCAAGCCCGCTTCCCGGGCCGAGGCTGGTCGAGCCTTCGGATCACGCGCCATCAGGCGAGCGATGATGTTGGAAAACCACGGCGGGAGGTCCGGGCGGAGGGCGTCCAGCGGACGGGGCGGGCCAGATAAGAGCGCCTCGAGGACGGCCCGCGGCTCACCGTCGTAGGGGCCACGGCCCACCAGCAGGCGGTAGATGACCGCGCCCAGGCCATACAGGTCCGATCGGAGGTCCGCCGCCTCGCCGAGTGCGACTTCGGGAGCCAAGAACTTCGGAGTTCCCAAGATGGTGCCGGTCGCCGTCAATTGAAGCTGCTCGGTCAACAGGGACTTGGCGAGCCCGAAGTCGGCCAGGCGACCGAACCCGTCGTACCCGACGAGCACGTTTCCGGGGGTCACGTCGCGGTGTACGAGGCGAAGCGGTCGGCCGGTGGGCTCGTGCGCCTGGTGCACGTAGTCGAGACCGGCCAGCATATCGATCATCAGACGCGTAGCAACCTTGACCGGGGCGCCTCGGCCGAGTCCTAGGAGGCGTTCGGAGATCGCGCCGACGTCCTGCCCAACGATCAGCTCCGACGCGACGTAAGGGACCCCGTCGACTTCACCGGCGTCCAACGCCTGCACCAAGCGCGGGTGCTGTAACCGCAGGGCCAGGGCACACTCGTGTTCGAATCGCTCCTTGAATGACGGAACCAGGGCAGAGTCGGCCCGGAGGCGTTTGAGGGCGACCAGGGGATGGTCGGTCTGTCGGGAGCGGGCGACGTAGACGACGCCCATGCCTCCCCGCCCGAGCGGTCGAAGCAACAGATAGGGCCCGAACGGTTCCGGGAGCGCGGACCTCATGGAGGCTCAGTCTACGGCTCCCGGAGAAGCATGACAAAGGAGCCGCTCGCCTCCTGGGATGGGGTCGGTTCAGTCGACGTCGGCGCCGAGGCGGGCGAGCTCGCTCAGTTGGCGGTCGAGCGTATAGTCCGCGAGCGCCTCGACGGACTTCGGATCGATGTCCCGAAAGGCGATCGCGGCTTCAGCCAGGTGACCATCGATGTTTGGGGTATAACGGATGACGACCGCCGTCGCGCGGTGCCACACCGTGGCTCCCTGCACTCGAAACTCGACCAGGATCACGTCGCCGGGATCGATCGTCGCTACGTCCCGGAATCGAAGTCCGGAAGCGCTAAAGTTCATGAACGGATTGGGGATGTGCCACGCATCCTCGTCGACCGCCGACAGCCCTCGGCGCCATGCGGCCAGGACGGCCGGCGACTCCCCTTCGACCCGTTTCCACCGCAGGTCGATGCCCCCAAATTCCCGCGGAAAGTACCGCTTTTCCCGGTGACTTACGCGGGTCACGTGCACGTCGATGGTTCGGCCCACATGCCGCTCCACCAGGCCCACGATCTCCATGGCGCGGCGGGCCTCAAGCCTCACCACAACGCCGGTATCGGGCTCCAACGGTGGTATTTCAACCTCCGTCTCGAGCGCGCATCGTCGAGCGGTCACCGACATCAGGGCCGCTCGGGTGCACACCGGGGGCTCTAACCCTGCGCATACGAGCTCGACCCGAACCGGGCTGCCATCGCCGTAGCTCATGTGGTTAATGGTCTCGGCCGGCTCGGGAACAACTTGAGGATGACCGGGGCCATTGCGGCAGCTTCGATCGAAAAGGCGCCTCGAGAGTCACCTACGACCCTATCGTCGTGCGTCGAGGGCGGCGCTTGCGCCCGGGGCTCCCCGGTGGCGGCGAGTACCACCTGAACGAAGCGGGCGCATTCTTCGACGTGACCGCTGACAACGGCGGAAGACCACTCAGTATGGTTCACGGCGAGCTGACGCGTAGTCAATTCGTGTTGACCATGCCCGTCGGCTCGACGAACGGGGCGCTGCCGAGACCGAAGTTGGGTACCTCCTCAATGAATAGAACGACGGTTGAAACCGACCTGTCACATCCATGAATCCCGCCGGGAGTCGAAACGGGCCGGGAAGACCCGTAAGACGGTTGGAACAACAATCACCGCGGCTGGGAGGCTGTGGTTGACCTCTTAGTCCATCTCGACGAAGGACCACAAAGCCGAACTTGCGCGGTGAGTTCGGCCGAGGAAACTCATCGATGATCAACAGTCAGTTGTCCGGCTTCTATCGCCTCAGCGTGGCGGAACGGCGCGCCCGCATCGCCGCGATGACCGGTCTCACGCCTCAGCAGCTGGCGGTGTTGTCCGGCGTGGATGGCCTCGACGAGGCGCAAGCCGACCGCATGGTGGAAAACGCGATCGGCATCATTGGGATGCCGCTCGGCCTGTGCGTCAACATGCGGGTCGACGGTCGTGATGTCCTGGTGCCGATGGCCGTCGAAGAGCCGTCGGTACTCGCGGCCTGCAGTTTCGCAGCCAAACTGTTGCGCGCCGGAGGCGGTGTCGAGTGCGAGGTATCCGAGCCCCTCATGATCGGGCAAATTCAGGTGCTCGATGTACCCGACCTCGAAGGGGCGAGGGCCGCGGTGCTGGCGGCGCGTGACGAGTTGCTCGCGCTTGCCGATCAGAAGCATCGAAAGCTGACGGCCGCCGGCGGCGGTGCTCGCGACGTCGAAGTGCACCGACTGCTTCCCGGCGATGCCGATGACCCGGTCGGTGAAATGCTGGTCGTGCACCTGGTGGTCGATGTTCGCGACGCCATGGGTGCCAACGCCATCAACTCGATGTGCGAACGACTGGCGCCTCGCATCGAAGCGCTCACCGGAGGTCGGGTCGGGCTGCGCATCCTGTCGAACCTCACCGACCGCCGAACGGTGACCGTCCGGGGGTGGGTGCCGTACAGCGCGCTGGTTCGCAAGCCGGGCGACGATGGGGAGACCATCGCGCGCCGCATCGAGGAGGCCTCGGTATTTGCCGAGCGTTGTCCGTATCGCGCTACGACCCACAACAAGGGCATTCTGAATGGAATGGACGCCGTGCTGATCGCCTTCGGTCAGGACTGGCGAGCCGTAGAAGCGGGGGCCCACGCCTACGCCATGAAGGATGGGCGCTACACCGCGATGGCGACCTGGCGGGTGACCGATGGCTTTCTGGTCGGGCAGATGACCACTCCGCTGGCCGTGGGCACGGTCGGTGGCGTGGCCAAGGTGCATCCGACGGTGCAGGTGACTCGACGGATCGCGGGCGTCGAGAGCGCCGCGCAGCTGGCGGCGATCGTCGGGGCGGCGGGCTTGGCCCAGAATCTAGCCGCCATCCGAGCTCTGGCCGCCGAGGGCATTCAATCCGGCCACATGCGGCTGCATGCTCGCAATGTGGCCGTCGAAGCGGGGGCCGAGGCGGATGAGGTCGCTCGGGTCGCGGAAGCGATCGCCGACGCGAAGAGCGTCAACCTCGACTCGGCACGAAAGGCGCTCGAGGCGCTTCGAGCGGAACGCGCCGAGATACCGAAGTCCGTGGTGGCGCTCAACGCGGTTCGATCCGGCTCGGCCGTCGAGGCCAGCGACGTTCGCGCTCGTTTCGAACGACTGCGGTCCGCCCACCTTGACGGCATCCTCGACCTGATTCGCCAGGTGGTCATGGACGCGGGCGGCGAAAGCCTCGACGACATGACCGCCTACCATCTATCGACCGGCGGAAAACGTTTGCGGGCCTTGCTGCCCTTGCTGGTGGCCGAGTCGATGGCCGCGGACCCGGCCAAGATGCTCGCCTTCGGTGCGGCGTGCGAGATGCTCCACAACGCGACGCTCGTGCACGACGACCTACAAGACGGAGACGAAGTGCGGCGAGGTCTTCCAACGGTGTGGAAGCAGTTCGGTGTGGCGCAGGCGATCAACGTCGGCGACGCGATGTTCTACTACACCCTGTTGCTCGTGCAGCAGCTGCCGGTGCCGGTCGCCCAGCGCGAGGTCGTCTCCCGCCGCGTCCTCACCGAGACCCTGCGGGTGATCGACGGACAGGAGCGGGAGTTTCAGCTCAAGCAGGCCGAAGCGGTCACCCTCGACGACTATTTCCGAATGGTCGAGGGCAAGACCTCCGGCCTGTTCACGCTGCCGATCGCGGGCGCGGCCGAACTCATGGGCGCCGAAGCGGTGGTGGTCGACGGCCTCACGGAGGCGGCTCGACATCTCGGGGTGCTGTTCCAGATCCAGGACGACGTGCTCGACCTATACGGCGATAAGGGGCGAGAGGTGCGCGGAAGCGACATCGGCGAGGGCAAGCGGAGCGTCTTGGTCGTTCACGCCCTCGAGCGCTCGAACCCCGAAGATCGCGAGTTCTTGGTCGCGACGTTGGACAAAGACCGTCACGAGACCACCGCCCAAGATGTCGCCGACGTCATGGCGATGTTCGGTCGCCTCGGCTCGCTTCAGTACGCGCTCGATGAGCTCGACCGCCGCCGAACCGCGGCGGTCGCGGCGGCCGAACGCACGCGGGACGACGGTCTCATCGCGATGGTCGAGGGCCTCTCGGACCTCTTCCTCGCGCCGATCCGCCCATTGCTCGACGATCCTGAGCAGGTCGTCGCCGAAGTGTCCGGCAGCCATCGTATCGACCCCGATGACGAGCGATTCTGCTTCGAAATGCTCCCACGGGTGTCTCGGACGTTCGCCCTGTCGATCGACGCCCTCCCGGACGGGCTTCGGTCCGCGGTCTGCGTTGCGTATCTGCTTTGTCGGATCGTCGACACGATCGAAGACGAACCGGGAATGACCCCGTCCGACCGAGGTGCGCTCTTCGACGTGTTCGACGCGCTGATGAAAGACGATCGGCGGGATCCGGCCGATTTGATGGAGCGGGCGTCTACCTTGAAGTTGGCCGCCGGCAAGGCCGACGGCGAGCTGGTCGCTGGGGGCGACGCCGTCTTCCGGGCTTTTCGGTCGTTGCCGCGCCAGCAGCGCGACGCCATCCGTCCATCGGTCCTCGAGATGTCGGAGGGCATGCGGGCCTACTGCGAGCGGGCCGATCGCGAGGGTCAACTCCGGTTGACCGACATGGATGACCTCGAGAACTACTGCTACTACGTCGCGGGCACGGTCGGGCACCTGTTGACGGCCTTGTTCGAGCCGACCGTCCCCGTGTTGTCCGAATCGGTTCGGGCCGAGATTCGCAGTCGAGCGGTCAGCTTCGGACTGGGTCTGCAGCTGGTCAATATCGTGAAGGACGTCGCGGAAGACCTCGAGCGCGGTGACGTCTTTCTGCCCACGGGGCTGGCGGCCGAGCACGGGGTCGAACTTGAAGACATTCTAGCGCCCCAACGTCGGCAGGAAGGCCTGGCGGTGGTTCGAGCGGTCTGTGAGCGGGCGCGGGAGCATTTGCAGGCGGCGGCTGAGTACACCCTGCTGTGGCCAGTGCCGGCCGGTTTGCCGGTGCGTCAGTTCTGCGGCGTGCCCCTGGCCCTGGCTCTGGCCTCGCTCGCGGAGGTCGAGGCCGGTCGCGACACCCTGCGGGTGGGGGTGGTGCCCAAGATCAGCCGCGAGATGGTGGCCCAGCTCTTCCAGACCGTCATGAGCTCGGCCGGTGACACCGGATCGTTGGCGAGGGTGTTCGCCCAGTGCGGCGAGACGCCCGACGACGATACGGCGGTCGCCGAAGTGCACGTGCCTACTCGTCCGCCGGTGCCCACGACCCCGGGTATCCGTGCGGCCTCCAATGTTGAAGAGGACTTCCGTCCCATGACCGAACAGATCAATTCGTGGCGAGATATCGATGGGCTTTTCTTGGTGACCGGTGCTTCGGGCCACCTGGGTGCGAACCTGGTGCGTAGGCTGCTCGACGACGGTCGCGAAGTTCGCGTCCTGCTGAGACACGGCAGCAACAACGAAGCGATGGACGGCCTCTCGGTTGACCGGGTCTACGGCGACCTGCGCGACCGAGCCGCGCTCGACAAGGCGATGGCCGGCGTGGCCGGCATCTATCACGCGGCCGCCAACGTCAGCACCGTCGAAGCGAATGAGCGCCTGAAGCGCGAAATCTACGAATGCAACGTCATCGGCACCCGCAACCTGCTGCAGGCGGCGAAGGATGCCGGCGTCGAGCGGACGGTGGTCACCGGTTCGTTCTCGGCGGTTGGCTATCATCTGGATGACCCGAGTCGGCCAGCGACCGAAGAGGTCGTGGTCTATCCGTTCGACCAAAAGCTCCCGTACGCCCGCACCAAAGAGATGGTGGAGCACGAATGCTTGAAGGCGGTCGCCGACGGGCAAGACGTTGTCGTGGCGACTTCGTGCGCGATTCTCGGGCCGAACGACTACAAGCCGTCACGAATGGGCCAGACCCTCATCGACTTCACGCGGGGCAGAATTCCGGCCTACATACCCGGTGGATTCGAGTTCGTGTCGGCGTACGACCTGTGTGAGGGCCACGTGCTGTCGATGCACCGGGGCCGCCGCGGTCAGAAGTACGTTTTCAGCACTCAATTCTTGTCGATGGACGACATCATGGCTCTGTTCGAAGAGGTGAGCGGTCGTCGGCGCCCCTTCGTCAAGCTGCCGCCGGCTTTGATGGCCGGCTTCGCGCAGATCTCGAGCCGCTTTCTGAATACGTTCTTCCCCAACGCGCCCCAGCGATTTACTCCGGGGGCCGTCCGAATTCTCCGGCAGCAACGGAGAGCCGATCTCACCAAGGCCCGCAATGAGCTCGGGTACGAACCGGGCTCGATCCGAAAGGCCGTGCACGATGCTTACGCCGACTTCGCGCGGCGAGGCCTGGTACCGTCGAGCCCGACCCAGGGCAGCGCTATGGCGTCGGGCGAGGCTGGGCAGCTCGGTGCCCAGGCCGGTCAAAAGAGCCAAGATACAGAAGGTAAGGTTGCTTGAGGAGCCACCCAATGAAAGCAGTCAACACTGAACGTAACGGTCCCCCCAACTTCGATGAGTCCCGCAACAAACGGCAGAAAGTCCGAGCGGCGGGTTTGGACCCCAACTACTGGTATGCAGTCGAGCACAGCAAAGAGCTGGCGGTAGGCCAAGTCACCAAGGTGACCTTCTGGGGCCGCTCGGTGGCGGTGTACCGCGGGCAAGACGGTCGCGTGCGGGCGATGGAAGACCGCTGTGCCCACCGGCAGCTGCCGATGAGCCAGGGGCAGGTCGTCGGCAACCAATTGGTGTGCACGTATCACGGGTGGCGCTATAACGGCATCGGCGAGTTGGTTGACGTCTCCCACGAGACCTTCGGTCGCGGCCTTCCGAAGTGCAAGTTGCAGCACTTTCCGGTGCGGGAGCGCTACGGATTGATCTGGATCTTTTTCGGGGAGATCGACCGTGCCGACGAGACGCCGATGCCCGAGATTCCCGAGCTCGAAGGGCCTGACCGTTGGGCGTGCGTGCCGATCGATTTCAGTTGGCGCGCGCATCACTCGATGATCATCGACAACGTCAGCGACTTCACCCACGCGTATCTGCATCGCCGGTTCCGCCCCTTCGAAGACGCGAAACTGACCGCCCTCGAAGAGCGCGGCGACAAGGTCTATCTATCGTATCAGACCAAGGTCGGGCGCGGCCGGATCTCCGGCCTGTTCGTCGACCGCAAGAGGGTCGATACCAACTCGATGGACCTTTGCTACGACTATCCGTATCAATGGTCGAACACCGACGACCAGATCAAACACTGGTGCTTTGTTCTGCCGATCGACGAGAAGCACACCCGTGTCTTCTTCCTGTTCTACTTCAAGAGCTTCAAAGTGCCCCTGCTTCCGGTCACCATTCCTCGGGCGCTGATGACGCCGCTGCTGCAAGTGTCGAACAAGCTCCTGATCGGCCCTCTCCTCAGCGAAGATGGGTTTGCGGTCGAGGCTGAGCAGAGAGGTTACGACGAGCACTACGAAGCGCCCATCGCCGAGCTGAGTCCGGCGGTGCATGCTTTCCAGGCGCTCACCGTTCGTAAGTGGCAAGACCATCTCGAGCGCGAAGGAGAGCGTCGCGCTCGCCGCGGGTTCGTGGCCACGCCCAAACGGGCGGCTGGGGCCGAGGAAGTCACGGCGTGAGCGAGTCCATTCAGGCGAACGTCGCCATCATCGGGGCCGGTCCGGCGGGAACGGCCGCGGCGGCCCACCTGGGCCAACTCGGCGTCCGGAACGTCGTGCTCGTCGACCGGGCCGACTTTCCGCGCGACAAGACGTGTGGCAGCGGCATCTCTCCTCGGGGTATCGACGTCCTGCGGGAACTCGGCGTCTGGCGTCAGATCGAGCCCGAAGCTTACTGGATCAAGGGGATTCGCCTCGTCACCCCGGGAGGCTACGAAAGCGTTCAGTCGGCGGGCGACAACGTCGAGGCGATCATCTGCCATCGTCGGACGTTCGACCATATCTTGCTCAAGAAGGCCGTCGATCGCGGCGTCCGGTTCATCCCGAACTTCTCGGCGACCGGCGCGATCGAAGAAGACGGTCGGATGCGCGGCTTTGTCGGCCGTGACGGCACCGAGATCCGGGCGCGCGTCACGATCGTCGCTGGGGGTTCGCACTGCCGGATCGGCGTGAAGCAGGACCGCCCTCGAAAGATCATCAACGCGATCATGGGGTGGTGGGATGATTGCGAGTTCATCCCCAACCACGTCGAGATGATCTTCGATAAGATGGTCGTGCCCTACTACGGCTGGCTCTTTCCCGAGGGCGAGCGCCGAGTGAATATCGGTATCACCTACGAAGACCCCGACAACAGCAAGAATGCCCGCCAGCTCTTCCAGGCATTCCTCGACAAGCACTTTTCCGAACGCCTCAAGGGCGCCACCCAGGTCGGCGGATGGAAAGGTCATCCCATCCATTACAGCTACTCGGTCAGTGACCTGACGGGGCCCGGACGGATCGTCATCGGCGAGGCCGGGCTGATGACCCATCCGGCGACTGCCGAGGGCATCTACCAGGGCATGCAGTCCGGGATGTTCGGAGCGGAAGCAGCGGCGGACATCATCGATGGGCGATCGACCGAAGCAAAGGCGATGCGCGAGTACGAGACTCGTTGCAAGGAGACTTTCCAGATGTCGTTTGCGGCCGGCGGAGTGTTTCGCCGACTGTTGAAGACCCCGGTGATCGACTGGGCGGTTCGGTTTGGCGAGCAGGCTTTTGTCAAATCAGGTGCTGCTCGCGTCATGGCTCATATGTAAGCTTCGGAGCGGTTGTATGTCCGGTCCAATGTCCGAAGAACGTAAGTCCTACGACGTCGCCATCATCGGTGCAGGCCCCGTCGGCTGCGTGGCGGCCCTGGCGTTTGCACGCCAGGGTCGGCAGGTTCTCTTGCTCGAAGCGAATCCTCAGACCGGGGACCGTTTCGCTGGCGAGTGGCTCCATCCGCCGGCGGTGCGAATCCTCGAGGCCCTCGGGGTCTCGCCTCAGCCCGATGGTTCCTACCCCAGCGGCCGGGGATTCGCGGTGTTTCCGGATGACGGTACGAAGCCGATCGTCCTGCCTTACCGCAGCCCCGCCTTCGGGATGAGCATCGAGCACCACAAGATCGTCGAGGCCCTGCGGGCCCGATGCCAAGAGGAAGGCACGATCCAGTTCTTTAGCCATGCCCGAGCGACTCGCATCGACGGGCAGAATCTGACCTACGAAATGAACAACACCGCCCGCACCGTGCGGAGCGAGCTCATCGTAGGCGCAGCGGGCAAGAACAAGGTCACGGATGCGGCTTTGGGCATCGAGCGGGAATCGAAGAGCTACTCCCGCATGGCCGGCGTTCTTCTCGAAAACGCTGAAGTTCCCTTCGAGGGCTATGGGCATGTCTTTCTCGGCGGGCCGGGGCCGGTGCTCGCGTACCGGGTCGGGGCGGACAAGGTGCGTATGTGCATCGACGTTCCACTGAACGTACCGGTCAATCGTGGAAAGGAAGCCGTCCTGTGGGACGGGTACGGTCCGATCCTACCGGAAAGCGTGCGTCCGGCGTTCCGCACGGCGCTCGAGAAAGGGCAGCTGGCGTGGGCCGCCAATAAGATTCGTCCTCGCATCGAGTTTGGTCGCGAGGGTCTGGCCTTGGTCGGCGACGCGGTGGGGCATCATCACCCCCTCACGGCTTTGGGCATGACGCTCGGATTTCAGGACGCCATGGCCCTGGCGGAGGCGAATTCGTTCGCCTCGTTTCGACGGGAGCGGCTCCGAGGAAGCCGAGTGCCCGAGATGCTGGCGGTGGCCCTGTACGAAGTGTTCGCCGATGGGTCGGACGAATCAGTGTCGATCCGTCGGGCCGTGTACGAGGTCTGGCGGCGGTCGCCCAATGAGCGACTTCGGACAATGGGGTTGTTGGCCGGCGATGATGCCCGGCCGTCGAGCTTCGCCCGCTCCTTCCTGATCGCGCTCGGCACCTGCTCGGCCGGCCTCGTAAGCACGGGCTTGCGCACCGGAGACTGGGGCCATGTATTGAACATCGTCGGTCAGCTCGGTGACCGGGTGCGCTGGCTCTTCGCGGGGGCGCTCTTCCTCGATAACGCGGAGCCCACGCGCCCGCTCGAGGCCACCGCCGAGGTGAGGTACGGAGCGGCGCTGAAGGCTCAGCGAGTGCAGGCCGAGGTCGTCGAGCATCCGCTCAAGCTCGCGGCGGTCAACAGGAGTCGGCGCGAACAGGTCGAACCGGCGACCGCGCTGGCGCGAGGGGTGCAGGCTCTGTTGACCCACCAAGCCGAAGATGGCTCGTGGGAAGGCGAGGTCGTGTGGTGCCCGCTGTTGGCGGCGCAGTTCGTGATCGCCTCTTTCATCGTGGGGCGCGAGATTCCCGCCGAGCGCAAGGCGCGCATCCTTCGGCACTTCGAGCGGACCCGCCTCGAAAACGGGGCCTGGGGGCTTCACGAGCTCTCGGAACCGTACCTGTTCGTCACTGCGCTCGTATATGTGGCGGCGCGGCTGCTCGACGTGGGGCCCGACGATCCTCGAGTTGCGCCCGCTCGCGCGTTCATCGAGCGGGAAGGCGGCGTGGTGAGCATTCCCAGCTGGGGCAAGTTCTGGCTGGCCATGCTCGGTTTGTACGATTGGTCGGGGGTCAATCCGGTCCTGCCCGAGCTGTGGTCGCTGCCGGAGTGGATGCCGATGCATCCTTCGAAGTACTACTGCCACACTCGGAACATCTACCTGGGTATGGCTTGCATCTTCGCGAGCCGCTTCTCGGTCCACTGCACACCGTTGATCCGAAGGCTTCGCTGCGAGTTGTACCCCGAGGGCTACGACCGGGTCGATTTCCCGAAGATGAAGGGGAACTTGCGCGCGTCCGAGATCTTCACTCCGCCTAGTGCGGCGCTGAAGATCGCCTACAGACTGCTTTCGGGCGTCGACGCTTGGCCCCGTAAGCGCGACCAAAAGCTAGCGTCCTTGCGTCATCACATCCGGTATGAGCTGCACGCTACGGCCCACACCAGTATTTCGCCGGTCAGCGGCATGCTCAACATCATTGCCCTATGGATCGCCGACCCGAGCGACGCGGACGTCTCACGAGCGTGGGAGAGCTTCGAGGGATGGATCTGGGAAGACGACGTCGATGGGCTCCGAGTGGCCGGGGCGCGAAGCGCGACCTGGGATACGTCCTTCGCTGCCCAGGCGCTGGCCGCCGCGGTGCCTCACGAACCGGAGTCGGTTCCCGCCCTCGAGCGCGCCGACCAGTTCCTGGCCAGCCAGCAGATCGTCCAGGGTACGGGCAAAGAAGCAGAGTTCTTCCGACTCGACCCGGCGGGTGGTTACTGCTTCGCGGGCGTCTGGCACGGGTGGCCGGTGAGCGACTGTACGGCCGAAGCGCTGACCGCTCGCTTGGTGTCGCCGGTGAGTGCACCGCCCGCCGACGCGGCTCGAACGGCGATGGAGTTCATCCTGCGATGTCGAAACGACGACGGAGGGTTCGGCAGCTATGAACACCGCCGAGCCCCCGAGCCGCTCGAGTGGATAAACCCGGCCGAGATGTTCGGTGATTCGATGGTCGAGCACTCCTACGTCGAGTGCACCGCGTCCTGCGTCACGGCGCTCGCGGAGTTTCGGACCGAGTATCCGAACGTCGACCGCGTCGACGTGGATGCCGCGATCGCCGAGGGCGCTCGTCAGATTCGGTTGCAGCAGCGGCCCGACGGATCCTGGGCGGGCAACTGGGGCGTTCACTTCATCTACGGCACGATGTTCGGGGTTCGGGGGTTATTGGCCTCGGGTGTGCCTCCCCAGGACGCGGATATTCGGCGCGCGTGTTCATGGCTTTTGTCACAGCAGAACGCTGATGGTGGATGGGGCGAACGGTACGAAGGTCGGGGTCGGCGATTCGTTCCTCATCGCAGTCACAGCGTTCAGACCGCATGGGCCCTTTTGACCCTGTTGGAAGCGCAGGACCCCTCCTGGGAGGCGCTCGATCGGGCGGCCCGGTTCCTCGCAGCCCGTCAGCGCCCCAATGGTGAGTGGCCCAAAGAGGAGCCGGTGGGTATCTTCTTCCACACCGCGTTGCTCGACTATGTGCTTTACCGCAGCTACTTCCCCGTGTGGGCCTTGGCAGGGTACGAGACCCGTCGTAAGGCGCGAGAAGCCATCGTCGCCCGCGCCAGCTGAGGCACCCTCCGCGTGCATCGTGGCGCGGGGCCGCGCGGCGCGCGAGCGCGTCCAAACCGGTGTTCGGTGGCCACGATGCTCGAGGATCGTCCAGTGGTCGCAACTCCCCGCCTAGCCGCGCTCCGCCCGTTGGGCATCGGATCGTTCCGGTTTGACCCCCCGATCGTTCTGGCGCCGATGGCCGGCGTTTCCGAGGCCCCCTACCGGGTCATCAGCCTCGAGATGGGCGCGGGTCTGGCGCCGACCGAGTTGGTCAGCGCGAAGGGGCTCAAGTTCGGCAACTCGCGAACCGCCGACTATCTGCGTCATGATCCTCGGAGGGAACCCTCCCTCTCGGTGCAGATCTTCGGTGGCGAGCCGGACGCCATGGCCTTCGCGGCCGAGAAGGCCGTCGAGGCGGGGGCGCGATTGGTCGACATCAACATGGGTTGCCCGGTCAAGAAGGTGACCCGCACCGGGGCCGGCTCCGCCCTGATGACCGACGCGCCGCGGGCGGCGGCGATCGTCGGCGCGATGCGCGAACGGGTCGGCCAGCAGATCCCGGTCACGGCCAAGATCCGTTCCGGGTGGGATGAACACAACATCAACGCGGCCGAGGTGGGTCGAGCGCTCGAGGACGCAGGTCTGGCCGCGATCGCGATCCATCCCCGCACCCGACGCCAGGGCTATTCGGGGCGCGCCAATTGGTCGTTGATCGCCGAACTCAAGTCGGCGGTCGACATTCCAGTGATCGCCAACGGCGACGTGTTCTCGGTCGCCGACGCCGAGCGGATCATCGCCGAGACGAGCTGCGACGCGGTGATGGTCGGGCGGGCTGCGCTCGGTTATCCGTGGATCTTTCGAGAGCTCGCCGCGGCTCGGGCCGGTCGACCCGACCCCGGCAAGCCGACGGCCGAGGAGCGGGTGCGGCTCATTCGGCGCCACCTGGCCGATCACATCGAGCACATCGGCCACGAGGGCCGGGCGCTCAAAAAGTTTCGACAACATCTGATCTGGTACAGTCGGGGAATGCGGGGGGGCGCCGCTTTTCGGGAGCGCGCTTTGAGTCTCGAGGAAAGACCGCGAATAGAAGACATCATCGACGAGTTCTTCGGGTTGGCCGAGGTGAGCGACCGCACCGAAGCTCCCATTTACGACGAACGCACGGCGTTCGGATGAAGTGAGACCCATGCCGAAAGTGAAGTTTCTCAAGAACCGTCTGCTCAAAGAAGGCCTCGAGGTCGAGGCCAAGGAGGGCGAAACCATTCTCGACGTGGCGAGCGAGCGCGGCATCCCGGTGGGCTCGAACTGCGGCGGGGTCTGCGGCTGTTCGACGTGCCACGTATATGTCGTCAAGGGTTTCGACTCGCTAGAAGAGATGGGCGATAACGAAGCCGACCGGCTCGATCTCGCCTTCGACGTGCGGCTGGAGTCCCGCCTCGGGTGTCAGGCGGAGGTCGCGGACGAAGACCTGACCATCAATATCTCGGAAGAGAGTCTCAAGGCCTATCTCGACGAGAATCCGGACGTTCGCAGGCACCTCGAAGCGACCGGCGAGTTCAAGTTCGTCCCTCACAAACACTAGCGAGGCTGCGCCGCGCTGGTCGAGCCCACTCGGAATTCCGTCCTTGCGCAGCCTCGCGCCGACGGCGCTCGGCTCTCTACAGTAGGAGGTCACTCGATGTATGCGTTTGACGCCGCCATCGTTCGGCGCCCGGCGCCGTCCGTCGTTCGCGGGCTTAGAGCTGGGGACGGACCCGACCCTACATACGAAGGCGTCCTGCGAGAGCATGACGCGTACGTTTCCGCGTTGCGGAAAGCCGCCGTCGAAGACATCACCGTGCTGTCGCCCCTCGAGGCGTTCCCCGATTCCGTCTTCGTCGAAGATCCGGCGCTGGTTTTCTCGGAGGGGGCAATCTTACTGCGGCCCGGAGCGCCGTCGCGACGAGGAGAGACGGCCACGCTCGCCCCGGTGCTCACACAGCGATTCGATACGGTCCTCGGTCCACCTCAGAACGGCTTCGTCGACGGCGGCGACGTTCTGGCGACGCCGGATGTGGTGATGATCGGCCTTTCCCGTCGAACGGATGCCTTGGGGGCGCGATGGCTGGTCGAGCAACTCGCCCTTCTCGGTCGCCGTGGACGGATCGTATCCACTCCGCCAGGCGTCTTGCACTTCAAGACCGCCTGCTCGCTGCTGGACACACAAACCGTACTTCTGACTCCGGAGATGGCCAACGCCGCCCCGTTCGATGGCTTCAAGAAGGTGACGACGCCGGAAGGGGAGAGAGCCGCCGCCAACGCGTTGCGGGTCAATGAAGTCGTGTTGGTCGGCGCCGAATATTCCCGGACGATCGAGCTTCTTCGGTCCAAGGGCTACAAGGTGCTGGCGGTGCCGACGACCGAGATCGGTCGCATCGATGCCGGGCTGTCGTGTTTGTCCCTGCGGTGGCTCCAGGTCAGCGAACGGCTCGTCGAGATCGTGTAGGTCTAGCGAGGCTGCGCCTCAAACGCTCGAGTTCATTCGCGATTCCGTGCTGGCGGAG
>CAZFIV010000012.1:0-42257 GCA_964519665.1 uncultured Myxococcales bacterium
CGATCCCATCATGTGCGACTTGCATCGTGGTCAGGCTTCGGCTGGGGCATCGGGGCGCGGGGGTTCGGGGCCCGGGGGGTCGGGGCCCGGGGGGTCGGGCCCGGTGGGGCGGGGCTCTGTGGGTCGGGGCTCAGTGGGTCGGGGCTCGGTGCGTCGGGGCTCGGTACGTCGGGGCCCGGTGGGTCGGGGCCCGGTGGGTCGGAGCTCGATGAGCTGGAAAATATGGCCGAAGCGGCGGACCGCGACGGCGATACCCATCTCGCCTTGTATATTCGATATCATCTCGCCGAAATCTACTTGAACCTAAGAACCCAAGACTCCAGGGCGCGGTCTGAACAGATCGGAATAGAGATTCTCGATCTCTGGAAAGCGCACAAAATCACGCCTGAACCTCAGGATTATGTTCAAGCCAAGAGTAATCTGGGCCAGGCGATCGCGGCGAGGGGCGCCTTCCTCGACGAAGAAGTCGAGCGACTGGATATTGCTGCCTCTCATATCGATGAGGCCCTTCAGAAAGCGAGCCACCTCGATCATCCGGTTCTGGTAGCGCGAACGGCGGTACAGTTCGGCTCGGTCTTGCTAGACTTCAGCGTCAAGACGCAGGCGAACACCGACCGTGCGATCAAGTACGCGGATATCGCTCTGAAGCAACTCCGGGCCGTCGACGACAACGACTTGGTCCGGATCTTTCGTGGTTTGGCTCTGTGGATCAAGGCTCAGTCGTATCTGATCATGCGGCAACTCCCCAACGCCGACGAGGAGGAGGCAGCGTCGAAAGCGGCTCAGCTCTTTCACGAGGCGAGTACCACCTTGGATCCCTCGCACGAGCTCCAAGCGGCAACGAGAGTGTATCGGGGCACTGCGCTGGTCTTCCTTTCTCGGTACCGGCCGGAAGTCTTCGACGAGGGCATCCGCCTGATCCGCGAAGGCGACCAGATGGGCATTGCCGGACGCAACCAGGTCTTGGCCTGGACCGTCGTCAGCAACGCACTCTATTCGGTCGACCGTTTCGAGGAAGCGCGCCACTATCTTGAATACGTTATCGATATTGCCGAGAGTGAACTCCTTCTCAACGATGCCGAGCGGCTCGCTTTTCTGCCGACTCTTCATTTGGTGACCGACCAGATCGCCCACATCGAAATCACCTGCGGTGAGCTCTCCAAAGCCGTTAGACACCTCGAGATGGGCCGCACGCGCTTCTTCCGCCGGACGGCATTTTCGGACGAGACGTGGGAACGAATCGCTCGGAATACTCTCGGCGCCGGGGTCACTCCGATTTACCTGACGTTGAGCAGCAAGGGCATCGGCGCCGTCGCCCTGAGCCTCGACAGCATTCGTGGGCTGGAGTCGATCGTTTATGAGCAAGTCGAGATCGACAACCGCGATGACTTCAAGAAGCTCTTGGACCTCGAGCGCGCCGCGCGACGTCCGTGGGCGTCGACCGAAGCGTTCGAATTCATCGTTCGACCGCTACGCGAC
Source organism: uncultured Myxococcales bacterium (assembly GCA_964519665.1). GTDB lineage: Bacteria > Myxococcota > Kuafuiibacteriia > Kuafuiibacteriales > Kuafuiibacteriaceae > JANQQN01. Next base: position 1,480 of record CAZFIV010000012.1, read on the forward strand.
TTCATGGCGGACAGGAAGATCCGCAGGGTCGTCCTGGTCGTAACCTCGCCGCTGACCATGCTTCCGATCCACGTGGCCCTTCTCGACGACGCCGTCGTCTCCTTTCTGCCCGCTTTGTTGACGTTGTCTACCACGGCTTCCGCCAACGACGACGAGGCGCCATCACCGGCCGGTCTGGTGATCGGAACCGACGCCCCGGATCTCACCATGGCCCCCGTCGAAGCAAAGAAGGTAGCCACCATGCTCTCGGGAGACGTCATCTTGAAAGAGCACGGGGAAGTCACCTTCGACGAGCTCCTCGAGCTTCTTCACCGGGTGAACCAGCTGCACTTTGCGGGTCACGGAAGCTTTACCCCGGGCGACCCGATGGCCTCGGCCCTTCACTTCGCCAAGGGCGTCAGCGTATCGATGCTCGATATCTATGAGGCCGGCCGGTCGAATCGGGAGGCCCACTGTGAGCACGTCTTCTTGTCGGCCTGCAATTCTTCGCAGTCGGACCAGATGTGGCTCAAGAACGAAGGCGCGAGCATCGCCCTGAGCGCCCTATCAGCCTTTGGGGCCCGAGCGGTCATCGGGTCCCTATGGCCGGTGGCGGACCTGTTCGCCCTGTTGTTCGTCTCCAAGTACTATGCACGATTGAAGGACGTTCGTGATTCGGCGACGACGCTGCGAGACACTCAACGATGGTTTCGTGACTTGGACCACCCAACGCTCGTCGATGAACTGCGGCGGGATGAGCTTTGGGCGGATCTGGATCGCTCGGCGGCGGAGTTTCTGTCGTCACCGGGCGGTGCTCAGGTGTTCGCGCAGCGTGACCGAACATGGATGGCATTTACGGTCACCGGGGTACCGGAGCTCGACCGCATGCGAACCGCCGCCGAGCTGGAGTCTTCGGACGCCGTCCGGTAGGACCCGTTTCGGTGCTTCGCTTCGGAGAGTTGGATAGCTTCGCGCTGCGGGTCGTCGACACGATGTGTGCCGGTCGACCGCTGCCACCGCTCATGCCGGCGACCCGGTCTCTGCGGCCGAGCGAGAGCCTCTCGCGCGCGGCGACGGAGCGGATGGCGGCGTACGCGCACCGCGTCCTGTTGCAAGGGGGCGGCCAGCGACATCGAACCGTGCTTCGCCAAGGGCGCCGGGTCGCTGGGCGGCTGTGGAACGCCGATCTGAATGACGGCTTCACGCTGACCTTTACGCGCGCCTGCCACGACGCCTGGCTGGGCACCGTGCGAGCCTTGCCCGAAGCGTCGTCGATGACGTGGACCAATGCCCAAGCCGACGGCTTCGGTCGATTCGTCCCGACCCGACGAACCGCAACCGGAGACTGGGTCGTGTATGCGCTCGCCGCCCGACACTTGGGCGATCAGGTCTCCGCCTTGCGGGAGGCGCGCCGAGGCTACACTCGGATGCTCGCGGCAGGCTCACCGCTAGCCCGCTTGATGGTGCTCCGCTCGGTCAGCGACACCGCCCGCTCGAACCCAACCCCGAAGCGCGCTGCGGACCGATCGGGCGCGGCGAGGTTTTCGGCCCTGTTCGACCCGTCGGCGGTCCGATTGATCGAGTGCCTGGAGAGCTTCATCGTCGGTCATTGGCGCAGCCTCGTCACTCGCCACTCGCAGCAGCCCGGCGCCTTTTGGGCTCCGGCCGGCGAGACCCTGTCGGCCTTCGTCGATGCCGCCGATATAGCCGAACGCCTCGACCTGACCCGCGGCGTCATGACGCTGCTGGTCGCACTCAGCACGGAGGTTCTGCCCGAAGAACCGGAGCGAGTGCGCCGGCGGTTCATGCACAGCCTCGACGTCGGTGCCCGCGCCGGGGAGCGCCGAGCAGCCCTGGCCGGCGTGGCGGCGGTGCTCGCGACGGGGCGGCGCCTGCGCGACCTTCGAGAGGGCGTCGCCGGAGTCGGCTATGGTGATCCCCGCTACGAAGAGATCCAGATCTTCAAAGGAAATTATGACGAGCTTCTCGCTCCTCACCTCCCTCGGATCGACCACCTGATCCGTTTGCTCACGGGCGCCATCGGCTGACCAGCGCCGAGTGTCCGTCCGCGACGCCGACTCTGCTATGGTGGGGTCATCATGAGCCGAGGCTATCGCGTGCGCTGGGCCACCGAGCAACGAGTGGTTCGAAGTGAGGACCACCTGGATCTCGATCTCGAGCTGCTGCAGATCCTCCCCGGAATGGAGATGCAGGACATCCTGTCCGAAGTCCTGGTCACCGATGGTTGGGCTAAGGTCGGCGACGACAAGCTCAAAAAGCAGATCGAGGGGGTCACCGCGGTGATCGACCTGACCGAACGGAAGGTCACCCTGCGGGTGTCCGAACAGTCGGTGGTGACCGCCGCCGCCAGGACGGCGACCGACGCCCAAGCGAACGTCGCTGCCGCAGCCCAAGCTCGACAGACGACGCTCGACGACAAGACCGCCCGCCAACTTCTGAAGGCCGAGGCGACGGTTCGAGGGGTCATTCAGGCCTCGCTTCAGAGAGTTTACGAGCGCGCCCTCGAAAAGAAAGCGGCGTCGATGGGCCAGGTCGAGAGCATCACTCGGTCCGAAAACGAGGCCGGCCAGCTCGAGATGGTCATCAAGGTCAAGGTGTGAGCCGCCAACTCGATATCGACAGTCTACCAACGGCCCTGCGGCTCGAAGACGCAGTCGAGGCGGCGTGCGCGAATGATCTCGCCTTCATCGAACAGAGCCTTCGTCGGTCGCAGAGCGTCCTCGTCGAGTGCGACAAGGAGCTCACGATCTACCTGTACCTCGGGCTTCGGACTCGCCTGAAGCGACAGGTCTCCGGCGAGGCCGAGAAGGCGCCCCGGCTCGTGGTGGTCGACGGCCGTCCCCGACCCGACGACCCGCCGTCGACGACCCTCAACCGGATGCTCCGTCAACTGGAGTCCGCGATCCGAGGCAGCGTCGAGCGCACCATCTTGATCTTGCCTCACCTCGACGTGCTGGTCACCACCCACACCGGCCTGACCCTCGAGGCCCGCGAAGCGATTCCGCTGCTGTACGAGAACCCAGAGGCGATCCTCCTCGCTTTTCGCGACCCGAGCTTCGAGGTGCCCAAGGTCATTGCCGACGTGTTTGCGGTCCGCCGCGAGATCACCGGTACCCCCCGCGAAGCGCTGCCGCAGCTGATCACCCAGCGGGAAGCGCGCGCCATTCACGCGAAGACACTCGATCCGTTCGCGTTGTACAAGTACGTCTCGGGTCTCAACCCGGTACGGCTGCGCAAGCTCCTGGAAGACCTCGGCCACCGGCGAGCGGCTCTGCCTGGGCGCCCCCCAAAGACGACCATCTACGCCGAGATCCGTAGGCAGACCGTCAAAGACGACGTCGAGCTGCCCCAGGTCGACCTCGACCACGACATCGGCGGGTACGACGAGGTGAAGCGCCGGATCCGCGAAGACCTGCTCGACCTGATCGAGACCAAAGCTCGCCTGGATTCGGTGTCGGACATCGAAACCATCGAGTCGCTGACGCCGCGGGGCATCATCTTTCACGGTCCCCCGGGGACCGGCAAGACGTTCTTCGCCAAGGCGATCGCCACTGCTCTCGACGCCACGGTCATCGTCGTGTCGGGCCCCGAGCTCAAGAGCAAGTGGGTCGGCGAGAGCGAAGAGAACCTGCGTCGCATCTTCCGACGCGCCCGCCAGGCTGCTCCGACCGTGATCATCTTCGACGAGCTCGACGCCTTCGCGTCCGCGCGCGGTACCTACGAGGGATCCGGGGTCGAGCACTCGATGGTCAACCAGCTGCTGACCGAGATGGACGGCTTTCGAAAGAACGAGATGGTGTTCGTGGTGGGCACCACGAATTTTCTCGAGAGTCTCGACGGTGCCCTACTGCGGCCGGGCCGATTCGAGTTCCTCATCGAAGTCCCGGCCCCCGACGCCCATGACCGGCGCGAGATCCTCGGCATCTACCGAAAGAAACTCAACCTGCCGCTCGGCGATGACCTGGTCCGCCACATCGTCCGGCGAACTCAAGGCCTCGCCGACTTGACGTCGGGCATCCCGTTTTCCGGTGACCACCTCTACGCAGTGTGTCGGGCCCTGAAGCGCCGCCAGCTGCGCGCCCCCGACCAGCCGATCACCGTCGATGACGTCGACCAGGCCCTCGCGCGACGCACCCGCCGCCGGGTCGTGCTATCGGCTGAAGAAGAACGGGTGATTGCGGTGCACGAGGCCGGCCACGGGCTCTTGGCGATGCTGATCAAAGAAGCCACCCCACCCGAGCGGATCTCGATCAGCGCCGACATGGAGGGCGCCCTGGGGTACGTGCTGCGGGCGGCCCGCGCGCGCCCCTATGCGGTCACCCAGGCCGAGATGCGGGCCGATATCGCGGTCGGCCTCGGAGGCTACGTCGCCGAGAAACTCGTGCTCGCCGACGTCTCGATCGGAGCGTATCAAGACCTTCAGCAGGCGAATGACATCGCTCGCGCGATGGTCGAAGAGTTCGGCATGAGCAAGACGCTCGGGCCCCGGGTCGTCCTCGCCGACGAGCGCAGGCTCAACAGCGTGGGCAGCGACCGCCGCGACCGCATCGACGCCGCGATCGACCGCATCGTAGCCGAAGAGCTCGAGCGCGCCGAGAGGGTGCTCACCGAGAATCGGTCGCTGCTCGATGCGCTGGTGGCCACCCTGCTCGAGCACAAGGTGCTCGACGCCGCCCAACTGGGCTCCTTCAATACCGGCGCCGCTAAGAAAGGCCCCAACCATGGCTGAGATTACGATTCGCTTCCGCTATGACCGCAAGACGGGCGCCAAAGAGATGGTGGTGCACCTCGAGTCCGACGACGACCTTCTGCCGCACGAGCACGAGCGCGACCATCGAGCGTGGGTCGAATCGCTGATCGGTCAGCCGATCGAAGAAGACACCACCGTGGTGATCGAGCGGACGGCGCCCGAAGGCGAAGCCGAACCCGCGGGCCGCGAAGAGCAGGTGCAGGCAGCCCGCGACCGGCAGAAGTCCTGAGCGTCGTATTCCCATGGCTCGAATCGGGTTCCGGTTGACCGGGACGGTGGCCGACATACCGGTCCTCGACCGTTTGGTCATGTTTTTCGCGCCGTCGGTTCTGACCGCTCCCTGGGGCTGCTGGTGGCGTCCCGAAGAGCGTTCCAGCTTCGTGTGGCCGCTGACCACCGAGGGCGTCACGGTCGACGCGGTCCGGGCGGCCGGGCTGTCGCCGGTGGTCGTCCACGTCGACGCCCGGGGGATACGGATCGTCGACCCGTCCGACGACCGGCCCGTCGCGGCCACGCCGACCACGCCGCCCGGTTCGTCCGGGCCGGGCTCCGTGCGCGAGGCGCCGTCGCTCGCGGAAGCGGTGCGGCCGCTCGAGATACCGGGTGACGCGCGGGTTCCTGAGGCCCTCTTCGTGGTGCCCGCCACAGGACCGGTCGCTACGTTCTATTTCGACCGCCTACTGAGGCTAAACCGCGACGACGCCACCGTCGCGCGCTGGGTCGACGACGACGGCGACAAACTCGTGCTTCGAGTATCGGAACCACCGTTGTATTTGCTGATGCGGGCCCGCGACCGAGACGCCGAAGTGACGGCCTTCGCGCGCCTCGACGAGCTCGGCCGAGTGTGGTGCGAGTGGGGCACCACGCACCCGCTGGTCGCCTCGCTCCGTCAACGTGTCGACCCGTCGGTCGTGCTGATCTCCAAAGACGGCCGGTGGCGCACGTTCGCCGAAGCGTGGACCGAGCGCAGCATCTTCGACGCGCTGTCGCCCAGCCTTCCCCTGCCCCGCATCGATCTCGAAACGACCCCCGACGTCCCACGCCTCGAGATTCGCCTTCGTCTGGTGCCGGGAGTCCCGCAGCCACCCGAACTCTTCTTTTTGACCCCGGAGCAGCTCTATGACCTGGAACATCTCATCCAGGATCTGCCCCACGACGACCTGCGCCGGCTGATGGCGTCTCGGCTGAGTGGACCCGACAGCGAGGTGTACTACGTGCTGAGAGAAAGGGCGGCGACCCGTGGAGAGCCGCTCGGCCCTCGCATCGCCGATTTTCTCGGCGCCGTCGGCTTTTCGAAGCATGAAGCGCTCGATGACCTCTACCTTCCCGTCGACCGGCGGCTTCGTCCCAAGATGCGCCGCGACGAGCTCCGCCGAATGCTCGAGCTCGACCATCATCGCCTGGTGATCATCGAGGATGACCCCCACCGCGGCCCTCGGCAGATCGTCGTCGAAGACGCCAGCGAAGTCCCGTTGACCGAGTGGACCCAGCTGGTGGCGCTCGACCGTCGCCTCGCCCTCGATGCGCTCTACGAGCGCGCGGTGTTCGCCTTTCCTCCGGTCGAGACGGTGCCGCTGGCCGATGAGCGACGAACGAGCTCCGGCGCCCGCCCGCCCGAATCGCGCCCCCGCCGGGCCCCGGAGCGACCGAAGCGGCGGCCGCGCCCCGAAGAACCAGCGACCGAGACCGCGCCGACCGCCGATCGTATCGACCTCGTCGCCGCCCGAGAGCGGGCGAAGGTTCTGGAAGGCGAACTGGCCGCCGGCGGCGTGGACGCATGGTCACCCTGGGCGGAGCTCGCCGACCTTAAAGCGGCGCTCGGCGACGCCGAAGACGCGGCCTTCGCCGCCGAGTGCGCCGCTTTCTACCATCCGTGGGGCCCAGCTCACGCTGAGCCGATCGACCGGGTTTTATTGAACCGGGGCGGCGCGCTCGACGACGACCGGCTGGTCAACCTCGCCGCTGCCGGCGCGCTGCGGCCCAGCGACGCAGCGCGCCTGATGGCGGCCACCCTCGCCCGCCTCGTCCACCGTGAGCCCATCCCGCCCGGGGTCATCGAATCGGTCCTCGAGCGAACCCTGGACGCGTCGTTTCCAGTGTCTCGACGGCAAGCATGGCTTCTGGCCGCCGCTTGGTACCGCCACGCCGACGATCCGCTCGGAATGACCCGGGCCCAGGAGGCCGCGATCGGCATCCTCAACGCGCGGGGCCTGTCCGAGCTGTACGACGTGCCGGTCTTCGTGCGCCGAACGTTGGCGTTCGGCCAAGCCGATGCGGTCGATCGGGCCGACACCTCGGAGCGGGTCGAGCTCGAACGATTGTGGGACGAAGCGGTTCGGCCCCTTCCCCGAGATCCCCCAACCGTAGTGTACGTACGCCTGCTGTTCGGCGTGGGCCTGGCCCGCGTGGGCGCCCGGGATGCGCTTCGCGAGATCGTCGATCACGTCGAAGGGGCCATCCACGGGTACTCCGCGGTCAACCAACTCATGTTCCGCCTGCTGCTCAACCGGATAACCTACGAGTCGGCGCCGACGGACCCTGACGAGTGGTCGGCCAAAGTCCAGCAGACGATCGGGTCGTCGGGCTCGAAGGAGCAAAAGCCGGCGCGCTGGCTCGCCAAGCGCTGCCGCTGGCTGGGGCATCCCGAGCCCGAGGACCGTCCCCGTTCGCTGACCAGCAACGTACTCCGCAAGCTCGAAAAGTCGCCGGACGAGGGGTTTCGGGCGACCTTCGACGCGCTGTGGATGCCGAAACGGGGCGCGGCGCCGCTTACGGAGTGGGAGCTCGTCGCCGCCACCGAGCACCTGGTGCTGGCCGCCGCCCGCACCGGGGCCACGAAGACCATGACCGCCCTCCTGGACGGCATCGACGAGATATCGACCTCCGTCAACGTCCCCGCCCATCGGGTCCGACTCATCACCGCCTCGCTGAGGGGCGCCGCCGCCGTAGACGCTGAAGACCGGGTGGAGGCCGCTCTGAACGAGCTCGCCGACCTCGCGGAGAGGGGGGAGCTGCCGTGGATCCGCGAGGTGAAGTCGACCCTGCGCCCGGCCCTTTCCGCGCTTCGACGCCTTGGGCTCGCCGAGCGCGCGGTCGACCTGCTCGAAGCGCTGGTGAACATGCCGACCAAGACCCCGAAAGATCGGGTCGTGCTACGGGCCACCCTCGCCGACGGTTTCCTTCAGCTCAGCCGCTTCGACGAGGCGGACGCACTGGTCCGAGAGTCGCTCGACGCAATTCTGAGCGAGGCGCTCGGCTACCCGGACCGGGCCGAAGCCACCCGCGTCCTCTTCGACAGCCTTCGCCACTGGCCGGCCCGCACACGAGCCGAGTTTGGCGAAGAGATCCTCGCCAACATGAGTATCTTCAGAGACTCGTATGTCATGGGCGTGCACTTCAAACCCCATCAGATCATGGTCACGGAAGCGCTCGTCGACAGCCTGGCCGACGTGCAGACTCGAAAGCATGACTTGTTGACGGCGTACCAGGACGCCGAAGAGTACGTCATTCGCCGCAAGATCCTGAACGATTGGAAAGAGCTATGTGGAGCCTAGCTGAGCTCGAGCCCGCGATCGACGAGGTACGGAGGCGGATCCTCCAGCACCGTCGCGACCTGTCGGGGTACTTCGTCAAGCGCGACCGGGAGCTCGACCTGTTGATCCTCAGCGCCGTCGCTCAGGAGCCTCTTCTGTTCGTCGGCCCGCCAGGAACGGCCAAGAGCGACCTCGTGGTCAAGTTCGTGGAAAGTCTCGGCCTCAGCAAAGGCGACTATTTTGAATACATGCTCACCAAGTTTACCGAACCCAGCGAAATCTTGGGCCCGATCGATCTCGCCGAGCTGAAGTCGGGCCGGTTCTTGCGAAGAGCGCAAGGAATGTTGCCTACGGCGAAAGTGGCATTCCTCGACGAGATCTTCAAGTCGAACAGCGCGATCCTCAATACGCTACTCACGATTCTGAACGAGCGAAAGTTCTACCAAGATGGCGAACCCATCCCGGTCGACCTCATCATGCTCTTCGCGGCCGCCAACGACATTCCCGACCATTCGGAGCTGGAGGCGATGGCCGATCGCTTCGCCCTCAAGATTCAAACCCATCCCGTCAAAAACACCCACTTCGAAGCGCTGATCGACGCGGGGATTCTGAACGAGGGATACAAGGCGACCGGTCAAAAGCCATGGCTGACCGCCAGCGCCAACTTCGAGGACTTTCTCAAGATCAAGCGCTTCATGGACCTCATCTTCAGCGGCCGCGGCCGCGGGGACGACCGCGCCGACTGGTTCCCGGCTCCCGTCTTCGCCGAAATGCGCCGCATCGTGCGGGCGCTGGAAGTCGAAGACAAGGTGTTCGTCAGCGACCGCAAACTCATCAAGCTGTACAAGCTGATCCGCACCCGGGCATTTCTAATGCACGGCGGCCCGGTTCGCGAACCAGACCTGATCCTGCTCGCCTACGTGGGCAACCGAGTGCACGAGCTGCCGGTCGTGGAAGAGAAGGTCCGGGCCCTTCTGGGTCTCGAAGGTCTCGACACCTGACATGGCGATCCGTCTGGAGCGCGACGAGACCCGCCTCGCCCTCGAGGCCTGGGCCGACGTATCCGGCTTCGGAGGCTCCCCCGTCCAAGCCCTCCAGCGTGGAATCGGCTGGCTTCGCCTCCTGTGGGAGAGAGGCCTGGACGACCTCCCCCTCGATTTGGTGATGGACCTTGGACATCTGCTGATCGAAGGACGGGCGTTTCGGTTCGCATCCGACGAGCGCATGAACCGATGGCCGCCCGAGCAGTTGAGCTGGCGTCTCGAGTATGAAGACCGGGTCCTCGGTCGATGGGCGATCGACCCGACGGTCAACGAAGCCCAGCAAATCGTGGCGCGCCGGCCGGAGGGCGCCCGCGACATCGCCGTCGTGCACGCACTGAGCTTGGCGCTCGGGCGCCCCACCGCGGGGCGCGAAGCCACCGATGACATCGAAGCGTTCGCGGGCAATTCGGCCGTGCTCAAATCGATCGGGGCGAACGCTCCCACCTTTGTCGAGCAGCTCGCCGCGGTCATCGACGGGAGCGACCCGGTGGTCGACGAGACCTGGACCGATTGGGCCCGGCGACAACGTCAACGCGTGGTGTCGGGCCTCCAGGGCCACCTTCTGGACCGGCAAGCGCTGTGGGAGCTGTACCATATCGACCGACTGCCGAGCGCCTCCACAAGGATGGCCCTGCGCCTTCTGCGGGCCACGACCGACGCTATCCCCGCTCTTACCCCAGGGTGGGGCGCCGAGCTGCGGCGCCGAGCCCGGCAAGTCGCGACCGACGAGGTGACCGACGACGACTTTCCCGCCGGCGGTTTCGAGGGCCTCAGCCGCCGCGGCCGGTTCGAGAACCTGGTCCGCTCCGAGATGGCCTACATCGGCGAGACACCCGCTGGCGACCGGCCTGATCCGAGAGCCCCCGATCTGTTCGACGTTCGGTTCGCGCAAGGTGAGCTGACCTTCTACACTCGGGACGAAAGCCCCCTTTACAACCTCCGAGTGATCTGGACGGCGGTGTTCGACCGCCCCGGTGATCTTCGCCACAAACATCCCGAGCTGGCCGCCCAGACGCTGATCCTCGCGGAGGCGGTCGCCCTTCGAGTTCAGGCCGACCTCGTCGAAATCATGGGGCCCGCCGGCTCGGAGACCACCTTCGAGTGGTCGGGGGAGACCTCCGACGTCCGGGTCGAAGAAGGGGGCCTGTTCGCGCTTCTATTGGCCGACGAGATCGCCCTGCACCGGGTTCGAATCCCGGCCTCCGCCAGCCTCCTTGCCTCCGCGACCAACCATCGCGTCGTGTTCTCACCCCGCGCCCGGCCGAAGGCCGAAACCGATACGAGCCTATGGCTGCGGGTCGATGGGCCCGAGTGGGAGGACGGTGACCAGCGATTCGATCTACGGCAAGCCTCCGGAACTCGGAATCTGGTCGACCGGGTGCTAGCCTATTTATTGGGCATCCGCGGCCCTCAGTCGTCGTAGCAAATCGAACTTGGCCGTCGCCCGGTGGTCAGTGAAGTCAGCGGACGCTGGGACCCATCGGTTCGGCTCGGTGGCACTGGCCTCTGACAATGACCGCGGTCATGGCCCCGATCGATGAGAATCGGAGGGGCTTTTGCTCTCGACCTTCGCGTCAGCCCAGAACTTCAAGAACCGCTGGGCAATGACCTCGTTGCCGGCCGCGTTGAAGTGGCAGTCTCCAGGGAAGTAGTACCGGTTGAGAACCGACATGGGGTCCTCGTCGTTCACGAAAGAATCGGTGGCGTCCAGAAAAGGGACGCCGTTCGCTTCAGCCCACGATCGCCAATATGTTGTCTGCCGGTTGGGGTGGTCGCGCCGCATCACTTGGGTCGGCCACGGATAGACCGCCAGGTAGACCTGGATGTCGTGTCGATCGGCGAGCCGGATGAGCTCGGCCATGTGTTGGGTGGCCCGCTCGAGACCTTTGACTCCGATCGATGCGAATGCGTCGTCGTCGAAGGTCCACACCACCCGTTCATCGCTGAGAAGGTAGGTGCCCTCCATCTCATCGACGGTCTGCGGCCAACCGGAGTAGTAGGTGTCCTTCAGAACATCCAATGAACGAAGAAGAAGGGAATGCCGTTTGACGATCCGCCGGAGGGTCCGCGGCTCCAGGCTTGCGCCGAATCCATGCGCTGAATCCGGCTTCGACGCGACGACGTTCCCCGCCTCATCGAGTTCGTAGAGGATTTCGTCCTCGATGTCAGAAATATCCATGAAGACCACTAGATGGTCTATATCCAGCCCGATCTCTTCGATGATATACTCGGCTTTTTTCCAATAGATGATCGGCGAATAGGACACGACGCCGGCGTTGAGCGCGTCGTAACCTTTCGGACGAAGCGCAGCATCGATTCGACCGACGAAGGTCTCCTCGTAGGGGAGGCCGACGCCCTCGGTAAAGGAGTCACCCAGAAAAAGGATCCTCTCTTCCTCTGCTTGGAGCGGGACCTCACGACGGCTCTGGTCTTTGAAGCCGAGGCTGTTGGTCGTGACCTCGTACCACCCTAACCACATGGTCCGCAGTTGGACGTTGGGGCGAAGATCGTGGTGGTATCGTTCAGACTCGACGCGAAGCTCTTTCTCGAGAGTCTTGATATCGACCTCGATGAGCCAGGTCACCAAGGTCCCCATGCCGATATCGAGGCTGATGAGGAATACGAGAATGAGAGCCCGTCCGAGGTAGACAACTTTTCTTGATCGCTTGCGTCGGGGCCGCATCTCCGAGTCAGACATGGACTTTCACTTCCTCAGTTCCTCAGTTGCTCAGTTGGGCGAAGGCTGTTTCCGCCCAACGGCGAGTACGCCACGGCGGAGGGTGTGCGCACAAGGCTCCTCACGCGCGCGCGGGCGGCATTGTAACCGAGACGTCGCCGACAGGACCGACAGCTGCTGCTTGCCTGGCCGTACGGGCAGTCCTTTTCGAACCAACGGCATCCGCCATCTGTTTGTCTTCAGGATATTCGCAGCCATCGACCCTGCGTCAGGCGGGCGTCGAGCTGCAGGGCTCCCTCATCCTCCGCTCGATCGCCTCGATGAGTTGAATCCGAGTAACGGGTTTCGACAGCAACTCGTAGCGGTTGGCGAGCGCGCTGGCCAATCTCGAGTCGGGAGCGTACCCAGACAAAAGTACGAACTGTATGTCCGACCAGCGCTCCACGACCCGTCGAACCAGCTCGGCCGCTTCGACGGAGCCAACGCGGCGAGCGAAGTCTCGCCGAGACTCGCTTCCGCGGCTTCTTGAGTACCCGGAAGAACTCGTCGTCGGTCACCGAAAGTTCGACGTGAGCGGTCGCCATGAGACCAATGGCAACGGGAACGTAGAAGCGCGGCAGCCGGAGGCGTCGCATCTCGTCGGGGAGCAAACTGATTTCGTCCGAGATGAGGACCCCTCAGGCCCTTAGGTTTGATAGGTCGTTTTCCCGGGCAGACTCTTGTCAGCACCCTGTCAGCCCGGAACGGGCACTGCGCTGAAGCGCAGGTGTACCTGCGTAATGTCATCGAAACCTTCCGCGAGGCGCGGGTCGTGGCCCGTGGCTCCGATCAGCATTTCGCGGTTGTCGCTGAGGTCGCCGATCCAGCGAATCGCACCGATCAGGCCAGTAGAGCCGATGAACAACGCGAGGACCTCGAGGTGGCTCCGCGGCCGCGGACCCTCTCCACCCACCGACGCCCGCAAGAAGTAATTCCCCTGTTCGTCGGCCCCGAGCGCGATGCCCTGAACATGATAGTCCTGTGTGCCATTCGTATTCACGAATGTGTAGCGTCGATGGAGCTCGCTGAATGCGGTCCCGCGGACCCGAACCCCGTCGACGACGACCGGGGGAGGGAACGAGTGGTGGTCGACCGCCGTCAGCGACGCCACTTCTTTGAGAAGGTCGTCTTCGTGCACCAGATCGGCGTCGGGGAATTCGTCTGGCTCTCTCCGCAGGTCCCGGTAGGTCGCCAAGACGATAGCGCTTTCGTCCGACCAGGCAGTATGGGCGGAGTCAGACAAAACATGCGGCTCAGAGGTGTTGGGCATGGTCAGATTATAACCGGCAAAACGACCGCCGTCGCGCTCCCCGACCCGACGACAGCCTTCTTTCCCGGTGTTACGACGAATGTCACCTACCAGGATATCTTTTCAAAATCCTTGAGAAAGACGCCGTACATGGGGCGGCCGGTGCGCAGGCCATCGTAGATCGGGTCGAGGACCCGGGCCGCGGCGTCGACGGCATCGAGAGGTGCCGTAAAGCCGTCTTGTCGCATCTTTTCGGCGACAGGATACGGATTGTCGTTGCTGATCCAACCGGTGTCGACGCTGGTCATGTAGATGCGATCGCGGGCGAGGTCCGAGGACGACGTTCGAGTCAGCATGTTAAGCGCCGCCTTGGCCGCATTGGTGTGCGGGTGGTTCGGCCCTTTCCAGCCCCGGGAGAACCGCCCTTCGGCCGCCGATACGTTGACCACGAAGCGGTCGCGGGGCGCGCCGCGAAGCATCAACCCGCGCAGACGCGCGATCAGTACGAACGGCGCCACTGCGTTGACGAGCATCGTCTCCAGGAGCTCGGGGGTTTCGACTTCATCGATGTGCAGGCGCCAGCTGTTCTGGCTGCGCAGGTCGATCGGCTGTCCAAAGCCGTCGTCGGAGCGCACGGGAAAGAGTCGAGGGTCGGACTCCGTTAGCCCCGAACCAGGGTGGAGAGGGAGGTCGGGCATCGGCCGCAAGAGAGCCTGCTCCTCGGCGGGGATGGGGTCGCCGACGCGCTCCCGATCGCTGAGGGCACGATAGTAGTCCAGCGGTCGCCGTACCGTCTGGGCCGCGTTGTTGATGAGGATGTCCAGTCGCGGAAGGGTCCGGTCCAGCTGGGCAGCGAACGCCTCCACGGTCGGCGTGTGAACCAAGTCGAGCCCGGTAATTCGAAGCCTCGAACCCCAGTCTGCGAAGTCAGCGGCGGCGGCGAAGCGCCGCGCGGCGGCGGCGGCAAACCGGGTCGTCACGATGACCGTCGCGCCGTTGCGAAGGAGCGACCGCGCTACTTCGTACCCGACCTTGATCCGACCGCCGGTGACCACCGCGATGCGCCCGGTAAGGTCACAACCTTGCAAACGCTTCGTGTAGCTCCGGTCGCCGCACGCAACGCAGAGTGAATTATAGAAGTGGTGCAGTTCTTCGAGGGGCGCCTTACAGACGTAGCACCCTCGAGACCGACTCTTGGCCGGCGCCCTACGCGGCGGGGAATACTCTTCGGCCGCTATCGGCCTCCCGGTGGCGGCGTTCGCTCTGGGCGCGGAGACCGGAGTCACCTCTACGTCCGTCGCGAACCCCATTGCGTGCCGGTCGGCGGCCGGCTGGCCTCGGCGCGGCGGCCTTCGGCGGGTTCTAGAGATCTGCTGAATTCGAACCCCGAGGTCACCGAGACCCGGCGCAGCCAGCATGTCAGGGCGGAGCGCCAGCGCGTCCAGCACCTTGCGGCAGACGGCGAGTTCGTGGTCCGAAAAGCCTCGGTCAGTGACGCTCGGCTCGGGCGAAGACGCGATGAGCGCCGCCTCGTCGGCCATTTGACTTGCTCGGGCAGCCCTCCCTGGGACACCAGATTCGTCGTAAACGCTCTTCACCACGCGTTCCTCGGGCGAGGGCGCGTGCAGGCGCCTACCCCGGCGAGCGAACAGGAGGCCGCGCAGCCGTTCGATGAGCCCAGCCGGAAAATCGCCGGTCATGCGGAGGTCGAGAAAGTCGGTCCGAGCCTCGACCGCATCGACCAGGACCCGGGCCGCCACCGGCTCGATCGCCATACCGGTCAGGTCGAGGGTCTGAAGGGCAGGAGCACGCCCGATCATGGCCGCCAATGCATTGGCGGCCGGCATGTCGATCTCGCCACCCGAGCTCTTGGGGGTGCGCTCATCGTGCGTCGCGACCGTACCGCTCGGACGCCGCACGCCCAGCGCCAGATGCTGCAGCTGCGGATGAGCACTCGCCATCTCGGCCACCGCTTCGACGGTCGATGACGACAGGCCGTTGTGGCCCATCTCGATCCGCTCGAGCCTCGCCTGCGCATCGAGCGGCCCTAGGAGACTGCGCAACCCCTCGTCGCCCAGCTCCGTCGCCGCTACGCGAAGTCGCCGGAGGCGGGCCCAGCGTTCGAGCCGAAGCCCGAGCAGACGGCCACCGGTTGGGCCCAGAGCGTTTCCGGACAGGTCCAGGCTTTCACAGCCGGCCCGATCGAGCAGCGCATCGACGACGCGTATCGCCCCGGCGACACCTAGCGCATTGTTGGCGACGTCGACCGAGGCGAGGCGCTCGCCCCTTCGACCGCAACGGCCATCGAGATGATCCATGAGAATGCCCGCGCCGTCAGTCCCGAGTCGATTTCCGGCCAGGCCCAGGTGCCGAACACGACTTTCGGCTCCGAGCGCCTCGGCGATGAATCGCGCTCCGTAGGGCCCAACAGCGTTCCCGCCCAGATCGACCGTTTCGATGGCCGGGCTCGCGCGGAGGATGTCCCCGACCACCAGCACCCCCTCGGGGCCGAGGGAGTTGTGGCGCAAAAGTAGATGACGGACGTGGGGGTGGTCGCTCAACTCCGGAAGCAGCCGTCGCAGGTCGGAAGGCTTGATGCCCTGCCGGCAGAGGTCCAAGCGGCCGTCGGGCTGCACGGTGCCCACTTCAAAGGTGATCGGTGGGGGCGTCGTCATCCGGCGCTCAAGCCAGCTCAACAACGGCTCGAGGCGACCGCGGCCACGACCATACCCACTCCCACTCTGCTCACCGCCACCGTTCACCCGCCCCTCTGCAAGTACCCGATCCGCCACCGTCGACCATCCACTCAGGCGACCGCGGAGCCGCGGGACGTCAGCACCCGGCGAAAGGTGTCCAACGCGCCATCGAGAGCTTCCGCGCGCGGACTCCCGCCTCGGCGGCAGGCGCTCAGACTCAGGCGGGACTCGTCGACTTTGAAGTATCGATGCACCGTCCACCGATCTTGCGGCAACGTGTGAAGGATGGTCTCGCTCGCGTCCCAGAAGCGCTCGACGGCCGAACCGAAAGCGGCGGACTCGATGGCCATCATCTCGGCGATCTCGTCGGAACCGCTGGCCGCGACCACCAGACCGGCGTCGTCGGCGAGCACCACCGCTTCATAGCCCCCGTGATCGCGAAGCCCCGCCAAAACTCTGCTCAACGCGACGCGGCCCCCCGCAGCGAGGGGGTCGACCACTTCGGTCACCCCATCCCCGATCGCCACGGAATCCGCGATCTGATCGAGGACTTGCCCCATATGGGCCTTTTCGTCCGCCGGCCGCGGTACCGCCGGCCCCCGCGACATTCGGCCCAGCATGAAGCCAATGATAGCGAACAACACCGCCGCCACCGAAGCGGCCATGACCGCCATCTCGAGCCCACTCATCTGGGTATATTCGGACGGGATCTTGGGCGGTTGATCAAGCGATTCGCCCGTCTGTTGCCGTCCGAAAGACCGAGCCTAGAAATCGCAGTGAGCTACGGAGACGCTTCGGCCGCCAGAACAGCATCGTTCCGGTCTCTAAACACCTGGATCGGCTGGGCGGCGATGATCGGCTGGTTACCGATGACGGTGGTCGGCAAGCCGAACAAGCCGAGGGCCGCGAACTCTGCGCGCTCGAGCTCGACCTGCTCGCGGAAGGTTCGGTGCTTCATGTCGGCTTCGAAGCGGACCACATCGAGGCCTGCTCTTGACGCGAACGCCGAAAGCCGATCCGCCCGGAGGTGATCTTGGCTCGCGAACATCTGGTCGTGCATCGGCCAGAACGGCCCTGGGCCTGCGCAGCATAGACGGCTTCGGTGATCGGATCCTCCATCGCCGACAGCGAAATCGGTCGGACGATCAGCCGAATCTGGCCTCCGTACTCCTCGAGCAGCCGGTCGACAGTGCCGAGATGCGCTCCGCAATAGACACAGCGCAGCCCGGTGAACACGACCATGTCGACCTTCGCCTGAGCCGAGCCCCGGGTCGGCGCGCTGTTCAGATCGAGACCCGCGAAGCCGTCGGTATCGAACTCGTCCTTTTCGGTCCGCTTGATCCGAACGTCGAGTTCGGGAGGCTCTCCGAGCTTAGGACGGATACCGAAGTCGTCGAGCTTCCGGGCCACGCAGGCCTCGATATCCGCCGTGTCGGCCCCCAGCGGGTCGCCGGCGGTCGCGCGAGCCCCCCGCACCTTACCTTCCGCGACATCGAGGGTGAACGTCACCTCGAGCTCGGTCCGCGGCTCGTCGCCCATGCAATCCATGAGCAGATGACCGATCTGCCCCATCGCCCAGTCTTGCTCGACCCCACGCAGATCGAAGAAAGACGCCCACTGGCCGCTCCAGGCGGCTAGGAAGGTCTCCTGCGCGACATCCTGACTGACCGACCAGTCGCCGGTCACGCTGCAACACACCGCCACCGCGAGCGACGGATACCGCTCGACGAGGGTTCCGAAGGCCTGTACGTGCCCTTGCCGGCAGGCCTCGAGAAGCTCGGCATCGCTGAGCACCGCTTGCCCCATCGCATTGACGAGTACCCAGTGGGCCATCGATCCTGACAAGAAACGGAGGCATCGCGAGGTCGCGAGCCACAAGTCCGGACACGAAATTCTGGATCGCTACGCCCGACACCTAGACATCGTCGGGCCGGGGGACATCGGTCGGTACCTACACGACCGTCGCGGTGGCCGACAGCGCAGTGGCCCCATCGGGTCCCCGCGCTTCGAGCTCTACTTCGCCGTCACGGGGCCGACCGATGAGCAGAAACGGCGCGAGATCAAAGAGCGGCGCCCGCCCCCGAAACCGGAACGCGGTGACCGACCGGGTCTCGTTGCGACGGACCACGTCCGCCAGGAGCACCGCCACCAGCGGTCCGTGAACCACGAGGCCCGGATAACCTTCCTCCGCCTTCGCATAAGTTCGGTCGTAGTGGATACGGTGCGCGTTGAAGGTAAGGGCGGAAAACCGAAATAGGAGCCGAGGATCCGGCACCACGCGTCGTTGCCACACCCCAACCTCCGGCGGACTAGGCTCTACTATCGCGGGGGCGGCAATGGCAGCGCCTGGCTCTCGATAGACGATATCCTGCTCTTCCTCGATGCACAACTCGCCGTTCTGATGAAAAGAGTGCGCCACCGTCACGAAAGCCAGTCTTCCGGTTCGGCCGGTCTTGAGTTCGACATGTTGAATCGTATCTCTTCGCTCGGCCATCTGACCGAGAATCAAAGCGCGGTGAAAGAGGATCCGCCCACCCGCGAACATTCGCCGTGGAAGCTCGATGGGCGGCATGAACCCGCCGCGCTTAGGATGTCCGTCCTCACTCAAACGAGCTTGGTGCTCAGTGGCCAGGAAATAGAACCAGTGCCATAGGGGCGGAAGTGGAGATCCAGCCTCCATTCGCAGTTCTTGCGCGTCTAGCGTGGCCGCGGCGGCCTGCGCAGCCCAAGGCGATAGGTCGGACTCGACGCATTGCGTCTTTCCAATCCAGGCGGAGAAATGATTATTGGCTTCTACCATCGACCCTCGCCTTTCGCTACCATGAGAGTCGGTTGGACGGAAACAGCGTGAATACTGATCGTGCCCTTCCCATGAGTGGAACGCGCGTCCTCGACATCGGCACCTTTATGGCAGGGCCGCACGCCGCCTCGATCTTCGGTGAGTTTGGCGCTGAAGTGCTGAAGATCGAACATCCAACCCATGGTGACCCAATGCGTCGCTTCGGGAGTCGAACCCAGCTCGAAGGCCTCAGCCTCCCCTTCCTGTCGGAAGCCCGCTGCCGAAAGTCGGTCACCATCGATATACGCAAGCCTCGCGGTAAAGAGCTATTGCTCAAGCTCGTTGAAAAGTCGGACGTCTTGATCGAGAACTTTCGACCCGGAACCTTCGAAGAGTGGGGACTGAGCTGGGATGTGCTCCGCCAGGCGAACCCGGGTCTCGTATTCCTTCGCGTGTCGGGCTACGGCCAAACGGGTCCTTACCGCCGCCGATCCGGCTTCGCTCACATTGCCCACGCTTTCTCCGGCTTGTCATACCTGTGCGGATTCCCGGGAGAGACTCCGGTCTTGCCGGGCTCGGTTCCGTTGGGTGACTACATGGCAGGTTTGTACGGAGCGATCGGGGTCCTCATCGCGCTTCGTCACCGGGAACGGAGCGGCGAGGGCCAGGTGATCGACGTTGCGATCTTCGAATCGATCTTCCGAACCTTGGAAGAGATCGCGGGCGCGTATGGCCTCTTCGGCACCGTCCGCGAACGCGAAGGCTCGGGGAGCTTCGTCGCGGTGCCTCATGGCCACTTTCGAACCAAGGATGACAAGTGGGTTGCGATCGCCTGCACCACCGACCGAATGTTCGAGCGCCTCGTGAGCGCCATGAAGCGGCCTGAGCTGGCGAGCCCCGAGATGTACGGGCACCAGATGAAGCGGCGAGCAGCCCGCGACGTAGTCAACAAGCTGGTCGTCGATTGGGTCGAAACGTTCGATCGCGAAGAGTTCATGCGGATCTGTCTCGACGCCCAGGTTCCATGCGGTAAATTGAACAGCATTGCCGATATCTTCCAGGATGAGCACTTCCAAGCGAGAGGCATGCTGGCCCGCGTCGACGTGCCCAATGTCGGCGAGGTCGTCGTGCCCAACGTGATCCCTCATCTATCCAAGACACCGGGTCGCATCACGAACCTCGGACCCGAGCTGGGGAGTGCGACGGTCGAAGTACTCGAGACTTTGGTGGGCCTGTCGCTGGAGGACATCCAGGCTCTCCGAGAGCAAAAGGTCATCTGAGGCCCTCGATGACGAACGGTGAGAATATGACGGACCGAACCGGGGCCGAACTCCCCTTGGCAGGCCTTCGGATTATCGACTTGGCGACGGTCATCGCCGGTCCCTACGCGGCGTCCATCCTTGGTGAGTTCGGCGCCGACGTCATCAAAGTCGAGAAGCCGGCGGAGGGGTGTTCGCTTCGACGGTTCGGCACCCCGACCGCGGTCGGCGACACGCTGACCTGGATGAGCGACGCTCGAAACAAGCGGTCGGTGGAGCTCGACCTACGCACCCCGGAGGGGGCCGGGATCCTGAAACGCCTCGTCGAATCCTGTGATGTGCTCATCGAGAATTTCCGGCCGGGGACGCTCGAGAAGTGGGGGATCGGCTGGGAGGTCTTGCACGAGATCAATCCCCGGCTGGTGATGCTGCGGGTCACTGGATATGGGCAGACGGGCCCCTACAGAGACCGGCCGGGCTTTGCGCGGGTCGCCCACGCCGTCGGAGGCCTAGCCTACTTGGCCGGGATGCCGAAGGGGGTCCCCGTGACGCCCGGCTCGACTACTCTGGGCGACTACATGACTGGGCTGTACGGATGTGTCGGCATCCTCATGGCACTTCGGCATCGAGACGCGACGGGAGAAGGACAGTTCATCGACGCCGCTCTCTACGAATCCGTCTTTCGGTGTACCGCCGAGCTCGCCCTGGCCTACGCGATGTACGGCGCCGTTCGCGAGCGCCACGGTCCGCACGCTAACGACTTTGCCTGCCCCAACGGGTACTTCCCCACCATCGACCGGCAATGGGTCGCGATCAGCTGTGTCACCGATGACCTGTTCGTTCGCCTCACCAAGGCGATGGGTCGGCCCGACCTCGCCGCCGACCACGTCTACGGTAAGAAAGAGCTCCGTCTGGCCCATCGCCACGACGTCAACGAGATCGTCCGTGATTGGTGCGGATCGCTCACCCGCACCGAAGTCCTAGAACGATGTTACGCGGCCCGCGCGCCGGCCGGGCCGCTCAATACGATCGCCGACATCTTCGGCGACCGGCAGTTTCACGCCCGCCGAATGCTGGTGGCCATCGACGACCCAGACTTGGGAGAGACCGTCATCGTCCCCGCCACGATCCCGCGTCTGTCGAGAACACCGGGAGAGATTCGGCATCTGGGCCCGCGGCTGGGCGCTCATACGGAAGAAGTGCTGAAGGAGTTGCTGGACCTGGATGACACTGAGATTGCGAGCTTGCGGGAAAAGAAGGTCATATGAAAGGCGGAATTCTAGCCGGACTTCGCATCGTCGAAGGTTGCGCGTTCGTCGCCGCCCCGCTCGGGGGCATGACCCTCGCCCAGCTCGGCGCCGACGTCATTCGGTTCGACCCGATCGGCGGTGGTCTAGACTACGGACGATGGCCGCTGGGCCCCGATGGCAAGCACAGCCTGTTCTGGGCCGGGCTCAACAAGGGCAAGCGCTCGATCGCGGTCGACCTGCGCCACGAACGCGGCAAAGAGCTGCTGACCCGGCTCATCACCCTCCCCGGGGAAGGATCCGGAGTCTTTAGCACCAACTTTCCCGCCCGGGGTTGGCTCGCTTACGAAGCTCTTCGCGCACACCGCGAAGACCTCGTCATGATCAACCTGGTCGGGCGCCGCGACGGCGGCTCGGAGGTCGACTACACCGTCAATCCGCAAACCGGCCTGCCGTCGATGACCGGGCCCGGCCCGGGTTCGGACCCGGTCAATCACGTCTTGCCGGCTTGGGATCTGATCACCGGCCAGATGATGGCGACGGCGATCCTCGCCGCCGAGCGGCACCGGCGGGTCCACGGCGTCGGCCAATTGGTTCGCCTCGCGCTCAAAGACGTCGCTTTGGCGACGCTCGGTCACCTCGGGATGATCGCGGAGGCGACTTTCGAGGGCGTGGACCGCCCCAAACAAGGCAACTATCTCTATGGAGCGTTCGGACGCGATTTTGAAACCCTCGAGGGTCGGCGACTGATGATCGTGGGACTCACACCGTCTCAATGGAAATGCCTGCAGAAAGCTACCGGGCTCGGTCCCCAGTTCTCTGAGCTGGGCGTTCGGCTCGGACTCAACCTCGATGACCAGGGCGACCGGTTCCGAGCCCGTCGCGAGATCGCGGATATCTTGGCCTCTTGGGTCCACGCGCGGACACTCGCGGAGATCGCGCCGCTGTTCACCGAGCATCGGGTGACTTGGGGACCATACCGAACCCTGAGCGAAACCGTGCGGAGCGACCCGGACTGCTCGCTGGAAAATCCGATGTTCGAGCTGGTGGACCAGCCGAACATCGGCCGGTACCTGATGCCCGCCCATCCTGCCGAATTCAGCGAAGTGCCGAGGCTCCCGCCGGCACCCGCGCCTCGGCTCGGCCAACACACGGATGAGATCCTGCTCGACCTGCTCGACCTGTCCGAAGCAGAGGTCGGGCAGCTACACGACGAAGGGATCGTCGCCGGCCCCACCCCATCCGAACCGCAACCGCAGGAAGGTATCGCGACATGAAGCTACCCCGTGACTTCTACAAGCCTCTGGCCCTGGGCGCACCCACCCCGTATCGAGAGCTACCCGTTCGTCCCGAGCGAATGATCCACTTTTTTCCTCCTCACATCGAAAAGATTAAAGCGAAGGTTCCCGAACTCGCCACGAGGGTCGACGTCATGTGTGGCAACCTCGAGGACGCCATTGCGGTGGAGTCCAAAGAGGCGGCGCGCCAAGGATTTATCGAGCTCGGCCAAACCGTCGACTTCGGCGACACGGGCTTGTGGGTCCGCGTCAACGCGCTCAACAGCCCCTGGTTCCTCGATGACGTCATGCAGATCGTCGGCGCCCTGAAAGATAAGCTCGACACCATCATGATCCCCAAGGTCGAGGGGCCTTGGGACGTCCATTACGTGGACCAGCTCCTTGCCCAGCTCGAAGCTCTTCATCGTCTTACGAAGCCGGTCTTGCTTCATGCCCTGCTCGAGACCGCGCAGGGCGTGAACAACGTCGAAGCGATCGCCCTGGCCAGCCCTCGCATGCACGGCATGAGCCTGGGTCCCGCGGACCTCGCGGCTTCCCGGGGCATGAAGACGACCCGAGTCGGCGGCGGCCACCCCTTCTACGGCGTCCTCGCCGACCCCACCGACGGTGAGCGCGCGTTCGCTCAGCAGGATCTCTGGCACTACACCACCGCGAAGATGGTGGATGCGTGCAGCGCGGCGGGCATCGGCGCGTTCTACGGCCCGTTTGGCGACATCAAGGATGAGGCCGGCTGCGAAGCCCAGTTCCGGAACGCGTTTTTGATGGGATGCTCCGGCGCCTGGTCGCTCGCGCCTAACCAGATCGCGATCGCCAAGCGTGTGTTCAGTCCCGATGTCGACGAAGTCTTGTTTGCGAGGAAGATCCTCGAAGCCATGCCCGACGGCTCGGGCGTCGCGATGATCGACGGCAAGATGCAGGACGACGCGACGTGGAAACAGGCGAAGGTCATGGTCGATCTGGCTCGGCTGGTCGCCAAGAAGGACCCCGAGCTGGCCGAGGCGTACGGGTTGTAAGGCGACCGATGAGCACCAAGACGCAGCCCGGTAACTACTTCGAGGATTTCCGCGTCGGGCAGGAGATCGTGCACGCGACGCCGAGAACGGTGACCGAGGGGGACGTCGCCGTCTATGCATCGCTCTTCGGACCGAGGTTCGCGCTGAGCTCGGCGTCGACCTTCGCCGCCGAGCTGGGGCTTGCCCGCTCCCCGGTCGACGACCTCCTCTCCTTTCACATCGTCTTCGGCAAAACGGTTCCGGACATTTCACTGAACGCCATTGCCAATCTCGGCTACGCCGCCGGGCGCTTCGGAGCGCTCGTCTATCCCGGCGACACCCTTTCCGCCACGTCGAGCGTCACGGGACTGCGGCAGAACAAGAACGGTAAGACCGGGGTGGTTTACGTTCGAACGACCGGTGTCAACCAGCGCGGAGAAATGGTCGTGCAGTACCACCGCTGGGTCATGGTGCGAAAGCGCGACCTCGACGCACCCGCGCCCGAGCCCGTCGTTCCCGAGCTGCCCACCGAGGTCGCGCCGAACGAGCTCGTCGTCCCCTATGAGATAGGGGCGTCCTACGATGGTCGGCTGTCGGGAAGCGACCAGCTATGGGATGACTATGAGGTCGGTGAGAAGATCGATCACGTCGACGCCATGACCATCGAAGACGCCGAGCACATGATGGCGTGTCGACTCTTTCAGAATACGGCAAAGGTGCATTTCAACCTGCACACCGAGCGCGAAGGAAGATTTGGCAAGCGCATCGTCTACGGGGGCTACATCATCAGCCTCGCGCGCGCCTTGTCTTTCAACGGGTTGGCCAACGCCCTGTCCATCGCCGCGATCAACGGTGGTCGGCATACCGCCCCCGCATTCGCGCACGATACCGTCTACGCGTGGTCGGAAGTCCTCCACAAGGGCGACATTTTCGACCATCCTACCGTGGGAGCGCTTCGCCTTCGCACCGTCGCCACGAAGGATCGACCGTGCTCGGACTTCCCGTACAAGGTGGACGACGTGACTTACGACCCCTCGGTGATCCTGGACTTCGACTACACCGTACTCATGCCTCGCCGTCGTTGAACGGCACCGCGGCCGCCTTTGGCCTGCGAGCCCTCGGTCCGCGCGCTGCCGAGCCATGCCGTCAGCACCGCAAATCGGTGATCGTCGTCGCTCCAAAGCCGGCGGTAAGAAATGAAGGTGAACGGTAACGGATCTTCTTCGGCGCGGGGTTGCATGGTGTGAGGCCGGTAGCCGTGACCATCGACGTTGAAGCCACCTACGAACGCTACGGGCCGATGGTGCTGCGCCGATGCCGCGCTCTCCTGCGAGACGAAGAGCGCGCGGTGGATGCGATGCACGACACCTTCGTGCGGCTGTTACGCAACCGGCGGCGCCTCGAGGACCGAGGCCTCGCGTCGCTGCTGTACCGTATCGCGACGAACGTTTGCCTGAATCATATTCGGACCCGAAAGCGGCGACCGGAGAACCCGGACGAAGCCCTCCTGCTGGAGCTCGCGACGCTGGACTCGAGCGAAGATCGGTCGTTGGCGCAGCAGGTCCTCGGTCGCCTGTTCGCGGACGAGGTGGCATCGACCCGAACGATCGCCGTTCTCCACCTGGTAGACGGCATGACCCTGGAGGAGGTCGCGCGCGAAGTCGGCCTCTCTGTTTCCGGCGTCCGCAAGCGTCTTCGAAAACTCAAGTCGACCGCCCGCGCGCTCGCCGAGGAAGGAACCGCAGCATGACCGCATCAGAAGACCGCACGTGGCTCGTCGAGCGGGTTGCACTCGACGAAGCGCCCCCGGGCACCGCGCTGACGCGCTCGGAACGCCGCCGGTTGGCCGAGTTGCGGGCCGACGACGACGTCATCCGGGCCGCGTACCCGAAGGCCGAGGTCGCGGCCGAGATCCGGCGGCGCCAGCGGGTCGAACGGGTGGCATCCGCCGAAGGACGCCGCCGGATTTCGATGGTCCTGGTACCGGCGCTGGCCGTGACCTCAGCGTTCGTCCTGTTCGTTCGATCGGAGCCGTCGGCGCCGACCGACCCTCGTCGCGAACCGGAAGTCACCCGGTTCAAGGGCAGTGCACTGCTCGTTCACCGAAAGACGCCGGATGGCGCGATCCGATTGCACACCGGCGACGTGGCGGGGGCCGGCGACCGTATTCAGCTTGGGCTCCGCCTCGACCACGCGGTGTTCACGGTGCTCTTGTCGGTCGATGGCCGTGGCGTCGTCTCGCAGCACTTGCCGGCGGAGGGCCGGTCGGAGCCCGTGAGGCTCGAACCGGGCGCGGTCACGCTTCCCTTTTCCTACGAGCTCGACGATGCCCCGAAGTTCGAGCGTTTCTTCTTGGTGACCTCTAAACAGGCCTTTTCGCTCGAGTTGATTCGGCGCGCCGCCCATACGCTGGCCGCGAAGGAGTCAGACATCGCGGTCCGGGCGCCGCTCGACCTGCCCCCGGGTCTGACTCAGCTCGACTTCGTTCTCATGAAGGGAGACTCACGATGATCTCGTTGCTCACCAGTGTCGTTTCCGTCGCCCTCGCGACGACACCCTCCGCGGAAACGGTTCAACCGGAAGTGTCGGTACGTCGATTTGCATTGATCACCGCCGCCAATGACGGGGGCCCCGATCGTCCGCGGCTGAGGTACGCGGAGACCGACGCCCGCGCGTTCGCCGGGGTCCTTCGCAGCATGGGAGGGGTCACCGCCGGCGACCAACGGCTGCTCGTTCAGCCGAGCCCAACCGACTTCGAGGCCGCGCTGGCCGATTTGGCGCGGCATCTCGAGGCGGCTCGAGGCACGGCCCGGCAGATCGAGTTGGTGGTCTACTATTCGGGGCACTCCGACGATCGGGGCTTGCTACTCGGGGGGCAACGGTATCCGTATCGAGCGCTCAAAGACGCGCTGGCCGAGCTGCCGGCCGACGTTCGAATCGCCGTGCTGGATTCGTGCGCCTCGGGAGCGATGACTCGGCTGAAAGGCGGCCGGCGCCGACCTCCGTTTACCGTCGACGCCTCGAACCGGGTGAAAGGCTACGCGGTCTTGACGTCGAGCTCAGAGGATGAAGGGGCCCAGGAGTCGGACCGCATCGGCGGTTCGTTCTTCACGCACTACCTGATCTCCGGCCTTCGCGGCGCCGGCGACCTCAGCCAGGACGGTCGGGTAACGCTGAACGAAGCCTACAACTTCGCGTTCCACGAGACCCTGGCCCGTACCGAGAGCACCCAAGGCGGCGCCCAGCACGCTGCTTACGACATCCAGCTCGTCGGTTCCGGCGACGTCGTCATGACCGACCTTCGGGCCACCTCGGCTGGTCTGGTCCTCGACGAGGCCTCGTCGGGGCGGGTGTACATTCGCGATACCGACGAGCGACTCGCGGTGGAGCTGCGCAAGAACGCCGGACAGCGCGTACAGCTGGGCCTCGAGCCGGGCACCTACTCGGTCACCTTCGACCGAGGGGGGCAACGCTTCCGCGGCCGGGTCACGCTCGAGGCGGGCCGCACCGTCAACCTCGATTTCGGCAAGCTCGAGCACATCGAAGACGAAGCGACGACCCTCCGAGGGGGAGATGAAAGTCCGGTTGACTATCGGGTCGTTCCCGTGAACATCGGCATCTTTCCTGCTCTCTCACTCGACGAGAGCCAGGACCCGACACTCAACCACTTTTCGCTGAGTCTCGTGATGAGCAAGGCCCACGCACTCGAAGGCGTGGCCCTCTCGCTCGGTGGGAACTCGATCGAGAACGACATGGTCGGGGTGCAGATGGCCGTCGCCGCCAACCACGTGGGTGCCACGGCGACCGGAGTTCAATGGAGTGTTGGGTTCAACGTCGCGCAGCGTCTCGAGGGTGTGCAGTCGACGGTCGGCTTGAATCAGCTGCAGGAATCAGGAACGGGGGCGCAGGTTTCCGTGGGGGCTAACGTCGCCGAAGACTATCTACTCGGCGCGCAGGTCGCGGTCGGACTCAACTACGCGGAAAACATCGACGGCCTGCAGGTATCGTCCGGTCTCAACCTCGCCGGTCCCTTCAATGGTGGACAGGTCGGGCTGGTCAACGTGACCTCGGCGCCGTCCAACGGCATCCAGATGGGCCTCATCAACTACGGCGAGTCGGTCACCGGCCTTCAGCTCGGGCTGGTCAACGTCGTGGACCGCACCGAAGGCGTGAGCCTCGGCCTCATCAACTACGCGGTCGAGGACGGGATTTTCGACGTCAACCTGTATAGCAGCGACGTCAGCACCGGAGGGGCGGCGATCGCCGTCGGCACCAGCTTCGTGTACACTTCCTTTTCGGCCGGCACCGGTACGTGGGAAGATCCGGACGCGACGAGCTTTGGTATGAACCTCGGTTTTCGGTTCGAGCTCGACGAAACGTTCGCCGTGCACGTCGAGTTCGGCTCGAGCGGCGTCTCGGACGACCGCACCGTGGAAGACCTCGACATTCTGAACTCGGCGCGGCTGACTCTATCGTGCCGGCTTTTCGACGGGCTCAAGATCTTCGGCGGGCCGACCTTCAACGTGCTCGTCGACCTCGAAGATAGTCGGGCCGCCGTGCGTCATCCCCTCGCTCCCGACTATGCCGCCCGACCCGGAGATGACCGCGTGTACATGTGGCCCGGTCTGATCGCGGGCATTCAGGCGTTCTGACGTCGCGCTTGAGCCGGAGGCACACTTTTACCTACGGAGGTTCCCGGCAGCCTGGGCGCTCGCCGCCCCCCCAGCCGGTCGTCGCCAGGCTCATCATGCGTACGAGAACCTCTCTTTATTGACCTCTTTTCGCTTCATCGAGCCTCCTTCCCGGTGTGATGCTTCTCGTACGACCCATAGGGGTTGGCCTCGGTTTGTTCACCGTCCTCGCCATCGCGTGCGGCCCTTCGAACGGCCCGATCGCGGTTGACGGGGCGGGTCTGCGGCCGGCGACGCGGCTCGTTGAAGATGGAGCCGTCGTGTCGACGTCCACCGGAACGTGCGACCTCGCGGCGTGCGTTTCTTGCCCGCAGCCATCATTTGCGGACGTCGTGCGCCACGGCAGCTCGACCGTCGCCGTGGTCTGCTACCCGGTCGACGTGGACCAAGTCATCGCGCCGGTCAGCGGGCGATCGGTGAACCTCGACGCGGGCTCCGCGTCGGTCACGATCGATCTGTCGCGAGCGCCGAACCACACCTTCGTCGGCGACATCAACATCAACCGAGTCGGCGACGCTTCGATCTTCGGCTCGACATCAACGCCCACCGTCGTCCGGGGCAATATCAACCTTCACGCCGGCGACGTTCGGTTGTTCAATCTCATCGTCGAGGGCGACGTCAGCTTCAACGCCAACCGCACCGGCTCGGCGATGATCGATACGATCGTCCGCGGCAACCTCAACGTGCACGTCGAAGACTTCGTCGCGGTGCGAGCCGACGTCTTCGGCGATCTCAATATCAATCGGCCGCGAGCCACGATCGCCAACGTCGGCTTCGGTCAGAACACCAATATTCACGGTGCCCCCTCGTTCTGCCGAGCCCTTCGCCCGTTCATCGATGCCAACGGTGACGGTTTCGTCGACCCGTCCGAGCGCTCGCAGGAGGACGCGTGTCCGGCACCGAGTCCGGCACCGAGGTTCGGCCTCGACTTCTCAGTCGAGTTCGACGCCACCGGAGTGACCGTCACCATCGACGGAGGCTCGGGCAGCTATGACTTCGGCATGGCCGAAACCGGGTCGGTCTTCGTCGGCTGGCTCGGCGAGGACTGCGCCGGCGGCGTCTCCGGCGTCGAGCGGTGTCACACGAACGTCGGCGCGCGGTTTAGACTCACCAGCGTGACCTCTTCCTCGGCCGTAGTCCCCGGGTCGACGACCCTCTTCGACGCCCTGAATGCGGGCGGCATAACTTTCGTCGTGATCGACGGCGACGATTGCTACACCAAGGGCAACGATCCGCGATACTACGCGGGCTGCACGCGCCTGTAGCTGATGTTCTGGGTCGCGGCCGTCAGTAGACACCGTACCGCCGTAGTAGGTGTTAGGTCGCGGTTGGCGAAAGCGGTGGGTAGAAGCGGTCGCCGCTGGCCCTGCTACTTGACGAGTTTTCTCTTCCGAATCTCAGCCCCGTATTCGGCCTCGAACGCTTTGGCGTATGCACTCAATCGTTCCATGACCTCCGTCTCCGTCATGTCTCCTTCGAGCTTCAATTCTGGAGGCGCGTACGGCGAGATGAGGGTCATCTGACCCCGGCCGTCCTTGCCGAAAGACAAGAAGTACAGATTGAAGGCCGGAACCGACACCAGTGAGAAGCTCACGTCGCTCATTTTGCTTGCGCCGAGGCGTCCGCCAACGGCAGCTCTCGTCTTTTCCACCGCCTGGGTTCGGCCTGCGTCGCCATACGTCGTCAGACGCCAGTCTTTCCCATCGTGAACGAAGGTCATAGAGGCTCTGGTCTGTCCCTTGACTCGCACGTAGAAGATGACCTGATCGGTCTCCGTGAATACTCGCTCCGGCTTGTCACCCTTCTTGAAGGCGACCAAGCGATCGTAGCCGATCTCGCGTACGCGCATCGAGTCGCCAAGCTCGACTTGCTCGCTTTCCTCCTTCGACCGCAGACCAAGGAGACCGTAGTTTTTGCTGCTGCGAACCGTAGCGACAATCCCGGTGAGGGCGCTTGACGCTGCCGACCGTTGCAATTTCATCCTGGCCGTGGGCACTTGTGCGTCCGCCTCCGACGGGAAGGCAAAGGGTACACCGATCGCTAATCCTGAGGCTATAACCGTCAACCAGCTTAAATTCGTCATATCGACATACCTCATGGTGCCTTGTTGATATCGCTGAAAGTAGTCCAGTGATTAGACGTCAACGAATTTGTATACTCAGTATACGTTATGGCGCGGACCGTCCCGCTGCATGGAGCCCACGGGTCATTGATCAATAGATCTTGTCGCCCGCCGGCCTCGCTGAACCCGTAGATGACGACCACGTGCCCTACCCCGCCGCTCTTCGGCCCGTAAGCGTACGCGAGCGGTTTCTTCTTACTGCAGATCTGATCGATGATGTCGCTCCAGCTCAATGGCGTCGAAGATGAATCAAACGAATAACCATATTGTGAATACATAAGCCATCCCGGCTTGTTACACGCCGGATTCTTAGGGCACCCGGCCGTACAACAGTCGTCCCGATTGAATCGTGCATTGGCCATGTCGCACTGCTCGACGAATTCGCCAAGATGCTCCATCGGCATCTGTGTGCTGGCCGCCCAACACCAGTTGCCGGTTTGCTGGGGCCGAAGGGTGACACTTCGTGCCCCGACCCCCTTCCAGGGACAGCAGCCCCCCAGCATGAGTAGTCCCGCTGCAAGCATAATCCACATTTTCTTCATCGTGGCCAACCTTTCAGTCCGTCTAGGAATGGAGAGCCGCACCGTCGCGCGATCCCTCGTTCATCCCAGGACCAAATAGGGCTATTAGATATCATATTTCGGGCTCCACCAGGCCTGCAAAGCTAACCCCTGGTTCTAAAAAGTATCCTGGGGAATCGATGCGCATACAGGCGACTCCTGAGTTTCGCCCGTCAGAACGCATGGCTCTGCGGCCAGGCACCCCAATTTGGTATCCTGAACGCACTTCTGTTCTTCAATGATCGGCGCTCAAAACCCATCCCAATCCCTCCTCCCTATATGGGAGGCATCCGCAGACAGAACGGAAGAAAGCGTCAATCTCTCTTATTTAATATACTTAAAAGAAGAGTAAAACCGCAACACCGACGAGCCCCATGTCGGTATCGGTAGCGAACCACTGGCTCAATGCACGCGATGCGCCGCTCGACGCGAGCCACTCGAAGACGACGCAACCGATGCTGGGTCGTGCGTCGAAGTGCCCTGGAGACAAACGTACGCAAGGGATTGGGCGCAACGGGCACCCCACTGGGGTTTGCACCGCCCGCCGACAACGACTACACGATGGGCTGCAAAGGGCGACGAATCAACGCTCGGTGGTCATTGTCCTGCTAAGGCCGTTCGGCCGACGCCCCACGTCATTGCGCACGATTCCACCCTTCACTGGACTCTGCGGGCGGGGGATGCTCGGTCGTAGGACTGCATGCCTCCCGACGCATCGTCCCCCGAACTCGACCAGCGCTTGCTCCCCCTTGCGTCGCCGAACCGATGGCTCCTCCTCGCCGAAGGCCGCGCCTTTTCAAAGTACGCCGGTGCGTCGCCACCGCACCGTTGCGAATACGGTGGCCCCGCGGCGACGGTCATCCGGTCTTGACGCTCCCCTGCCTAGGCGGGATCGATCGATACGACCGATGCGCCGCCTGCTGCGTCACCTCGGCTACCATGCACACGGGGGTAAGCAAGGGCTGAACCGGGGGCGAAACGAAACGGAAGAAGGCTTGCTGAAACGGGTGCTCGAACTTCATCAACGGCACGGTCGCCCCATTAGCCTGGTCGGCTGCAGCATAGGCGTGCTCTACGCTCGAGAGGTCGCCAAGCAGGCGCCGGAAGCCGTGCGACACGTGATCACTGGTCGTGGCCCGCAGGGGCACGAGCCAGGGAGCCTTCGAAGGCGTCTCCAGACGCCGTTAACGTCGTGATCACTGGTCGTGGCCCCCAGCGGCACGAGCCAGGGAGCCTTCGAAGGCGTCTCCAGACGCCGTTAACGTTGTGATCACTGGTCGTGGCCCGCAGGGGCACGAGCCAGGGAGCCTTCGAAGGCGTCTCCAGACGCCGTTAACGTTGTGATCACCTTGGCCTCCCTATTACTGGCCATCCATTCGCCTCCAATGCCCTTACCGCCTACAAGTGGCCCTCCCAGAAAGCCCTGACGGTCGAAGCTCGGTGGTTCACGTTTCGAGTGCGCCCACCGGTGCCCACGACGTCGATCTACTCCCGAAGCGACGGCATCGTGAACTGGCGCTGTACACTGAATCCACCGCATCCCCAAACCGAGAATATTCGGGTGGTGGCGAGCCACTTCAGGATCGGGCATCATCCATTGGCGCTGTCTGCGATCGCCGATCGGTTGGCTCTGCCCTCCGACCGGTGGCGCCCGTTTCATCCTTAGGGCACCCTCGCTCGGCGTCTATACCCAAAGCCGGACCGTGGAGATTGACATATGCACCGCCTTACACCAGTCGATTCGACCTTTCTCCTGGCGGAATCTCGAGAAACCCCCATGCACGTCGCGGGACTCTATCTGTTCACTTACCCCGAGGGGGCCGATGAGCAGGAACATGTCCGCAAGTTGCTGGACATCCTTCGCTCGCCCACCGAGTGGCGACGTCCTTTTGGGCACAAGCTGAAGATGTCCGCCCTGGGGGCGGTGGGCCCGACTCACTGGGTCGAGGACAAGAGGCTTGACGTCGACTATCACGTCCGGCACTCAGCGCTACCCAAACCTGGTCGCTACCGCGAGCTCTTCGCGCTGGCCGGCCGACTTCACCAGACGCTCCTCGACCGGCATCGACCCCTGTGGGAAGTC
Source organism: uncultured Myxococcales bacterium (assembly GCA_964519665.1). GTDB lineage: Bacteria > Myxococcota > Kuafuiibacteriia > Kuafuiibacteriales > Kuafuiibacteriaceae > JANQQN01. Next base: position 34,498 of record CAZFIV010000012.1, read on the forward strand.
CACGTCATTGAAGGTCTTCAAAACCGGCAGTTCGCGATGTACAGCAAGACGCACCATGCCGCGATCGACGGTGTCAGCGGGGTGCGTCTCGCTCAGACTCTGCTGAGCCCTGATCCAAAAGACTGGCGAACGCACTCCCCATTTAGCATGGAGGCCCACCGTCTGATGCGCGCGGAACGTGCGTCGTCGGCCGAGTCACCGCCTACGGAGCGGCAGATGAAGCGCGTTACCGAGGTCATTTGGGAGCGGTTTGGTGTCGGCCGGACCATCGCGTCTCGACTGGGCAGATACGCTCAAGCGTGGATGTTGCCCGGGCGCAGCGCGCTCAGGACCTCCTGGACCCCAGCTCCCGTGACGAGCTTCAGTAGCCGAGTGACCGGCGCGCGGCGGTTCGTCGCCCAGTCCTATTCTCTTCCCCGAATCAGGGCCGTCGGAAAGGCGCTCGGCGGTACGATCAACGACGTGGTCCTCACGATATGTGGCGGCGCCCTGCGGCGTTATCTCATGGCCCGCGATGAGCTACCGGATGCACCGCTGACCGCGATGACCCCGGTTTCCCTTCGAACCGAGAACGATGGTGAAGTCGGCAACGCGGTGGGGGTGTTGACTGCCAACCTGGCCACCCACATCGCGGACCCGGCCGAGCGCTTTGCGACGGTGAAGGCTTCCATGACCTCGAGCAAGACCCTGCTGCGAGGAATGAGCGCAAAAGAGATCGAGCTCTTCAGTCAGCTCACCCAAACCCCCGCGTTCATCGTTGGCCTGCTCGGCGTCGGAGATCGGTTTCCGCCGTACAGCACCGTCATCTCTAATATCCCCGGGCCCCGAGAGCGGAGTTACTGGAACGGCGCCCGCCTCGACGGAATGTATCCGCTCAGCGCCATCTATCATGGCTTTGCGCTCAACATCACGCTCTTGAGCAACGCCGATCAGCTCGACTTCGGCATCGTCGCCGACCGAACCTCGGTGCCCCGCGTCCAGCGCCTCATCGACGACCTTGCGGCGAGCCTCGTCGAACTCGAAGCCTGCGTCTCCTGAAGCGGCCATCGACGGAGCGACGTGGACCACGTCCGGTTGATGTCAGGCCTGCAGCTCATGCTCGAATCGTACCGGCTGGTGTGGTCGATTTCCCGGGCCGTCGACTAAACCGCGGGCCCGGGGGCTCGGTTTGTTGCTCTGCCCTGGATAGCTCGTATGCTGCGGCCGTGGGCGCGGTCGCAGTGGTGGTGCTCTTTACGCTCGGCGCCCCTCCATCCTCATCGGTGGTATCGGTCCTGGGACCGGTCGATGCGGTCCTCCTCGACCGACTCCGCGGGCATCTTTCGGACCTCCGATGGACGATCCAGCGGGGTCCAAGGAGCCGGGACGCCGCCGGGCGGGCTCCGACTGCCGCGGCCACGGTCCGGTTCGAGCGCCTCGAGACGGGGGGCTTGCGGATGCGCCTGTCCCTGCCCGACGGCCGACGGTGGCGCCGCGAGCTGCGCGGCCTCGAGGGTCCAGCGGCCTACGAGGCCGCGGGCCTGATTCTTCGCTCGGCGTTGCTGGCGATCGATGAGGGTTCAACGCCCGGCTGGCTGCCGGAGCCGCCCGGCGCCCCGTCGACGGCCACCGGATCGACGACCGGGTGGGGTTGGCGGGCCGCCCTGCGAACCGAGGTCAACGGGGTCGCGCCACCGCTGGGCCTCGAGGTCGCCGCCCATCGTCGGTGGCACCACTGGTCGGCCGGCATGAGCGTTTCCGCTCGCTGGCCGCTGACCGTCGAAGAGTCGGGAACCGAGCTGAGTCTGGGCCGGTACGACGGGGCCCTCTACGGCGGCTGGTCGACCCGGGCGGGCGCGTGGGCGTTCGGGGCCCGCGCGAGCGCGGGCGCCGTCCTGTGGCACCGAACCACGACTCAAGCCGGCCCTGACGCGGTGGCTCGAGCCGATGCCGTGCAGGTCGGGGGTGTTGTTACGGGGGCGGGCTGGTTCGCACGTCGGCTCGGCGGCGAGTGGGCGATCACCCTCGAGGTCGGGGTCGACGGGTTGCCCGGCGCCCCCGAATGGACCCTCGGCGATGGGACGTTGGTGGCTGCGCCGTTGATCGTTCAGCCCTGGCTGGCGGTCGGCGTGAGCGCCGACCCTCAGTTTCGCACCGAGCGCTGACCCATTTTGCCGAACCGAGTCCTCCTATCGGGTAACGTGACATGGGCGAAGGCGATATTCCCGACCAGGTTCGCGCCGCCGCCCGCGGGGACCGGGTCGCCGCCGAGTCGGTGCTCCGGCGCCTGTTGCCTCGGGTCCGCAACCTGGTGCGGTACCTGTTGCGCGGAGATGACGCCGTGGACGACGTGACCCAGCTGGCCCTCGTGGCGGTCACCAAAGGTCTGCCGACCTTTCGCGGTGACGCGCCGATCGAGAAGTGGGCCGACCGCATCACGGCGCGAGAGGCGTTTCGGTTCGCCAAGCGCCGACGGCTGGAGGTCGCCCGAGAGGCCCCGATGCCCGACGTGGAGCCGGTCACCCTCCCCACCGACCCTTACCTGCTTCGGCGGACGGTGGTCGCGGAGCTCGACCGGCTCCCCGAAGCGCAGCGTCAGGTCGTGGCGCTCCACCACGCGGCTGGCTTCACCGTGCCGGAGATCGCCGACTTGCTCGACGTGCCTCGAGACACCGTGAAGAGCCGGCTCCGCCTGGGTATGAAACGCCTGCGGGCCGCGTTCGCCGAACCCGCGGCGGAGGCTGGGGAGCGACGATGACTCGGCGCCCATGGGAAGACGGCTTGCGTCTCGACGATGCGCCCGGGCCCGCCGAGCCGATCGGCGACCTCGAGGCGGAGCGAATGATTCAGCGCGCCCTCGAAAGCTTCGAGGCACCGCCGCGGGTCTCGTTCGCCCTGCGCTGGGGATGGAGTGCAGCAGCCGCGGTCGCCCTGATCGTTCTCGCTCCGACCGCTCTGGCGGCGATCGCGACCGTCGTGTGGCCCGGGTTGCTCTTCAGCCCGCCCAACGTCGCCTCCGAAGGCGGCGGCGACGCGGCGGCCGGATCTCGGGCGCCGGACGCCGCCGACCTCGGCGTGCACCTCCTCGAGCGCACGACCGACGACGATATCCCGTCAGCACCGATCGCGAGCGGAGACTTTCCGACCCTCGAACGACGAGACGGTAAGGACACTTCCGCCGGGTCGAAACAACAGCGTGGCCGCCGAAGGCGAGCCCGCGCCTCGGAAGGCAAGACGCCCTCCGACCGCGAACGCAAAAGCGGTGAACGCGGCTCCCGCCGACCGACCATTCACGGGGAAGCTTCCGAGCGGGAGGCCCTGGAAGGGGCGCTGCCGCCGGTCGGTCGGGCCCCGGGAAGCTGGTCGGGCACTCCGTCGAAACGCTCGCGTCGACCGGTGGGGCCTTCGGCTTCCGAGCTGCTAACTCGAGCGAACCAACTCCGCGCCGCCAAGGCGTACGAAGCGGCGACCGAAGCGTACGCCGAGATTCGGCGGCGATTCGCGGGCTCTGGCCCGGCCTACGTCGCCGCGGTGGCGGAAGGCGAGCTCGAGCTGCAACACGGGCGCGACCCGCGGACCGCACTCGAAGCGTTCGAGGCCGCTCGACGGATGCGCCCCGACGGCCCGCTGGACGCGGAGGCCCGCTTCGGGCGAGGATCCGCCCTGTGGGCTCTCGGGAGGCGCGCACGAGCCGAACGCGCCTGGCGAGCCCTCATCGACCGGTACCCGCATTCGGCGCCGGCCCGGCGGGCCAGGGCCCGCCTCGAGACCCACCCTTGACCTGGCTCCGAGTCCTCGTCGCATCGACCCTGATCGTCGGCGTCGGTTGTCGACAGCAAGACATCGTCGCCGACCGACCGGACTGCGACGGGTCCGAGTGCGCGCCCCTCGACGCGGGGGTCGGGTGCCCGGCGCGCCCCCCACCGCCCGGATCCGGGACCGAAGCCGAGCGGAGGCAGCGCTGGTTCGGCCGGGGGCTGTGCGCATGCGGTGAGATCTCGCTCAGCGCGCCGGCCCGCTTCGACAGCTTCGACAGTCGGCAGGGCCCCTACGACCCTCTCGGACCGGGAGGACCGGACGGCCAAAGCGGCGGCATTGGCCTCAACGGGGGCTTGACCACCAGCGGCCGCCTCGAAGTCGAGGGCGACGCGGTGGTCGGCGAGAACCTCCAGGGCGGCGCCGAGCCCCTCACCTTCGGCAGCCTCCGGGTCGGCGGTTCGGTCGCCGTCGACGGAGCTCTGACCGTAGGCGGCGACGCCGAGGTCGCCGGTGCCCTGAGGGCCTCCGAGCTTCGGGTCGACGGCCAGCTTACGCAACCCCCAGGCGCCACTCGAACCGTGGGCATCGAGATGATCGACGAACGCATCACCGGTTCGGTCATGGTGGCCCCACCCTGCGATTGCGATAACCTCCCGAACCTCTCGGCCATCGTGAACGCCCAGACCGAGTCGGGGGGCGGCCTCGACCTATCCTTAGCCGGGCTCACCAACATCGACGACCCGACCACCGTCGATCTCCCGTGCGGCGTATATCTCTTCAGCGCCATCAGCGGCTCGAGCGACCTCCGCCTCCGCATTTCAGGCCCTACCCAACTCTACGTGGCCGGCTCTCTGTCGCTCGGTGCGTTCGATATCGAGATGGCGCCGGGCGCAACCGTCGACCTGTTCATCGCAGGCGGATGGGTCACCGACGGCACCTCCATGATCGGCGACCCCACGCAACCCGACGCCGTCCGCCTATACATCGGCACCCCCGGCACTCTGAATCTCGCCGGCGGCGCGACATGGTTCGGTCTGGTGGTCGCGCCCAACGCCGACCTCGTTACGGCCGGGGATCTCGAGGTTCACGGCAGCCTGTTCCTTCGCCGCCTCAGCGGCTCCGGAGCCGTCGAACTGCACTATGACCGCCGCCTGCGGTGACCCCGAGGCTAAGGAAGCACGCCGGTGAGCGCGAGCCGGGCGAAGTGGGCTTCGGCGCGGCTCAGGGCGAGCTCGAGGTCTTCGTCGAGCACGGTGAAGTGGCCCATCTTTCGGCCCGGGCGCGGAGTGCCCTTGTCATAAAGGTGTAGGTGCACCGTGGGGTCGACGAGCAGCTGGCGAAAGTCTGGCCACCTTTGGTCATCATCGTCGGAACGGCTGGAATCCTCGGAGTGATCGAGCCACAGGTCGCCGAGCAAGTTGACCATCACCGCCGGGCGCAAGAGGTCGGTGTTCCCGAGGGGCAGGCCCGCGACCGCGCGGATGTGCTGCTCGAACTGCGAGGTCGCGGTCGCCTCGAGGGTGTAGTGGCCCGAGTTGTGGGGCCGCGGCGCCATCTCGTTGACCAGTAGGTGGTCGTCGACCCAGAAGAACTCGACTCCGAGCACGCCCACCAGGCCGAGGCGTTCCGCCAGCGCCTCGGCCAGCTCGCGCCCTCGCCGAGCGATCTCGGGCGGAACCCGAGCCGGCACGATCGACGCGTGCAAAATGTGATGTAGGTGCCGGTTCTCGGCCATGGGAAAGGTCGTCAGCTCGCCGTCGACGCCGCGGGCGACGATCACCGAGACCTCGGCGCGATGCTTGATCCACTGCTCCACCACCACCGCATCGGGCTCGCCCAACCGCTTCCAGATATCGTCGGGATCGAACGCGCCGTCGATCTTGACCTGCCCCTTGCCGTCGTAGCCGAACGCCGCCGTCTTCACCACGCACGGGTGACCGAGCCGCTCGATGGCCGCGGTGAGGTGGGCGCGGGCCTCGACGACTTCGAACGGGGCGCACGGAAACCCGTTGGCCCTGAGGAATTCTTTTTCCCGCCGCCGATGCTGACATACCGACAATACTCGACTCGACGGCCGAAGCGCGCCGGCGGCCTCCACCGCTTCGGCCGCGGTCCGGTCGACATTCTCGAATTCGACCGTGGCCACGTCGACCGACTCCGCGAACGCGCGCACGGCCTCTAGATCGTCGTACGGCGAATGGGTCGAGCGGTCGGCCACCATCGACGCCGCCGAGCCCGACTTCGGCTCGAAGACGTGAAACCGAAATCCGAGGTGCCGGCCCGCGAGGATCGACATGCGCCCCAGCTGACCGCCCCCCATCATCCCGATCGTTCGAACGCCACCGATCACGGCAGGACCATCGACTCGACGTCCGCGGTCTGCTGACGCCGGTGGGCAGCCAAACGTTCGCGAACCTCGGCATCGCCGAGGGCCAGGATCGCCGCCGCGGACAGAGCCGCGTTGATCGCCCCAGCTCGCCCGATCGCGAGCGTGGGCGTCGGCACCCCGGCCGGCATCTGAACGATCGATAGGAGGGAGTCGACTCCGTTGAGCACCCGAGACTGTACCGGCACCCCGAGGACCGGCAGCAGGGTCAGCGACGACACCATGCCCGGCAGATGCGCTGCCCCCCCCGCCCCGGCGATGATCACCTTGAGCCCCCGACTCTCTGCGGCTTGCGCGAACTGAACCATGCGCTCGGGGGTTCGGTGGGCGCTGACGATCGCCTTTTCGTATCCGATTCCTAGCGCATCGAGCGTCTCGGCGGCGTGGCGCATGGTGTCCCAGTCCGACGCACTCCCCATGATGATGGCCACCGGCCCTTCAGCGATCGACGTCATTGGCAACTCCCTCACCTGCGCGCTACGCGAACTTTCCGTCTCGGTCGTGGGGGGTCGAATAGTCGATGATCGGCCCCGTGGGAACGATGCGCGTCGGGTTGATGCTCTCGTGAGAGCCGTAGTAGTGGTGCTTGATATGGTAGAAGTTACAGGTCTCGGCGACCCCCGGAACCTGGTAGAGCTGCTTGGTGTAGTTCCAGAGGTTAGGGTACTCGGCCAGCCGCTTTAGATTGCACTTGAAGTGCCCGACGTACACCGGGTCGAACCGCACCAACGTCGTGAACAACCGCCAGTCGGCCTCGGTGATACGCTCACCGGCAAGATAGGGCTGACGCGCCAGGCGGTCCTCGAGCATGTCGAGCGTCTCGAACAAGGCGGAGACGGCTTCGTCGTAAGCCTCCTGGGTCGTCGCGAAACCGGACTTATAGACCCCATTGTTGACCGTATCGTAGACGACGGGGTTGATCTCATCGATCGCGGCCCGCAGCGCCGCGGGATAGAAATCCGGGCCGCTCGCTCCGACGTTGTTGAACGCCGAGTTCAGCATTCGGATGATCTCGGACGACTCGTTGTTCACGATCGTTTTCCGATGCTTGTCCCATATCACCGGGACCGTGACCCGCCCGGTGAAGTCAGACCGCGCCGCCGTGTAGATGGCATGCAGATGCGTCGCGTTGAGGTTCGGATCGGGGATGACGCCTTCGCCCCGCTCGAAAGTCCACCCCTGATCGCCCATGAACCAATGGACGACGCTCAAATCGATAAAGTCGGTCAGGCCCTTGAGCCGTCGGAAAATCAAGGTCCGATGCGCCCATGGGCATGCGTAGGAGACGTACAGATGGTACCGCCCGGATTCGGCCTTGAAACCGCCCTCGCCCGTCGGCCCCGCCGAACCGTCCGGCGTGATCCAATTGCGGAACTTCGACGCTTCGCGCTGGAAACGACCTCCAGATGCTTTCGTATCATACCATCGGTCTTGCCACCTGCCGTCTACCAGTAAGCCCATGAGCGCCCTCTAGCTCGAATGCATCGGGAAGGACAATCCTTCACCCGCGAGCGCAAGGAATGCCGCAAGATCCATTGCCTCTCAGCGATTGACGAATCGCGGGCATCGTTGCATGGAGATCGAGTGTCGGGTCCAGTAGCCGGGGACCTCATGCCGCAAGGCGAAGCCGCGCAGC
>CAZFIV010000012.1:42357-116780 GCA_964519665.1 uncultured Myxococcales bacterium
GAGCGAAGCGAGCGAAGAGGGGAGGCGCGAATTGACTTCGCGCCGGGACCCCATGCCGCAAGGCGAAGCCGCGCAGCGAGCGAAGCGAGCGAAGAGGGGAGGCGCGAATTGACTTCGCGCCGGGACCCCATGGTCTCCCGGACGCTGAGGGAGAAGTTCGGTCACTCGTCCTTTCGGCCCGGCCAAGCCGAGCTCGTCGACAGCGTCTTGTCGGGGCGTCCCACGCTGGGGGTGATGCCCACCGGCGCAGGAAAGAGCCTGTGTTATCAGCTGCCCGCACTCCTGCTCGAAGGCGTGACGATCGTCGTGTCACCGCTCATCGCACTCATCCAAGACCAAGTCCGCCAACTCGAAAAACGGGGCATCGCCGCCGCCTCGCTCACCAGCTTCGACGACGGCCCCCAGCGTCGCCAGACCCTCGACCAGCTCCAGCGGGGGGCCATCAAGATGCTGTACGTGGCCCCCGAGCGCTTCCGAAACCCAGCCTTCGTCAAGAGTCTGAGCTCGGTGCCCCTCGCTTTGTTTGTGGTCGACGAAGCCCACTGCATCAGTGAGTGGGGGTACGATTTCAGGCCCGACTATGCTCGACTCGGACAGGTCTTGCGCGACCTGGGGGCGCCGCGCGCCGCGGCGTTCACCGCTACCGCGACGGAAGACGTTCGCGAGGACATCGTTCGAAACCTGGGCTTCATCGAACCCCACGTGATGGTCACCGGTTTCGACCGGCCGAACCTCGAGCTTTCCGTGGTCGAAGCCGCGTCCCCCGCCCAAAAGAACCGCGCAACCCACGCCGCCATCGAACGATGGCTGGCCGATGGCGGCGCCGCGATCGTGTACGTCGCCACCCGCAAGGCGGCCGAGAGGGTGGCGGAAACGCTCCAGGACGAATTTCCGGCCAGCTACGCGTATCATGCCGGCCTCGACGCCGAAACTCGCCGGTCGATCCAAGCGGAGTTCGAGACCCGGGACCGAATCGTCGTGGTCGCCACCAGCGCGTTCGGCATGGGCGTCGACCGCAGCGATGTTCGGATCGTCGTGCACTATCACATTCCCGACGCGCCCGAAGCCTACTACCAGGAGGTCGGCCGGGCTGGGCGCGACGGCGAAACCGCGGGCGGCGTCCTTCTGTACGATCGCGGCGACCTCCGCTACGTCTACATGAGACACGAAGCTGCGTGCCCGACCCCCGAGGCTGTAGGGCGAGCGTTCGAGTGGCTTGAACGAAGGGGGAGCGACGGCATCGGCGCGCCGTTCGACGTCATGGTCGAGCAGCTCGAAGCGGTTGTCGGGCCCTCGGCGCGAGCGGCCCTGGTCGCGCTCGAGCAAGCCGGCGACGTTCGACTCGATCTGGGCCCCCCGCGGATGTTGACGGACGCGCCATCGATCACGCCCGCTCAGCTCGAAGCCAAGGCTCGAAATCAACGGCACCGCATCGACGCGATGGTGGGTTATGCATCGCGCGCCGCGTGCCGTCGGCGGTACTTGGTCGACTATTTCGGCGACCGCCGACGACCCGAGGCGTGCGGGATATGCGACCGTTGCACCGCCCCGCAGGCCGCGCCCCTCGCCGGCGACGACCTTCAACACGCGCAGATGGCGTTGTCATGCATCGCCCGCATGCGCGGCCGTTACGGGCGCGGACGGGTCACCGATGTCCTGATGGGGTCGAAGGCCAAGCCCGTGCTCGAGGCTCAGCTCAGCCGGCTGTCCACGTACGGCCTGCTGGCCAAGTGGTCGCGCTCGGCCGTCCAAGAGCTCCTAGACCGACTGGTCCAAGCCGGCTACGCCGAAACGATCCTCGGCGACTATCCCCGCCTGGGGCTCACGCAGGCCGGCGCCGACGCGCTCCGGAGCCGCGCCCCCCTGTTGCTCGCGCCCCCTCGAAAGGCCGACCGAAGCCATGAACCGGCTCCCAACCCGGCTCCCAACCCGGCTCCCAACCCGGCTCCCAACCCGGCTCCCAACCCGGCTCCCGACCGACCCGCGTCCCCGGAGTCCGGCGATCAGAACCCACCCGACGACGACGAAGTCTTCGCACGCTTACGGCAATGGCGGCTCGAGGTCGCGCGCGCGCTCGGGCAACCCCCCTTCATGGTCGCCCATGATCGTCTGCTGCGAGTCATCCACTCCGCACGCCCAACCACCCTCGACGAGCTCGCGGCCCTGCCTGGCATCGGCCCCAAGAAACTGGAGGCCTACGGCGATGCGATCCTGCACGTCCTGAACGAAGCTCCGACGTCATGAGGCACGCGGCGAGGTCTCCCGACATGTCGCCGAGAGGCCTCGCCGCACGCCTCGACATCATCGAACCGCGAATTTCGTCGCGCAATTAACCACATCTGCCCCTCTGGATCCGCTGGGAACTTGCGCGCGGCGCGGCCCGTCATCATTGTGGAGGCCTCAATGACCGCCAAACGTCAAGCCCGTATTCTGATCGTCGATGACGAGAAGTTGATCCGCTGGTCACTGCGTCAGCGGCTAGAGGAAGCCGGGCACACCGTCGTCGAAGCCGCCGACGGTCAACAAGCGCTGGACCGCTACGTCGAGGGTGTCGACCTCGTTCTCCTCGATTGGCTGCTGCCTGACGAGAACGGCATCGAGGTTTTCCGAAGAATGAGGGCCGCAGACCCCACGCCTCCGGTCATCATGCTGACCGCCCACACCTCGGTCGCTCGGGCCGTGCAGGTCATCAAAGAGGGCATCTTCCACTACGCTGGCAAGCCTTTCGACCTCGACGAGGTGATGCAGACGGTGCGGTCGGCGCTCGACTCGAGCGCTCAGCGCTTTGCCATCTCGCAGATTCGGGGCGAAGCGAACCTCGACCACGTCGTCGGCGAATCGCCGGTCATGCAGGAGCTCAAGGCACGGCTCCTCAAAATCGCGAAGAGCAGCGCCTCGGTGGTTCTTATTCAGGGTGAACGAGGCACCGGCAAGACGCTGGTCGCTCGCGCCATCCACGGGAGCAGCCCACGGTCGGGCGGCCCCGTTCATACGGTGCCTTGCAACCAAGTCCCCGAAGAAGAACTCGAACGAGAGCTGTTCGGCGAAGGCAGCAGCCAGGGCTACCTGGAACGCTGCGACGGGGGCACCTTGGTCATCGATGACTTCGCGGACATACCGCCCAGCGTTCAGGCTCGCCTGCTCCGGTATCTCGAGGACCGACGGTTTCGACGCATCAACGGTGGGGGCGACCGCACCTCGCAGGTCCGCATCATATTCACCACCTCGGCCGACCTGAGCGCGGCCATCGGGCGAAAGATTCTGCGCGAAGATCTGTACCGGAAAATCTCGCTGCTATCGGCCGAGCTGCCGCCGCTGCGCCACCGCGACGGAGATATCCCCCTGTTGACGCGTTGCTTCGTCGAGCACTTCTCCGTTCAGTTCGAACGCGCGGTGCGCGGGCCCACTGGCGAAGCGCTTCAGCTGCTGGAGAGCAACCCGTGGCTCGCGAACGTTCGAGAGCTGTACGACACGGTCGAACGGGCGGTTCTGCTGTGCGAAGGCGATATCCTGGAGGCGGATGCGTTCGAGCTGAACCGAAGCGGCTTGACCGCGGGACCGTCAAATCTGTTCAACCTGCCCCCGACCGGCGTTGACCTGCAAGACCTCGAACGGCGTCTGCTGATCCAAGCTCTCGAGCGAGCCAAGGGCAACCGAACGCGAGCCGGTCAGCTGTTGGGCATGAATCGTGACCAGGTCCGGTACCGCATCGAGAAGTTTAACCTAGAAGAGAAAAAGGCGTCCTCGCCTTCGCGCCAAAAGTGAGCCTCGCCGACCTCAGTCGGGCGCCCGTCGCCGCATTCTGCATCGACGAAAACGGGCGGATCATCGACGTCAACGCGGCTTTCGAATTCCACAGCGAGCAGGCGCGCGACGCGCTCGTAGGACGTCGACTCGACGACGTTCTGCTGCGCAGCGACGTCGGCGACCGAGCTTCGAACACCCATCTGTCCGAAGACCTCAACCCTCCGACCAAGTCACCCGCCGGCGCCATCCAGCCGGAGCCCCGGACGCTGGGGGTGGGTCCCCGGGCCGGTCTCAAGCTCCGAACGGCCATCTGGCGCAGTGGCGCGAAAACCTTCGGCCTCGCCGAGCCGCTCGGCGTTCATGAAGACGCGGCCGCTGCGCTGACCGAGTTTGCGGTCGTGATCGCCCACGAGATCCGCAACCCGCTGGCGGGGATCGGTAGCGCCCTCGAAGTCATCTCGGACCGCCTCCCGCCCGGGGGCCCCGAGCGAGAAGTGATCGGCGAGATCCGAGGCCGCTTGCACCGCCTGAATCATCAGGTCGACGACCTGCTGTTGCTGGTCCGTCCGATTCATCCGCGCCCCCAATCCTGCGCCCTCGAGGCGCTGGTGGCGGCTGCCTATCGTCAAACCGGTTTGACCGAACCACCGCTCGGTCCTTCCGTGTCTTTGCGCGCCGACGACCGCCTGCTCGAAACCGCCTTGGTGCGGGTTCTGCGATATGCAGGACACGGGCCTCCGCCGGTCTGCGTCGAGTGGACCACGACGGAAGACCGGGTCACCCTCTCCGTCTCGGGCGGTCGGTTCGCGGCGCCGAGCCGGGCCCAGAACCACCAACCCGCTGTGCTGCCCCAAGATGGACTCGAGCTGCCGGTCGCTCGGCGTATCGCCGAGGCGCACGGCGGCCACCTTAAACTCGTTTTGTCTCCGCCGGGCGTCGAGCTTCGGCTCGAGCTGCCCATCGGATGACCACGAGGTCCAGGTCGCACGCGCTTCGCGGCGATCTACTGGGCGATCTCGCTGGGCGAAGCGACGAACCGGTGCTCCTTCAGCCCGAACTTGGCGACCCGATACCGCATCTGGTCGCGGTTCAGCCCCAACAGACGGGCGGCACGGGTTCGATTGCCTTGGGTCCGCTCGAGGGCCTGGATCACCAAGCGCCGCTCGAGGTCCCGCAGGTTCAGCCCGCTCGCCGGCAGCCGGAAGTCGGCCTCCTTCGACTGCCCCGAGAGGCCCGGAAAGTCTTCAACGCCGAGGGTGGCCTGCGTGCACAGCAAGACGGCGTGCTCGATGGCGTTCTTCAGCTCGCGCACATTGCCGGGCCAGCTGTGCAGCTCCAGCAGTTTGATCGCTTCCGGAGAGACACCCCGAACGTCCTTGCGGAACTCGCGATTGAACATCCCCATGAAGTGGCTGACCAACAGTCGAACGTCGCCCTCGCGGTCCCTGAGGGGCGGCAGCTCGACCGGCAGGACTTCCAGACGGCGGTACAACTCCTCGTTGAAGTGGCCGTCCTGGACCGCTTTGTCGAGGTCGGTGGCCGTCGCCGCGATGATTCGAACGTTGACCGTCCGGACCGGCTCGTCGCCGTGGCGTCGCACGCAGCTGTCTTCGAGGAAGCGAAGCAGGCGAGCCTGCATCGCCAGCGACATGCTCGCAACCTCATCGAGGAACACGGTTCCCTGGTCGGCCAGCTCGAGGATGCCCTTCGCCGGTTCACCGTCTCCCCGGGCGAAAGAGCGACCGAAGAGCTCGGCCTCGAGCAGCCGCTCGGGCAGTGAAGCACAACTGATCGCCACGAACGGATAGCTCGCGCGGTCGCTGTTGTAGTGGATCACTCGGGCCGCCAGATCCCGGCCGGTACCGGTTTCGCCCCGCAACAGCACGGTCGCGCAGCCGCTGCGCGCGACTTCGGCGAGGCGCAACTTCGCGTCGCGCATTACGCGAGACTCGCCGATCACCCGATCGATCTCGTGATTCTCGGTTACCGCACTGTGGTAAGCATCCAGCCCGTCATTCAGCGTCATTTCGGTCATTTCCGCTCCGCTCCTCGGGGCTGCGAGAGCCCCCCCTTGATGTCTTCAAGCCGGGCGTAAGACTTCGCCAAGCTCAGATCCTGGGCGCCCTCGACCATCCAGCGTAGGTCTTCCTTGCAACGCTGGCCCAAAAGCCAAAAAAGATGGGACCCAGTCACCGGGTGAAAGCTCTCGGCAGATTCGCGAACAGCTTTATGGGGTAGGTGAAGAATGCGAGAGAGTCTCGGTTTGAATCTCTAGATAAAACCCTTAGAAGCGTCAAAAAAACGTTCAAAATCGTAGAAAAATACGTCGGCGGAGACCATTTGGGGGAGGTTATGACCGGGTTTCAACCCATACCAAACTTGGACGGGGGGCCTCAGCCGCAGAGTCATTGCATCGAACTGATCCACCTCCTCGGGCGGAAGTTCGCGCGCGATCGTCACTACCAAGACGTGGGCTCTACTCATGCGAACGGCCCACTCGATCTCGTCGAGCGGGAGCCCGCTTCCCAGATAGACCAGATCTTTTCCCTGCCCCGATGCGAGGAGGGCGGGCACCAGCAGCCGCTGCTCGTGGCGATGCTCGTCGGTAGTCGCAAAAACCAATCGCGGCGCCCCCACCGGCGGTGGAGCGAGGCGAAGCAGCGCCATCAAGACCGCGCGAAGATGCCCGGTGAGAATCCGCTCGTGAACCGACCCCGGGCGCAGACTGCCCCATCGATCCGTCACCTCTCGCACCAGCGGCACCACGACCTCGAACACGAACGTCTGCCGGTCGAGAAACGTCGCCCCCCGCATCAGGATGTCGAATGCGCGCCGGCAATCCAGTCGCGCCGCGGCCGCCAAGTAAGCCTGCCGGAGCTCCCCAAATCCCGCCCCGGGCGCATCCTCGGGACGCGGAATGCTCTGCAGTGAAAACTCCGGACGGTCGACCAGGCGCTCGAGCTCGCTCAGCGCGAGCGGGGCAATACTCCGAATCGAATGCCCGCCCTCGGTCGCTTCCCGAAGCAGCACCAAGCGACGAACCTCGTCCGCAGTGAACCGCCGCGTATTGCCGGAGCTGCGCGATGGCGTCACCGCGCCGTGTCGACGTTCCCAGGCTCGGATGGTATCTGCGCTCAGGCCGGTCAGACGGGTCACCATCCGCATGGGATACAGTCCAGGCGACTCTTCGGGATGACGGTTGTGCATCACCTGGCCGTCGATTCCATCCCGCGTAAGCCATCGCCGAAGACGACCGAGGCTACGTCGTCGCTCGCCTCGTGCACCGGAAGGTGACCCGCCGCCGGCAAAAACCGCAGCGGCGCACTCGGCCACCGCGTCCGACGCCACCAGTCGACGCTATTCTTGACCGACTGAAACGTTCGATCTCCGACCAAGAACTCGCCGAGCGGGTCGAGCTTCTCGTACCCTCGGAGATGCAGGCCAGGGTCGCACAGCGCCTTCAGATAGCCGAGGGCGCGGTCGTGATCGGCGTTTTGAAAGTGTTCGGTCAGGCTGGTATCGTCGGCGCGACGTCCCGCGAGCCCGAGATTGGTCATCCAGCGACCGACCGGGTTGGCGAACGCGCTCAAGTAGCAGAGCCGACCGAACCAGCCCCAGCAAAACAGCCGAAAGAACCACGGCGCGGTCATGAACGGATCGATCATCACGATCCGGGCGACCCGCGGCTCCAGCATGATCCCGAGCTCCATGCCCACCACGGCGCCGCTGCAACTGCCCACGATGATCAACTCATCGAGCTCCAGCCGCTCGATGACCTCGGCGATCGGCTCTGCCAGCGACCGAACGTTCCACTCGGGTGGCGGGGGGCTTTTGCCAAAACCCGGCTGGTCGAAGCTTACCAGCGTGAAAGCGTTCGGCATCCGTTCGACGAGCGGCTCGAAGGAGCGATGGTCACCGCTCCATCCGTGTAGACCGACGATGGTGCGGGGGCCGTCCCCGTACCGCTGCCAAAACGCTCGATCGGACGCCAGCGGTCCTTCGGCGAGGGCGGCTCGAGCCCCCTGCTCTACCAACCTCGCCGTCAAAGACATACCGACTCCAGGCCCTCGGTGGCGACCGGCGCGCGCAGCTGTCGCGCCCCCGGGTTGCTTCCGGGTAGGTCTTGGAGCGCCACATGCAGGCTGGGGTCGTGTTGGACCGGCCGGCTCCAGCCGCTGATCCGAGGTCCCAAAAACGCCCCGATCGCCTTCGTCGCGACCCAGGTCTTGCCTAACGTCCCCACCACGGTCCGACCGGCCCACGCGTCCCCATCATTTGTCCGGAGTTTGTGCCCGATCGCTCGATAGACTCGTGACGCGACCGTGATGGCGAGGCGAGGACCAAACGGGATGTACCGCATGCCGCCGTCGGCACTCGCGTAATACGTGTCGGCCCAGTCGACCATGGTGGTGACGACCCGGGCCAGCGCCCGGCGGTCGACCGTGCCCAAAAGCAGATCGTTCTGATCGATGCCCGCCGCGAATAACCGAGCGGCCGGAAGATAGACCCGACCCAGCCCCGCATCCTCCCGCACGTCGCGACAGATATTGGTCAGCTGCATCGCAACGCCGAGGTCGACGGCAAAGGGAAGCGCCGCGCCGTCGCGGACCCCGAGGACCCCACACATCATCAAACCTACGGTGGATGCGACCCGATAGCAGTACCGCAGCAGCTCTCGGTCATCAGCGACGCGAACCTCGGCCAGGTCGCTCCGCACGCCGTCGATCAAGTTTTGGGCGTGCCGGAGGTCGACCTGACGGCGCTCGGCCATCGCGAGGAAGTAACCCATGAACCGGGTTGCCGCTCGGCGTCCCCACAGCTCGTCTTCGATCGTCCCCAGCGAAGCCTGCGCGACCTCGACCGACGGCGCCTCGTCGGCGGCGTCGTCGACCATCCGACAGAACGCGTACAGAACCGCGGCGTCGGTCCGCTGATGGGACGCCAGGAATTTCGACGCCATGTTGAAGGACCGAGAACCGGCCGCCAGCGCCTCACGACTGACAGTGGCCATCTGGCGGTCTGCAGCTACGGTCATCGTCAGGACCTTTCAGCCGGCGCGCCGAATCGGATGGGGCACCGGGACGAACTCCGACTCGCTGGGTCGGGGCACTTGCTTTTCCATCACCTTCGCGGTGCTCAGAACGCCGGGCACGCCCGCCCCAGGGTGAGAGCTCGCGCCCACGAAATACAGCCCTGACACGTCTTCCGAGCGGTTGTGGTAGCGGAACCAAGCCGACTGTGTGAGCACCGGCTCGATTCCAAACGCAGCGCCTTTGTAGCTACGGAGATCTTCCCGGAAATACTTCGGCGTCACGTACTTCATCGACACGATGTTCTCACGCAGCCCTGGAACACAACGCTCTTCGAGACCCTGAAGAATTCGCTCGAGGTACTCGTCGCCGATCTCATCCCAGTCGATACCACTTCCATCATTGGGCACCGGCGACAGGACGTAGAAGTTTTCGTGCCCCGGCGGCGCCAAGCTCGGATCGGTACGCGTCGGCGCGTGCATGTAGAGCGAGAAGTCTTCGGCGAGCACTTTGCGGTCGAAGATATCGGTGAGCAGACCCTTGTACCGAGGCCCCAAGACGATCGTGTGGTGTTTGAGCTCCGGGTATGTCTTTTTCGTTCCGAAGTAGGCCACGAAAAGACTCATCGACTGGCGTTTACGTGCGACTGCCCGATCGGTATTCGTGCGCCGGAACTTCTTGTCGATCATGCGGGTATAGACCGTCGAAGGATCCGCGTTGCTGACGATGAACTTACAAGGGATTCGTTCGCCGCTCTCGAGCTTCACGGCCGTGGCCCGCTTGTTCCCGTCGACCTCGATTTCGGCCACCGGCGCGTTCAGACGTACCGGCACTTCGATCTCCTCGAGCAAACGCACGAGCCCGTGAACGATGGCCGTGGTGCCTCCCTTGGCGAAGTGCACCCCCCATTCTCGTTCTAGCCAGTGAATCAGCGTGTAGATCGAGGTCACCTTGAATGGGTTGCCGCCCACCAGCAGCGGCTGAAAAGTGAAGACTTGACGCAGCCGCTCGTCCCGGATGTGCCGAGCCACGAAGCTGTACACCGACCGATAGGACTCGAGGCGCATCAGGTCCGGAATGACCTTCAGCATGTCCATCAATCGGTCGAAGGGCACGTCGGCCAGCTGAACGTAACCCACGTCGAAGATGGCCTTCATCTTCTTGACCATCCGCTGATAGTTGTCGACGTCGGGCGGGTTGAACTCGCGAATTCGCTCGATCAGACGCTCGCTGTCGCCGACATAGTCGAACACCGAGCCATCATGAAAATCGATGCGGTAGAAAGGGTCGACGGGAACGAGCTCGAAGTAGTCACGCATGTCGCGACCCACCAGCTCGAAAAGCTCTCGTAGCAGGTACGGGGCGGTGATGACGGTCGGCCCCGCGTCGAAAGAGAAGCCGTCTTGCAAGAAGACTCCGGCCCGGCCGCCAGGCTGGTCCCGGGCCTCCAAAACGAGGGTCTTGTGTCCCATGGCTCGCAGACGGACCGCCGACGCGAGGCCGCCGAATCCCGAGCCGATGACGATTACCGGATGTTCCGAAGTACTCATGATATCTCCGCGCTAAAGCAAGTGCTGAATGGCCTTTAAAGACATGGCCACCAATTGCAAGGCAACCTGCTGAAGGCGAGGCTCTTCGAGCAAGATCGGCGCGGCCGTAATCTCCGCTTCGACCGAGTGGATCCGATCGATGACCGCGTCGAGCGCGCCTCGGTCCCGGAAGCGGTCGACCGCCGCGTCGACGTCCGCAACCGTGGTTTCGTCACGGGGCTTGGCCAGAATACCGATGAGCCAATCCTTATCATTTGGATGAAGCCGCAAGTGTTCGGCGACCAGCGCGGTCACCGCGCCTTCGCGAATGTCGCCGCCCTTCTCGGCGCGCCCCTTGTCGCCGTACAGGTCGACGACGTCGTCCTGGATCTGAAACAACAGACCGAGACGTTTGAAGCAGTTCGAGAGCGCCTCCGCCCGTTCGGGGTCGCGGCCGGCGAGCAACGCTGCGCCGTGCACCGGCAGCGCCATCAAGGCCGACGTCTTGCCGGTCGCCGCTTCGGCGTAGGAGTCCCAGTCCCACCGCCCCGAGTGGAGAAGACACATCTCGAGCGATTGACCGCGGACCGTCTGTTCTGCGCGGCGGGCGATGGCTCGAGACAGCTGCCAACGCACCTCACCGGTGACCGGTACGTGCTCCAGGGCGATGAACGGGAGCATCAGAAGAAGGTCACCGGCGTTGATGGCCTGGGCTTGTCCGTGCCGCACCCACACGGCGAACCGGCCCCGGCGGACTGGATCGCCGTCTTGGAGGTCATCGTGAACGAGGGTTGCGTTGTGCAGAAGCTCGCAGGCGGCCGCCCACGGGATACCGGCGTCGGCCGGACCGCCGAGCGCCTCGAGCGACGCCAATGCCAGACGAGCCCGCAGCCGTTTGCCCCCCGTGAATAAGTGCTCTTGCACAATCGCGCCGAGGCGCTCGAAGCTGCGCCCTGCGGCCAGCTTCAGCATCAGTGCCTTGACCGCCTCGAGCGGCTCTTCCTCCGCCCGCGACAAATCCACGGAGACTGCGTCCCGATTCGAAGCCGCGGCTTCGATGTCGGGCCCGATCTCGATGGGTAGTCGAGATCGGAGCGCAGCCGACCGCTTGTGAGTTTCTTCCGGCATGACGGTCCGATATGGACGCACAATGACTGTGTCAAGGTCCCGTCCAAACATCGCGGACCTTTTTCTAGACAGGATCAGGACAGCGGTGCCAGTGGTGTTCTTGGTCGCAGCGTCGACGTCAACCGTGATTTCCCGACGCCCAACAAAGGTCTACGCGACGCCTCACCGCATCAAGGCCGAAAAGCCCTTAGACATGAGCTGCCATTTGAGTGTCAGTCCAGCATTGCCGAACAGAGACCACATCGCGGCCGCCACCTCTCGACTCGACACGTCACCCGACAGGTAGCCTTGCCAATGGTGTCTCGGCAGCTGAAAGAAAGCATCGAAGAATCCGGCCGTGGACGAAACATCCATGTTTACCAGGACTTCCATCCCGTACTTATAAAGCGACCACGCTCGCCGACGGTCCGAAGACCATACCGCATCCCATCCAGCATCCGACCAGGCTTGGGCCCCCTCGCCCGCGTTGACCCGATCTCGCACCGACCAGACGGCCTCCGCGATGCGCGGCCCCATTCGCAAGACATTCGCAAGCATATACCCGGTGGCCGGGTGCACGGCGGCCGCCGCCCCGCCGACCGGAACCACTCTTTGATTGCGGGGCGGCTGAGGCCCCCCCATGGGGATGAAGCAATGCTCGACTTCCTGCGGCGGACCGACCCGCCACCCGAGCGAAGCGACGCGAACGTCGAGTCGACGCTGGCAGACCTTGATGTCCAGGGGCGGTCTCGCCACCAGAGACGTCTCTTCGATGAACACCGCACCATCGCCCAAGGGCATTGCGTACAGGAAGGTGGGAGGCTCTCGCTCGCCGATCGGCAGGTGACCGGCCCGAAAGTCCATGAGCACCATCCGGTCCTCCGGCATGACGCCCTCTTCGAGCACGCACTTGACTCCGTAGGCGACCTGCACCCCTGGGTCCCGCCCCCGGCCCATTCGGGTCAACTTGGGCCGATGTCCGGATGCGTCGACGACCAACACCGCCTTCAGTGGACCACCGGCGGTCAGCCCCAGAGTGGACCGCTCGTCGTCAAACGCAACCTCGGTCACCGCGTCGGACACCACGTGAAGACCGGCCGCTTCCGCTCGACTCCGCAGCGCCGCTTGCAGCCGCAACGTATCCACCCGAACGTATGGGCGCTCGAGCACGTGCACCCGTTCGTCATCCAGCCGCACTTCGGCTCTCGGCCAGGTTCGCTCCGCGACCCCCGGCCAGTCGACCAGCTCGTCCGCCCACGCGCCGTAGTTGTTGGGCCACTCGGCGTAGGGTTTGGGGGCGACCAAGACGGTCTTGAAGCCTCGCTGGGCGAAGCTCGTCGCCGTACTCCAACCGGCGGGACCACCGCCGACGACCGCCACCTCCCAAACCACCAGGAATGTAGACTACATCATGGCGCACGATGAACTGATCACTCTTGGCGACCCCAGCCGCCCTCTTTCGCAACATCTGCTGCAGCACCGCGGCGGCTTCGTATGGTGGTACGTCGACGCGCTCGACGAGCGACTCAACGGTCTGGTCTTTATTTGGTCGTTCGGGCTTCCATTCCTGCCCGGATACCTCAAGGCGGCCCGGCAGGGGCGTGCGGAACCGGCGGGACAGCATCCCAGCCTCAATCTGGCGGTCTATCGAGAGGGGCGGCCCTGCTTCTACCTGCTGCAGGTATACGACCCCGGCGACACCGAGTGGAGCGCGGACTACTGGCGGTTCGGTCGCACGGAGATCGCCCGGAGCGAAAAGGATGGACGACGCCGAGTGACCGCGACCCTCGACTGCACCGTACCCCGCAGTCAACAGCGGTTGCAGGGCACCATTCATGTAGAGGGCCCGACCCCGTTTCTGCATCCCGACCTGCCATCGAACGCCGAATCCCATCATGAGTGGTGTCCGGTGACCGGGCCCGCGCGATGCGGTGCGGTGCTTCGATGGGGTCCCAGCCGGCCTTTTCAGCTGGACGCACCGGCGTACCACGATCGAAACGCCGGCGATCGTCCCTTCGACCAGCTCGGAATCGACCACTGGATCTGGGGGCGTACGGTCGGCCCCGGCGGCACCCGAATCCACTATCTGGTCTGGCCAAAGGGAACCTCGCAAGGCGCCAAGTCCTGGGTCTTCGACCTCATGTCGGACGGCGAGATCCAGCGCCGGGAGCTCGACTCCGCTCGTATTCACGGCCCGGATCGGGGCTGGTTCGGCGTCCCCTTTTGGCGTCGGGTCGACCTCGACGACCTCGGTGAAGTCCGCACCGACCGGCTCGTCGAAGACGGTCCGTTCTACCTTCGCTCCGTCAATGCGGGTTTGGACCCGGCGGGCAACCTGCTTCCGGGGTGGGGCGAATGGATCCGTCCCGACCGGATCGACCTCGACGCCCATCGTCCCCTCGTGAAGATGAGGGTACACCGGACGGCCGGAAGCAATTCAGTCTGGTTGCCGTTGTTCGTTGGTCCTCGATCGACGCGCATCCGGCGTTTATTGGGGGTGGGCGGATGATGCATCCCGTCGTCATTGTCTTGGGGCTCGCGTCGTTGGTCGTCCTGCTGCCCCTGACCCTGACTGTATTCAACATCCTGGTCTGGAGGCGGGGTCGACCCGACGGAAAGATCGATGGAACGGTGTCTATCCTCATCCCCGCTCGAAACGAGGCTCGAAACATCGACGCCTGCCTGGCGGCGGTCCAGGCGAACCAGCATCCGGTATTGGAGATTCTGGTGTACGACGACGCGTCAACCGACGACACCGCCGACCGAGTGCTCGCTCGGGCCGAAGACGACCCTCGCATCCGAGTGCTGCGGGGGCGTGACCTTCCTCGTGGCTGGGTCGGCAAGTCTCACGGCTGCCATCGACTCGCATTGGCCGCTCGCGGTGATGTCCTGCTCTTCGTCGACGCCGACGTTCGCCTCGAAGCCGACGGCATCGCCCGATTAGGGAGCCAGTTCGAAGACCTGTCCGCCGATCTGGTCAGCGCGGTTCCGCGGCAGCAGATGCGAACGTGGGCCGAGCGGCTGGTTGTCCCCCTTCTGCACCTGACCTACACGAGTTGGCTACCCCTACCTCTCGTGTACGCGAGCCGCGACCCGCGGTTCTTGGCCGTCAACGGCCAGGTTCTCGCCATACGACGCTCCACGTACGAATCGGTAGGCGGCTTCTCGGCCGTCAAGAACAGCGTCGTCGAGGACATGGCGTTTTGCAGCCTCGTCAAAAAGTCTGGCTTCCGCGTCACCTTCGTGGATGGGTTCCGAATCGCTCGCTGCCGAATGTATTCGGGTGCTCGCGAAGTCTGGGAAGGCTTTTCCAAGAATCTCTACCGGGGGTTAGGAGCGAAACCCGTCGCGCTGATGAGCGTTCTCGCGCTGTACATCATCAGCTTCCTGGCGCCCTACGGCGTCGCGCTCTTCGCGTGGACCGCGCGAACCATGGGATGGACGCTCTCGTTCGACGTCAATACCGTTCTGCTCGCGGCGACGGTCGGCGTATGCGCCAACTTCGTCTTGCGAGCGGTGCTGGCATGGCGTTTTCATCACCCGTGGTCGGGGGTGCTGTTGCAACCCGCGAGCGTGTTGGCCCTCGTGGCCATTGGCATCAATTCATTCATTTGGCATCAACGCGGCACCATCCGCTGGCGAGGCCGAGTCTACGGTAGTCAATCCGAGTTGACGACCACGGCGCCCCGCGCGCATTAAGGAGTTGCTTTGACTGACGTTATCGTCATCGGCGCCGGGATTGGGGGACTCTCCGCGGCGATTTCGACTGCCGCCCGCGGTCACCGGGTCCGAGTGTTCGAAGCGAATACGCGGGCTGGCGGCAAAGCGGGCACCAGAATCATCGACGGCGTCGAGGTCGATACCGGCCCTAGCGTCGTCACGCTCCCCGAAGTCTTCGACGACCTCTTCAAGCTGGCCGGTTCCCGCCTCGAAGACGAGGTCTCGCTCCGGATCTCGACGCCGTCATTTCGGTATCGGTTCGCGGACGGGGTTCAACTCGACATGTTCCACGAGGTCGACGCCATGCTGGCCAGCATCGGTGCGACCCTGGGTTCCTCGGCGGCCGACGAAATGAACGCGTTCCTCAAGTACGCTCGGGAAGTCTGGGAGGCCGGCGCTCCGAACTTCGTGTACGGCAAGGCGCCGTCGTTCGGGCTGGTCTTGCGGCTCGGACTCACCCGCCTCAACGACGTGCGTCGAATCGACTCCATGCGGACGATGTACAAGGGCATCTGCGCGCACATCCGTGAGCCCCACTTACGTTATCTGCTCGCTCGATACGCAACCTACAACGGCTCCAACGTGCTGACAGCACCCGCGACCCTCAACTGCATCGCACACGTTGAACTGGCCCTGGGCGGCTACGGCGTCGAGGGCGGGATCGCGGCCTTGGTCGAAGCCATGGTCCGCTGTGCCCGAAGGATGGGGGTGGAGTTCGCTTTCGAAACGCCGGTCCGCTCCATCGACGTGCGCAAGGGCCGAGTGGCTGGGGTGACGACCGAGCTCGGCGATTCCGTACCCGCGGCCAACGTGGTGGCCAACGCCGACGTCGGCCACGTCGCCACCCATCTGCTGCCCTCGTCTCATCGTCAGGTCGTGTCGGCTCCGACGCCCCCATCCATGTCCGGGTGGACGGGCATTCTTCGAGCCCAGCACGGCCCTGAGCCTCGTCCCGCCCATGCGGTCCTGTTCGCTGAAGAGTACCTCGAGGAATTCGTCGACATCTTCGACCGCGACCGGCCGCCCGAAACACCGACCGTATACTTGTGCGCACAGAAGACCTGTCACGGCCGCGCGGGATGGCCCGACGCCGAACCCGTCTTCGTCATGGCCAACTCTCCTGCGGAGCCCGAGAACGGAGTCCGCGACCCAGCGGTGTTCGAGGCCCTCGAGCGCCGGGTGCTCGACCGGCTGCGCCAAGCCGGTCTGATTCAGAACGGCGACTCGCTCGTTTGGAGCCGGACGCCGACCGAGCTGGCGACCGCCTTTCCGGGCAGCCGAGGATCGATCTACGGGGCAGCTTCGAACAGCGCGACGGCGGCCTTCAAACGGCCGGCCAATCGAGTTCGGTCCCTGCCGGGCCTGTACTTGGCGAGCGGCAGCGCTCACCCCGGCGGCGGCTTGCCGCTTTGCGCCCTGTCCGGCGTGGCGGCCGCCAATGAGCTGGTTGCGGACAATGGTCACGGTACCCTGAGGGCCGTCTCGTGAGCCTGGAGCCGAGGCCTCCAGGCGCGGCTTGGGTGGGCACCATCGCCGCCCTGGCGATCATGGGTGCTTGGGTCGTTCACCTGGCCTGGTTGCTGAACCAACCGACGGTCTTTGTGTGGTGGGCCCCCGCGAGCGTGCTGGTCCAGACATTCCTACACACCGGGCTGTTCATCGTAGCCCACGACGGAATGCACGGCTCGATCGCCCCGGGCCACGAGCGGACGAACAAGGTCATCGGTCAATCCTGCTTACTGATGTATGCTTTGTTTCCAATGGCTCCGCTCCTTCGGGCCCATATCGTGCACCACCGTTCCCCCGGAACCGCCGACGACCCCGACCACACCGGCGGCCGGCCGCTGGGTTACTTTCGTTGGTACCTCCGGTTCATGCTCCAGTACCTCCGGTGGTACCAGTTGCTCGGCATGGCGATGTTATTCAACGCCGCCCATTATCTAGGCGGGATCGCCAACCCCAACTTGGTCGTCTTCTGGGTGGTTCCTTCTCTTCTGAGTACTTTTCAGCTCTTTACGTTCGGAACCTACATTCCGCACCGCGTCCCCCCGGGCGGTCATCGCGACCTTCACGCGGCCCGCTCGTCGAGCTGGCCTCATTGGCTGTCGCTTCTGACTTGTTACCACTTCGGGTATCACTGGGAGCACCATCAGTACCCTGCCGTCCCTTGGTGGCGACTGCCCACATTCCATCGAATGACCCGCAACGCCGAGGGCTAGAGCGCCGATTCACTTGGAGCGTGCTGGTGTCGCGCCGGAATCGGCCCGTCGGGTCGTCGCGTGAGGAGGGCGCGTATCGGGAATACGCAACCGACGAAAGCCGAAGGCGGCGCGGCGAGCAGACGGGTGAGAACCAGCGACAATAGTGCGATCCAAGTGAATCGGCGCTCTAGACTTGCTCCGGCCCTCCTAAGAGGGTGGGTGCTGGAGGATCGACAGCTCGTACCTGAAATCCGCCTTGCGGTCCTCGGCCGTGAAGGGGGGCGGCAATCGGCGGAGCCCCTTGCGAAAGAACGTCTCGATGTGCCCGGCGCTGAAGCTATCGCGGATCGTCTGAAGCGTCTCCGCGTCGTCGCAGGCGAAGAAGCCGTTGTCGAGAGCCTCGTACCCGATCCCCTGGTGCGCGAGTTGCCGCTTGGCCCACCCGTGGCCGTTGAGCGCAGCCTCGCCAAGACTTCGTGCCGAGAGTTTCGATCCCCCGGAGCGCTCTCGGGCGAAGTACGCGAGCGGAGCGTAAGGGAAGCGATCCTACGTGCGCCGATTCCGACGGACGGAGTCGTCGTCGGCGAGCGATGGCGTGTCTGGTGGCCGCGATCAGACCCGAGCGGTCACCGCCTCCGAGAAGTCTCGTACGTCGGTGGGGCGACCAACGACGATCGCGATGTCGCCGGCGCGAAGCTCGGTGTAGCGGTCGAGGCTGGTGATCAGCTGTCCGTCGGCTCGTCGTAGCGCCACGATCAGCACTCCGTGGCGGTCCGGAATGTCGAGCTCGCCGAGTCGCCCGTTGTAATGCTCGACCTCGCCGATCGGAACGTCTTCGATCTGAAACTCGTCGTGCTCCCGGTTGACCGCGCGGTCGAGGAGCTGCGCCGCGTGCGGATGAATGAGCCCCTGGGCCATCCGGGCGCCGCTGATGCCGTACGGGTTGATCACCGCGTCGGCGCCAGCTCGATAAGCTTTTTGAACCGAGGCCTCATCATCGACCCGGGTAATGATGTGCAGCCGCGGGTTGAGCTGACGGGCGGACAGAGTCACGAAGATGTTGGTCGCGTCGGAGCCGGTCGCGGCCGCAATTCCGCGAGCGCGATCGATAGCGGCTTGGTTGAGAACGTCGTCCGAGCTGCCGTCCCCTCGCAGGCGGAGCTCGAGGTATGGTAGTTGGTCAGCCAGGTCGGCCTCCACCTCGATCGCGACCACCGGGTAGCCGCGGTGATGCAGCTCCGCGGCCACTTCCCGGCCGAGACGGCCAAGGCCAACCACGATGAAGTGATTCTCGAGCTTTCGCATCAGATTCCTTCGGCGTCGCTCCCGCAGGTCGCTTCGGAACTCGCCTTCGACGACGTACCGAGTTACCTGGCCGAGTGTATACGTTCCGACCCCGAGACCCGCGACGATGAGTCCCACCGTAAAAAACCGACCCTCGGGGGACAAGGGATGCGGTTCGCTGTACCCGATGGTGGTCAGCGTTATCGTGACCATCCAAATACAGTCGACGAGCGGCCACCCTTCGATCACGCGATAGCCGAGGGTGCCACTGGCGACCATAAAAAAGCTCAAGGCAATCGCCCATCGGAGTGTGCGAAAGAGCAAGCGAGGCGAGTATCGTCCGCCCTCTTGCCGCGTCAAGTTGGGGGTGATCGCGTCGACAAGGTTGAAAACACCGAGTAAGCCACTACCAGGCGAGTCAGGTTTATCCAGTACGAAAGCACCATATGACGCGAACCATGATCATCACGGCAGCGCTGAGCCTCGGCCTTGTCGGGCAGGCGTCCGGCACCAGCCCGCAGCCCCCCGATCTTCCCGACCTCTCTGGCACCTGGGCCCGTGCCCAGATCACGACCGCCCTGGTCCACGTGCCGATCGTCGGTGAGCTCGCGTCCCAAACCTTGGCCGTGACCCTTTTGCGCATCGAGCAGCATGGGCCGGAGTTATTATTGGTTGAAGAGGTCTGCCGCCTCGACACGAAAGCACCGACCTCGCTGGTGAAGACGACGTACCCCGACGCTTTCGTGAGGGCCGTCTCGGGCAACCGACGTCGGGGACGCCTCGAGTGGGACGGAGGGCAGATTCGGTACCGGGAGCCCAAACAGGCGTACTGGCGCGGCATGCGGGAAGGGGTGCCGATCGGCGAGCCCCTGCCCGACCATCCTGACGATCCCCGAGTCAGTGATCTCGACTCCGACGGAAACCCCGGCCTGACGGTCAAGGTGAGCGGACTGATCGATGGCGAGATCTTCCTGGTGCAGCGGAGCTGGAGTGAACTCGACGGAGTGCTACTGTCGGGTAACAGAATTGAGGGTCGAGTACATTGGGATTCGGAAGAGCAGATTCTCGGGGCGAGTCGCCAACTGCTTGCATCCAAACCGAAGAAGCGACCAGCCCCTGATCAATCCGGCAACTTCTTTCGGATGCGCCGAGTGCCGAACAGTGCGACCTGTGGCGAAGTTCTGGCTCGCCAGCGGAAGCTGCTCGGCATGTAGACCACGCTCGCCCTCAGATATCGCAGACGTAACGGTCGACCCCCCATTCGATACCTTTCGGTTACATCATCTCCTCCAAAGTAGGTGTCGGGCCACGGTTTGTTACCTACTTGAGCATGGCATCAGCCTTGCTGTTTGGTCGGACGACCGTGAGTAGACCTGTCAACTCTGACGCGGCCAACGAAGCCGCCTCTGGCATGCGGGTTTGCCCAGGTCCGCACATCTCATCATCACTCGAGGCTTATCTTTCGATCGTCCCGCAAGCCATGCTTCAGCTCGACCCCGGGGGCTGCATCGTCGTGGCCAACGACGCGGCGGCCGACATCTTCGAGCACCGACGGTTGGCAGGATTGGACTGGTACGACGGGCTGGTGGCGCCGCCTGACCGGGCCAACGAGCGCGACCTTTATCGGAGGCTGATCACCGACGAGGGGCCTTTGGCCCGATCGGTTCGAGTTCGTACGGCGGGCGGTAAGCCCCGAACCCTGATCGTCCGCAGCAGCCTCTTGCGAGACGCAGAAGGCGTGCCGTGCGGGTCGCTGAACGCGGCCGAAGATGTGACCGAGCACCAGCCCTCGCAGAAGGTGCTTCAGGATACGCGCGACGCCCTCGAAGCCTATCAGTTCGCGCTCGATGCGTCCGCGATCGTGGCCATCACCGACCAGAGGGGCATCATTCAGCACGTCAACGAACAGTTCTGCGCAGTCAGCAAGTATCAGTCCGACGAATTGATCGGTCTGGATCATCGTGTTCTGAACTCCGGCTATCACTCCCGAGACTTCTTCAAAGAGTTGTGGTCGCGAATCGGGCGGGGGCTCGTGTGGCGCGGTGACATCCGCAACCGAGCCAAAGATGGAACCTACTACTGGGTCGCGACGACGATCGTTCCTTTCCTCGACAAGTCCGGAAAGCCGAAGCAGTACGTCGCGATCCGGTTCGAGATCACCGAGCGCAAGCTCGCCGAAACCGCGCTCGAACGTACGGTTCGAGACCTGGCCATGGCCCGCGAAGCCGAGGCTCGACGCGCCGAGGCCCTCCGAGACGCTCGAGATAGTCTGGAAGCCGCCAACCGCCGGATCCGGGAAGAGCAAGCCAAGCTGATTCAGGCCGAGAAGCTCTCCTCGATCGGGATGCTGGCATCCGGCGTCGCCCACGAGATCAACAACCCGCTCGCCGGGGTCATGAACTGCGTCAAGGCGCTCAGCGACGGGCGCGCCAAGGCGTCGCGACGAGACGAGTACTTCCGGACGGCGCTGGACGGCCTCGAACGGATCCAGCAGATCGTGCACGGCTTGCTCGACTACGCTCGCCAGCGTCCCCTGTCGTACTCCACGGTGGACGCGGAAGAGGTCATCGTCGCGTGCACCCGCCTCCTCGCCCCGTATCTTCGAAAGAACCAGGTCGAACTGCGACCGGAGTTTCGGCCCGCCCAGCTACGAGCCGACCGCTCCCGAATCATGCAGGCGCTCATCAACGTGCTCTTGAATGCCATCTACGTGTCGCCTCGAAACAGCGAAGTCGTCGTCTCGATCGTTCGAGCCCATCCGCTCATCGGTTTGGCGGTGCGCGACCACGGCCCCGGCATGCCGGACGACGTCCTGCAGAAGGCTTGCGACCCGTTCTTCACCACCAAACCAGAAGGGGAAGGTACCGGTCTCGGCTTGGCGGTCACCGCCAGCATTGTCCGCGCCCACGGTGGCCACGTGGACTTCGAAGTTCACGGTCGCGAAGGCGCGGACAGTCCCTGGGATCCCAAGCCAGATGCGCTAGGCTCGGCAGATTCCGGTACGACGGTCACCATCTGGCTGCCCGAAGAGGGCGAACAAGGAGTCATCGATGCTTGACATTATGCTGGTCGATGATGAGCCATCCATCCGCCTCACGGTTTCCGATGCGCTCGAAGAAGCCGGCCATGTCGTCGTCACGGCCGAGGACGGCGGCGAGGCGATGCGTCATCTCGACGAAAGGACATTCGACCTCGTCATCACCGACATTCGAATGCCGCGCGTCGATGGCATGACGCTCTTTCGCCGAATCCGAAAGGAGCGGCCGACCACCGGCGTCATCCTCATGACCGCCTATGCCGCCGTTTCCGACGCGGTCTCGGCCCTCAAAGACGGGGCCCTAGACTATCTGACCAAGCCCTTCGACCTGGAAGAACTGCAGCTGAGGATCGGCCGATTCGCGGAACGCCGCGTGCTCGAAGCCGAGCTCGACGCGGCCCGGACCGAACTCGCCACCCGAGACCCCAGCTCGATCATCATCGGGCGGGCTCCCAACATGGTTCGGCTCCTCGACCTCGTCGAGACCATCGCGGACAGCGATGCCCCGGTCTTGATCACCGGCGAGTCAGGAACCGGCAAGGAGCTCGTGGCCAAGACCGTCCATCGACTGAGCGGACGTCGCGATGGTCCGTTCGTAGCCGTGAACTGTGCCGCGTTCCCCGAGACGCTCCTGGAAGCCGAGCTGTTCGGCCACGAGCGGGGCGCGTTTACCGGTGCGGTGAAGGCGCGCGACGGCCGATTCATGGCCGCGAAGAACGGCACCCTCTTCCTGGATGAGATCGCAGAGATCCCCCCGATGGCGCAGGCCAAGCTCCTGCGCGTTCTGCAGGAAGGATTGATCGAGCCGCTGGGCACCAACAACCAGGTCAACGTCGATGTACGGGTGGTTTCCGCCACTCACCGCAACCTGAAGGAACGCATCCGAGACGGCCTGTTCCGAGAGGACCTCTACTATCGTTTGAATGTTCTCGACGTCGCCATCCCGCCCCTTCGCGATCGACGGAGCGACCTACCACTGCTCGTCGAGCACTTTCTCAGGCGCCTCGTCAAAGCCGGCCGACCGGAGCCCTCGATCTCCCCGCGCGCCTGGGCGGCGCTGAGCGAATATGCGTTTCCCGGCAACGTTCGCGAGTTGGAGCACGCCATTCAGCGGGCGGTCGTCCTCTCGAGAGGCCAAGAGATCGACCTCGACCACCTGCCACCCGATATTCGCGGCACCACCGAAACGCCCAGCAAGCGCTCGGACGATGAGTCGACCGAGCTGCGCCCCCTCTCGACGGCGATCAAAGAATTCGAGCACCAGTACCTGCTTCGGGCTCTCAATGCCGCGCACGGCAAGAAAGCCAAAGCCGCCGAGCTCCTGGGCATCTCGCGCAAGAACCTATGGGAAAAACTGCGGTCCCACGAACTGGACTCCCGACCCGCGTGAGATGAGCGCTTCGCTCCACTGCCGTACTCTGCGTTGCAGCTTCCGCCGGGGTCGAAACTTCGTCCGTCGACTACTCGTCCTCGGACGGCGGCGATAACCCACCAGACTCCGGAATCGGACTCAATCGCCCCGCCGGCGCGCCCTCGTCGACCAGGGCGAGCTGCCCTCTCTGGCCACCGGTACGAGCTTGAATCCGTGCGATCGCCGCCCTCGCCGTCATCTTGAGCTGGGGCGAGCGGGTCAACCCGCGAGTCAGCGGCAGCAGCCGCTCGACCGCCTCGACATGTCCGATCCCGCCGATCGCTTCGACCGCCGCGACCGCAACTTCCGCTTCCGACGCCGACAAATAGGGCAACACGAACGCGACGTCATCGGGACCGCCGGTCGCCTCGAGCGCCCGAAGTGCCGCCGCCACCACGTACGGCTGGTCGGCCGCGAGCGCACCCCGGACCTCACTCGTGAGGCCCGACGGCCTCTTCGAACGTACGACCTCGAGCGCCGCGCCGACCAACTCGTCCGTGCGCGAGTTCAGGGCTTGAGTCAGGCCTCTCTTTAACGCGGAGTCATCGGCCGGCGCCGAGTGTCCCCACACCTGAAGGGCAGCCGCCCTCAGCGACACCGATGCGCCGAGATCGTCGAACACGGTCCGTGCGGCCGGCACTCCTCGCTCGCCCGCGTGCCGGGCCGCCATCAAACGGATCTCGGGCTCGGAATCCTCGAGCCGCTCCTCGATCGCCTGCTGGGTTGCGGGGGAGGTCGGATACCTACGTACAAGCGTCAGGAGACTGCTTCGCCGAATCGCGAGGACCGAATCATTCGCGGCGCGGTCGCGCAACCCGTCCGGCCAGCGATCGATGGGTAGCGAAAGACCGTTGCCCAGAGCTGCTACCGCCCGCACGATCTGCGTGAGGTTCTCTTCCCGAGCAACGATGCCGGCCGCCACCAGCTTGAGCTGTTGGCCGCGCAGACATCCGTCTTGCGACACGAAGGACCGCAAACTCCGACGGATGGCGGGGGAAAGCGCCGCCAAGGCATAGGTCGAGTCACCATCGATGCGGACGATTCGGTCGAAATCGGCGTCGCCCAGGTTTGCGGCTCCGGAGGGCAGCAAACGCTCGGTCATCCGGGTCCACGCCGATTTGGCACTCGCCGAGAAGGTGACCGGAATTCGCGCCGCATGAACCGAAACGACGGTGGCCGTGCGGTTGGTGCCCGCCGCCTCGTCCGAGTGAACGCTCACCGTGACCGCGCAGTCGCCGATCACGCCTTCGAGCCTCGGCGTCCGAAACGGTCCCTGACCGTCGTATCGAAGCCCCAGCCGAGCCGCGGCCGCCTGCCAGACGCTTTTCAGTCTGGTCATCCGCCAATGCGCGAGACCGCCGATGAGACCGAGCGCGGTCACCAGCATCAAGAAGCCCGGTATTGCGTCCACTCCGAACATCATAGTCGTTTATCTGAAGGACCTGTGTGGATGACCCAGCCTACCGGTTCCGAGCTCGCACGGAAGCCGAAATCCCCCATCCCGCTGGCTCGGTCATTTACCGATGGATCCATCCGGCCCCGGTCGACGACACTCTGGCCGTGATTCTGTCCCTGCTGGAGCTCGATCCCGTGGTCGACGTCCTTCGGTCAGCGCGCCGCGTCTTGGTGATCACAGGCGCGGGTATGTCGGCCGATTCGGGCCTGCCGACCTACCGGGGAGTGGGTGGCCTGTACAACGACCGGGCCACCGAAGACGGCCTCCCCATCGAGGAGGCCCTCTCGGGCCACATGTTCATGGCGCGGCCGGCACTCACCTGGAAGCACATTCGCGAGATCGAGCACGCTTGCCGCGGCGCTCAGCCGAACGCCGGCCATCGGGTCCTGGCCGCCTGGGAGACCCGATTCGACCGCGTCTGCGTCCTGACTCAAAACGTAGACGGTCTACATCGCTCCGCCGGCTCGACGCGCGTCATCGACATTCACGGGGACACCGGCGAGCTGTTCTGTCCGATGTGCGATTGGCAGGAAATCGTGAGCAGCTACGAGCACTTGGAGCCTCTTCCACTGTGCCCGCAGTGCGGAGCGGTCATCCGCCCTCGAGTCGTGCTGTTCGGCGAGCTGCTCGACCCGGCCAAGCTCGACAGTCTTCGAAATGAGCTGGTTCGGGGCTTCGATGTGGTGTTCTCGATCGGTACGAGCGCGCTGTTTCCGTACATCGTTCAACCGGTGCTGGATGCCGCTCGCAACGGCGTCACCAGCGTCGAGATCAACCCAAAGGCGACCGATATCTCGCCCCTCGTGACCTACCAAGTGCGGGCGGGCGCGGCGGATACCCTCTTAGCCCTCGCCCACAAACTCGACCCTTGACCGATCGGAGGCGGGCCGCTTCGGTCTTGGTGCTCGGTGGTGCATCGGTCCCCCCGGTCGCCGAGGACAGTGGACGCAGTCGCGGGAGTACGAGATATTCAGGGGCCCAGGGACCAGAGTGACGGCTGACATCAAGGAACAGGAATCCAAGCGGGCTCGAGCCACGGTCGCCCAGTACCATCTACTTCTGTCGCGCAGAAACCACTTCGAGCTCCTCGGGGTATTGCGAGATGCGAGTCAGGAGTCGATCCGCGAAGCCTTCAAAGACCTCGCCAAGCGCTGGCATTCGGACGCGTTTGCCCACGTGGACCTTGGACCCGAGAAGAAGAAGCTCGACGAGATTTTTCAGCGGCTGAACGAAGCCTACGAGACCCTCACCGACCCAGGGCTTCGCGATGAGTATCTCGTCTTCTTGGACCGTTCGGCGAGGGGGCTATCGACCGACGTGCACGGCATCTTGCGGGCCGAGGCGATCGTCGACGAGGCGCTGATGGACATGCGGCGCCGAAACTGGAGCGGCGCGGTCGACAAGCTCACCGAGGCCCGTCAGCTCAACCCGGACGACCCGCTGTACGACGTGCACTTTGCGTGGGCCCGCTACAACGCCGCGCCCAACAAAGACGCCGCGGCTCCCGTAGCGATCGAGATGCTCAAGGCCGCGGCGAAGCGGCAAGACCACCTGGCGCTCGCGTACCAATACCTCGGTAAAGTCCACTTCGCGAGAGACAACTACGACGAGGCCAAAAAGTGGCTCAAGCTCTGCTTGAACTACGATCCGAGCGACGTCGATGCGCAGCGCGTCTTGCGCCTGATCAACACCCGAGCCCAGAAGCAAAAGCAGGGTGGTCTGATGAGCGCGATCAATCGTTTCTTGGGTAAGAAGAAATAGCGCCTTCGCCCGTTACCGAGGCTCGGTCGACGACCACCATGCAGCGAGCGCTTTTCGTAGGCCCCGCTCGGTCGGAAAGCCACTAAACTCGAAGGTCTCCGGGGGCCCGGCGTCCACTTCGAGCCGACGGGCCAGCTTGCGGTCGATGCCCATGATGAGGTCGGGCTGCGGCCGGGCCGCGAGCGCCGCCCGCCGACGTCGCCACGCGCCCTGATGCCACGGGTGGAACAACTCGATGGCGACCGTCCGTCCGTCGCGATGGGCATCCAGATCGGGCACGCACCACTCATGCACCCCGACGGGCCGGGGTGCCGGGTTCGCGTCGAGGCGCCAGTCGGGGTCGGACCAGCGCGCCACTACCGACTCGATCTCCGGTGGTACAAAACCTGCGCCGCCCTCGAGCCCAGGCCGAAGCCCTTGTTCGTGCGAAATCTCGAGCACGAGGGCCGCTCGGCGGGGGAGCTTGATCGCGGCTCGCACCGCCCATCGCTCGACCGTCGGGACCACCAAAAAGAACGTGGCCAGCTGCAGCCCGTACTTCTTGGCGCTGTCGAGCACCGCCGCCGGCCCCTCGATCACCAGCGACCAACCCTCGTCGTCGACGCGAACGTCGGTCACCAAGCGACAGAATCGCATCCAACGGAGCAAGCGGCGAAGCTCCGGCGTGTCACCACCCTCGACCTGCAGCTCGAGTCGCTCGGCATAGAGCAATAGTCCCTGCACTTGCGCGAGGTCGTACCGAGCCAGGAGTTTGTCCGCGTCGAGCGCTTTGAAGCCCAGGAGAGGACGCCGGCCGGGGAGGTCGGCATACAGCGCATCCCTGACCTGGGCCAGCTCGATGACCTCCGACAATCGGGCCTCGTACTCTTCGAACGACGCGGCGAGGGGGAGCCCGCGACGAACGTCGTCGGCCTGCCGAAGCCACGCCGACCGGGCCTCCGCCGCCTCGGGGTCCGGATGGGCGAACTCGCATCGGTCCAAGAGAAGCTTGACCAGTCCCTTGGCGATTCGCGGCCGACGGTGCGCGCCGGCGACCGCCGCGAGCTCCGCCTCGACCTCCCCGCGCGGACGACCGACCGACGGTCCGAGACACGCGAGCAACGACTCGGCGACATCGCGCTCATGCGCTTGGTCGGCGATCAGCTTCGGATAGATTCGACCGCTTCGGGTGCGGAAGTCGAGGAGGTCTTTGGTCAGCACGCCTCGCCTTCTTCGTCGCTCGGGGCCTCGGCTCGGGCATAGGCCGCGTGCTGCCGACGGCGTTCGCTGATGCCCGCTTCCGCCGCGACGTCGGTGAACACTTCATACAGGATGGCCTGTTTGCCGGGTCGCTTGCGCAGGATGCGGCCGAGGCGCTGCACGTGCTCGCGCACGCTCCCGCTTCCGCTGAGCACGACCCCCACGTTCGCTTCCGGCACATCGACCCCTTCGTTTAGGACCTTGGCGGTCACCAGCGCGCGCAGATGACCTTTTGCGAACCGCTCGAGGATCGCCTTTCGCTCGCCGGGCCGGGTATGATGGGTGATCGCCGGCAGGATGAAGTGACGAGCGAGCCGGTAAACCATCTCCGTGTCCTCGGTGAAGACGATGATCCGGTCATCTCGATGCCCGATCAGGATTCGCCACAGCTCAGCGAGCTTGCCTTCGCCGGCCAGTGCGATGCGTCGCTGGGTACGATAGGCCGCGAACGCGGCGCGCCCCTCGGCGCTTTGGTGGGCTCGGCTGATGAATTCTGCCCATCCCGACGGCCGGTCGAACCGGATTCCTTGCTTGCGCAGAAATCGCAAGTATCGGCCCCGGCACTCGTCGTATTCGGCCTGCTCGGCGTCGGTCAGGGTCACCGCTACCGAGCGCACCTCGTACGGAGCCAGGTACGCTCCCTCGAGCGCGTCGATCGGGGCCCGATACACGAGGGTCCCCAACAGTTGCTGAGCGATCGCTTCGCCACCGTCCTGCCGAGCCAACGTCGCCGTGAGACCCAGCCGAAACGGGGCGATACTGCCCTCGGCGATGAACCGATACGCGGGGGCGGGCAGATGGTGGCACTCATCGCAGATGAGCAGCCCAAACCGGTCCCCGTGAAACTCGACCTGCGCGGCCGCCGAATCGTACGTGGTGACGGTCAGCCGCCGACGGTCTTTTTCACCCCCGCCGACCATTCCGACCGGCACTTCGAAGTGCTCGGTCAACACGCTCTGCCACTGAACCATCAGGTCGATGGTCGGCACGACCACGAGCGTCGGCCGCTGGACCAACGCGATCGCCAAGACCGCCACGAAGGTCTTCCCGGCCCCGGTCGGAAGCTCGACGATGCCCCTTCCTCCGGCGGCCCACCACGCATCCAAGGCCTCCTGTTGATGAGGAAACGGCTGGTGGGGGGAGCGCCGGGCGAGGGTCATCGGCTCGAACTGCCGGGCGTGGTCTTCATAGCCGATGGCTGCCCCTCGGAGCGCCAGGACGACGTCTCGATAGGCGCGGGCCGGCGCACGGTGGGTTCCCGTTCTCGGGTCAGAAACGAGGTAAGGCTGGAGAATGGCTTGGGCCGCCGGCGGCACCACCGGGATCACCAACGTCCCGTCACTGAAGTGGAGCTGGAGTTCGCCGTCCGCCACTCGAGAACCGTGTACCGGGGAATGTGGCTAGTTGCGCTCAATGATGAACTCGACCCGGCGGTTGCGGTACCGACACTCTTCGGTCTTCTCCGGGCAGAGCGGCTTCGTATCGCCGAAGCCAGCCGTATCGAGGGACTGCGTGACCCCTTCGCCCCGCAGATACGCCTGAACCGACTTGGCCCTCTTTTCGGACAAGGTCTGGTTGAAGTCGGGGGCCCCGGTGTCGTCCGTGTGACCCTGAATCTTGACGGCGACGATATCCGGCGACTTCTTGAGCACGAAAGCGATGCGATCGAGCAGCTGATAGCTGTCTTGCTCGATCGTCGCTTCGTTGGTCGCGAAGTGAATCGTATCGTTGAGCTCGAGGTGATCGCCGACGATGCGGACCTCCGGTCCGCTCTTGCCTGCGCAGGCCGACACACCCGCTACCAGAGCCGTTACTAGGACAATGAAACCGAATCCGCGTACTCGTTGCATGACGCCTCCCTTTCGACCCATCCCTGCAGGCCGACGCCCGTGTCCTACCAGGTCTCGATGTACGGGCGAAGGTCGATCTCGAAAGTCCACGCATCTTTGGGCTGCCGGTGCAGCCACCAATAGTTTTCCGCGATGTGATGCGGATTCAGCACGCCGTCGACCTTCGTCTTTTCGGCATAAACGTCCGGGAAGTTCTCTTCGATGAAGGCGGTGTCGATCATTCCATCGACGACCACGTGGGCGACGTGAATGCCCCGCGGTCCGAGCTCCCGAGCCATGCTTTGTGCCAACGCCCGAAGCGCGTGCTTGGCGCCCGCGAAGCCCGCAAAGTTCGCGGAACCGCGCAACGAGGCCGTTGCACCGGTGAAGATGATCGTGCCGCGGCTGCGGGTGGCCATGCGCTTGGCGACTTCGCGCCCATTCAGGAAACCACCGAAGCAGGCCATCTCCCACAGTTTGTAATACTTGCGGGCGGTCTCCTCCAGCACCGGGCAAGGTACGTTACCGCCGACATTGTACACGAAGACCTCGATCGGGCCGATCTCCCGCTCGATGGTGTCGACCAGCTCGATCACTTGCTCTTCCCGGCGAGCGTCGGTGCCGAAGGCTTTCGCGGCGCCCCCTTCGGCCTCGATCTGGGCAACCAGCGGCACGAGCCGGTCGGCGTGACGGCGGGTGACGCACGCGAAGAGCCCCTCGGCGGCAAAACGGCGCGCGACGGCGCCACCGGTGGCATCCCCGGCGCCCACGATGAGAGCCACCGGGCGGCTGCTCGAGCGACCCCTGGTGGGCGGGAGCTGGTTATCCAACGTGTGGGTCATGACCGGCGTTCCTCCAAAGGCCTCAGGGTGGCTCTCCGTAGGTGAAAAGTCCACTCCCCGACCCCGCCCGAGGGGCCCGCATGACTTTTGCGCGAAGGGCGAACACGCGATCCGGTTGTGCTTGGTCGTCCGACCGCCGATCGAGGTTCGGCCGGGGCCGGCGCCCGCGGTCACCGCTCTTCTTCGATTTTTTGCTCCAGCTCGACGATCTGCGCCGTCCACTCGGACCGCCACCCGTCCGACTGCGGGAGCTTGAGTTTCTCTTTGGCGACCGCCACCGCGTCCGCAGCTTCGTCGACCTGCTCGTCTTCCAGGAGGGCGTAGGCGAGGAGGATGTGGTTCTCCGCCCAGTCAGGCGCGAGTTCGACCGCCTCCCGCAAATGATCGAGCGCCAGGTCGAGGTCGCCAACGCTGGCCGGCCAGGCCGGCGCCCATAGATAGATCCCTCCCAAGAGCCGATGGGGCCCCGCCTTCGCGATCGTCGGGTCCCCCGCCAAAGCGGCCTGGCCCGCCTTTTCCATTCTCGGCACGAGGTCTAGCCCCTCGATCTGGCGCGCCTTGGCCCGCGCCCCCATGCACAGGGCGGAGTAGTAGTGAGCCTCAGCGCGCTTCGAGTATGCGGTCGCGACGGCCGCCGCATCCATACACTTTGCGGCGAGATGCGC
Source organism: uncultured Myxococcales bacterium (assembly GCA_964519665.1). Classification (GTDB taxonomy): domain Bacteria; phylum Myxococcota; class Kuafuiibacteriia; order Kuafuiibacteriales; family Kuafuiibacteriaceae; genus JANQQN01. Next base: position 73,216 of record CAZFIV010000012.1, read on the forward strand.
GCGGTCTACATTCTTCATGTACGTCTGCAGGTAGAGGGCTCGGGCCGCCCGCCACGCAGCCTCGCCATGTCGTGGATCGGCCGCCAATACTCGGTCGGCGGCCGCCAACGATCGGGTGAGATCAGGGCCCCCGGGGCCCAGCCTTGACATCTCATCCGCGATGGCCAGCAGCGCGTTGGGATCGTTGGGCAAAGATAGGTCGCCCCCCTCGCGGGCGATGTACTTTTGCGGAACGTGGGCGCAGGCCAAACCGAGACCGACCCAGCCCGCGACGAGCATCTGGCTCGCAGTGTCTAGACCACCGGCCGCGCCCCGGCGGGCAAACGACCTCGCCGACGGTCGAGCCGTTCGACGACCGCCAAGGCGGCCGGCACCACGGTTATGGAGATCAGCAAGCAGGACCCCACCCCCAGAAGCATCATGACCCCCATGCTGGCCAGGCCACGATGACTCGACAGGGCCAAAGAGCCGAAGCCCACCATCGTCGTCAACGACGACAGCGCCACCGCGGTTCCGGTGTGCTTCATCGCTTCGACCATCGACCCTGACTCCCGGTAGCGATGCATCAGGTGCACGCCGTTGTCGATGCCCACGCCGATGATCAGGGGCAGTGCTACGATGTTGGCCAGATTATAAGGAACCCCGAGCACTTGCATGAGTCCGATCATCCACACGACCCCCAGCCCGACCGGGACCGAAGCCAAAAGCACGTCTCTAGGGCGGCGCAGGTCGATGCTCAGCAACATCAGAACGGCGAGACTCGCGTACAGCGCCGCCCAGACGAACGCGGACCGGAGCAGCCCGGCGTTCTCATAAAACGTCTCTGGAAAGCCGGTTGCGTCCTCGGCGACGGACCGAACCTCCTTCACGAATGCCGCGAGCGCCTCGCGGTCCCACATGCTGTACCGAGGCACCGCGTAAACCGCGTATCGGCCCTCAGGGCTTACGAAACGCCGCCGGAGAGGCTCCGGCAGAGCTTCGATGCTCACCGGCCCTGCCTCGACCGTCTCTTCGAGGCGTCGGCGGGCGTTGTGAGCCGCTTCGCGAACCGCATCCGCGAATCGCTGGACCCCGGCCGCGACCTCGGGGTCTTCGACCTCTTCGCTGACAGCAGCGACCTTCTCCAGCGCCAGTTCGAGGGTTTTCGCCGCGACCTCGCGCCGTCTCTGCATCGCGAGGTCGGTCAGGGCCTCGACCTCGTCTTCGAGCTGCATGACCGCCTCGTCGATAGAGACGGCGGCGGACGCCCCGACCGGTTGATTCAGACTCCGCTTCATCTCGGCCAGCACGCCGAGACGCGCCTGTTGATGGCTCGGCAGGAACATAGCGGCGTCATGCACGCTGTAGACCGTCGGCTTGGCCCTCAATTCGGCCGCCACCACCCTCGCCTCGTGCAACGAAGGGGCCGCCACGACCGCCGCGTTGGCCGACAGATCGCGCTCGCTCAGCATTCGATCCATCAGACGTGCACTTTCGGCGTCCTTCGGGAGAAGATCGACGAGGCTGAAGTTGAAACGAATGTGCCAGCCACTGTAAGCGACCGGGATGGTCAGCAGTGCCGCGGCGACCAGAGGTGCGTAGGGCCTCCTGCCGATCCAGGTCGCCCACGACCCGAGCCCGAGGGCTCGCGGAGGTCGCGCCGGCATGCCGGGACCAGCCCACGTCAAGATGGCGGGGAACACGGTCAGCGCGGCGACCAACGTGAAGAGCAGCCCCAGGCCCGCCGCGATCCCGAGCTGCTCGATCCCCTGAAAGCCGCACCACCCCACGGCTGCGAAGGCTCCGGCGGACGTTACGGCCCCCGTGACGACCCCGCGGCCCGATCTGAGCACCGCCTGCCGAACCGCCTCTTCGTTGGTCATCCCCCGCTGACGTCCTTCCAGATACCGCGCCGACAGATGGATGGAAAAATCGATCCCCATCCCGATCAACACGACGAGAAAGACCGACGACATGAGGTTGACGTACCCGAAGAGGAGCCGAACACAGGCCGCCGTCCAGACCACGCCGTACGCGACCGGCACCAGAGCGTAGGCAAGCATGCGAAGGGTCGGCAGGAACGCCAGGAACAAGAGGGCGACACCGACCAGAGCCACGACACTGGTCAGCACGGTGTCCCGCTGAATGGCATAAAACTCGTCACGCTGAGTCGCGGGAATGCCGGTCAGTCCGTACTCGACGCTTGGAATCTGCTCGGCCACCTTCGCACAGGCAGCCCGGACCCGAGCCACGAACGGCAACACCACCTGCATTTCGTCGCGGGTGTACGGGGGGCGAACGAAGACGACGCCAGTCGTCCCGTCATGAAGCGTGAAATACCCCTCGGCGTCGATGCCACCCGGAGCCCCTCGGTCGTCGAGCGCCGCCGATAAGGCCGCCTTCCGGTCGAGCAGGGAAAGCGGGCCCTCGCGACCCTCCAGAGCATAGCCGTGAAAGGCGTCGATCAGACGGCCCAGGGTCATCGCCATCAGCTCGGATTGACGCGGCCCGGCGTCGGGCCCGACGATCGTCGGTGCCTGTCCAAGCAGAGCCGACAGCGCGCTGATCCGAGCCGCCGCGGGCTCGTCGCTCATCAAGCGGCGGGTCGGTTCGAGTTCCGCGATCTTTCGAAGGCGGTCGAGGTCTGCTTCGTCGAGGTACAAAAGACCGTGACGTTCGAACGCGCTGAGGTCGACCCGATGAAACACTGATTGCGCGAGTCCGGGCTCGTCGCGGATCGAAATGACGACTTCGTCCATGAACCGCCGGACGGACGTCGGGTCTTCGCCATCGACCACGATGACCAGATCCTCCGGAATACCGAACTCCTCTGCGAACGCCATATAGCGCTGCCAGTGCGGATTCCGGTCACTGACCAGGGCGGTTCGGGAAGTCGATATTTCGAGGCCACTCGCTATCCACGCGAGCGGTAGGGTGACGATGGTCGCCACCGCTAGCAGCCGTCGCGGCCGCTCCGACGCCCAATCGGCGAACCCATGCAGGAGAAAGTTCATCTACGCCGTGGTTCGTCGAATGTGGTCAGCCGGACCGCACGGCGGACGGCGCACAGTGGGGTTCGACCTGGCTTCGGTCGTCGGTGCGAGGCAGGCCTTCCCGGACGATACGCTGAATGACCGTCGAGGGTTCAGCGGTTCGCTCTCGGCGCAGCTGTTCCGCGAGTTGTTCGGCCCACGTCCGCATGTACTCGACCACGTCGTCGCGCTGCCGGTAGTCGAGGGACCTCGGCCCGCCCGGAAGACCGCTCAGGACCTGATGGGATGACAACCGCTCGAGCTCGTGAATGTCTCGGTGGGTCATTCCGGCCTCGATCATGGTCGTGATGATGTGGTCCATCGGGTAGCCGCTGACCATACAGTGGTCGAGCGCTTGCTGCCCCCAGTCACCGGCCTTCTGCAGGGCGTACTGATGGATCTCAGCATTCGTCATTTTGGTGAGCGACTGCGCGAGGTGCCCGCAGTTGCATGACCCCATATGGGTCCAGCTGTAGTCGGCGCCCGCCTCCAAGCGGGCGGCAGCGGTCCGAAGGGCGTCGATCAGGATTTGCGTCGGTCGTGCCATTCGCGTCTCTACATACCAGATAAGCATGCGCGGCGGGGGCCGCAAGACGTCGGAGACCGACCTCAGCGATTTCCCATGGGGCGTCAACCCCACTTTCGTCTCAGAAGACGAACTTCGCCTCTTTATCGACGTCCTTGCCATCGAAAGCCGGAAATCGGATGCGCTTCGCCGCCTTCGCCACGCAAGGCGCGATCGAGGCCGCCACCCCATCGGTGGTCTCGACAACCTCGGAGTTCAGGACCGAACCATCGGATCGGATTTTGAACGAGACCTTCATCGCCCCGCTGCGCTGACTACCGCGAAGCTTGCTCCGCGCGAGGCAAGCCCTCATGCCCCGCCAAGCGTTGACGGCATCCTGGAACTGGTCGTCCGTCAAGTTTCGCGGCACGTCGGGTTCGTCCTCGGCGCTGAAGCCCGCCGTGCTCGCGACGGCCCGGCGTTGGACACGACGCTTCGGCGGTTGCGGCTCCTCCGGTTCAGCAGCAGCCTCGTCTTTTCGACCGAGGCCCAGCAACGCGGCTCGGAGTGAATCCCCGCCCGCGCCGGCGAGCACGCTGCCCTCGGCCGGAGCCGCCGTACGCTCAGGAGTGGCTTGCGCTTGAGCAGTGACCTGCGCTTGGGTTGACGTTTCCGCTTCCGGGACCGACGGGACCGACGCTTCGGGAGCGGCGGGCGCCGTTTTCGGCGCCGCTGGCGTGCATGCTGACATTAGGCTCAGCAGCGCAACCCCGACAACGCCTATCGAGTAAGTGAACGGTAGTCGCATGCCTACACACCAACGGACAATGGACCCGGTCTCTCAAGCCTATACCCTAACCGAAGACGATTCAGGCCTGGTCACTGGAGCAATTTCGCCCGGTCATCGGCGCCAAGGTGAACAATGGTGCGCTGGAACCGATTTCGACTTGCTTCGAACGGTTCGTTTCGTTCTGCTTTTCGTTATACGAACGACCGTGCTTTTTGAAACCCGGATGAACAAGGGCGCGTCCACCAAGCGGGTCATCCTCGAGCGGGCTATGGAAATCGCGAGCACCGTGGGCCTCGAAGGTCTCAGCATCGGACTGCTGAGCAAGGCGCTCGGACTCTCCAAGAGCGGCCTGTTCGCCCACTTCAAGTCGAAAGAAAGGCTTCAGGTCGAAGTGCTATCGGCGGCCGAAGCGTACTTCATCGAGCGGGTCGTCCGGCCTGCGATCCGCGAGCCTCGCGGCGAACCAAGGATCCGTGCCCTCTTCCAGAATTGGCTCCGGTGGGCTCAAGAGCTCCTTCCGGGCGGCTGCCTGTTCGTCGCCGCGGCGACCGAGTACGACGATCGGCCGGGCGCGGTCCGCGAGGTGCTCGTGCGGGGTCAACAGGATTGGATCGATACCCTGACCCGGGCCGCGAGCATCGCAAAGGAGCACGGCCACTTCGGCGCCCACGTGGATGCTCGCCAGTTCGCCTTCGAACTGAACGCGCTGACGCTATCCGTCCACTTCTTCCATCGCCTCCTTCACGCGCCGGACAGTTTCGAGCTGGCCCGACGCGGGTTTGAGCGGCTCTTGGAAAGGTCCCGGCCCTAAGTCGGCACCCACATTCTTGCGTAACGGCCTGAACGACCTCTCCGCCGTCGCCCGATCGTGACCACGCGCCCCGCTCGCCGACCTCCTTGGGGGCTCGGATCACGTTCGTTCGCGACCCTCGCGCATCACACCGAAAACGGCAGCACCGGTAGCCACTGCGTGGGATTTGCATTCGCGCGACGTTCTGTTACTCCCGGCTGGTGTCGAGGGCCCGCCCAACGATCTCCCAACCTCAACCAGGGCCCGGGATGCCCCCGGCGTAGTCGCTCGGACATCCGTTCGACGGACAGGAGGAGGCTATGATCACGATTTCAGACGGGATAATCACCGGAGCCCCGTTTCGCAATTCTCCAAACAAGAGCGGTCGGCTCATCCCCGATACGATCGTCATGCACTACACGGCGGGAACCTCCACCAGCGGTGCGGCGAAGTGGCTGAGCAACCCGCAGGCGAAAGCGTCCGCCCACGTGGTCATCGGCCGCGACGGCGAGATCGTACAGCTGGTTTCTTTTAAAGAGATCGCTTGGCACGCCGGACGCTCGCGCTGGAAAGGCCGCACCGGCCTCAACAAGTATTCGGTGGGCATCGAGATCGTGAACGCCGGCCCGCTGACCAAGCACGCCGACGGCCACTACCGAACCCACTTCGGCAAGGTCATCAGCGACCCGGCCGAGGTCGTCGTGGCCACGCACAAACACGAACGAGAGCCCCGCTTTTGGCATAGCTACACCGAGGCGCAGCTGAGCCGGGTCGAAGAGCTGGTGCTCGCTCTCCTCAGCGAGTATCCGACGATCAACGAGGTCGTCGGGCATGACGACATCGCCAAGGGCCGAAAATCGGATCCCGGCCCGGCCTTCCCGATGGGACGCTACATCTCGTTGGTCGACGCGCGAAGCGAAGACGAGCCGGACGTCATGGTCGTCACCGCGTCCCGGCTCAATGTCCGGGAAGGACCAGGCATCGGTTACGATAAGGTCGACAACGGACCACTCACGCGCGGTACGAGGGTGCAGCTCCTCGAGTGGGAGGCCCCTTGGGTCTTCGTCGCCTTCGGCGAGAACGATTTCGGCTGGGTTTCGAGCAACTATCTCGCATCGGTGTCCTGAGCCGCATCGACCTTCCGGGGACCCGCGAAATAGGGCCAGCCCCCGGCCGCCCTCCCCGTCTTTGCGGTGACGACCTCATGTGGCACCCGCCGCGAACGAAGCCGGCAGCGGATGGCCCCGCTACGAGTTCGAGAACCGCCCAGACGTGGGCGCGCGAAGACCGAGGACCATTCACCTGTTTCGCCGACGATGCCTCCCTGGCCGCATCGAGTCCCCCTGCTGGTTCGACGACGCCCTGACGATCCTCGGACTAGGCTCCGGAATGGACGGCCGAGACGAGGGCGCCCATGAGCTGGTTCAGGTCGGGGTCGAAGGCCATGGAATCCCAGACGGTGCCGCCGCCGCCCGTCTTCCACCACTCGCCTTTCCAGGTCTTGGCGGCTTCCTCCAAGGCCTTGCTTTCGAAGCCCTTCGCCGGGTCGCCAGGCACGGTATAGAAGCGCCACGCCTGATCGCCGGTTTCGGCGTCACAAGCCGTCACATAGCCGCGAACGCCCGGTTCGGCGCCCCCGGTTACCGATGATGATCTTGCCCTTCACCGCGCGTGGTGCACCGGTGATCGTGTAAGGCCTTGCCGACCCCACAAGGGCGCGTAGACTCCCGTCTTCATGCGGATCAGTGTGTTCGGCTTGGGGTATGTGGGGGCGGTCTCGGCCGCCTGCCTTGCCCGTGATGGTCACCACGTCATCGGCTGCGACATCGACCCGATCAAACTCGATCTGATCCGACGCGGTGAGTCTCCGATCATCGAGCCGGGCCTCGCGGAGCTGATCCGACACGGCGTCGAGCGCCGATCCTTTTCGGTCACCCATGACGCGTCGGAGGCCATCACCAACAGCGAGCTATCGCTGTTGTGCGTGGGCACGCCGTCCGACCGCTCGGGGGCCCAAGACCTCACCGCGGTCCGCCGTCTGGCGCACCAGCTCGGGGACGTGCTCGCGCGAAAAAGGGAGTTTCATGGCTTCGTCATGCGGTCGACGGTCGCCCCCGGCACCACCGAATCGATCGTGATCGAGACGATCGCCGAGCGCTCGCAAAAGGAGCTCGGAGTCGACTTCGAGGTCGGCTTTCAGCCCGAGTTCCTGCGCGAGGGTTCGTCGATCGCCGACTACGACCAGCCCCCATACACAGTCGTCGGAACGAGCGGCGACCGACTGGAAGATGTTCTGAGATCGATCTACGGCCGCTTGCCCGCCCCGTTCATCGTGACCGACATCCGCACGGCCGAGATGCTGAAGATGGTCGCCAACGCGTTCCACGCGCTCAAGATCACCTTTGCTAACGAGGTCGGTCGGCTCGGCCAAACGCTCGGCGTCGATACCCACCGAGTCATGGAGCTGATCTGCGAGGATCGTCAGCTCAATATCTCCCCCGCCTACCTTCGGCCGGGCTTCGCCTTCGGGGGCTCGTGCCTTCCGAAGGATGTCCGCGCGCTCGAAGCCCTATCGCGGCAGCACGCGCTTTCGCTCCCCATGATGCAGGGCATCCTGCCGAGCAACCGCATTCATATCGAACACGCGGCGGACATCGTCCTCGAGTCCGGTCGCCGGCGCGTCGGGTTTATCGGGCTCAGCTTCAAGAGCGGTACCGACGACCTGCGCGAAAGCCCGTTGGTTACCCTCGCCGAACGCTTCATCGGACGCGGACTCGAGCTTCGGGTGTTCGACCCGGAGGTCAATCTGGCTCGACTGATCGGCGCGAATAAAAGATATATCGAAGAGAACATCCCTCATATCGCATCGCTGATGACTTCAGATATCGTTGATCTGATTCGACGATCGGACGTCCTGGTGATTGGACGAACCACGTCCCAGATTGGGGAGGCCCTGCTTTCGTCTCATCGCGCCGACCAGCTGGTCGTCGACCTGGTGGGTCTGCGGCTCGACAGCCCGCTCCGAGCCACCGTTCGCGGCGTCTGCTGGTGACCGCGCCCGCCTATCGTTCGCTCAAGTGCCCCCTCCGTTCACCGATGAAAACGTCAGATGGTGTCGAGCTCCCGCATCGTTCCGTCCGCCACCGAGCGCGAAGAGGCCGGACCGGGCAGGGTTCGGCCGAGCACCGCCTCGCGCAACCTTTCGGTTCCGGCGGACCTGGCTCTCGTGGCCGACGTGCCGCTGGCGTGTGCCGACGCCGACGGCCGACATCAGTGGTGGAACGACGCGTACCGTACGTTCTCCGGCCGTACGGACGACGAGCTCGAGATCCTCAAGCTCGGTGAAGTCTTGGGCCGCCCGACCCACTTCGACCTCGAGTGGGAACGCGCGCTCTCCGGGCACCGCGGGTGCTTCGAAATGCGCCGGCCCACCGCCACGGACGAAGGCGAATACTACCTCACGAGGTTGAAACCCCACCGAAACTCGGAGACGGGTCGCCTCCAAGTGGCGGTGTCGGTCGAGGATCAAACGGGTCCGCGCCGCGCGCTTAGCGACCTTCAGCGATACGCGAGCATGGTGTCCTACAGCATGGACGCCATATTCAGTCTCGACCAGCGAGGGATGATCGAGACCTGGAACGCGGGCGCTCAAAACCTCTTCGGATACACCGCAGACGAGGTCCTCGGTCAGCCGTTGACCCTCCTCGCAGCCCCTGAAACGACCCTTCTGGAAACCCTGCCCGAACAGGTTCTGGAGGGAAACGTGGTCGAGGGTGACGACCTTCACCGCTGCCGCAACGGAACCGTGCTGAGGGTATCGATCCAGGCCTCCCCCATCTATCACCGGGTCCTCGGCATCAGCGGCGTCGGTCTGGTCGCTCGTGACGTGACTGATCGACATGCGATCGAACAGGAGCTTCGGGCCGCGAAGGAGCGAGCGGAGCAGGCGGCGATCGCCAAGAGCCGATTCTTGGCCAATATGAGTCACGAGATCCGCACCCCGATGAACGGGGTCCTCGGGATGACCGACCTCCTGCTCGAGACCGACCTCAACCGAGAGCAGCGGGAGTACGCCGGGGCGGTCAAGAGCAGTGGCGACACCCTTCTTCAGCTCATCAACGATATCCTCGACTTCTCCAAGATCGAAGCGGGCCGGCTGGAGCTGGAGGACATCCCGTTCGACGTTTCGGCCACCTGCGAAGCGGTCCTCGACGTGGTCGGCCCCTTCGCCGCCCAAAAAGACATCGAGCTCACCGGCTACGTCGACCTCGATTTGCCCCCACGGATCTTCGGCGACCCGAGCCGCCTTCGCCAGGTCTTGCTCAACCTCACCAACAACGCCGTCAAGTTCACGACCGAAGGCGAAGTCGCCCTCCGCGTCCGCCACGCGCCCGGGGACCGAATCCGATTCGAGGTCGAGGACACCGGCATCGGCATTCCGGCCGAACGGGTCGAGCAGCTCTTCACGGCGTTCACGCAGGTCGACAGCTCCACGACCCGGCGCTTCGGCGGCACCGGCCTCGGGCTCGCGATCAGCCGCGAGCTGGTCGAGCTGATGGGAGGGCGAATCGAGGTCGACTCGATCGAAGGGGTTGGCTCGCGTTTTTGGTTCGACCTACCGTTGCGCCCGGAAATCCCGGAGACCCCGCCGGCCGAACTGGCGGCGCTCGATGTGCTTCGCGGCTTGCGAGTGCTGGTGGTCGACGACATCGGCGCCAGCCGAGACGTCGTTCGACGGTATTGCGAGGCTTGGGGGTGTCAGGTTGCTGTCGCCGACAACGAAGCCACCGCGACGAGTTTGGTCGCTCAGGCCGAAGAGGCGAAGCAGCCCTATGCGGTCATCCTCCTCGACAACGGCCTGCCCGAGGTTCCCGGCCTCGAGCTAGGCCGGCGCTGGCAGTCGCGGTGGCCCAGTTCGCCTACGATCCGGGTCTTGCTGACTTCCTACGCGGAGCGGGGCGACGCCCGGCGAGCGCAGGACGCGGGATTCGCCGCCTATCTGACCAAGCCCACCAAGAAGGGAACCCTCCGGGACGTGCTCCTGACGGTTCTGGGATCGGCGCCTCGAGGCCCCGCTCCGCGGCGGCTGGTCACCCGACACTCGGTCGTCGAGGACCGGCGCCGCAAGACCCGCATCCTCGTGGCGGAAGACAATCCGGTGAACCAGAAGGTGGTGCTTCGAATGCTGGAAAGGCTCGGTTTCCGACCCACGTTGGTGGCCGACGGCCGGCTCGCCGTCGAGCGGTTCTCGGCCGAGCCCTTCGATATCGTTCTGATGGACTGCCAGATGCCACACATGGACGGCTACGAGGCTACCGGTCGGATCCGAGAGCTCGGCGAGCGAGGGGCCTGGGTTCCGATCGTCGCCATGACCGCGCACGCGATGAAAGGCGACCGAGAAAAGTGCCTGGCCGCCGGCATGAGCCACTACCTCGCGAAGCCCATCAGCTCCAAGGGGCTGGCCCAAGTGCTCGAATCTCTCATACCCAAGGAGGAGTAGCGCGCCCCGCTTGTGGGAACGATGTCTCGCTTGGCAAGATGCGGCCGGAGCGAGCGAGGGTGACGGACAACGACGAGAAGGTCTCGGCCGCTTGGTCATCGGTCATTGGGCCGACTGGCGACACCTCGAACGCGCGCGCGAAATCGCGGCCCGCCGAATCCGCTTCGGCGCACCTCGACGGCGCGCCGTCGAGGTTGGCCTCGCAGAAGCCCATCGACGCCAACCTCGATTCGCTGGACGCGCCCACGGTGTTCGATCCCGAGCAGGACGCTACGGTGGGTATGGTCGCCACCGTACAGACAGAAGCCGGTCCCCGGATGCGTGGCGCGTCGGCGGGATTCAAACCCCAGGTGCGAGGGCGACGGATCGTCGAGCATCGACGGCCGACATCCCACATCTCCGCCCAGCGAAACGCCCCTGCGGCGACCGCGTTCCGCGACCGTTCACAGGGCGCCAACCGCCCGTCGTCGCCGGGCGGCTACAATACGTTGTCCATCTCGACGAACGCTTCGGCTCACCTCCCCGGCGAGCCGTCGAGCTTGTCCTCGGAGAATTCCGTCGGCCCAGCACATCCTGGCCCGCCTCGGCCAGCGCACGCAGGTCCGGATGAGGTCCTCGTCGGCGAAGGCCCCACTGAGATCCATCCGGTTCAGTCCTCGACGGCCGCAAGAGCGCCTCATCGCGATGCCACCCACATCGACATCGCGTCGGCCCTCGGTGTGGGCCCACTGCCCCCGCCCGCGCCGCGAGCCCCGGTCGAGCCCCCGACCAGCACGCCCCACGCTCCGTTGTTACGGTCGGCCCCGCTGCCGAAAGTGCTCGGTGAACTGAAGGCCCGCGCGGCCGAGCGACCACCACCGGCGTCCGACCCTGCGCTCGATGCGGGCGAGCTGCAGCGGGTGGTGGCGACAACCGAATCCGTCTCCCGACTGATTCCGGTCGTGCTGCTGCTGTTTTTGGTCATTGCCACGGGCATCGTCGCTGCACTGCTCCTGAACTCGGGCCCTCCGGGAGCGCAGGAACACGTCGAGCTGCGGTTCGTGACCAAGACCGGAGAACCGGTGCGGGCGAGCGCGACCACCGATTCCACTCGCATCTCGTTGACCACGGATCCTCCAGGCCTTTTGGTGCTTCACGAGCGCGATGTTCTCGGCAAGACGCCGTTGATCCTGGATTTACCCGTTCGGCTGGAGAACCCGGCCGCGATCGAACTGAATAGCCCGTACTTCGAGCGATGGGCGACGACCGTCTCAGCCGACCCTTCAGGGTCCTATCGCGTCCAAGCGAGATTGGTCCGACGCCGCCGGTAAACCTTTGGCCTCTCGGTCCGCCCGGTTTTCAGCCCGACCGTCACGCCCCCGGGGACCGTACCGCGCCGCATCGTGGTCTGCGAAAACCCTTTTCGTGGCCGCCCCTTCGTGTCCGCTCGCGGAGTGGACCAGGATCACCCCGAAGCCGTCAGCGAGCGCATGGATGAGCCATGCGACTTCGGCATCGTCGATACCCAACCGAATCAAGCCCGAGACCAAGCTTCCGCTCACACCGAAGCTCCGAGCCGGGCCCACGGCTCTGATCCGAAGACCGCCCGTAAAGCCTCCTTGCATCAGCGACAAGCGCCCCAAGACTTTGCGGACTTCCGTGTTAGGGGTCTCCATGAGCGGCGAATCCTCGGCGATGAGGATCGACACATCGCCGGTCGACAAACCGGCCTCCAATAACCCGAGGTAGGCTGCCGACAGTCGGCTGGCCTCGGTAAATGCTGCGCACACTACGTTTCGGTCTTCCTCTGCCCACATAGCCATCCCACGTTTTCTCGGCTCCAGAGCTGTGCAAGATGGGCGCCGGAAATGCTGGCTTCATCGGGCTCGCCGCACCGCGGCGAGCCGGTGACCTCGATGAAGACGCCGGTCACGACCGGGTAACCATCCGACCCATGGGCGACGGCCGCAGCCCGAGGTACAACTCTGAAGGCTCGAAGCCGTCTCGCCATGCGAAACTTACAGAAGATCTTCGGTCTATGTTTATGCGTCGGTTGCTCGGGGGGCCCGGTTGCGGACCGGGTCGCGTCGACTCCCGCCGCGGCCGCGCCATCCGACCGGAACCGTCAAATCCCGATCTCGACGGCCCAGGATGGGCTCGAGTTCACGTTAAGCGAGGGTGACTCGCGAACGCCGCGACCCGACCGGACGCCGGAGGCGACGACGCGAGAACTCTCATCGCGGGAAGCCGACCGGCTGCTGGGCCGCCTCTCTGCCTTGCCCGAGCCCCGACCGGAGACCTTCCAGCTTCCGGTCCAGAGTCGCCGACGCCCGGCGGCCCAAACCGTCGAGCGATCCTTTCCTCCCGAGAAAGACCGAACGCGCCCCGCGGTCCTGGATTCCGAAGGCCCGTTGAGGATCGTCCGCCGGGCCCCTGAAGGTTCGGTGACCGCCGCCGCCCGGATCACCGTGACCTTCGACGAGCCGATCGGCGAGATCGGCGCGGACCCTACGATTGCCGACGATGACCCGCCGTTTCGGTTGACGCCCCCGACGGACGGGCGCTGGCGGTGGTTGAGTCCAAAGACTTTAGTCTTCGAAACCGAGTCAGGCCGCCTGCCGATGGCCACGTCGTTCAAAGTCACCGCGCGCCCAAGTTGGCGATCTCCGACCGGCCGCCGCTTCGACGAGCGTTTCTCGTGGTCGTTCGAGACCCCGGCCCCCCGCGTCGTGGGTTGGCATCCGAGCGGCAACCAAGTCCGACCGCAGGTCATCCAGTCGCTCGATTTCGACCAGGCCGTCGACCCCGACGAAATCCGGCGCTTCCTGGTTGTCAAGGCCGGCGACCGCTCATTCCCGATCCGCGCCCCCACCGACCGAGAGCTCACCCGCGTCCAATCCGAAGACGGCGGACGCCCTGAGCCACCGGGGCGCACTCGGGTGCCCTTCATCACCACGGAGCCCCTCCCCCTGGACACTCCGGTGACCGTCGCGTTGACGGCCGGCTGGCGGGGACGAGAGGGCCCCAGGAGGGCGGTCGGTGTCGTCCGTCATAAATTTTCGACTTATCCGCCGCTGGCTCTGCGCGATTCGCGCTGCGGGTGGAGGATGAATTGTCCTCCGTTTTCTTCCCCGTTCTATCTCGAGTTCAATAACCGCTTGGATCCGGAAGTCTTCGATCCGTCGAGCATTCGAGTCGAGCCCGCCATCCCAGACCTCGAGGTCGAGCTCAACGAAAACGTGATCTCCCTTCGAGGGATCACGCAAGGACGAACGACCTACAAGGTGACCGCCGCGGGCTCGGTGACCGACGTCTTTGGCCAAAAGCTGGGTGCCGACGAGACCGTCGAGTTCGCCGTCGGCGCCGCTGACCCTCACCTGGTCAGCATGGGCCAGCCGATGCGAATTCAGGATCCCGCGGCGCCCAACGCCTTCGAGGTCTCCAGCGTCAACTACCGGCGGCTCGAAGTCCGGGCGTGGCGAATGAAACCCAAGGACTGGGCGAAGTTCCTTCGCGGCAACCCGCGCGACCGCGACAACCGCCTGCGCCGGGTTCTCGGTCGCCCGCAGCTTTCGCGCACGGTTCGCGTGAAAGGTGAACCGGACCAACTGAATTCGACCGCCTTCGACTTGAGCCGAGTCTTCGGCGACCGACCCGGTCATGCGGTTATCGAGATCATTCCGCCGCGAACCGATCTGACCGGCTGGCGGCGCGAAAACCCGCCCGTCGTTCAGCAGTGGCTGCAGAAGACCGAGCTCGCGGTGCAGGTGCGCGTGGACGCGACCCGCCTGCTGGCGTGGGTGAGCGCGCTCACGAACGGCGCCCCGGTGTCGGGGGCCACCGTCGAGCTCTATCCCCTCGGTTTGACCGCGACCACCGACCCCGGCGGCTTGGCGAGCTTCGATCTGCCCGACGACGCGAAAGGCAACGGCGCCATGGTCATCGCCCGCCAAGGCAGCGACTCGGTCTTCGTGCCCGAGTCTCTTTGGCGGCGGTCCCACACCAGCTGGTCGAGAACGAAGTCGTCGGAGCTCTTGCGGGCGTTCGTCTTCGACGACCGCCACATCTACCGACCTGGGGAAGACGTCAAGATCAAGGGATGGTTGCGTATCGAGACCCCCGGACCGAAAGGTGACTTGCAACCCCTCGATGGCCGCATCAAGACCTTGCAGGCGACATTCTTCGACGGATGGAACACCAAATTCGCGGAGACCACCGTCACGCCCAATCGATGGGGAGGCTTCGACCTGGCGTTCAGGATTCCCGACGATGCCAGCCTCGGACCAGCCCGCGTTCAATTCACGGCGAAACCTCAAACGGAGGCGGTCAGAGGCCTTTTCTTCCAGCACCGATACGAGATCCAGACCTTCCGCCGGCCTGAATTCGAAGTGCGCGTCGATGCGGACGCGCCCCCTTATCTCGTCGGTGAGTTCACCACCTTCGAAACCGAGGCTCGGTACTACGCCGGGGGCCCGTTGCCCGATGCCTCGGTGGACTGGCAGGTCTCGTCCGTACCCTCGGAGTACCAGCCCCCCGGATTCGACGACTATGCCTTCGGGCGCTGGCGACCCTGGTGGCTCTCGCTCGGCCCCCTGTTCGAGGTGGGCGAATCGAGCACCGCCCACCGCAAAGAGTTCACCTCGCGGACGAACAGCGCGGGCCGAAGCCGCTTGCGAGTCGATCTGACCGGCATCGAGCCGCCCGAACCCACCACCGTCCGGGTGAGCGCCGCCGTCACCGACCGCAACCGGCAGACTTGGTCCGGCGACACATCCGTGTTGGTGCACCCCGCGAACCTCTATGTCGGCCTCAAGGCCGACCAAGGCTTTACCGACCTGGGCCAGCCCACGGCGGTCCCGGGGGTCGTCGTCGACATCGACGGCCGGCCGGCCCCCGGACACACGGTGACCGCCACCCTGGCTCGCCTCGCTTGGGAGCGAGACGGCAAGCGATGGTCGGAGGTCGAAAGAGATCCTCTTTCGTGCCGTGCGACCACCGATCCGGAGGGCCGGTTCAACTGCGAATTCAAGCCCACCAAGGGCGGACGATATCGCCTGAGCGCGGAGATCCGAGATGAGCGGAACCGGCGAAACCGCACCACCCGCACGTTGTGGATCTCCGGAAGGTCAACGAACCCCGACCGCTCGGTCAATGCCGAACGGGTCCGGTTGGTGCCCGACCGCGCTCGCTACGAGCCGGGCGAGACCGCTCGTATCTTGATTCAGGCCCCGTTCGCCGACGCGCAAGGCCTCTTGACGGTAGAACGGGAAGGCATCGCCAGCACGACGAGGTTCGCGATCGATGGCGCCAGTCATGTCGTGGAGGTCCCGATCGCCGACAACTACTTGCCTCGGGTCCGCGTCGCGGTCGAGCTCGTCGGCCGTACTTCGCGCGACGATGCGCCCGAACGAATGCGTCCGGCCTTCGCCCACGGCGAGATCGACCTCGCCGTGAGCGAACGCCATCGCCGCCTGTTCGTCGAGGCTCGACCGGTGCAGCGACTCTTGGAGCCGGGCGCTCCGGCGGCGGTCGACGTCCGGGTGACCGACGCCGACGGGCAACCGGTCAGTGACGCCGAGGTCGCCATCGTCGTGGTCGACGAGGCGATCTTGGCCCTGACCGGCAGGAGCTCGCCGAACGCGATCGCGGCGATGTATCCGCCGCGTTCGGCCGGGGTCCGCATCATACGGACCCGAGACCGGCTGCAGCTCGGGAGTGCCAAACTGTTGGCCGAAACATTGGGCTCCTATCGAAATGGGCGAGCCGCCGGTTTCACGTCCGGCGCGGTCGAAAATGGCGACATGATGGTGCAAGTCACCGGAAGCCGGATACGACGCCGCGCAGTCCTGCTGGATGGAGAACGAAAGACGTCCCGCGCCGATGAAGCGATCGTCGTTCGAAAAAACTTTTCGGCCCTCGCCAACTTCAGTCCGGCCGAGATAACCGGCGCCGATGGCACCGCGAAAGTCACGTTTACGCTTCCCGACAGCGTGACCCGGTATCGGATCATCGCCGTCGCCGCGGACGCGCAGCGCCGATTCGGCAGCGGCGAGTCTTCACTCACCGCACGCAAAACGCTGGTCGTTCGTCCCTCCGCACCGCGGTTCCTCAATTACGGAGACCGGGCCGAGGTCCCGGTCATCGTTCAGAACGCCGGGGACATCCCCCTCGAGGTGAGTCTGGCCTTGAGAGCCCGCAACGCCCGCCTAGCCGGCGACCGCGGCCTCCGCTTCACGGTGCCGGGCGGCGACCGCCGCGAGGTCCGATTCCCCATCGAGACCGAGCGCGCCGGCCAGGCGTCCTTTCAGGTCGCGGCCAGCGCCGGCGAGCTGACCGACGCGGCGCAATTCACCTTGCCGGTGTACAGCCCGGCGACGACCGAGGCCTTCGCGGCCTACGGGACGACGAGCGAAGAGGCCGTCGTCCAGCCGTTACGGCGCCCCAGAGACGTCGTGCCGACCTTCGGGGGGCTCGAGATCTCCACCGCCTCGACCCAGTTGCAGTCGCTGACCGACGCCTACCTGTATCTTCGTCAGTACCCCTTCGAGTGTTCCGAGCAGATCGCCTCCCGGGTCCTCTCCACGGTGGCCCTCAAGGACGTGTTGGCCGCGTTCGACGCCAAAGACCTGCCCAGCCCGGAGGCGACCATCGCGGCCACCCAGCAGGACATCGAGCGGCTGGTCGAGATGCAGCGATGGGACGGCGGTTGGGGCTTCTGGACGGAAGAATCACCCGGCTGGCCGTTCCTGACCACTCACGTGATGCACGCGCTCGTCCGGGCCCGCGCCAAGGGGCTACAGGTGCCCAGCGAGCCCCTACGGGACGGCCATCGGTACCTCCGCCGGATCGAACGCCACATTCCCCGGGACTATCCGGAGCCCGTGAAGATCAGCCTGCAAGCGTACGCCTTGTACGTCCGGTCGCTGATGGGCGACCTCGACGAACCCCGCGCGTTGAAGCTCATTCGGCAGTCGGGGGGGATCGACCGAATGCCCCTTGAGACGCTCGGCTGGCTCTACCCCGTGCTGATCGACGGCCAGAGCACCCAGTCCCCGCTCGCCCAGCTGCGCCGCCGCTTGAACAATGACGCCACCGAGACGGCGGGCGAGGCGCATTTCGTGACCCGGTACGAAGACGGCGCGCACCTGCTGTTGCACTCGAACCGCCGCATCGACGCTCTGTTGCTGGACGGCTTGCTGCAGGACCGTCCGCAGGATCCGATGGTGCCCAAGCTCGTCAAGGGCCTGCTCGCGCACCGAACCCAGGGCCGCTGGAGCAGCACGCAGGAAAACACTTGGGTCTTGCTCGCGCTCGAGCGGTACTTCCGGGTCTACGAGAAAGTCACGCCCGACTTCGTGGCCCGCATCTGGTTGGGCGATCGATTCGCGGGCGAACAGGCCTACGAAGGGCGCAGCGCCGAGCAGCACCGGTGGTTCGTTCCGATGGCCCAGCTCGGTGACGCACGGGACATCGTCCTCGCCAAGACCGGCGACGGACGGCTGTATTATCGCCTCGGCCTTCGATACGCGCCGTCGAGTCTGTCGCTGCCCGCCCTGGACCGCGGATTCGTGGTGACCCGACGGTACGAAGCGGTCGACGATGAAGGTGACGTCACTCGGGACGCCGACGGGACCTGGCGAGTACGCGCCGGCGCCGTGGTGCGAGTACGACTCGAGATGGTCGCGCCGAGCACGCGTTACCACGTCGCGTTGGTCGACGCTCTTCCGGCCGGCCTCGAGCCGCTCAACCCCGCCCTCGCAGTGACCCCCGACGTCGATGACGAGCCGGAGCTGCCCTCGTCGCCGTGGTGGTGGCAGCGACCGTGGTTCGAGCACCAAAACCTCCGGGATGAACGGGTCGAAGCCTTCGCTCCCCGGATCGGCGCGGGAGTCTATTCATACGACTACATGGCCCGGGCCACGACTCCCGGACACTACGTCGTCCCTCCCGCCAAGGCCGAGCAAATGTACGCCCCCGAAACGTTCGGTCGCTCCGGGACCAACCGTCTGATCGTCTCCGCACCCTGACGAGTGCTGACGAAGTCAGCGCTCGGCTACGAGAGCCGACTTTCAACGACGGAGTCGATCGTCCGCAGGCCTTCTTCCGTGGCCGAGCAGCGAACCGCCCATCGGCGAGCCCGGGCAGCGGCGGCGGGCGGCGCGCGGTCGGCATAATCCGTGTAGAACCGGCGGGCGGTGACAAACCGGGCTCGAAGGCGACCGATCAAGGGCCCGAGCGCTCCGTAGGTGGCGCCGCTCTTGAACGTGTTTACGAGAACCGTCCTCCGGGCGCCGAACCCGCCCGGCAGGCGATCTTCTCGGCCCACCGACCGTACTGCTTGCCGGCTCAAAAAAGCGCCCCCTCGGATGGGGGTCAGCAGGAGATCGGCGATGTCGCCGAGGCCGGTTTCGTCGGCCGCGAGCAAGGTCGCCCACGCCGATGAAGCGACCGGTTCAGCCTCGGCGAGGAGATTCGCAGCCTCGTCCGAAGACGGAAGATCACTTCGATGATGGTGCAAGAGCTCGGTGACCCGCTCCGCCCACATGCGGTAGAACGGAAAGTCACCGTTGTGCAGCGCTTCCGCCAACGCTGGCCACCACCAAAGAAGGTGGGCGTCGAGCAACTCGATTTGCATCTGCTCGATGGCTGCGACCACCTCCGTTCGGGCGTCGACCCGGGCGTCGGCCTCCGCTCCGCACAGAAACGCCATCGCCTCCAGCAGCCAGCTGACATGGTCGGGCGTCGGTCCGGTCGGGTCGACGCGAAAGCCGATCCTCGAGAAGAATGCGGCAACGCGGTCGGTTTCCGGACCTCCCGGCATCGCGTCGTCCCCCAGAAAGACCCCCTGAAACGGAAAGATCTCGTGCACCAAAGCCTGGTAGTGCGCGGCCGAAGCACGGTCGAAGTCGACCGGACCGCCCGACGTCGGGCGCCACCGGTCGATCTCGGACGCGAGCTCCGGCACCGCGTCAGCCAGCGGCATCAAGTCGGGCGTCCACCCTTGCCTCGCGATGGCAGCAAACAACCCGTAAGCGCGACTTCGCGCCTCCGCCAGATGAGCTGACATGCACTAGGAACGGCCAAAAGGCGCCGTGGGAAGAGCGTAGGTGGCTTTGCTCGGCTTGAGCGGCCGCTTGAGCCAGAACGGGCGCCGAGTGCCGTCGGGGCTGTGGTCGACGCTCGACCGCGTGAGCCCCACCCACTCCCGATACACCTGCATCGACCGGTTCGTATCGACGTACACATCGCCGAACTTCTCGTTGCCTTGGGCCTTGCGCACGCTCACCGCCTTCTGCAGCCAGCAGTGCGCACCGCTGATCGGGTCGGGGTGCACGGCGTGGGTCAAGTTTTGGTGCACACCGACGTCTTCCCACCACACCCGCGCGGTATCGGGGTCGAAGCTCGAATAGGCCTTCGCGCCCTGCTTCACGGTGAGGGTGTGGCCGCCCGTTCCGTCCTCGGCGAGGCTGACCAGGTTCGACATACCGGGGTTCACGCCGGTGCCATCTTGCAGACGCCACCGTCCGAGGTGGTGGCTCATCGCGATCACCCCTGGCTTGATGCCTTCGGTCACCCACACTCGGTCGACGAAATAGCCGATCTCCGTCTCGACCCGAACGAGGTCGCCGGTCGCCACACCGAGACGGGTCGCGTCGACCGAATTCATCCACACCGGATTCTTGTGGCTGATCTCGTATAGCCACTTCGCGTTCGCGCTGCGGGTATGAATGAGGGTCGGAAGCCGGAAGTTGGGCAGCAACAGCATCTCGCCCCGGTCCCGATCGATGTGGCGGGGATGCACGTGGCTCTCCAGGGGCCACGGGACCGTGTATCGCTGCTCGGGCCAGCCCCAGTTGTGGAGCGTCGTACTGAAGAACTCCAACCGTCGACTCGGCGTCTCGAAGCCCTTGCACGCGTCACCGTCGACCATGAGACCCACTGCCGTGCCGTCGGATTTCAAGACCCGACCGCGCTCGTCGACGGTGGTCGCCCCCGTGTCGACCGGCTTCAGGTAAGGCGCGTAGTTCTCCTTCACCACCTCGAAGCAAGCATACTTGCGCATGTACTCGAGCGGCTTCAACCCCTCGGCGGCGGCCGCCTCGGGGAGGCCGGGTACGGAGTTCTCGAAGATCCACTGATAGTACTCGTCGACGGTGATGATCTCGCCGGACCGGAAAGGACTCTCAAAGTGCTGGCGAATGCCCAGCGAACCGTCCGGATCCATGCGGTCGGACAGGTCGATCCACAGCTCATTCTCCTCCCAAACCTCGCCGGGATTCGCTTCGTAGGTCCGGTTGACCTTCTGCCCGAGCTTCTCCATCGCGACCCGACGGACCGGCTGCCGAAATCCAATCCATTGCCCAGCGTGGGTCTCCTGGCTCATGAGGTCGTGCCGCTCGCCGGCGTGACCCATCGGCAGCACGTAGTCCGCAAACCAAGCGGACTCGTTCCACGTCGGCGTCAGAGCAACATGGAGCTTGAGTTTTTCTTCATCCCGAAGGGCCTTCAGCCACATGAATCCGTCGGGATTGATCCACATCGGGTTGTAGACCCGAGTAAAGTACACATCGACGTCACCTCGCCCTTCCTCGAGGAAGTGGGGCAACAGGAACGACATCTCATAAAAGGCGAACGGCCACTCGTGGGGCAAATGCAGCTCGTTCCAGCTCTCGATGGCCGGCGGGACTTTGAACGGCTTGGGCACGAACTTGTTCCAACTGTTGCCCGATGTACCGCCCTTGGTACCGACCCCACCGGTCAGCACGCTCAAGAAGAATAGGCAGCGGGCGATCTGCCAGCCGCCGAGATTGCCGATGGTCGCCGAACGCCAGGTATGAGCGGCCAGCCGGCCCTCGCAGGCCGCTACCATCTCCGCCGCCTCGACGATCCGTTCAACGGGTACCAACGCTTCGTCGGCCGCTCGTTGGAAGGTAAAGGGCGCGTACAACGCCTTCAAGACCCGGTCGAAGACCTCGAAGTCGACGTCTCCGCGCTCTTCTCGAGCCCGCAGGAAGGCGACCTTGACTCCTTCATCGCTGTCGCTCTCGGGGAGCATCTGCAGATATTCTTGCCAGTTCGTCCACCGCCGGACGAACTCTTTGTCGTACAGATCGTTCTGAATCAGGTGGTTGGCGATGGCCAGCAACACCCACCCTTCACTGCCCGGCCACGTCGGCAACCACACGTCGCTCTTAGCCGCGGTGTTCGACAGCCGAGGGTCGAAGGTGATCAGTTTGGCCCCCTTCTCCTTGCCCTCGATGATCCGCTGAGCGTGAGGATTGAAGTAGTGACCGGTCTCGAGATGACTCGACACCAATAGAATGCACCGGGCCTCGGAGTAGTCAGGGCTGGGTCGATCGAAACCGGCCCAGAAGTGGTAACCCGCCCGGGCGCTCGACGAGCAGATATTGGTGTGTGAGTTGTGACCGTCGACGCCCCACGCTTGAATGCAACGGTTGGTGTATCCGTCTTCGCCGGGCCGTCCGACGTGGTACATGATGCCATCGCGTCGACGCTGCCGGCTCTGCCGCATCTTGCCCGCGATGTCGTCGAGCGCCTCGTCCCAGGTGACCCGCTTCCACTTGCCCTCGCCGCGGGCACCCACCCGCTTGAGTGGATAGAGGATCCGCTCGGGGTCGTACACCTGGTTGTGGGTCGCCGGGCCCTTGGCGCAGTTGCGACCGCGGCTACCGGGGTGCACGGGGTTGCCTTCGAACTTCTTGATCTCCAGCGTCGTTCGGTCGACGTAGGCCAGGAGACCGCAAGCGCTCTCGCAGTTGAAACAGATGGTTGGGATCAGCATGTACCGTCGCGGCACTCGGCGCGGCCAGGCCCGTGGATCCCACTCGACCCAATCGTCCCACTTTTCGGCCGGAGGATATTGGCTCATCCGGCCGTCAGGATGCTGGACGACGGTCAACTTGACCGGCTCTTGAGTGTGTTCCCCGAACGACGGAAGGTCTTGTCCGCCTACGTTGGTCGGCGCACGTCCTGCGGGGCGCGGCGTAACGCGAGACCGCCCCATGAGGCGATCTAGAAACGAAGGTGCCGTATAACCTGCCATGTGGTCCTCAGGAGTTCGGGATGTGTTGGGGCGCCATTACGAACGCGTATTCGAACCAATAGAGGCCGGCGATCACCGCGACCGCGGCCGCGCCGGCTAGAACCGGAGATGAACCGAGCAGCAGCAACCCGAACGGAACCAGGTGGCCCACCAAGACGCTGCCCGTCCAAAAGTGATGGCGATACTTGCCCCGTGTAATGTCGTGAGCGGCGGCCGCGGCCACGTCGGTCGCGTGGGGCATGCCGAACTCGCCGACCAGGGTCACGAACAGGTCGACGCCGAGGCTGACCATCCAGACCCACCACACCAACGACATCAACCCCTCGGGCGCGTCGAGCACCACGGACAGCAGGCCGAGCGTTGCTGCGCCCACCATGAGCGCTTGAATCAGAAGATGAGCCGGCAGCAAGGTGCTCTGCCAAAGGTCGCGGCCCTCGGCCTGGCCGAAGAGGAAGGCCGTGTACACGGCCGTGCCCACCGCCAACGGAGTCCCCGCTGCGAGAAGAGCGGTGCGCGCCGTCGCGACCGAATCCGTCCACCCGAAATAGGCCGCCGCTTCCACCAGCAACCACAGGCCCGCGACGACCGAAAAGCCGATCAGAATGAACGCGCCGCGCACCAACCAGCTTCGCCACTGCGGAAACCGAAGAATGCTCAGAAAGCGGGTTGGACGCTCGAGATCATAAATGAGAAGCGCGGTCGTCACGCCGATCGACCCGACCGACACTGCGGCGGCCAGCAACGCATAGGGCGCGTCGCCGCCGAGGGGCATGAGCCCGAGCCCCCACGCCACCGCCATGATCAGGAAGATGCCCGCGCCGATGCCCTTGGTGACCAGATACGCCGGCACCGGCCAGTGCCAAGGCACGTGATGCTGGGCGTTGTAGCCCACCTGAACCATATGCTCGGCCATGCGACCGGGCGCGAGCTGAATGGGACCACCGGCGGGGTGACCTTGGTCGGCGGCCGACCGAATCGGGGTGCCCGACGGGGCGCGCCCGAGCTCCGGTTCTGCCTCTGCGCCGGCGTGAAGGGGGCCGTTCGAGCCCGGCGTTCCGTATTCGGCCTCCGACACGACCTCCGCCCACATGAAGGTAGACGGGGTCGCGGTCGCGGTCGGAGTCAGAGCGACCGCGTCACCATCGATGTAAAAGAGCTTCGGCCCGGTCCCTTGTTCCGGCTTGCGAACCGCGACCTTCTCTTTGGTCAACACTCGGCTTATTTCGGAGGCCGGATCGTCGAGGTCGCCGGCGATGATCGCGTGCTCCGGACAGACCACCACGCAGGCCGGCTCCAGGCCCAGGTCCGTGCGGTGCGAGCAAAAGTGGCACTTGCTGGCGGTGCCTGAATTCGGGTCGATGTGAATGGCATCGTACGGACACGCCTGCAGACAGGCTTTGCATCCGATGCAGCGATCCGGGTCGAACTCGACGATGCCATCGTGGCGCTGGTACATCGCGGTGACCGGGCAGATGCGAACACACGGAGGGTTCGCGCAGTGGTTGCATCGCGTCACTTGAAATGTGCGCTGGGTGTTGGGGTACTGGCCGTGCTCCGTGTATTTGACCCACGTCCGATACACGCCCAGCGGCACTTCGTTTTCGCTTTTGCAGGCCGTCGAACAGGCGTGACAGCCAATGCAAGTGCGGTTGTTGATGACAAACCCGAAGTTCGGCACGAGGGCTCCTCCGAACGACGTCGACGCAAAGGTTGTGCCGTTCCTCACGACGCTGCATCGCGCCCGCCCATGTCGCCGCTGTTTCAGAGCTTTGAACCATCGGTGCTACCTTTATGAAACGGTGGTGAGGTTGCCGCTCACTTGGGCAACGGTCGCCGCCGGCACGCGGCTTGCGACCGCGGCCTCGACGCACGGTTCAGTCGAGTTTCGCTAGACCGATCAGGAGGCCCACTATGCTCTTCAGGCAGCTCTTCGACGCTCAGTCATGCACATATAGCTATCTTCTTGCGGACGCTTCCGGTGCCGCGGTGCTCATCGATCCCGTCCTCGAGCAGGCCGAACGCGACATCCAGCTGATCAAGGAGCTCGGCCTAGAGCTGGTGCACACGATCGAGACACATGTTCACGCCGACCACGTGACTGCCTCCGGCGTCCTTAGAAATCGCTTGGGCAGCCGAAGTGTCATGTCGCGGCACGCGGGGGTCGGCTGCGCCGACGTCATGATCGGCGACGGCGACATCGTCTCGTGCGGCGAATTGCGGCTGGAAGTGCGACAGACGCCTGGCCACACCGTGGAGTCCATTTGTTTGGTCACCGAAGACAAGAAGATGGCTTTTACGGGTGACACCCTTTTGATTCGAGGATGCGGCCGCACCGACTTTCAAGCCGGTTCTCCGCAGGAACTCTACCGCTCGGTGCACACCAAGATCTTTTCGCTTCCGGACGGCTGTCTCCTGTACCCGGGCCACGACTACAAGGGCCGGACCGTCACCACCGTGGGCGAAGAGAAGGCTCACAACCCGCGCTTGGGGGGCGGAAAGACCGAGGCTGAGTTCGTCGAGATCATGAACAACCTCAACCTGCCCCGCCCCAAGCTGATCGACGAGGCCGTTCCGGCCAACCAGCAGTGCGGATTCGAGCGGCCGTCGATCAGTCGATCCAGCGACGGCGTTCCGGAAGTCAGCGTCGACTGGGTGCGGGCGAACCAAGGAACCGTCCGGTTGATCGACGTGCGAAGCGAAGCCGAGTTCAACGGCGAACTCGGTCACATCGACGGCGCAGAGCTGGTGGAGCTCGAAACCGTGGCCGCCACCGCCGCCGACTGGAACCGCGACCAGACCATCGTCATGATCTGTCGCAGCGGTGGGCGTTCGGGTCGGGCGGCCAAGGCCCTCGAAGAGATGGGCT
The DNA here is from genome assembly GCA_964519665.1 of uncultured Myxococcales bacterium. GTDB lineage: Bacteria > Myxococcota > Kuafuiibacteriia > Kuafuiibacteriales > Kuafuiibacteriaceae > JANQQN01. The sequence continues at coordinate 98,721 of CAZFIV010000012.1, forward strand.
TCAAGAACGTCACCTCGATGGCCGGCGGCATGCTCGCCTGGAACCAGCGGGCCGCTTCGTAGACCCGCCCGGGATCAAGGCTCACGCAACGCGGCGAGCTCGGCCGGCTGATCTCCCAGAACCCGCTTTTCGTCCAGATCGACCCGATCGCGAACGCGTCGTTCAGGCGCGCTTGATTCAGCGAAGCGGTCGCCGACCAACACTCAGGAGTCCGCTCACGGGAGATATCCATGTCGTTTGCATTGTCCATCGTCTGCGTTGCGACCGCGGTCGGGAATCCGCCCTCGACCTCGCTCGAAGACCACCCCCCGACCACCATTTTGAAGCACGTCCGCCCCGGCACCCTTCGCGCCGGAAAGGACCAGTGGCGAGTCATCGATTTTCGGACCGGAGGTGTCAGCCGAGTCAGCAAGATTCAGCTCGACGCCGACGGTCACCTCGGCGCGCTCGAGCAGATCCTTCCTGCGCCGGGGAGCGTCGAGTTCTCGACCGAGGTCGAGCTCCTGAGCCGGGATACGATTCACGACCCGACGGCCGGGTTGGTGCCGACCCGCGGGGGCTTTGGGCTCGTGAGCGACCTGAAGCATCTCGAGTTGTCTTGGTACCGAGATTCAGCCAGCACGACGGTGCCGCTGCAGGCCACCGCGCTGCGGGTCTATATCTACGATCCGGACCTCGGCGCCGAGGGCACGTCGTACACCCTCGTGTGGGAACCCTTTTACAACGGCTATGCGACCCTCCCGGGACGCAGCGTCCCCACGGACACGTGGATTCGTTCCAACGTCACCGACGACTTCTTCTGGCGAACGCCTCTGTATCTCGATGGTCTTCGAGTCCCCACCGACTTTTGTCGGCAGAACTCGCGAGAGTGCTACATTTTCAATCGAACGATCGGCGAGTGGGACTTCGGTCCCCGGGCCGTGATCTTCGGGTTGAGCCTCGCCGCTGGCTCTGGATGGAGCGGCAGCTATCAAGGGTACGTCGACCACGTGGTGATGGAGGTCGACGACCAGCGCTGGGCCTGGGATTTTGCGCCGGGTCGCCGCTACGCGCTTTCGAAAGCAAGCAAAGCTCAGAAGTAGGAGACCGCCGACGAAGTCGGCGGTCTCGCCGGTCAAGAACCAAGCTTCGGGCGTCGATTCGACCCCCGAAGCCCGACTTCAGCTCGCGAGGACGCCGATCGGGCAGGAGACCCCGGTGCCACCGAGACCGCAATAACCACCCGGATTCTTGGCGAGGTACTGTTGGTGGTAGTCCTCGGCGAAGTAGTACGGGGGAGCGTCCAGGATCTCGGTCGTGATGTCACCGTAGCCGGCCTCACCCAACTTGGCGGCGAACATCGCCTTCGATTCCAGGGCAGCCGCTTTCTGCTCGGCCGAGTACGTATAGATGCCCGACCGGTACTGGGTACCCACGTCGTTTCCCTGCTGCATGCCCTGGGTCGGATCGTGGCTCTCCCAGAAGATCTTGAGCATCTCGAGATAGCTGGTCTTCTCTGGATCGAAGACCACTTGGACCACTTCGTTGTGCCCCGTCATTCCGCTGCACACCTCGCGGTAAGTCGGGTTGGGCGTGTGGCCGGCGGCGTAGCCGACCGAGGTCGTGTAGACGCCCGGCGCCTCCCAGAACTTACGCTCGGCCCCCCAAAAGCAGCCCATGCCGAACATCGCGGTCTTCGTGCCTTCGGGGAACGGAGGCTTCAGCGGCGTACCGAGCACGAAGTGCTGAGCCGGGACCGGCATCGGTTCGGCCCGGCCCGGAAGCGCCTGGTCGGCGGAGGGGATCTGAAGCTTCTTCGTGCTAAAGAACATCGCTACCTCAATATCTAGGCACCGTGTTGTCGACGTGCAGCGCCCACGCGTCGATTCCCCCGGTCATGTTGAAGACGTTGCGGAAGCCCCGTGCGGTGAACCGTTCGGCCATGGCCTGGCTTCGCGGACCGTGATGGCAGTGGAAGACCAGCATCGTGTTGCGGTCCCGATCCATGAGCTCTCGCTCGTACTGCGCATCCAGGAGTCGTGCGGCCTCGATACGAGCGATCTTGGCCTCCTCGGGGGTGCGAACATCGATGAGGTCGAGCTTCTCGCCGGCTTCGAGCTTGGCCTGTACGTCTTCGGGGGCGATCTGACGAACCCGAGCAGGAGCATTGGGGTTGTCGATCTTGAATCCCCCTTGTTCGCCGGGAACGAAGTCGATGACGACCCCGTTGGCCCGCTGGGCGGTTCCGGTGTCCATGATGACCTTCAGCCCATTGGCATCGACGGTGACGTCGATCGGACCGGCCGCGTCGAGGTCCAGGCCGGGTCGAAAAGTGGGATCGATCATCAGACGAACCGACGTGCCCGGCTGCTCGGACAGGGGCCCTTTGAGGGCCTCGGAGGCCGCGTCGGTGATCGTAATGGTCGGCGGCTCGACCTGCGGCGGCTCGCGGCCGAGGATCTTGAACAGCTCGCCGCTTTCATACTTTTGAACGACGATGTCGCAGCCACCGACGAACTCGCCCTTGACGTAGAGCTGCGGAATCGTTGGCCACTCGGAAAATTCCTTGATACCCTGGCGGACTTCTGCGTCTTCGAGCACGTTGATCGTCTTGTACTCGGGAAGCACCGTGTCGAGGATCTGAACGACCTGGGCCGAGAAACCGCACTGCGGCATCCGACGGTGCCCTTTCATGAAGAGCACGACCTCGCTCCCGTCGATGGTGTTCTGGATTTGGGCTCGAACGTTGTCACTCAGCATTATAAGGACTCCTCCTCTATTCGTAGCTTTCCATCGGCGGGCACGTGCACACCAGGTGTCGATCCCCGTACGCGTTATCGACCCGCCCGACACTCGGCCAAAACTTCTTCACCTTGACCCAGGGCCGGGGGAACGCCGCCTGCTCTCGGGAGTACGGTCGATCCCAGTCATCGCTACATACGTCGTCAGCGGTGTGAGGCGCGTTCTTGAGCGGATTGTTCACCAAGTCCAGCGACCCGGCTTCGATGGCCCGAATCTCCTCGCGAATCGAAATCATCGCCTCGCAGAAACGGTCGAGCTCGGCCATCGATTCGCTCTCGGTAGGCTCGATCATCATCGTCCCCGCTACTGGCCAAGACATCGTCGGCGCGTGAAAGCCAAAGTCCATCAAGCGCTTGGCGATGTCGTCGACCTCGATGCCGGCCGATTTCTTGAACGGCCGGGTGTCGATGATGAACTCGTGGGCCACCCGTCCGTTCGTGCCAGTGTACAGAACGTCGTAATGCCCAGCGAGGCGCTTGGCCATGTAGTTCGCGTTCAGAATGGCGAGGCGGGTCGCCTCCGTGAGCCCCTCGGCGCCCATCATGCGAATGTACATCCACGAGATCGGGAGAATGCTCGGGCTACCGTAAGGCGCCGACGCTACCGGGCCGGTCGCCTTCTCCGCCGGCAGATCCATGTGTCGGTGACCGGGTAAGAACGGCGCGAGATGCGCTGCGACCCCGATCGGACCCATCCCGGGCCCGCCGCCCCCGTGGGGGATGCAAAAGGTCTTGTGGAGATTGAGATGGCAGACGTCGGCACCATAATCCCCCGGTCGCGTCAGACCGACCTGGGCGTTCATATTGGCCCCGTCGAGATAAACCTGCCCGCCATAGTGGTGGATAATCTCACAGACTTCGCGAATCGTCGCCTCGAACACACCATGGGTCGACGGGTATGTGATCATCAGCGCGGCCAGCTGGTCGGCGTGCTTCTCTGCCTTGGCCCGGAGGTCGGTTACATCGATGTCGCCGCGCTCATCGCACTTCACGCCGACCACCTTCATCCCCGCCATCACCGCAGACGCCGGGTTGGTGCCATGCGCGGACGTCGGAATCAGGCAGATGTTGCGATGGCCATGGCCGCGGTCGGCTTGGTAGGCGCGAATGGTCAGCAGCCCGGTGTACTCGCCCTGCGAGCCCGCATTGGGCTGGAGCGACACCGCCGCGAAGCCCGTGATCTCCATCAGCCAACGCTCGAGCTGACGAAACATCAACACGTAGCCTTGTTGCTGCTCCCACGGCGCAAAGGGGTGAATGCGCCCAAACTCGGGCCAGGTCACCGGCATCATCTGCGAGGTCGCGTTGAGCTTCATCGTGCACGAGCCGAGCGGAATCATCGCGTGGGTGAGCGACAGGTCTCGGTTCTGGAGACGTTGCATGTACCGAAGCATCTCGTGCTCCGAGTGATAGGCGTTGAAGACCGGGTGGGTGAGGTAGGGGGTAGTGCGACGGAACGGCTGCGCGAGGTCGGTGTCGACCGTGTCAGCGAGCCCGGCGGCCGAAAAGTCGGGCGCCACCCCGCCATTGAAGACTTGGAACAGGGTGTCGACGAGACCCGGGCCGCTGGCCTCATCCAGCGATACGCCCAGGTCGCCGTTGTCGTACGGGCGCAAATTGATGCGCTGCGCTCGAGCCTGTTCGAGGATGGCCTGGCCCCGCGCCGGGTCGCCGACCCGAACCCGCAGCGTATCGAAGTAGGGTTTGTCGCCCACCGACAAGCCGAGCCGATTCAACCCCGCCGCGAGGACCTTGGTCAGACCGTGAACCCGTCGTGCGATCCGCTCCAGCCCCTTAGGGCCGTGATAGACCGCATACATCGACGAGATGATCGCGAGCAGGACCTGGGCCGTGCAGATATTGCTGGTCGCCTTGTCCCGCCGAATGTGTTGCTCGCGCGTCTGCAGTGCCAGCCGGTATGCCTGCCGACCCCGTACGTCTTTTGAAACGCCGATGATCCGACCCGGGAGATGCCGTTTGTGGACCTCTCGGGTGGCCATGAACGCCGCGTGCGGACCGCCGGCTCCCATCGGCACCCCGAACCGCTGCGCAGACCCGATCGCGACGTCGGCGCCGAGCGCTCCGGGCGGCGTCAGCAGCGTCAACGCGAGCAGGTCGGTCGCGACGACGACCAGGGCGCCCGCGTCGTGCGCCCGGGTGATCAGGCTGCGGTAGTCTTCGATGGACCCGAAAGTCGTCGGATACTGAACGAGAACGCCAAAGAGGTCCTGCGCCTCGAAATCCACGTCGGTGACCGCGCCGGTCAACACTTGGAACCCGACCGGCTCGCCGCGGGTTCGGACGACGTCGACGGTCTGGGGGTGCACGCCATCGACCACGAAGAAGCCCGACTTTTTGCCCCGGCCGATCGCATGGCAAAGCGCGATCGCTTCCGCCGCCGCCGTACCCTCATCGAGCAGGGACGCGTTGGCCATCGGGAGCCCGGTCAGGTCGGAGACCATCGTTTGAAAGTTGACCAGGGCTTCCATGCGCCCTTGGGCGATCTCGGCTTGGTACGGCGTGTATTGGGTGTACCACCCAGGATTCTCGAGCACGTTGCGCTGGATGACCGGCGGGAGAATCGTGTCGTAGTACCCGAGCCCGATCAGCGAAGTGTACACCGCGTTGCGTTCGGCGGCCTCGCGAAGCTCGGTCAACGCGGTTTGCTCACCGGCGGAGGCGCCAATATCGAGGGCGCCCTGCATCCGAATGGCGGGCGGAAGGGCCTCGTCGACGAGGGCATCGAGACTCGCGAGCCCTAGCACGTCGAGCATCGCCTGGATCTGGTCGGGAGAGGATCCCAAGTGACGGGGAATAAATGAGTCTTGGGGTTCGAGGAACTGACTGGCTTTCATCGGACGCTCACGCGGCGGTGATACCGCCGCATACGCCTGTCTAGCGTCGCCGAGATAGGGGCACAAGCTCCAATCGCGGCCGCCGCAGGGCGCCAAGGGGCCTCCCCTGGGGTGCGCGCTCCTCGTTCCAGGTCGAGTCAAGGCCCCGCGATGCTCGTCGAACGCCGATCAGGCTACCGTCCATTTTCGGACCATCCGAAGGACGGACGCGTCCGTATCGTAGGTGTGAACTTCGTCCCGCGGAACCCACGCCAACGCGTGCGACTCTTCGCTGACCACGAACTGCGCGCCGGCAGGGGCGACGACTACGAACCGAACGTCGTAGTGTAGATGAGCCGGCTCGCTCTTGCGAGCGGGGATCTCGTGGATATCGATATCAAAAATCTCGGGGCATCGCAGGGAGAGGTCCGAGATTCCTGATTCCTCGACCGCTTCACGCAGGGCAACTTGCCGGATATCGGGGTCACCGTCGGCGTGACCTCCGGGCTGAAGCCACAGATTGAGCTTTTTGTGATGGGTGAGCAGCGTCGCTCGTTGGTCATGGTTCAAGACCCACGCCGACCCGGTCACGTGGCCCTCGAGAAGGCTTCGTTCGAAGCAGTCGGGGTTCGCGGCGACAAAGGCCATCATACGTTCCGCGTCGGCGCGCTCTTCGTCAGTGATACGATCGCTGGCCTGGTAGGCCGCCAGCGCCTCGAGCAGGGGGCGTCGATGCATGCTCGGGCCATAGCGCTCCGCCCATCGCCAGACAACGCAGGGCCCGCAGCGCCAACAACAATCTCGGGAAATCCGAGGCCATCTGTGTTGTTGTGACTCCGTGGGTTGGCTTGTACTCCTGTTCGTTCTCGTTCCCGCTGTCGAGATCTATATCCTTATCAAGATCGGCAGCATCTTCGGGGCCTTACCGACCCTTGGGCTCATCGTGCTCACCGGGATGGTCGGGGCCAACCTCGCCCAGCGCCAGGGCTTGAGTGTGCTCGAACGATTCCGAGCGGAGACCCAGGCGGGACGCCTGCCGGGAGACGCTCTCTTCGACGGGGCCATCATTCTCGTTTCAGGCGCGTTGTTGCTCACCCCCGGCGTGCTGACCGACGTCGTCGGGTTCCTAGGGCTGTTGCCGCCCACCCGGGCGGCTATCAAGGCGTTGATCCGTCGTTCCCTCGCCAAGGCGGTGTCGAGGGGTCAAGTGCGGGTCCATACCTACGTTGTGGGTGTCGAACCGACCGATTTTCGCGATCCTCGAGCGCCTATGCACGGGGTCCCCCATCGGGCCCCACCCAACATTCGTGGTGCTGGACCCGTTATCGACATCACGCCCCCAAGCGACAACACCGATGAGGTCCCACCACGGCGCGACTGAGCCTCGAAGCTCGTCGAATCTCGAAATAGGGTCGGCACGAATACCGACCCGCGTCGCGGTTGATGAGTGGAAACGGATTGTGGATTCCACGCCCCCCACCAACCCGGGTCGACAAGCGCCGGGGCGACGCTACTCGCCGTCGTCGAGCGCCTTCGCGGCCTCCTCGAAGCTTTCTTGGGCGCCGCGGAGCGCCTCGCGGGCGGTTTCCGACTTTTCTCGCAGTTCGTCGGAGAGCTCAGACGCCTTATCGAGCTTGTCACCGATCTTTTCTTTGGCCTCGCGGAGCTTCTCACCGACCACCTCGCTCCCCTCGCGGGCCGCCTCGACCGTCTTTTCGAGTTTGGCCGGTGGTTTCTTATCAGGGTTCAGCACGAAGTAGCCAACCACCCCACAAAACGCGAGAGCCGCGACGAGGGCGAGGGTGAAAATCCTCCGAATGATAAAGAACAGCACTGCCGCCAGCAGCGCGATCATCAGGGCCGCAAACGCGGGGTGGTCGGTCAAGCGCTCGAGCATTTCCATACAGTTCTCCTTAGCGTTATCCTTACTGTCCTTACTGTAGAAAGCCGGCCCGGTCGATCCCTGCTCTCTACGTGCTCGATCGCATACTCGCTCATGCAGCCGCGCGAATCTCGTCGGTCGCCGTGAGCAACGAACCCAGATTTCTCAGATGGCTTTCCACCGCCGAGGCGCCTAGCTTGCGTGCGAGCTTCTTCACCAAGGCCGGCGGATAGGCCGACCGCAACATTTTCTTGCCGTTCGACGTCAGCACGCAGTGCACAATTCGCGCATCGTTAGCGTCGTCACGTTTCTCGATGAGGCCTTTGGTCTCGATGGCCTTTAGGGTTTGGGAGACCGTCCCCTTGGTGAGGTCGAGGTGCCGGCTCAGCCCGGACGGGGTGTCGGAGTTTTCTTCGCAGCTGGCCAGGTACTGAAGGGCCTCCAGCTGCACCAGCTTCAGCCCCTGGGCGGTCGCCAACTGCCGAATCTCGGCGCGAAAGATGCTGCCCAACCGGCACATGCTCTCGGAGAGATCGATGACCAACTCGGTCTCTTTACCCCGGCTTCGCTGCTTGCACGCCTTGCATTCACCGCATCGGTCGAACGCCTTTTGCTGCCGAATGGTCTGCGCCTCTGCGATAAGTGCCCGGAGGCCTGTCAACAGTGCTTTCGCCTGCCGCGGCCCTAGGCTTCGTTCGAGCTTTCTGACGAACGGCGGCACCTGCGTCGACCGCGCTATCTTACGGCCGGCCATCGTCAGCTCGCAGTGCACGATCCGAGCGTCTGCATCGTCGCCGTACTTTTCGATGAGACCTTTGGCTTCGAGCGCCTTCAGAGTCTGGGACACCGTTCCTTTGGTCAGGTCGAGGTACTCACTGAGTCCGGCTGGCGTCCGGCTGAAGTGCAAACACGACGCCAGATAATGGATGGCCTCGAGCTGGACGAGCTTGAGCCGATGGGCGGTCCCTTGCTGACGCATTTCCGCTCGAACGACGGTCGCGAGACGGCCGAGGTGTTCACAGAGAGAAGCGACGGTCACGGCGGGCAAGGTAGCGACTCAGAACTTGGCTGGCAACGCCTCCCCGGTGAGTTCATGTTTCGGTCACGCGCCCTTCGCATGATTGGTCGGTCTGTGTCGTCAACGCCCCGCCAAGAACTCACTTGGACTACTCAACGTTACGAAACAGGAAGCGACTAAAGAAATGTCGATTCCGAGCCACGATGTAGTAGCCAAGCTCGACGAACCAGATGAAGGGCACCCACCCCATGACTCGCGCAAACCAACGAAAGCCGACTTGCGATAGGATAAACAGGGACGCCCGACCTGCTTTGAGGACCCGTCCATCACTGGTGATGACATGCATCGCCCGACCGCACGCTTCGCGCAGCTCGGGAGTCATCGGTGGTGACGGCGCTTCTTGGTAGGGCACCGCCTCGAAGCATTCGCTTCCTTCTTGCAGCCTGACCCAGGCTACCGACCGGCGTCAGAAGCCTCAGTCGCCATCCCAAAGGATGTAGTGCTTTCGTTCCACACCTGAAGCCTAGCAGCCCGCCTTCCGCCGATCACTACCTGTTCGACCCGAAGCGGAATCTCAAACCGCCCGCTGCATGCGCCCGCTATTCGCTACGCCCTCGGACTGGCCGCCTGAGCGCGAATAGCTTGCCGAGTGGTCTCGACCGTCTCGAACAGGAAAGCGACCGCTTCGCCGACCTCCTCGCGCTGACGTACCATCAGCGACGCCGCCCCGGAGGCGGTCGGTATGCTCAGTGGCGACCGACGCGGCGGCACCCACAGTCCCGAGATATCGATCCGGACCCCGCCTTTGCGCGACCGAAGCCGCAGATACGCAAGCGCTCGGCCATCGCAGTCGAGGCGACGGTAAGGGGGCGGACCCGGTGTCATGACGATGCCTTCGAAGATCCGTTCGCCACTATGGGTGACGACTCGAATGATCTCGTTCATCCACTGCCGAAGGTCCCGATTCTGTTCATCGCTATTCATAGTGAATCTCCTTACTGACGAGCCGACTCGAGACATCGCAGGTTTCGGGCCAGAGCCCGGCTTCGAGCGGCGGAGGTTCAACCGGTATCGGGGACGGTCACGCTTCGCAGGACCCCGCGAAATCACAAGCATTGTGACGTTTCGACCTTCGGCCGCTCAGCGCTTCGTCGTCCGACCGCCACGCGTCAACGCTGAACCGAATCGATTTCCGTCCGTCCATCCGATTTCCGACGAACACCTACCCGACGGTTCGGACCTGCCAAGCTCGAGCGCTGACGGGTCGACCGCCGGTCGGTATAGCGATGCGTTGGACGAGGTCAGATCGACGAACGGGCCGAAAGAGATCGGCGTCGGGGGCACAAGGAGACAGAAACGGCGCTCGATGGGGGCCGCGAGGCAGGGACGCAACGTTGGCCATCATCAGCTGACGTCCAACGATGCGCACCGCTCGAAGGGTCGGCGGCGGCCGGGCGGCGCCCGCCGAGCCCTTACGAAGCCGACCGGCTACTCGGGCTACTCGGGCTACTCGGGCTACTCGGGCTACTCGGGCTACTCGGGCTACTCGTCGTCGTCATCGTCATCGTCGTCGTCGTCGTCGTCCCGAACGACCGGCTCCGGCGTTTCGTAGTCGACGAATTCGATGAACGAAAGCGCCGCGTTGTCACCTTTGCGGTGACCGACCTTGATGATCCGAGTGTAGCCACCGGGCCGCTCTTTGAAGCGCACGGCGAGGTCATTAAACAGCGTATCGACCACTTTTTCGGCTCGCGTACGCCCATCGTCACTCGAAACATCCTTCGGATGTTTGCCCGGTGCTTTCAGCTGCGCGTAGACGCGCCGACGGGCGGCCAACGTGCCTGACTTGCTGAGAGTGACCAGCTTTTCCGCCACGCGACGAAGCTCCTTCGCCTTGGCGTCAGTGGTCTTGATTCGACCGCGCTCGATGAGCGCCATCGCCATGTTGGCGAACATGGCCTCTCGGTGCTCGGCCGTGCGACCGAATTTTCGAAACGCTTTGCGGTGACGCATCAGGGGCCTTTCTTCAGCTCCTTCGGTGGCCAGTTGTCCAGCTTCATTCCAAGCGACAGCCCCATTTCGGCGAGGATCTCTTTGATCTCCTTGAGGGACTTACGGCCGAAGTTCTTGGTCTTCAGCATCTCGCTTTCGGTCTTCTGAACCAGGTCACCGATATACTTGATGTTTGCGTTGGCCAGGCAGTTGGCCGAACGCACCGAAAGCTCGAGCTCGTCCACCGTGCGAAGGAGGTTCTCGTTGAACTTCTCTTCGGGCTGCGGCTCAACGACGATCTCGGGCTCTTGGTCTTCCTCGAAGTTGATGAAGATCGAGAGTTGATCCTTGATGATCTTGGCGGCGTAAGCGACCGCGTCTTCCGGCGAGACAGAACCGTCGGTCCATGCCTCGAGCACCAGACGGTCGTAGTCGGTGCGCTGTGCCACGCGAGCGTTGGTCACGTGGTAATTCACCTTCTTGACCGGTGAGAAGATGGCGTCGACCGGAATCGCGTCGATCGGCATGTTGCCGGTCTTGTTGCCCTCGGCCTGGATGTACCCGCGGCCTTTGCGACAGGTCATTTCCATCTTCAAGTGACCGTCTTCGCCCACCGTCGCGACGACCATATCGGGGTTCAGGATGGTGACCCCGTCGGGCGTCTCGATGTCCGCCGCTCGAACGATCCACGGCCCCTTGCGGTCGACCCGCAGCGTCTTCTGGTCGAACGTGTCCATCTTGATGAGGACGTCCTTCACGTTCAGGATGATGTCCGCGACGTCTTCGGTGATACCGGGCAACGACGTGAACTCGTGAAGGGCGCCTTCGATGCGGACCGAGGTGACCGCGGCGCCCTGCAGCGACGACAGCAGCACCCGACGCAACGAATTACCGATCGTGATCCCGAAGCCGCGCTCGAGCGGCTCGGCCACGAATTTTCCGTATTGTGGCGTCAGCGATTCTTTGTCGACCACCAGGCGCTTCGGCTTGATGAGGTCTCGCCAGTTACGATGGATATCTCTCATTTCATTCCCCTCCCACCCCCTCGCGCCCGTCCTGGAGCGCACCACGGTGTTCGAGTTCGGCTGCCGCCGATGCCATCGCCATCCTTTGCGAGAGCGTTTTGTTGTTGTCCAGCGCCCCCCGAGGTCAGTCGAAGGGGCGCCCACGAGTTGTCGACCTAGACTCGGCGCCGCTTGGGTGGCCGGCAGCCATTGTGCGGAAGCGGAGTCACGTCTTTAACGAGGGTGACCTTGATGCCCGCCGCGGACACCGCCCGCAGGGCGGCTTCCCGGCCCGAACCGGGCCCTTTCACCAAAACGATGCAAGACCGCATACCGTTGTCCATCGCGGCTCGCGCGGCCTCGTCGGCGGCGACCTGAGCGGCGAACGGGGTGCTCTTCCGTGATCCTCGAAAGCCCTTCGAACCCGCTGAGCACCACGATATCGCGTTGCCGGCGAGATCGGTGAACGTGATCAGCGTGTTGTTGAAGCTCGCCTGGATATGCGCCACCCCGTGCGGGATGTTCTTCTTGACCTTCTTCTTCTGACTGCGAGGATTTGCCATCGTTTATGCCCTCGGCACCACTTCTCAGCGGGGCCTACTTCTTCTTGATGCTGCCCTTGCGAGGCCCCTTGCGGGTTCGCGCATTGGTGTGCGTTCGCTGACCGCGCACGGGCAATCCTCGACGGTGACGAATCCCGCGATAGCAACCCAGATCCATGAGCCGCTTGATATTCATCGAGATTTCGCGGCGGAGGTCACCTTCCACCTTGTAGTCCCGCTCCAAAACTTCGCGAATCTTCGCGACGTCTTGGTCGGTGAGCTTGTCGGAGTTGAGCGCGTACTCGATGCCCGACTTGTCGAGAATGTCGCGAGAGACCTTCGGACCAATGCCGTAGATGTAGGTCAACGCGATCACCATATGCTTGTTGCGTGGAAGGTCGACGCCTGCGATTCGTGCCATCGTCGTTCCCCTTAGCCTTGCCGCTGCTTGTGGCTCGGCTCATCTTTACAGATCACACGCACCACGCCGCGACGGCGAACGATTTTGCACTTCGGGCACATCTTCTTGACCGACGTTCGCACTTTCATGAGTCCCAACCTCGTTCCAAAGTTTGGCCGGCGTTGCTATCACATCCGACCCTGATACCGAAAGGATTAATATCTGTCACGCCGGTGTCTTTCGAGTGCGGATCTTGCCCGAGGTCCCTGTGAAACCCTCGTAACTCCGCGAAATAAGGTGAGATTCGATCTGCTGAACCGTATCCAGCGCGACGCCGACGACGATAAGAAGACCGGTTCCACCAAAGTAAAAGGGTAGCCGCGGAATCGCCTGCAGAAGGCCGTTCGGCAGAATGCAGACCACGGTCAGATAGATCGCGGCACCCGTCGTGAGCCGGGTCACCACTCGTTCGATGTATTCAGCCGTTCGTTTGCCAGGCCGAATGCCCGGCACGTATCCGCCAAATTTCTTCAGGTTGTCTGCCACGTCGACCGGATTGAAGATCACCGACGTGTAAAAGAACGTGAAGAAGATGATCAGGCCGCCGTAAATGGCGTTGTACATCCATGCCTGCGGCTGAAGCGCGGCTTGAACCGGCTGCAAGAAAGGCACGAAGTCCGCCACCGTGGCCGGGAACAGGAGCAACGACGACGCAAAGATCGGCGGGATCACGTTGGCCGTATTCACCTTCAACGGCAGGTGTGTCGACTGCCCACCATACTGTTTCTGGCCGACCACCCGCTTGGAATACTGAATCGGAATGCGCCTTTGCCCTCGTTCGACGAAGACGACGAAGGCGATGGCCAGGACGACAAGGACCCCGATGAGCATGAGCTCGATCGATTTGAGAGACCCCGTTTGTGCGGTTTCCCACACCCGATAGAGGCCGGCCGGAAGCCCGGAGACGATACCCGCGAAAATGATGAGCGACATACCATTACCAATGCCGCGTTCGGTGATCTGCTCGCCCAGCCACATGATGAAGGCCGTCCCCGCGGTGAGGGACAGGACGGTAATGATCTTGAACCCGATGCCTGGCGTGTGAACGATCATCTGCCCGCGGTAGTCGAAGCTCTCGAGATTCTGGGCGATCACGCTGCCCTGAATGACCGACAGGAGGATGGTTCCATAGCGGGTGTACTGAGTGATCTTCTTGCGGCCCTGCTCGCCTTCCTTCGAGAGTCGCTCCAGGGAAGGAACCACGACCGTGAGGAGCTGCAGGATAATGCTCGAGGAAATGTAGGGCATGATGCCCAGCGAAAAGACCGATGCCTGGGAGATGGCTCCGCCGACGAACGCATTGAACATGCCGAACAGCGTGCCGTCTTTGCTGGCGATGAGCTTTTGCATCAATTCGCGGTCGACCCCCGGGACCGTGATGTAGATCCCCAGCCGATAGACCGCCAGCAGAGCCAGCGTGAAGAGAATCCGCTGCCGCAGCTCCGGCACTTTCCCGATGTTGGCAAACGAAGCCGTCATCTCAACCTTCCTTCGGTTCCTTCAGCAACGCGCGGCCCTCGGACTGCAGTGCACCGTCGTTGCTCAATGGTCGTTGCTCAAATGAGCGCCGAGCCGTCAGCCATCGGCTTTGGGCGCATCGCCCGCTGCACGCCGGGTCTTTCGAGCGTCCGGCCGAGTCCACTTGGCTCGGTCAGGAATGAGCTCGACCTTGCCCCCCGCCGCCTCGACCACCTCGCGCGCGCCCGCGCTGATGCGATTCACCTTTACGTCGACCCGAACGTCCAGTCTCGAATTTCCGATCAGCTTCACCCCGTCGACCCGACCGCGTACGAGGCCAGCCTCACGCAACGCGGCAAAGTCGACCACGCTTCCTTCGGAGAAGCGGGACAGGAAAGAAACCCGAACCTCAGCAAAGTTCTTGCTGAATGGGTTCTTGAATCCCCGCTTCGGCAACCGGCGCTGCAGGGGCATCGAGCCACCTTCGAAGCCGGGCCGTACGCCTCCGGATTTACGGGCCTTTTGCCCCTTCATGCCGCGGCCGGCCAGCTTGCCGTCGCCCGATGCACGACCACGACCCTTGTGCTTGCGCCGGCGGTTAGCGCCGGGGGAGGGTCTCAATCTGCTCAGTTCCCCACTCATCGGTCTTCCCCAATCTTAACCAAACTTACCCAAACGTTCAGTCCGCTACGTATACGTCGACGCGAGCGGCAGGCCAACGAAGGGGCTCCGGCATCACGCCGCTGCCCCCCGGCCGCCGGCCAGCGCGACCTCAGGAGGTCTGCGCCCGCTGCTTGCGGAGCCTCGCGCTGTCGCGAAGGCTGTCGTCGCCGTCGAATCGCTCCACCTCCAGCATGTGCTGGACCTTCATAATCATTCCGCGGATGGGAACCGTATCCATGAGGATTTTGGTCTGCTCCCGGTTTCGCAAGCCGAGGCCCTGAAGGGTCGCCTTTTGCTTCTCGGTGCATTTGCTCAACCCGCGGATGAGCTTCACTCGAATTAAACTCGCCATCTCTCGGGCTCCTCAGGTGGTGCTCAATCCGGTGGGAACCTGGAACTTGAGCTCGACCGGCTGGAGACCATCGGTGGCCACCGACCGGCGATTCGACTGTTCCTTCACCGTGGTAAGATTGCGCAGCGCTTCGACCGCCGCGTTCACGACGTTGTGCTTGTTCGAGGTGCCAAAGCTCTTCGTCAGGACGTCCCGAATGCCCGCCGACTCGAGGACGGCGCGAACCGGACCACCCGCGATAACGCCGGTACCTGGGCGGGCCGGCCGCATAACGACCTTCCCGGCCCCGAATCGCCCGATGATCTCGTGCGGAATCGTGCGCCCCCACAGCGGCACCTTGAACAGGCTCTTTTCGGCCTGATCTCGACCTTTGCGGATGGCTTCCGGCACTTCGTTGGCTTTGCCGAGCCCGACGCCCACGTGGCCCTCGCCGTCTCCGACGACGACCAGCGCCGAGAACGAGAAACGACGACCGCCCTTTACGACCTTCGCCACCCGGTTGATGTGGATGACGCGATCGACGAGCTCCAGCTCTTTCGGATTGATAATTTCGTGTCGAGGCATGTTGTCATCCTTCGGCCTAGAACTTCAGGCCGCCCTCCCGAGCGCCCTTGGCGAGCGCCGCGATGCGGCCATGAAAAGGCCATCCGTTTCGGTCGAACACCACCACCTCGATGCCCTTGGCTTTCGCCGCCTCGGCGAGCTCCTGCCCGACCTTCTCCGCGGCTTCGGTCTTCTTGAGCCCGTTGACGCCGTCCCGAAGAGACTTCGACCGGGTCGAAGACGAAGCCAGTGTCGTGCCTCCGATATCGTCTATCAGCTGCGCGTAGATGTGCTTCGCGCTTCGGTAGACCGACAATCGGGGTCGATTCGCGCTGCCTTCGATACGGCGGCGAATCGACAAGGCGCGACGAAGTCGGCGCCGCAGGTTTTCGTTTCTGATCTTGCGTTTCATGACGCCAACCTTTCCTGGGCTAGTTGCCCGTCTTGCCTTCTTTGCGCCGGATTCGCTCGCCGACGTACTTGATACCTTTACCCTTATAGGGCTCGCAGGGTCGATACGCCCGAATTTCGGCCGCGACTCGACCCACCAGCTCTTTGTCGATCGACTCGAGGTGCACGACGGTCTGTTTGTCGACTTTGCAGTCCACGCCGTCGGGAATCGGGTGATTCACATCATGCGACAGGCCGACTTGGAGGTTGAGGACCTTGCCCTTCATTTCGGCCCGGTAGCCGACCCCCGTGATCTCGAGTGACTGCTTGAAGGGGGTCACCACGCCGGCGACCATGTTCGCGACCAGCGTACGGCTCAGGCCGTGCTGCGACCGCGCTTTGCGCTCTTCGTTGACCCGTTCGAAGATGACTTGGTTGCCTTCGATCTTTGCCGAGACCAGCTCCGGGATGCGGCGCTCCAAGTTGCCCTTCGGGCCTTGAACCTTCACCACGTCTCCGGCGAGTTCAATCTTGACGCCGGCCGGCACATCGACTGGCTTCTTACCAATTCGCGACATGGTTCACTCCTCACCATACAGTGCAGACTAGCTCGCCGCCGATCCGCATCCGTCGCGCTTCCCGGTCGGTCTTGACCCCCTGGGAAGTGGACAAAATCGCAATACCGAGTCCGTTTCGAATCGACGGAATTCGATCTGCGTTCACGTACTGTCGTAGTGCCGGCCGACTCACCCGCTTCAGCCCGGTGATCACGGGGTCACGATTGCGGTCGTACCGAAGGTTGATCGTGAGGACTTTGGGCATTCCGTCCTCGACACTGTAGTCCTCGATGAATCCCTCGGACTTCAGCACTTCCGCGATGCGGACCTTCATCTTCGAAGACGGCATCGGCACCTTCACATGGCGCGCATTGATGCCGTTTCGAATCCTCGTCAGCATGTCGGCGATGGGGTCGTTTACCATTCCCGCCATCTCTGCTCCTTCATTGGCCAAAAGGTTTCAGGAAGCGTCCTGACTGCTTTTGGCGTAAAGCCCTCGGGCGCGCGGCAATCAACACGTCAGGCCACGACCCGGGTGGTCTTCCATATCAGGCCGCGGCCTGACCCTGTTCCTGGTTACGGCGACGGAACGGCATGCCCAGCGCACGCAGCAGCGTCAGTCCTTGCTCATCATTTTCGGCCGTGGTCACGACGCAGATGTTCATTCCACGAACCCGATCGACTTTGTCGTAGTCGATCTCCGGGAAGATGATCTGCTCTTTCAAGCCCAGGGTATAGTTACCCCGGCCGTCGAACGCCTTGTCGGACACGCCCTTGAAGTCGCGCTGTCGAGGCAGCGCGACGTTGATGAGCCGGTCCAAGAACTCCCACATCACGGCTCGACGCAGCGTGACCATGGCCCCGATCGGCATCCCTTCCCGCAGCTTGAAGTTCGAGACCGACTTCTTCGCCTTGGTCACGACCGCCTTTTGGCCCGTGATCGCCTCCAGCTCATCGACCGCCAACTCGAGCACCTTGTTGTTCGAGATGGCTTCCCCAAGCCCCATGTTGATCACGATCTTTTCGATCTTCGGCACTTGGCTGATCGACTTCAGGTTCAGGTCTTTCTTCAGCTGAGGCGCAACCGTTTCACGGTACTGAGTCCACAGCCGAGGGTAAGGGCGCTTCTGCTCGGGAAGGACCTCAGCCCCACCTTTCTTCTTGCCACCCTTCTCTTTTCCCCTGGCCTTGTCTTTGCCCTGCTGCTTCTTCTCTTTGGCCATCGGTCAAGCCTCCTAGTCGAGAACCGTCTCGTCGTTGCCCTGCCCGCGAGCGACGCGCACCTTGGAGCCGTTACTGTTGATCGCGAAGCCAACTCGGACACCCTTATCGAGCTTCGTCGAGTAGAACCGGACGTTCGACACGTGGATCTTGCCCGGTCGGTCGAGAATGCCCCCTTCGGGCATCGACGGCCGCGCCTGCGGCTTGATATGCCGCTTCTGGATATTGACGCCCTCTACGATGACCCGGTTCTCGGCCGGAAAGACCTCGAGCACCTTGCCGGTCGCCCCCTTGTCTTTTCCAGCGATCACCTCGACGGTGTCGCCCTTCTTGATCTTCGCCGCCATGACTAGAGCACCTCCGG